>CAZIEW010000074.1:0-27854 GCA_964538515.1 uncultured Syntrophobacteraceae bacterium
ACGGCGGCATGGGGAACGGGCTTCTGCCTTTTCCCTGCCAGCTCGCAGAAAAAGGCGTGGAGCGTCACCCGGAAGGACGTGTAGCTGTGGCGGAGGGTGACGAACCGGTCGAGCCGGTGGACCTTAAGCTCCAGCTCTTCTAAAAATTCGCGGATGAGCGCCGCGTCGGGGGGCTCGCCGTCCTGCACTTTTCCGCCGGGAAACTCCCATAGGTGAGCCATGAGGCCGTTTGGGGGGCGCTTTTGGATGAGGATGCGGCCGTCTTTGCGAACGAGGATGCCGACGGCAACCTCAATGGGGGACGGGGGGCGGCGCTTGACCGTCACGGGGCGCTGGTCCACCGTTCCCGCCTTGAGGCTCGCGCACTCGTTTCGGGTGGCACATTCGGCGCACAGAGGATTTTGGGGCAGGCAGACGAGTGCGCCGAGCTCCATCATTCCCTGGTTGAACTGCCTGGCCCGCCCCGGGGGGATGAGCCGCTCGGCGAGTTTCCAGAGGGCCTGCTTGGTCGCCTGCTCCCCAAGCGGCGCGTCGAGGTCGAACAACCGCGCCAGCACCCGTTCCACATTCCCGTCCACGAGAGGAAAATCCTCGTTGAAGGCGACGCTCATGATGGCCCCCGCCGTGTAGCGCCCGATCCCCGGCAGCGCAAGAAGCGCCCGGTGGTCCCGGGGCAGCTCGCCCCCGTGCTCCCGCAGGAGCAGCCGGGCCGTTTTCTGGATGTTGCGCGCCCGGGAATAGTACCCGAGCCCCTCCCAGGCTTTGAGAATTGCCTCCTCGGGAGCCTCCGCCACAGCCCGGACGTCCGGGAATCGTCGCATCCACCGGTCGAAGTAGGGCAGCACCGTCTTGACCTGGGTCTGCTGCAGCATGATCTCGGAGATCCAGACCGCATACGGGTCGTAATGCTCCCGCCATGGCAGGTTCCGCTTTTCGGATTCGAACCACCGAATGAGCTTTTCCTGGATGCGTGCGTCTTTTGTCGGGCTCACGGCTTGTGTTTTCTGCTTCACTGCCTTAATAGTTTTCCAGCCTCACTGGATTTCCGGAAAATGGCCGGTCCAGGAGAGGCTATGTGCCACCCCGGCGGCGGTCCGTCCGGCAGGGCACGCCATTAATCCCGGATCTCTCGTTCCGTCGAGAATTCCGAAACAGGCTCCAAGTGGACGCCAATTGGCCTTCGCCGAAAGGGCGGTTGTGCCGGGTTGAAACTGTGCAGAAAGGAGCGATTTGATGCAACGCTTTTTTGATCCCCGTTCCGTGGTTCTGATCGGTGTCACGCGCCAGAGCGGGCCCGGAAGCTACAACAACCTCGAAGTGATGAAGCGCTTCGGCTTTCGGGGAACGATCCACGTGGTCCACCCGAAGGTGGAGGAAATCCTCGGCCACCGCACGGTGCGAAGCGTTGCGGAGCTTCCCGAGACGCCGGATGTGGCGGTGATTTCCCTCGGGCGCGACCGGGTGCTGCCCGTCTTCAAGGAATGCATCGACAAGGGGATCACCCACGTGGTCCTGATCAGCCAGGGGTTCGCCGATGCCGACGAGCGGGGCAAGGAGCTCCAGGCCGAGCTGCAGGCCATGGCCAAGGCGGCCGGGACCCGCGTCGTGGGGCCCAACACCATGGGGATCTGGAACGCCTTCAGCCGGTTCAGCACGGCCTTCGTGGAGATCGAAGACGACTCGAGCCCGCCGCCCATCACGCTGGTGGCCCAGTCCGGCGTCTTCCAGGTGGGCTACGAATCTTTCACGGGGCGTCTGGGAAAGGCCATCGATGTCGGCAACTGCGTGGACGTCGATTTCGTCGACTCCCTCGAATACCTGGAAAACGACCCCGAAACGCGCCTCATCGTGCTGCACATGGAAGGCATGCACCGGGGGAGGGATTTCCTGCATGTGGCTTCCCGGATCACGCCGCACAAGCCGATCATCGTCCTAAAGACGGGCCGGAGCGCCGCGGGGGCCGAGGCGGCCCTCTCGCACACGGGGTCCCTCGTGGGCGAAGACGCAATTTTCGATGTTGCCTTCAAGCGGGCCGGGATCCTGCGCGTGCGCAGCATGGTCGAGCTCAAGGCCGTCTGCCGCGCCTTTCTGAAATTTGGGTCCGTAGGCGGTCCGTCGCTCGGAGTCGTCACCGCGACGGGCGCCATCGGGATTCTGACCGCCGACGCCTGCGAGGACTTTGGCCTCGAGATCGGGCCGTTTCCCGAGCATCTGCGCGAGGGGCTTGAAAATCCTCACATCGACTGGCACAAGCTCCGGAACCCGGTAGACATCTGGCCCTTGGGGATGGTCGCGGGCTCCTTCACCAAGGTGTTCACCGAGTCGGCCAAGGGACTCCTCGGCGACGACCGCATCGACTCCATCCTCGGGATCGCTCCAACCATGCGGTCGCCGCTGCACGCGGACCTGGACATGGTCGCAACAGCCAAAGAGGTCAACCGCCACAACGGAAGCGGCAAGCCCGTCGCGCTTTGGCTCTACGGGGGAGACCAGGATCGCCAGGCGAAGGCGCTGGAAGGAGAGCCCAATGTGGCCTGCTTTGCCAGCATTGACGAAGCCGTCATGGGACTCGCCGGCCTTTGGCGCTACCACGGGTTCTTGAAGCACGCCAGGCCCATCGAGCCCTCGCCGTACGCGGCACCATCGCGAAGTCGGACTGAATCGGCTCCAGGAGCCAATCTCGTTGTTGGCGTCGCTGCGGAGGAAATGCTCCGACCTTATAAAATTCCCTTTGTTCCCGGCATGTTGGCCCAAAATGTGCTTGAAGCGTCAAACATCGCTTCTGAGATGGGTTACCCGGTTGTCTTGAAGATTATCTCGCCCCAGTGGCTCCACAAGTCCGATTGGGGCGGGATTCGGCTCAATGTGGGCTCGAATGAAGCGCTGGATGAGGCCTTCGGGGAGCTCGAGCGCCTGTTTCGGGAGCGGACGCCGGAGGGGACGTTGGACGGCATCCTGGTGCAGCGTCAAATCGTCGGACAGGAGCTGCTCATCGGCGTCAAGAAGGACGCCCAGTTCGGGCCCCTGGTTGTGGTCGGCATGGGCGGCATCTTCACGGAAGTTTTTAAGGATGTGTCCCGGGCGCTCGTCCCGGTGGATCCCGATGAAGCAGCTTCCATGCTGAAATCGCTTCGGCTCTTCCCGCTGCTCAAAGGGGCGCGCGGTCAGAAGGGGGTTCACCTGCCTGCACTCGAGCAGGTGATCGTGCGGGTTTCGACGATGATCCAGGAGCATCCGGAAATCTCCGAGCTGGACCTGAACCCCGTGATCGCAGCTCCCGAGGGGTGCTGGGCCGTCGATTGCAGGATCATTTTGTGAGGGCTTGCCAGCTCAGCAATTGCATGATGACGCCATTTCGCAGGGATGCCGAGCATGCATTAACGACACTCTGCACTGAAAAGCTTGTGCAAGAGGGCGATTTGTTATAGATAATCACTACTTTTTGTCTGCTTGGGGAGCGTTCGGGGCAGGAGGCTCCCCTGGAACGGCAGCGAAAGAACCATGTCAAAGCAAGCGGAAACCAGCATGACACTTCGTTACGATGCGGTTACAGGCGGGGGCGGCTCCATGGGTTTTCCGGAGGGAAGAGGACTGGGGGCTGATGTGATGACACAATACCGCAATGCAGGGTCGTTTCCCCAGCAGAAGCGGAATACGTTGTGCTCCGACGCATCGGTCTCCGGGGACGGAAAGTGCACGGGAAGCTCCCATCGGAGCCAGGAGCTCAAAGGGACGGCACCGGGCCCGCTATCCCTGCAGGAAGCCATCGAGCGAACCAAAGACTATTTCATTCGCACGCAGTATCCGGAAGGATACTGGTGGTCCGAGCTGGAATCCAACTGCACCATCACCGCCGAATACCTCATGCTGCTGTACATCCTCGAAATCCTCGATCCGGACAAGAAGGCCCGGATGGTCAGGTACCTTTACAATCACCAGGCGGAGAACGGGTCCTGGGCCCTTTTTTACGGGGATGGGGGCGAGCTCAGCACGACCATCGAATGCTATTTTGCGCTCAAGCTGGCCGGGGAAAACCCGGAGTCCGAGCCCATGCGCAAGGCGAGACGCTTTATTCTGGACCACGGCGGCATCGAGGCGGCCCGCGTGTTCACCAAGATCTGGCTGGCGCTCTTCTCCCAGTACGACTGGGACAAGATTCCGTCCATGCCCGTCGAAATTGTGCTCCTGCCGTCGCATTTTTATTTCAGCATTTACGAGTTCTCGAGCTGGGCGCGCGGAACGGTCGTGCCGCTTTCCATCGTTTTGGCCTTGCGGCCGAGGCTGCGGCTGCCTGCATCGCTTTGCATTGGAGAGCTTTACGTCGGCGGCGAGGCTGCCTTCAGCCCGAAGCGGTTTCGGTCCAAGACCCACAAGGCGTTCTATGTTCTCGATCGGCTGGTGAAGTGGTATGAGCAGCGGCCGCTGCCGGGTCTGCGAAACCGGGCGGTTCAGGCAGCCGAGACCTGGATCCTGGAGCATCAGGAAGAATCGGGCGACTGGGGCGGGATCCAGCCGCCAATGGTGTATTCGGTTCTGGCGCTGCACTACCTGGGCTATGCGGTCGATGATCCGGTGATCGCGAAAGGCCTGAAAGCGATGGAAGACTTCTGCCTGGACGACGAGCTCGGACTGCGCATGCAATCCTGCATCTCCCCCATCTGGGATGCGGCGCTGACGGCCCTGGCATTCCTGGATGCGGGATCGACCCCCGACGACCCGGTGCTGAAGAAAGCAACGTCTTGGCTGATCTCCAAGCAGATCAAAACGGGCGGCGACTGGCAGGTGAAAAACTGCTGTCCTCCGGGGGGCTGGGCATTTGAGTTCGTGAACAACATCTATCCGGACGTGGACGATTCCGCAGTCGTTCTAATGGCCCTCCACCGCATGAAGGAGAGCCAGTGCGAAGGCATGGAGGAGGCGCTGAAGCTGGGGATGGACTGGTGCCTCAGCATGCAGTGCCAAAACGGCGGGTGGGCTGCCTTCGATCGCGAGAACACCATGATGATCCTGAATCGGATCCCCTTTGCCGACCAGGAAGCCATGGTCGACTACCCGACCGCGGACGTGAGCGCGCGCGTGATCGAGGCAATGGGGGTCTTCGGGCTGGATAGGAGCCACCCGCATGCCAAGCGTGGCATCGCGTTTCTCAAGGAGCTTCAGGAGCCGGACGGCTGCTGGTGGGGGCGCTGGGGCGTCAACTACATTTACGGCACGTGGTCCGTCCTGCGGGGCTTGCTCAAGATCGGCGAAGACATGAAGGCCCCGTACGTTCAGGCCGCGCTCGACTGGCTCAAGTCGCACCAGAACGGAGACGGCGGCTGGGGCGAAACCTGTGCGTCATACAAATACCCCGAGCTGCGCGGGCATGGTCCGAGCACCGCGTCGCAAACCGCCTGGGCGTTGATGGGATTGATGGCGGGCGGTGAGGAGCATTCCCCCGAAGTCCGGCGCGGTATTCAATACCTGCTCGACACCCAGCGGCCGGACGGCACCTGGGAAGAAGCCTACTTCACAGGAACGGGGTTTCCCAACCACTTCTACATCCGCTACCACAACTACCGCAATTGCTTTCCCCTGATGGCGCTGGGGCAGTACGCACAGAAGATGAAGGTGCATCGGGATCGTTAATATCTCGGCGGGATTTGTGGATCCGCTCGGTTTGTCCTGAGAGCGGGTCTTAGTGGGGAATTGCCTCTCATCTTAGTCTTCTCCCTTGGTGAGAGGAGACGGCTGTCCGCATAGGATCAGGATTTTTGGTGGCGCCGCCATCCATGGCGGCGTTTGAAATTTCGAGAAGCTCTCTCGCCGCCGTGGAAGGCGGCGCCACCGTTTAAGCACCTGGTACATGCTGCTTCCCCGGGTTATTTCTTCTCGGTTGCCACCCCCAGTTTTTCCATTTCCGCATCAGACATACCGAATGTGTGCTCCGGGCCGGGAAAGACGCCGCTTTCGACTTCTTCCTTGTAGCGGCCCAAGGCGTCACGGATAACAGTGGAAAGCTCTGCATAGCGTTTGACGAAACGGGGGAGAAATCGGTCGAACAGGCCCAGGACGTCGTGCACGACCAGCACCTGGCCGTCGCAGTGGGGACCTGCGCCGATGCCGATGGTCGGGACCGGAACGGAGTCCGTGATGCGAGCGGCGATGGGGGCAGGAATGGCTTCGAGCACGATGCTGAAGCAGCCCGCATCGGCCAGGGCCTGCGCGTCTTCGATCAAGGCTTTGGCGGCTTCGGCCGTCTTCCCCTGCACCCGGAACCCACCCATCTGGGCGCTGCTTTGAGGTGTTAGACCGATGTGCCCCTGGACCGGAATACCGGCCGCAACGATGGCTTCGACCTGCGGCACGACCCGCTTTCCGCCTTCCAGCTTCACCGCCTGGGCACGGCCTTCCTTCAGAAACCGGCCCGCGTTGAGAACGGCCTGCTCGACGCTCACCTGGTAGGACATAAACGGCATGTCTCCGATCACCAGGGCATGCTTGGCTGCCAGCGCCACGGCCTTGGTGTGATGGATCATGACGTCCATGTCGACCGCAAGCGTATCTTCCTGGCCCAGCACGACCATGGCCAGGGAATCTCCGACCAGGATCATATCAATGCCGCTTTGGTCCACCAAAAGAGCCGTGGGATAATCATAAGCCGTGAGCTCGGTCAATTTGCGAGCGCCTTTGGCGGCAAGAATGTCGGGGGCCGTGATTCGTTTTTCCATGGGGAGAACCTCTCCTGTTCAGCTCCCAAACCCGGCTTCCACAATCCGCACCAGGTTGGTGAGGGTCAGGTTGATGGGCGTCTGGACTTGCAGCTCCCTGCCAAGTTGGACGATGGCGCCGTTGATGGAATCGATTTCCGTCCGCTTCCTCGCATCGACGTCCTGGCCCATGGAGGAGCGGTTCCTGGCCGTGGCCCTGGCGATGGAGAGGACCTTCTCCTCCATGCCGGCCGGCATCGGAAAGCCGGCGGCCTTAGCCACCTCCATGGCCTCACGGACGGCGGCGCGGCTCAGCCGGCGGGCGGGCTGGAGATCGGCGACGAAGCCGTTTCGGATCCCAGTGAGGGCCGTGATGGCGTTGATGCCGACATTCACCATGAGCTTTTCCCAGATGAGCCGCTCCATGTTGTCGCTCGATTCCGTGTGCAGACCGGCCTGCCGAAAGCGATTCACGAGCGCCGTGACACGGCCGGTGGGCTGTCCTTCGGGCTCGCCGAGGAAGGTCGCCCCGTTGCCCCCGTGGCGGACACGACCCGGTCCGACCAGGGTGGCGCCCTGAGCGGTCGTGCCGGCGACTACCGCTTCACGGTTGGCGATCCGCGCGATCTGCTGCCAGTTTCCCGTGCCATTTTGGAGCGTTAGGAAGAGGGTTGAGGCGTCGCAGAATGGCATGACGCTTTGAACGGCAATCTCGGTGGCATAGCTTTTCACCGTGACGAGGACGAGGTCCGGCTTGGCTACAATGGCTTCAGGCGAATCGATGGCGGGCAGGCGGTGGTGCGAGACGGTTTCATCCAATTCTTCGATAATCAGGCCGTGTTGCTGGATCGCCCCAATGTGCTCCTTGTCGATGCTGAACAAGGTCACCGACGCGTCAGTACGGGCAAGCCGGGCTCCCAAAAGGCTCCCCATGGCCCCGGCCCCTAAGACAAGAATTTGCATGGGTCGAAAGCTCCCTGCGTGTGATTTGGATGGGCTCATGGCAACGCTGCGTCGCGAGTCTCGGCGAGGTATACTCGTTAAGGCTGAAGAGCTTCGATATCAGAGATTGTAGGGGCGAAAGATCATTCGCCCCTACAAGGAGGCGGCGCCAATATGGCTGTTATTCCATCTGCTTGAACGCCGCCGTGGAAGGCGGCGCTACCCTCGGTGGCAACCCTTTCTTGTGGCACATTTCGGAAGTCCGGTTCTCATCCCGTCTGGATCTTCTTGAAGTCAGCGACTTTCAGAAAGAGACTCTGGATGCGGGTCAGGAGCGCCAGCCGGTTGCGCCGAAGCGCTTCGTCCTTGTCCATCACCAGGACCGAATCGAAAAACCCGTCGATGAAGTCCTTGAGGCGCGACATGGCTTCGAGGGCGCCATCGTAGTCGGATTGTCTCACACAGCCTTCCACCACGCCCTCGGTGTCCTTGAGCGCCGAAAGCAGCGCCTGTTCGGCGGCGCTCTGGAGCAGCTCGGGAGAGACTGGCGTCGTCTCGGGCTCTTTGATGATGTTCACCACGCGCTTGAAGGCGACGGCCAGGGAGTCGAAGTCGGGGCGTGCCTTGAAGGCGGCAACCGCACGGGCTCGAGCCACGGCGTCCACCAGGTCGTCGATGCCGATGCCGAGCGACGCGTCCACCACATCCGGGCCGAACCCCTCCTGGCTCACCAGGAAATGGTGCAGCCGGCCTTGGAAGAATTCGAGCACTCCCTGTTTGACGGTATCTTTCGGCTCGGTCATTTTGGAGGCATGGAGCGGCATGGCCTGGTCGATGAATTCCGAAAGAGAGATGCGGAAAGGCTTTTCCAGGATGATCCGGATGATGCCAAGGGTCTGGCGGCGCAGGGCAAAGGGGTCGGCGGCGCCGGTCGGAATGAGGCCCACGCCGAAGCAGCCGACGATGGAATCCATCTTGTCGGCGAGGCTGAGGAGGGATCCTTCCACGGACCCCGGAATCTCGCCGCCTGCCCGAATCGGGAGATAATGCTCATAGATGGCCTGGCACACCGCTTCCGGCTCTCCCTGAAGGCGTGCGTAAGCTCGTCCCATGACGCCCTGGAGCTCGGGGAATTCCCCTACCATGCCCGTCACCAGGTCCGCCTTGCACAGGTAGGCGGCCCGGAGGGTGGCTTCCACGTGCGCGGGAGCGAGTCGCTCGCCCAGCCACTTGGCCAGAGCGGTGAAGCGCTCGACCTTCTCCCAGCTTGTGCCCAGCTTGGAGTGGAACACCACCTGCTTGAGCTGCTCGGCGCGGTCTTCCAAGCGGACCTTCTGGTCTTCCTCGTAGTAGAAGCGGGCATCCTCGAGCCGCGCCCGCACCACGCGCGCATTGCCCGCCGCAACCACCGAAAAGTCCCGGGGCTTTGTATTGGCGACGGTAACGAAGTAGCGCAGCAGGTTGCCGTCCTGGCCCGTGATGGCAAAATAGCGTTGGTGCTTCTTGATGACCGTGATGAGCAGCTCCGGCGGGAGCGCCAGAAATTTTTCTTCGAATTCCCCGACCAGCGGCTGCGGGAATTCGACCAGGTGCGTGACTTCTTCGAGCAGCTCCTCATCTTCCAGGACCCTGCCGCCCACGCTTTTGGCCGCTTCCTCGATCCCCTGCTTGACCAGCGCCTTGCGCTCGGCCGTGTCCACGATGACGTAGTGCCGCTTGAGCGCTTCCTTGTGGCTCTGAAAGTCCTCGACGGTCAGCCATTGGGGGCTCAGGAAACGGTGGCCAAAGGAGCGATTCGAGCTCTGGATGTCACCGTACGTGAAGTCGAGCACGGTCTTTCCCAGCATGGCCGCGATGAAGAAGACGGGGCGGGTGAAGGTGACGTTGAGACTTCCCCAGCGCATGGACTTCGGAAAAGGGATGTGCGCGATGAAATCCGGGAGCATCTTTTCGAGGAGCTCCCGGGTGGGAAGCCCCGTCTCTTCCTTCAGGACGCACAGGTACTCCCCCTTGGGGGTCTGCTTGAAGGTGATGTCCTCGACCCGGACGCCCTGCCCTCTCGCAAAGCCTTCGGCGGCCTTGGTGGGGCGTCCTTGAGGATCAAAGCCCGCCTGCTTGGGGGGGCCCACCACCTCGATGGTGCAGGCTTCCTGGGCGGGAGCCACCTCCGGAATGCTCAGCACAAGCCGCCTCGGCGTCCCCGTCGTGAATGGCTCACCGTGCGCGATGCGATGCTCGTCCAGAAAACGCGTCATCTGGGCGGCCATGGCCGCCAAAGCGGGCTGTATGTACCCCGCGGGTATCTCTTCACTGCCGATCTCGAGGTAAAATGCTTCTCCCACGGTTTCCTCCATCAGTGACCGTTAGTCCCATTTCTTGAGCAGGGGGAATCCCATTTTTTCACGCTGGTCCACGTACGCGTGCGCCACTAGCCGGGCCAGATTCCTCACCCGGGCGATGTAGTTGGTTCGTTCGGTGACGCTGATGGCGCCGCGGGCATCCAGCAGATTGAAGGCGTGCGAGCACTTGAGACAATAGTCATAGCTGGGCAGAACGAGCCCGCGCTCGTTCATGCGCATTGACTCCTTCTCGTACATGTTGAAGAGCTGCAGGAGCATGTCCACGTCGGCTTCTTCGAAATTGTAGTGGGACCATTCCACCTCGCCCTGGTGGTGGACGTCCCCATACGTCACGTTGCCGACCCACTTGAGGTCATAGACATTGTTGACGCCCTGGAGGTACATGGCGATGCGCTCGAGGCCGTAGGTGAGCTCCACGCTCACGGGGCTCAGGGCGATGCCCCCCACCTGCTGAAAGTAAGTGAACTGGGTGATCTCCATGCCGTCCAGCCAGACTTCCCAGCCAAGCCCGGAAGCCCCGAGGGTGGGGGATTCCCAGTCGTCCTCGACAAAACGGATATCGTGGTCAAGGGGGTCGATTCCCAAACTCTTCATGCTCTCCAGGTAAAGCCCCTGGGAATCCGGAGGCGACGGTTTGAGGATGACCTGGTACTGATAGTAATGCTGCAGACGGTTGGGGTTCTCCCCGTAACGGCCATCGGTCGGCCGCCGGGACGGCTCGACGTAAGCCACGTTGTAGGGCTCGGGTCCGAGGACTCGCAAAAACGTCGCGGGATTGAACGTCCCCGCTCCCACTTCCAGGTCGTAGGGCTGCTGGATCACGCATCCCCGGTCGGACCAGAATTTGTTCAACGCAAGGATCAGTTCCTGAAACGTCATGGGCGGCTCCTTGTTCACTCTAATCGACATCGGACTTCCCGGCGGGGCGCACCATGCGCGGGATTCCGCGGGAATGCCTCGAAAGAAACGGCTAAGGCAGCCAGAGATCAGCCTATTTGTACTGCGGCGAAGAAGGCCGGAACCGAGCTCACAGTCAGATTGGCGCAAAATAGCTACAGAATTCGGCTATAGACGTTGGCTCTCGATCTTGTCAAGGTGAAAAAGGACCGCATTTGTCCCACGTGCTGAGGCTCAGGGCCGCGACTGGGGATGATGTTGGTCTGCGCAATCGGCCCCTGGGAGCTTACCAGATTGTCATTGCTGTAACGTTATGATTTCGCTATGAGTATAGTCGAAAGGCGTGAGCCGTCCGGCGCCGTCTTGAGAACGCTTTGCTTAGCGCACCCCGCTTCTTCGTCGCGCCTTATCGGCTGGAATTCCCGGATGGGTACTGAAACAGGGACGGAGAGCTGAAGCCGACGGTCTGAAATCGCACCCTGGGAAAGGCTCGCAGACGCATATGGAGGTGAGCAGGAAGGCGATCCTTGAGCGAATGTTCTACGCGGGGCTCCGGGCCGTGGACCCGGGAGCGGCCGTCTGGCGCCATGTGCGGCGCGTGCAGAGCACGTTGCGGGTGGGCTATTGCGCCTATGACCTGAAGGGTGCCCGTCGCGTGGTCGTCGTGGGAGCCGGAAAGGCGGCGGCTCCGATGGCACGGGCTCTCGAAGGGATCCTCGGAGATCGCCTCACCGGAGGGGTGGTCGTGGTCAAGTACGGCCACCGACTTCCTCTTGAACGGATCCGGATTCTTGAGGCCGGCCATCCCCTGCCGGACGAGAACGGTCTGAGGGCTGCCGAAGCCGTTCTCCAGGAGCTGGAGGGTTGTACCGAAGATGACCTGGCCATCGGCGTCTTTTCGGGGGGCGCCAGCGCGCTGCTGCCCGCGCCACGGTCGCCCATCGGTCTTGCGGACAAACAGGCCACCACCCAGTTGCTGTTGGAATGCGGCGCGACGATCCGTGAAATCAACGCCATCCGAAAGCACCTGTCGCGCCTGAAGGGAGGGGGGCTTGCTCTGGCGGCCCACCCCGCTATGGTTGTGTCCCTCTTTCTGTCGGATGTCGTTGGAGACTCCCTGGATGTGATCGCATCGGGACCGACCGTGGCGGATCCCTCCACCTTTGGCGACTGCATCGACATCCTTGAGAGGCATTCCATCGTGTCAAAGGTCCCTGGCCGGGTGCTTGAAATCCTCCATCGAGGTCTCAATCGAGAAGAGCCCGAGACCGTCAAGCCGGACCACCCCGCTCTCAGGCGCGTGCAGAACGTTCTGGTGGGCAACAACCGGTCGGCCCTGTTTGCCGCGCGCGATGAAGCCGTGTCGCTGGGATACAAGCCGCTTGTTCTGACGTCGCAGCTCCAGGGGGAAGCCCGGGAGGTCGCCGGCTTCATCGCCGCCGTGGCCCGAGAAATCCTCGCCTCCGACCATCCCGTGCGTCCCCCGGCCTGCATTTTGGCCGGCGGGGAGCCCACGGTGATCGTCAAGGGAGACGGCAAGGGGGGGCGCGCCCAGGAGCTGGCGCTGGCTGCGGCTATAGCCATCGACGGCCTCGAGGGCATCTCTCTCCTGTGCGCCGGAACGGATGGAACCGACGGTCCGACCGATGCGGCGGGCGCCTTTGCGGACGGAGCCACCTGCAGCCGTGCACGGCAGATTGGGCTGGCCCCCGCCGATCATCTGGCGCGAAACGACTCGTACCCGTTCTTTAAAGCCCTGGGGGACCTGTTCGTCTCCGGCCCCACGAGAACGAACGTCATGGACCTGGTTTGCATGCTGGTCGAAAGGCGCTGACCGCGGGTCTCACTTTGACGATCATGTCCACGAGGATGCTGATCGACTTGCCTGCGTGCCGCGGGCTAAGCGAAGCCGGCCCGTGTCCTTTGAGCGCCTGCTGCGATTGGTTGCGAGGCACGGGGCGGGTTCCTGTTTTCCATGTGGGGGAGGACCGGATGGAGATCAGAGCGAAGCGGGTCTATGAGCCCGCCGAGCCCTTGGATGGTGCCCGCTTCGTAACTTCTCAATAACCGTGGGCAAGCGTGTTTATCGTCGCGTAGCTGTAGGTCGGGTTTACAACCCGACATCCTTGACCCGTAGCCTGTCGGGATAGAATCCCGACCTACACCGATTGAGGAGTAGTTACAGTCTTTTTGCGGGAATCTCGCTCGAGGGTACGGTGATCGTGAGCAGAGACGGTGCAACCGTCCGGTACCATGGCCGATCCGTCACACCGGGGGAGATCCTTGCGGGCAGGGTCAGGCCGCCAGCTTCGGCCCAACCGCTTGAGAGCCTTCTTGCGAGGAAATGATGAATCGCGTACTCTCAAGCCAGGGTGGAGCCGCGTTTCAGGAAGCGACCCCACCGGGGTGGCAATTGGGATTTCGGGCACACAGTCGCGTGCATGCATTGTCGTCGAAGGAGCTCCTGGTTTCGAGAGGACGCAGGGATGAAGGTCTTATCCACGATTCGGCTGCCGGCTGAGCTTCGGGCCAAGATCGAAGCCGAGCATCAGTTCGAGATGCACCCCGAAGATCAGCCCATGGAGAGGGATCGGTTGGTCGACGTCATCGGAAGCGTCGAGGGGCTCCTGTGCACCATCACCGACCGCATCGACGAAAGTCTCATGGCGCGCGCGGGAAGGCTGAAGGTCATCGCCAACTTCGGGGTGGGCTTCGATCACATCGACGTGGCGGCCGCCACGCGACGATCCATTCTGGTGACGAACACGCCGGGTGTGCTGACGGATGCGACGGCGGACCTCGCGTTCGCCCTGATCATGAGCCTCGCGCGCCGGGTCGTGGAAGGAGACCGGATGATCCGGGAAGGGCAGTTCAAGTACTGGGCGCCCTTTCACTTCCTGGGATCGCAGGTCGCCGGCAAGACCCTGGGAATCGTCGGGATGGGACGGATCGGGCAGGCGGTCGCCAAGCGGGCGTCGGGCTTCGAGATGCGGGTGCTCTACCACAGCCGGCGCTCGCTGGACTTGGACAGAGAGCGGCGGCTCGGCGCATCCCGAGCTGCGCTGGAGGATCTGCTGCGGGAATCTGATTTCGTGAGTCTCCACGTGCCGCTCACCCCCGAAACCTGGCACCTCATCAGTCGGCGGGAGCTGGAGACCATGAAGCCTTCGGCTTGCTTGATCAACACGGCTCGAGGCCCGGTCGTGGACGAGGCTGCGCTTGTGGGCGCCCTCAAGCAAGGCCTGATCCACGGGGCCGGGCTGGATGTCTATGAAAACGAGCCCGAGCTGACTCCTGGTCTTGCCGCCTTGGATAACGTCGTCCTGTTGCCGCACGTCGGGAGCGCTACGGTTGAAACCCGTACCCTGATGGCGTCCATGGCCGTGGAGAATCTGCTCGCCGGTCTCCGCGGAGAAAAGCCGCCCAACGGCCTCAATTGGCCGGACCCCATCTCAGGAAGAGCGTGAAACCCAAGATGCAAGACGATTCGTTTCTCGAAGCGCTGCGGCGCCCGCAGCCGGACCCCGGTGGCGGGTCCGCCGCAGCCCACGGGGCCCTGCTGGCGCTCGCTGTTCTGGAGAAGATCCTCCGCCTGGAGGGCTCGCGCCACGCGGCGGACGGCGAAGCGGGGCAATCGTGGCGTGCTGCTTTGGTGCAGCTGGAGAAGCTGAACGGAATCTTCCTGGAGCTGCGGGAGCGCGATGTGCGTGCCTATCAGGGACTGGCAGAGGAGATGGCCAAAGGGGAGCGGGATTCCGAGGCGTTCGCCTTGGCAATCGAGGAGGCCATTGCCTGCCCCCATGCAATCATGCAGGGCTCACTTGAGGCCCTCGAATTGCTGAAGCAAGCCGGGAGCGGATGCAAGCGTCATCTTGTCGCTGACGTTCAAGTGGCGTGCGAGCTTATCGGCGCGGCCCTACTCGGGGCGTTTCACATCGGTTCCGCCAACCTTTTCCTGATCACGGACAAGGCGTGCCGCAACGAATGGACCGAACGGCTCTCACACCACAGGGCCCATGGGGAGCGGAGCCTTTCGGAAGTGAGACATGCACTGGAGCTCCGTTATGCAACTGGCCGCTGACAACCTGCACGCCCTCAACCCCATTGTGAGCGAGGCGCTGCGGAAGCTCGACCCGAAGCCACTGCAGGACCTGGTCAAGCGCTGCGAGGTCCCGGGGGTGCACTACATCGACATCAACCCGGGCTACCTTTCCGCCCGAAACGAGGACCGAATGGCCTTCATGGTCGAGGCGGTTCAGGAGGTGACCCAGCGGCGGCTGATCCTGGACAGCCCCAATTCCAGGCTGCTCGCCAAAGGGCTCGCCGTCTGCCGGGAGAAGCCGATCCTGAACGCCCTTTCCCTCGAGGAGCACAAGATCGAGGAGATCCTTCCCCTGGCGGCCGAGCATGGGACCGAGCTCGTGCTGCTGCTTATGGACGAGCGGTCCATGGTGCCCCCGACCCTGGAGGGGCGGCTGGCCATCGCGGCGGAGCTCCGCGAGCGGGCCGTCGGAGCCGGTATCCGGGAGGAGGATCTCATCTTTGATCCGGTACTTCCCAATTTGACGTGGCTCGATGGGGCGGCGCAGGTGAAGGAAGTCGTTCGAACGGTCCGAATGCTGTCGGGCTGGTCGCTCTTTCCCGAGCCCGTTCGGACCATGGTGGGCCTTTCGAACCTGAGAAGCGGGCAGCGGCATCTCTACCCCGTGAGCGTCGAGACGTCCTGCCTCACCCTGCTCGCCGGGGCCGGGCTCTCGATGGCGCTCGTCAATGTCCTGCAGCCCGAGCTGATCAGGGCCTACCAGGTGATCAAGCAATTTGCCTCGTGACCGCAAACCACGACCAAACCGGCTTGCGGGCGGAAACCATGGAGGAGCAATGATTGACGCAATGGAGCAGGTCGCCCGCGCGGCGGTCCTGGAAGCCGGAGAGCTGATCCGAAAGCACGTGGGAAACCGATCGTCCATTTCGGTTACCCTGAAAGGACCGTCCGATTTCGTGACCCAGGTGGACCGGGCCTGTGAAGAGCTGATCATCGGGGCGATTCGAAGGCGTTTCCCGGACCACCATATCATGGCCGAGGAGTCCACCAACGACGGGTTCCAGGAAGGCATCACCTGGATTATCGACCCGCTCGACGGGACGACCAACTTCATCCACGGCTTCCCGTTCGTGGCGATTTCCGTTGCGGCTTGCGAGAACGGCGTGCCCCTGGTCGGACTGGTGCTGGATCCTTTGAGGGAGGAGCTTTTCAGCGCCGCAAGAGGCGCCGGGGCGTTTATGAACGGCGAGCCGATCCGGGTCCGGGAATCCGCGACGCCGGGCGATGCGCTCATCGCCACGGGATTTCCCTATCGCACCCGGAAGATTATCGAGCCCTACCTGGCGAGCCTGAGACACATCTTCGAGGTGGTGAGCGGCATTCGTCGGGCGGGTGCTGCCGCGTTGGATTTGGCTTATGTGGCGGCCGGACGCGTGGACGGATTCTGGGAGCCCGGTCTTGCCCCGTGGGATGTCGCGGCCGGGGCCTTGCTGGTTCAGGAGGCAGGGGGAGTGGTCAGCGACTTCTGGGGGAATGGCCACCATATCGCGAACGGCCACATCGTGGCGGGCACCCCGTCTGTGCAGGCGTTTCTCCTGGAGCAGGTCAAGACCCATCTCACGCCGGCGGTGGAGAAGCGCCGTGCGGAGGGGGAGATGCGGTGACGTGGTGATGCCATGATCAGGAAAGTGAGAGACGCCGAGATAGGGGGAGGGGAGATTCAAGGAGATGGAGAAGCGAGATGCAGCTACCCAGGGAACGGCGATGGCGTGTCCCGTCTCGTTGTCCCTCCGTCTCCCCCTCTCCTTGTCATTCAGTCCCCCTGTCCTGTCTCACTGCGGCGGAGTGATGCTCATCGCCATCAATTTCTTGCTGGTCTCGTAGATGACTTCCATCTTTCGCGGAGAGATGACCTTGCTGACCACGCCCAAGCCGAAGCTGGGATGGTTGATGAGGTCCCCTTCCCGGTAGGCATCCGTCATCTGGTACGCAGGGATGCCCTCCCGACTGGCATCCAAGAGGAGCTGGCGCCAGTCCTCGTCCGTCTTGGGCCGTGAGATCCCTTTGTAGAGAACGGAAGGGCTGAGATCTTCCTCGTCCCCTTCCTCGATCATCATGTCGTCATCGGCGGCAAAATCGAGATCGTCCCCCTGGTCGAAGCCCAGGCTGGAATCGTCGTCGAACGTATCCATCAGCTGATCATCTTCAATGTTCTTCGCCATAATGTGTCTCCGTGGGTCCTTTTGCCCTTTCCATTTGCCATGGCACCGTGTATTAGAAGTCCGCTCAAAGGTCAAGTATTTTTGGACAGTTGGACAAGCAACGGCATTCCTGCCAGCGTACAGGCACGCTGGACGTCAGGTGCAGCCGGCATATAACAAGCCGCGCGAGATTTGGAAACATGCTTCAGATCCTGGTCAACACCATCCTTCCCGTCTTCAGCATCATCCTCCTCGGTTACGTCCTGAAGCGAAGGGGACTCATCTCACCCGCGTTTGTCGGTCCGGCAAACCGGCTGGTCTATTACGTGGCCTTGCCGGCCATGCTTTTCGGGACGCTGGTCAAGGCTCCCTTCCAGGAAAACTTCCAGCTGTCCGCGGGAATGTGCTTGGTGATCCCGCTCGGGGTTCTCATGGGGGTCGCCCTGGTGGTTTCCCGGTTGCTCAAACTGGAGGGCGGGGCCAAGGCAACGTTCGTTCAAACCAGCTTTCACGGGAATCTTGGCTTTCTCGCTTACGCCATTGCTTTCTACGCCCTGGGCCCCGAGAACTTTCCACGCACGTTGATTTTGAGCACCTTCCTCATGATCGGACAAAACGTGCTCAGCATCCTGGTCCTCTCCCGCCTGGGCACTCGGTCCCTCAATCGGGAGCATCCCTGGCTTTACCTCGTGCGGCAGACCCTACAGAACCCGGTGATCGTTAGCATGGTGGTCGGATGCCTATTTTCCGCGGCCGGGCTGGAGCTGCCGAAAGCCCTCCGGCAGGGGCTCGACATTCTGTCGGGCCTCGCGCTCCCCATGGCACTGCTTCTTATCGGCGCGAGCCTGTCTTTCGGGACGCTGCAGGCCAGGATGCGGGAGCTGGCGTGGCTCGGGTCTCTGAAGCTCATCGGTCTGCCCCTGGTGGGGTATGTGCTGTTCCGATGGGTTGGCGTCCATGATTCGCTGGTGCTGCCGGCACTCATTTTGCTTGCGGCGCCGCCCGCGACGGTTTCTTACGTCATGGCGGCCGAGCTTGGCGGAGACCCCAGGCTCGCGGCCGCAAGCGTTTCCGTCTTCACATTGGTTTCGGCTCTCAGCTACAGCGGCCTGCTGGCGCTCATGAGGTGATGCAATGCGGCGGAAAGAGCCACTCATGTGGACCTCATGCCGGATGAGCGACAAGGGGGGCATGTGACCGTCAGTTTCATAAACCGTCATCCAGCATCGGGCATCCAGGATCGCTTTCATCCAAATGCAGGGCTTCCGCCGCTCCGTGCTATCCGACGATCCAGATGGCCTGGCTGTGGCCCATCCGGCAGATCTGCCTGCCAACCCGCCCCACGGTGTGCTCATCCCCGCGGGACAAGCCACCTCTCCCCAGGACAATCGTCCCGAATCCCCACTGGTGCGCTTCTTCGACGATTGCCCCGGCCCGGCTGCTTACCCCCGTCAGGAGACGGCTCGACAGTCGCTCGGGCGCGATTCCGGCGTCCACCATCCGGGCTCGAGCGGCCTGGAAGGTGGGCATCATGGCGTTCTCGGCTTCTTCGAGAAGCCGTTGCCGATACTCGACGGGGAAGCCGTCCTTCATGACGTCGCGCGGAATCGAAATGCCGCGCACCACGTGCAGGAGTGTGATGGAGCAGTCGGATGCTCGCAGCATTCGGGCTGCGTGATCGACCGCGGTCAGGGCGCCTTTGGATGCGTCAAGTCCGATCAGGATCCGACGCGGATCAGGATTTCCGCCGACCACCCAGATGGCGCAACCAGTGAGAGCTTCCAGAACCTGCCCGGCGACCGTGCCAAGGCCCTCGGCGTCCTCCGGGGCACCGAGGCCGCGTCTGCCGATCACCACCGCGTCTAACCCCCCTTCCGCGACCGTCTGGAGGGTCGCGAGCACACTGTCGGTGGGATTCACCAGCTCCAGGCTCACTCGCTCGGCCGGGAACCCTTCCCGAACCAGGGCGAGTTGGACCGACTCCAAGAAATGCAAGGCCTTTTCCCGCAGCTCGACCTCCCAGCCCCGCACCTGCCGGACCTTTGGCGCCCAGTCGGGATGTCGCTGCAGCTCCCAGAAGGCGTCAGGAACCTTCTGGAAAACATGCAGCAGCTTGATTTCGGCGTCGCCCGTCCGGAGGATTGCGCCCGCGTACAGGGCGGCTTCGAGGGAGTGCTCCGAGCCGTCCACGGCAATCAGGACTCGCTCCATGGCATTGCCCATGGCTGTGACCTCACCACCATGCGCTGACCAGAATCACCAGCAGCATGCTCGGGGGGTAGTAGCTGGCACGGTTGAACAGGGCCGCCGCATCCAACTTGTCGAGGGACCGACGCAGTTTCATGGCCGGGGCGATGAGCAGGAGCAGCCCAGCGGCGAGGGCTCCGACCAGGTAGCTGGAATGGATGTCGGCGGGCGTGATCCAATAGAGAAGGAGGCTCAGGACAACGGAGATTCCAAGCGAGCCCAGGATGATATCGGCCGACGTTCGAGGCCCGAAGCGGACCGGAACCGTAATGGCTTCCATGTCCCGGTCTTCACTCATATCGGCCCAGTCGTTGGGAACGTTCTGGCCTCCGATCTCCCAGAAGAAAAGCCAGAGGAAGAGCGCGAGCAGAAAAAGGATCGACGGATTCGGCGTCACGGCGTAGACGGCGGCAAGACCTCCGGCCGTCTTCACCGCCCCGCTCACCAATGTGCGAAGGTAGCTCACCTGGAACATCTTGCAGTAGATGGCTTCCGCCGCGCAACCGCCGACAAAGATCCATGCACAGGCGGGATTCAGCGTGTAGGCTCCAAGGAGCGCGACCAGCGCCCATCCGCAGGTCCATGCGATTCCTTCCTGCAAGCTGAGAAGTCCTTGGGCAAGCGGGTGGCGGGCGCAGATGGCATCCAGATCGTGGCCCATGTCCGGCAGGCCGCACTGTTTGATTTTCTCCCGATCGACCCGGTAATCCACGACGTCGTTCAAGGCGTAGACCGCCGTGTAACCGGCGAAAGCGGTGATAAAGCCAAGCAATGCGATGGGAAGAGGAGGAATGCCGCCCAGCCAGAGCAGCGCGCCTACCGCCGGCGTCGCCATGTCCAGAAGGCCATGCGGCGTTCTCGAAAGGGCCATGAAGAGCTTGATGCGGGTGCGGGTGGCGTCGTTCCAGGCGAAGGCGATGTTCAAGGTATTCCCTCCAACGGGCTCAACGATTCGTTGATCAAGCGGTCGAATTCCGCCTCATCCATCAGCCGTTTTTCCAGGACCAGCTCGCGAATGGTCTTGCCAGTCACGTACGCCTCCTTGGAAATGGCCGATGCCCGGTCGTAGCCAAGGGTCGGAGCCAAGTACGTCGCAAGGGCGAGGCTCTGCTCGATGCTCCCCTTGCAGCGCTCGCGGTTGGCCTCGATGCCGTCGATGCATTTTTCCGCGAGCAGGCGGGCGCTGCTTGCCAGAAGCGCAATGGACTGGAGCAGGTTGTGCCCGATCACGGGCAGCATGGTGTTGAGCTCGAAGAAGCCCCACTGGCCGCCGAGAGTGATGGCCGCATCGTTGCCAACAACCTGCGCCGCCACTTGGATCACGACCTCGGGGATGACCGGGTTGACCTTGCCCGGCATGATGGATGATCCAGGCTGAAGCGACGGCAGGGTGATCTCCCCAAGGCCGCAGCGCGGTCCGGATGCAAGCCAGCGGAGGTCGTTTGCGATTTTACCCATGCCGACGGCAACGCTCTTGAGAGCCCCGCCAGCGGCCACCGCAGCGTCCTGGGCTCCCTGAGCCTCAAAGTGGTTGACTGCCTCGAAGAAAGGGCATTGGGTCGCATCGACGATGAGCGCAATCGTTCTTGCCGCGAAATCCGGATGGGCGTTCATGCCAGTCCCGACGGCCGTTCCCCCTAGAGCCAGCTCGAGCAGCCCCGCCGCCGCCCCTTCGATCCGTCTGACGGCCAGCTCCACCTGCCTTGCGTACCCGCCGAATTCCTGGCCCAGGCGAATGGGCACGGCATCCTGAAGGTGCGTGCGTCCCAGCTTGATCACGTCGGCGAAGGCTTCGGCCTTGGCGAGGAGGCTTCCATGAAGCCGGTCGAGGCTCGGGAGCAGGCCGTTTCGAATCTCGGTCACGGCCGCGATGTGGATGGCAGACGGGAAGACGTCGTTACTGGACTGGCAGCGGTTCACGTGATCGTTTGGATGGACGGGGTCCTTGCCTCCTCTTTTCCCCGTCAGCAGCTCGTTGGCCCGACCGGCGACGACCTCGTTAACGTTCATGTTCGTCGAGGTCCCCGACCCCGTCTGGAACACATCGAGCACGAACTGGTCGTCCAAGAGCCCTTCTTCAACCTCCCGGGCCGCTTTTATAATCGCATCGGCCAGCCGAGTCTCGATGAGCCCCAGGTCATGGTTCACCACCGCGGCGCAGCGCTTGATGAGACCCAGGCTCCGGACGAGGGGCAGTGGCATCCGGATGGCGCTCACCGGAAAGTTCTCGCGGGCCCGCTGGGTCTGAGCCCCGTAATAGGCGTCCTCGGGAACCTGAACGGTGCCGAGGGCATCGGTCTCGGATCGTGTCTTCATGACGGATCAGCGGGCTTTCCCACCCCCGTGCTTTTCGATTTCGCGCTTCATCTGGTTGATGGACTTGGTCACGGGAATCGACTTGGGACACACGCGGGTGCATTCGAAGCGGTTGTCGCAGCCCCAGGCGCCGGTTGGCGAATCCAAGGCTTTCAGGCGCTCCGTGAACTGCTCGTCGCGCGTATCGAAGAGGAACCGATAGGCCCACACCAGGGCGGCCGGCCCGACGAAATCGGGCCTCTCGTCGATCATGGGGCACGCTCCTGTACAGCAGGCGCACAAGATGCAGCGGATAACATCATCCACTTTCTTGCGGTCGTCCTGGGCCTGAAGCCGCTCCTTTTCCGGGGGCAGCTTGTCCGCCAGCAGGTAAGGGTGCAACGACTTCACCCGGTCCAGAAAGCTTTCCATGTCGACGATGAGGTCCTTGAGCACCTTGAAATGGGGCAGAGGCTCCAGGGTGATTTCCGCCCCCTGCTCCGCGAAATCCCTGACCAGCATCTGGCAAGCCAGAGCGCAACGCCCGTTGATGCGCATCCCGTCGGAGCCGCACACCCCGTGGGCGCATGACATGCGGTAGCCGAGGGTCCCATCCTGCTCCCACCGGATCCGGTTCAGGCAGTCCAGGATTCGCTCCTGGGGCTCGGCGGAAACGATATAGGTCTGGTAGCGGGGAGCCGCATCGACCTCGGGATCGAACCTGAATATCTTGAACTGCAGCTCCATCTCAGTAGACCCTCGGTTTGGGTTGGAATTGAGTGATGGTCACGGGCTTGTAGAAGATGCGGACCCCTTGCCCGGTCTTCTGGACGAGCGTGTGCTTGAGCCAGTTGGCGTCATCCCGGTCGGGGAAATCCTCGCGGGAATGAGCCCCACGGCTTTCCTGCCGGGCAAGCGCCGACCGGACCATCGCTTCGGCCAGCCCCAGGGAATGCTCGAGCTCGATGGCCTCCTGCAGCTCCGTGTTGTACCGGGGGGAGCGGTTCTCACAGCGAACCCGCTTGTATTCCTCTTCCAGCCCCTTGATGTCGGACAGGGCCGTTTCCAGCGTCTCCGCGTGGCGAAAGACCGAGCAGTTGTCCATCATGGTCTGCTGCAGCGCCCGCCGCACCGCCGAGGCCCGGACCGACGGGCCCGGCTCCTTGAGCATCCGGATGCGCGCTTCCGTGCGGCCTTGCGGATTGGCCGGAGGGGCCGCCCAATCAAGAGCCCGCCCATCTTCCCGCATCTGCTCGCCCGCTCGGCGCCCGAAGACCACCAGGTCCAGGAGGGAGTTGCACCCGAGCCGGTTCGCGCCATGCAGCGAAATGCACGAGCACTCGCCGGCGGCATACAGTCCGGGGACCGGCTGATGGTTTTCGTCCAGCACCTGGCCATGCACGTTGGTTGGAATGCCCCCCATCATGTAGTGGCAGGTGGGGGCGATGGGCACGAGCTCCTTGGCCGGGTCGAGGCCCAGGTAGATTTTCACGAAGGAGGTGATGTCCGAAAGGCGCTCGGCCAATTTTTGCTCGCCCAGGTGGGTCAGATCGAGATGCACGTAGTCCTTGCCGCCGATTCCGCGTCCTTCCCGGATCTCCAAAGCGATCGAGCGCGAGACGATGTCGCGCGCCGCCAGGTCCTTGATGGTCGGGGCGTAGCGCTCCATGAACCGCTCGCCGAGGTCGTTGCGCAGGATTCCGCCTTCCCCGCGGGCCGCTTCGCTGATGAGGACCCCGAGTCCGTAGATGCCGGTCGGGTGAAACTGCACGAACTCCATGTCCTCGAGGGGAATGCCGTTCCGGTAAGCCAGGTACACCCCGTCGCCCGTGTTGGCGAAGGCGTTCGAGGTGGTCTTGAAGACCTTGCCGAAGCCCCCCGTGGCGAGAAGCACCATCCTGGTGTGGAAGAAGTGAAGCTCCCCCGTCGCCAGCTCGCAGGCGACCACGCCCGCCACCCGACCGTTCTCGATGACGAGATCCAGCATCTGGAATTCGGGGTAGACCTTGATGCCTTTCTTGACCGCTTCGAAGTAGAGCGTATCCATCATGACGCGGCCCGTGCGGTCCGCCGCGTAGCAGGCGCGCTTGACCGGGGCTTTGCCGTGCTCACGGGTGTGGCCGCCGAAAGCGCGCTGGGCGATCCGGCCGTCCGGTGTGCGGTTGAAGGGGACCCCCATGTGCTCGAGCTCATAGACGGCCCGTGGGGCATCCTTCGCCAGGATCTCGGCCACGTTCTGGTCCGTCAGATAGTCACCCCCCTTGATGGTGTCATACATGTGCCATTCCCAGGAATCGGGCTCCTCGTTTCCCAAGGCCGCCGCGATCCCGCCCTGCGCCGCCCCGGAATGCGACCGCGTGGGGTAGACCTTGCTCAACAGCCCGACATCCAGGCTCCCCGTCACTTCGAGAGCGGCCCGCAGGCCGGCCAGGCCCGCTCCAATGATCAGCACATCGTGTTTGAATTCCATAGCATCCCCGCTCAATAAGATAGCCTACTCCCTCGCCTCAAGTGGCTGGTAAACGCAGCCCATGGCGCCGCAGTAATCGCCGACGTACTCGGCCTCGGGCCGGTAGAGAGCCGGCTTCCCCTGAGCCTCCGCGAATCTCTCTTCAATGATGTGCGCGCACCAGCCGGAAATGCGCGAGATGGCGAAAATCGGGGTCATGAGGTCCACGGGGATTCCCATCATGTGGTAGACCGAGCCGCTGTAGAAATCCACGTTGGACTTGATGGTCGTCTTCCCGCGCTTTTCAAATTCCTCGAGCGCGGCGTCTTCGATGGTGGTCAGCCACTCGTACCAGTGCGTCTGATCGAGCTTCTTGCCGAGACGTTCGGACATCTTCTTGAGGATTTTCGAGCGTGGGTCGAAGGTCTTGTAAACCGCATGTCCCATCCCCATGATCTTCTCGCCCCGGGTAAGCTTGCCTCTCACCCAGTCGGTAACGGTCTTCCCCGATTCCACCCAGGGAACGATCTCGAAGAGCATGTTCATGACCCGGGCGTTGGCTCCGCCGTGCAGACTGCCGGAAAGGGCGCCGATTCCCGCCGTGACGCCCGCATACATGTGAGCCAGGGTGGAAACCACCTCCCGGCATGCGAAGGTCGAGGCGTTGAAGGTGTGATCGGCGTGCAAAACCAGGCAAACATCCAGGTCCTTGGCGATTTCCGGGTCGGGCTTGACGCCGTGGAGCTGCCACAAGAAATTGGCGGCGTGAGGGAGGCTCTTGTCGGGAGGCAGGGGATCCTGCCCCGAACGGATCCGGTGCCAGGCGGCAGTCAGGGCGGGAATCCGCGCGATCAGCCTGACCGCCATGCGCAGATTGGCTTCTTTGGTGGTCGCCTTCAGGTCGGGATCGACGGTCGCCAGGAGCGGAACGGAAGCCTGCAGGACATCCATGGGGTCCGCGTCCTTGCGCCAGAGCCGGAAGCTGTCGAGGACAAAATCGGGAATGTCGCGAGCAGCGAGAATTTCTGCCTCAAAGGCCTCGAGCTCGGCGCGCCCGGGCAACTGCCCGTGGAGCAGCAGGTAAGCGACTTCCATGAAGGAAGACCTTTCGGCGAGCTCTTCGATGCGGTATCCCCGGTAGATCAGGATCCCGTGCTCGCCGTCGATGTAGCTGATTTTGGTATCCGCAACGGTTACCCCGCGGAGCCCCGTATTTTTGACGCGTACGGATTCTTCCATCGCAACCTCCAAGCGGGTTAGAGTTCGTATGAACAGGCAAGCTCGAAGTAAAAATTCTGATTCCGGCCGGAAGCATGCCAGAATGACGCTATCATAGCTCCCTGCCTAAGAAGGCATCCCTCGGCACCAGCTCACCCTTGGCGGCTTCCCCGGACCAGATTGAGGGCGCCTCCTGCCACGAGAAGCCGGCGCTGCCTGTCCGAGACCTCCAGCAGGGTCATGATCCGCGTATTGCCGGCCTCCACGGGAATCTCGACGTCCCCTCGCTCGATCCGTGCGCGTACGTCGGGGAGCGTCAGGATCATTCCCTTCTCAAGCAGATCGTAGTCGGACGGATCACTGAGCACCAGGGGAAGGATACCGAAATTGCACAGGTTTGCCTTGTGGATCCGTGCGAAGCCCTTGGCGATCTTGATGCGGACCCCCAGAAAGCGGGGCGCCAGGGCAGCGTGCTCACGGCTGGAGCCCTGACCGTAGTTGTCCCCGCCGACCACGGCGGCATTGCCTTTCTTTCTGCATTCCCGGGAGAAGTCGGGGGCAATCTGGGAAAAGACAAATTGGCTCAAGGCTTCGATATTGGATCGCAGCGGGAGAATCTTGGCTCCCGCGGGCATGATGGTGTCCGTCGAGATGTTGTCCCCCACCTTCAGCACGATCTCAGCGGTCAGGGTTTCGGAAAGAGCGTCCATCTCGGGCAAAGGCCGAATATTCGGGCCGCGAATGATCTCCGTTTTCCTGCCGGCTTCGGATGGGGGAAGGATGGCGGACGATTCGACGACGTAGGTGCTCGGGTCCTTGATTCGCGGATAGGTCATCTCCTTGGCCAAGTCGCGCGGGTCCGTGATGACCCCTTTGAGAGCGGCGGCCGCTGCCGTTTCGGGCGAGCACAAATACACCTGGTCGTCCACCGTGCCCGACCGACCGGGAAAATTGCGAGGCATCGTTCGAAGGCTCACCTGCCCCGTACCCGGCGCTTGCCCCATCCCGATACAGCCCAGGCAGCCCGGCTCATGGACTCGCGCGCCGGCTCGGATGAGGGAGATGAACCCACCTTTGGCCGCCACGTTCTCGATCACCTGCCTGCTTCCCGGATTGATGTGGAACGAAACGTCCGGGTGAGCGTGCCGGCCCTCCGCAATCGCGGCGACCACCATCAGGTCTCGGAACGAGGAGTTGACGCTGCTTCCCACGATGACCTGGTGCACGGTTTTGCCGGCGACCTCGCGCACGGGTACGACGTTTCCGGGGGAAGACGGGCACGCAATCAGCGGCTCGATCGTCGAAAGGTCGATCTCCGTGAATTCATCGTATTCGGCGCCGTTGTCCGCTTTGAGCTCGATCCAAGCCTCGCCCCGCCGCTGCCCCAACAGGTAAAGGCGTGTGTTTTCGTCGGACGGGAAGATGGAGCTGGTAGCGCCGAGCTCGGTTCCCATGTTGCCGATCGTTTCCCGGTCTGTTGCCGAAAGGCTCCTGACGCCCGGTCCCGTGTATTCGACGATCTTTCCAAGGCACCCTTTGACGCCGTAGCGGCGGAGCATCTCGAGAATGACGTCCTTGGCGCTGACCCAGTCAGGAAGCGCGCCCGTCAGCCGGACCCCCAGCACCTTTGGACAGGGCAAGGCATAAGGATGGCCGGCCATGGCCAGGGCAACGTCCAAGCCGCCCGCACCGATTCCCAGCATGGAGACGCCCGCAGCACCGGGCGTGTGACTGTCTGCCCCGAGCAGCGTCTTGCCGGGTACACCGAACCGTTCCATGTGCACCTGGTGGGAAACACCGTTTCCGGGAGGGCTGAAATAGAGTCCATAATGGGCCGAGGCAGTCTGGAGGTATCGATGGTCGTCGGCGTTCTTGCTGTCCGTTTGTAAAATGTTGTGGTCGACATATTGGACGGCGACTTCCGCCCGCGCCCGGTCGAGCCCCATGGCCTCGAACTCGAGCATCGCCATGGTGCCGGTCGCATCCTGGAGCAGGACATGATCGATTTTGATGGCGATTTCTTCCCCGGCAACCAGGCGGCCTTCCATAAGGTGGGCTTCAAGGATCTTGTGAGTGAGATTCTTCGGCACTTGCAGACTCCATGGTTGACTGGGGCTGATCCCGTTAGGGAGTCAACCGATCAGAAACGGAGCAGGCTGGTCATAGAGACTTCGGTCACGCCGAGCATGGTCGCACCTCCCGCAGGGCTATCGAGACTCATCCACCCTCGACGCAAGCAAGAAGAGCACACAATCAGGCTAAGCCCAGGCCGGAGTGTTGTCAATCACGCAGCCCCGCTCGATCCGCACAAGGGGCGCTCGATCGCTCCCATCCGCTCCGCGCCTCCTCAATGTGTGCTTGGCACCGGGCGCCTCAGGGGTCCTCTCGTTTCTCCGGTCTGATCCACTGACCGGTTTGAACGTATTGCTGCGTGATGGCCTTAAGCTCTTTCCGCTTGGCCAGAAAGGCCTCCTTCATCCCGCGCAGCCACTCCATGTGGTGCTTGGCTGCCTC
>CAZIEW010000075.1:0-26506 GCA_964538515.1 uncultured Syntrophobacteraceae bacterium
TAAAATGCTTGAAAAATAAAGCCGAGTCTGTTGGGGGATGGAAAGGATAGGTCCGTCCGTGATTCCACCATGTTGCCGTTCAGAAGACTCACCCCTCCGGCTATAAATTCTGCACCTTCCGGAGGTGAGTTGGGGTCGATTCCATAGTCCACATTGGGGGGTGCGGCCGCGAAGCAAAAAGAAGAAAATACACACAGAAGCGAAAGACCAATGAATACAATGGATGCGTATGAGCGGTGTTTGGTCGTTATCATCCCAGGGGTTCCTTGATCGAAGTCTGTCAGTCTACGCTCGCAATGCGGACGTACCTTGAGCCCACGATGCCCCGCATCGCACCCCGGGCAGTTGTTTACCTTGACCATTTCAGCACCACAACGCTTGACGCGGTCCTGATTGAGACGCTTCCAGGCCTCCTTGACGTCGTCCAGATCACAAGGCTGAAAGATGACGAAAAATGAGGCTGATTCGGTCTTCCGACAGGGTCAGCAACCCCATTGATAAACATCGACGCACTGCAAAAAGCAATACGTCTTCTTTTGACATCCAGAGCAAATGTAGCAATCCGTGAATTCACTGATGACCTTGGGCCCCTTCGGAGGAGGCGAGCAATTGGGCAGCACCGATTCAAACGTCTGGCCGGCGCTTGCGCACACCGTTATCGCCGTGGCCCCATAGCAATCGACATAACGATTGCCCCCCTCTACCCATTCATGGCCCCATGGACTGGCACCACAGCTATAGGCCCAGTAACGACAATTCCCAGAGATGTCCTGCCGCTCCAGGTGCGTCCACTTACCGGCAAAGGAACGCACCAGTTTCTCCTCTCTTTGATTGCATGCCTCTGTTACCGTCACAGCAAAAGTCCCACACGCTGCAGGCCCAACAGTAACCATCGCGGTCCCCTCCGGTGTAGTCGTTAACGATACACCAGGTCCTTCAACCTGCCAGATATAGGGAGGGGTGCCGCCAATGGCGACATATTCATACGTGCCTTGAGGCAAACCTTGGTCTGGATTTCCCGGAGCGCTGTCAGGCCCGACAATGCTCAGCGGGCTTGTTGCTGCTTCTTGATGCATGCATCCAGAGAACTGGTAATTCCCGGTAGTGGTAGAATTACCAACTCCAGGGCATTCCTCGCTTCGAGTGGCAGTCGCATTAATCAGTGTGATCAGGCTGAAAATCACTAGACCCAAGACCATTTCTCTAAAAGATGACTTAAGCTCAAGCATCCCACTCAAGCTCCTTCCCTTTGGGCACATCACCTGTCAAAACCGAAGTATCCATTGAAGGGCGAATGTCGCCCTGTCGGCCATAACGGTAGTGTCCACGCCGCCTTCCATGGCGGCGTAGACACGTTCTTGCTCCCCTGCACCTCAAGACGAGCGCGAGTATAGGTAAGCAAGGCGATGAGAGCAATGGGGGAAAAGGAGTATTTGCGGATGAGAAACCATGTAGTCCATTGGCAAGGCTCCCTCACGGTCCTGCGATGGAAAGGTAGTCCTCCTTGCGACGTACGTAACAAATCGCTTCAGAGTGGCTCTACCGGCGTTGCCCACTGTCAACGCGTCTTGCCACTGTGCGTAAAACATGACCGGGATTGGGCATTCAGCATGCCCAGACCATATGTTTTGTAATTTCGGTGGGGACCTAGCTTCCTGGAGGCAGTGTAGATGGACCTGATGCCATCTCTTTTAATTTTCGGAAAGGCATTCCAATCACCCCGGTGTTACATCGGTGTATCGTGTTCATTTACGATCTAAAAATAGCCAATATTGTCATTAGGTTATACAGAAGTCGGAGGTTCGAATCCTCTTCCGCCCACCACAAAAAATCAAGGGGTTAGGCCAAATCGGCCTGGCCCCTTTGTGCATTCCATCCCACAGCATAGATCCGACCTCCGGCAAATGCTCCGAGGGTGTTCATGGTCAGGTCGAGCAGCGAGGAATCCCGCGATGGAATCCAGGCTTGTACGATTTCGATCGACAAACTGAGAGCAATTGCGAAACCGAGCGCAAGTCCGAGGTGATGCCGTCCGGGGAAGCCTTTGAAGCGACTCAGTGTGGCGCAAAGCATCCAGCCCAAAGGCATAAACCCAAACAAATTCAGACTAATATCCTGGACCATGCTCCATTTCATCAAGCTGTGCATCTCGGGCCAGCCCAAGACATCTTTTTTCAGAATGACCATCCATTCCGGTATGTGCAGTGGGTAGTCTTTTCCCGCCATGTTGCTCAGCTGCCCGGCTGCATGCAGATCGAATCGATACCGAATCTTGGGTGCGGTCCCGCCATGGATTTGGACTCCTCCTCCGGCAGCCCACTGAGTTTCGTGCTCCATCACTTCTTCCGGCCCTAGGGCGACATCGTAGATTGCAAGACCGGCAAGGAATCCGTGCCAGGGATGGCGCCCGTACACGCTGTTGCCGAGGGTCAACCACGTCCGACCTGAATGGTAGGGGAACAGCAGCTGCAATTTCGGGTCACTTCTGACAAGCTTGCCATCCAAATAGACACTCGTGCCCTTCCTGTCGGATGTGACCGTGAGCAAATTCATGCGCCTCTCCGTCCCGCTGATGTCGACTGTCACCTTTCTGGTCCCCAGCCGGCCGTCATGATCTGCCCCGTTCATGATGATCAGCCCATGCCGCCACTGGCCGATCAGCAACTGCGACTGGTCATCGCCAGCAAAAACGGATAGGAGGTAGCTAAAATTGCCGGACGTCAGATCCAGGCTGCGGAAGGCAATCTCGATGGTCAACCCAGCATCCTTCCCGACAGCATCCGAACGAGGGAAGAAATCGTCCGTATAGGCAATGGCAAAACGCTTAAAACAAAGCCCTTCGCCTGCCGGCAGCCACTCGATGTTGTTTATGGGCCGAAATCCCTTGAAACGAATACCGAAATAAAGCATTACGATGGCCATCAACAAGGTCATGCCGACAAGCACGGAGTGCGGGGCTCTTCCGACAGTTTTCAGAATCAGCCCGAAAGCTCGTTTATGGATTCTGTCCCCGCGAGGGAATTCACTCTTTCTCATAGGCCTTACAGGACTCGACGGTTGAAGGGCAAAGGCAGGAGCAAAACAACATGCACCTAACGGTTGTGGCATCCACAGGAACGTAATCGAGCATGGTGGGTCCCTCCCTTCAACGGCTCTTCAATAACACGTTCGTATGCTTTTCTCTTGTGGGAAGCGTCGGATTCGCCGTCGATTCCACCGTGCTTTACCTCCTCATCCTCACGACCCGGATGGATCTTTACACCAGCCGCGCACTCTCTTTCTTTTGCGCGGCCTCAACAACCTGGATTCTCAACCGATCGATCACATTCAAGCACGCTGTCAGCCAAGGTCAGCCGCCCCTCCAATGGTCGGCCTACCTGATGCTGATGCTCATCGGCGGCTCCGTCAACTATGCCGTTTATGCCCTGGGCGTATGGAAATTCCCCATCGTACACAGCCACCCGATCCTTGGCGTCGCGGCAGGCGCTCTCTCCGGGCTGATGTGCAATTACTTCAGCTCCAAAAGCCTCTTCATGGGTCGGTTAAGCAGGCTCATCCAGCGGTCCACAACCAGGGCCAGTGGGTAGAAAGCAAGCCACGCGACGGGATGAAGATACCGTACGATCGGAAGCACGGACAGAAAACCCGCAACGGACACACAGACAGCGGTCAGCATGAAAAGCTCAACGACCAGGAGACGCTCGAATCCCTGTGTGAGGACCAAAGCCCCAGCAGAGACAAGGGGTATTGCGAAGAGAAGCCAGTACCAGGGCAGCATCGCGCGATAATACCCTTTCAGGAGTGTCAGCGGCTGCTCGTCAGGGTTTAAGGGTCCCGGCACGGCCTCAGCTGTGTCACGGACGAATTCACGGTACCTCGCGACCTGAGGTTCGTCCATAGCGAGATCGTTTTCGATCACTTTTCGGATCAGCCCCACATCGAAGTAGTCTGCGAGGCTTTGCAGCGAGAGCCTGACCACGCCCATCGGATCCCTTCTGAGCACGTTCATGGCCGTGGATCGAGCCATCTCGTTAGCCACGCCGTTCTTCTCCATATCGTCATCCTCAGCCTCATACGCTTCCAATGCGAACCGGATCCTCCAGCACAACCCATCATGCTCGAAGAGCTGTTCCGTTCGGAGATGGCGGTCTTTCAGGTCGAATCTCGGATTGTCGAAGATGACCGAGCGCGCTTCGGGTAAGGGAAAATCCTCCGGAGCAACAATGGGCGCCCACGTCGCCAATAGAAAGAATCCCTCTGAAGCATGGTAACCGGGAGGACGCCCGGTAAGGTCGGAATAGAGCGCCTTCAAGCCGCTATGGAGAGCAACCGTCACAAGCACGGATATCGCTAGATGAAAGACCACCCAGAGCCTGAATCGGGGCCGTTTCCAAGCTGCGTGAGCGACATGGAGCTCGGCCTGGTTTCCAGGCGCATCCCGTCGCGCCCGCTGATACGCCCCAAGCAGCGGAAGCAGTAGGGCATTGAGCACCACAACGGGGAGATAACTGAGACGCAGGCTGACCACCAGCGCTCCGAGGATTTGCAGGACAACGAGGACCACGCCCCTCTGACGGCGAACGTATTCGAATGCCGCAAGCACATAGACGGCGAAGAGGAAAAGCGAAACCGTTTCCGTCATCACATAGCGCTCATACAGGAGCTGAATGGGCTCGACGGAGCACAGGATTGCCGCCGCCCAAGCAACGGATCGGCGCACACTGAAGCACCGCTCGAGCGTTAGGCCCAGAAGAAAAGCCGACCCCGCACTCGCCGCCAACTGCACGAGGAGGAGCGGCACCAGGGAGTCGCTCCATTCGATGAGCGGACCGATCATGTAGCCGTAGGTGAAAGACCGGTCTTCCGGAATCCAGCCCGTCAGTGCGCAGTATATGTAGCAGGAGGAATCCCCGAAGAAGAACTTGGGGACGGGATCCAGGAAGAAAAAGGTAAGCTTGATGCCGCCGATCACAAACAACAGAAGCACAAGCCGGAGCCGCATCATACGGACTCTCGTCGGGGCTTGAGCTTCAGGAGGCTGAGAAAGAAGCTCGAGAACGTGATCTGAACGCCAAGCATGATGAACGTGACGCTGGGGATAGTCAACCGGAGGCTGTGCGCGTACGACAGGCTCCCGAAATGCTGCTGCCCCCATTCCAGAAGCGCCATCACCAGGAGAGCCAGGCCCGCCAGGAAAAGCGTGATACCACACACCAGACCGGCCTCCAGGTTGGCCACTTTGAGGATGCGCTGGATCCGCTCATCCGGCGGCAAATGCAGTGCCTCGATGGCGAAAGCTTTGGCAAAGACGCCGAAAAAGACCAGCTGGAACCCGACGAGCACCGACAGGGAGCAGACCAGCAGCGTGTTCGTGTCGAAGGTCACGTCATGAATTCTGAGGGGGGTCCAGGTGAGAACGGCTCCCAGCAACCCACCCACGCAGAAGAGCACCAGCCCCGGAATGAGAAACAGCCAGCGTGGGCTGAAAAGGAGCAGGAAGCGCAAGTGACGCCAACCGTCCCGCCACGATCGCAGGTGCGGCGGGCGGCTGCGGCCGTCGGGAGAAAGGGTTGTGGGGACCTCGGTTACACGGAGATTGAAGAGGGACGCCTTGACCACCATTTCACTGGCGAATTCCATCCCCGTCGATTGGAGATCCATCCTGTCGAAGGCGCTCCGGCTGAACCCCCGCAGTCCGCAATGAAAATCCCCACACGGACTCCGGAAGAAGACCTGGCCGATTTTCGTCAAGACCGGGTTCCCAAGGTACCGATGGAGAAACGGCATGGCGCCCTCGGCGATGCCGCCTTTGAACCGATTCCCCATGACCAGGTCATAGCCTTGCCGCAAATGGTCGAGAAACGGCCGCAACCTCAGGAAATCGTAGCTGTCGTCGGAATCCCCCATGATGATATAACGCCCCCGAGCCGCCGCGATCCCGCCTCTCAGCGCATAGCCGTACCCCTTTTCGGCGACTGGCACGACTCGCGCCCCGGCCCTCTCGGCGCACTCCTGAGACCCATCCGTGCTCCCGTTGTCCGCGACGACGACCTCGCCTGAAATGCGCTCCGTTTCGAGAAATCGGAGTGCCTTGCCCACACAGGTCGCAACCGTCTCGACTTCGTTGAGGCAGGGCATGACGATGCTCAGCTCGCATCCGCTCGTTGCGTCTTCCATAGGCCTCCCTCGGCCACCTTCAGCTGGGCAAGCACGACGAAGATGGTCAGAATAGGCACCCGGTTAGTCCTATTTGAACGTGAGCCACTCAGGCTTGAAGAGCAGCGCAAGCCCGATGGCCCCAAGAATCACGCCTCCCAGCAGTCTGCAGGCGCGTGCGTATTTGGTCCCGAAGCCCGTCAACTGCAGCGTGGTGACGGCGGCGCCGAAGATGAGGATGTCATCCGCCATGAACACGATGATGTAGAGCAGCAGGTATGCGTAATATTGCCACAGGGGGAGAAGCGTCATTGTCAAAAGCTGCGTGTAAACAGCCGGGATCCCTGCGGAGCACACAAACTCGATCAGATTCACCGCGATGGCCAGCAGGACCACACCCACTAGGGCGGGCCACAACCGTTCTGTGAGGGCCATTTTCTTGAGCCGTTCCATGATCTGCCGTCGACCGGGGGAACCGGAAACATGGCAGACCGCTTCGGGGTTGGCAAAGAAATCGTACAGATTGTATGCCGCCCCGCCAAGCGCCACGAGACCGACCGCAATGCGAATCCATATCAGCATCCCGAAGGCGAGCAGCGCATTCAGCCAGGCCGTCATGATCAGAAAGTAAACCAGGCCGGAGCCCGCGAGGAAAGCCAGGCCAAGAGTCCACATGCGTTTGCGGTTTTCGACACCCAGCAGCATCCCCAGCAGAAAAACCAGGGCCCACATGGCGCAGGGATTGAACCCGTCCAGCGCGGCGAGCACGATTGTCAGAGCAGGCAAAGACAGTGTGGCTGTCTGCACTTTTCCCAGCAACGGAATAGCAATCTCCTCGGGCAGGGATGTCACCACGACCGTCACGTTTGCGGCCTCCGGAAGACGGCCCTGAGTCAGAAGAGCTCCCACGGGATCGGGGCATGCGGTGACCAGGCAGACGTTAATGCGGCGCTCGATTTCCGCGCCGGTCCACTCATCCCGATGATAGCCCATGATCGCCCATTCACCGACCACGATGAATGGGACGCTCATCTGAGTCAGCTTCAAAGATTCGGTCACCTTGGTAAAGGCTTCTCTTCCGGCTTCGTCAAGCTCGACTTCGTAATCTTGAATCACGATGCGAGGGTCGTCGGCCGCCAGCCGGCGAAGAAACCGCCCGGCGTCCTCGCAATGGGGGCAGCCCTCCGCCCTGAAATAATGGACCGTAACCGAGCCGTCCGAAATCGACTGACCGCAGGCATGGGGAGCGAGACCGAGAAGGCTCGTCCAAACGCAGAAGAGAAGGCCCAGCCACCGGAGCATATTCAACCTTTCCTTGTCAATTTCCGTAGCGATGAGTCGCAACGGCGGGCGAAAAGATGAACCCACCAGGCCTGTCGATTTGAGGTTGCCCGATCTGCTCATTTTGGTAACATTGAAACCATTCATCCAAAGATGATCCAAGATTCCCGTTCCAAGAGCCTGTGGCTACCACCCAGCTATGGATATTGAGCAGGATGAGGTGGTCCGAGAGCATCTTACCATCTCATCATTGAAACGTGGGAGACCGAAAGTCTAGCGTTTTATTTCTGCACGATCGCGACAAGACGGGGGGAGGGCCTGCCATGCGAGCAAAGCAAGTCGATGGGAAACAGACGGTTAGGGTGTGTGCTTTGAGTCTGCTCGTGCTGCTGATGAGTGCATGGGCCGATGGACGAGCCAGCCTGGCGGGGGCGCAGGAAGTCAAGCCGACGAACGTCGATGCCCAGGTTGTCATTAACCAGGTCGACAACTCGCTTTTCCCGAAAATCAAGCTGTTTGTCTCCGTGCTGGATGCCGCGGGAAAGATGATCCGAGGACTTGGCGAGAAGGATTTTGTGGTCAAGGAAGACGAGGTCGAGCAGTCGCCGGTCACCGTGGAAACGCAGCTGCCTTCCATCGCCACGGTGCTGGTGCTGGACACCAGCGGCAGTATGAAGAACGCGATTCCCGACCTCAAGCGGGCGGCCGGCACCTTCGTGGACAATGTGCGCGCGGAAGACGAGGTGCTGCTCATCGACTTCAGTGACAAGGTGAAAGTGATCGAAAGCTTCACCACGGCCAAGGGGCCGCTCAAGGCCGCCATCGGCGGCCTCCGGGCGCGCGGCAATACGGCGCTCTACGATGCCATCTACGAGGCAACCAAGAGCTTCGGGGACAAGAAGGGGCGCAAGGTGGTCATCGTCCTCACCGACGGGAAGGACGATGACGGCACCAACAAGCCGCTCAGCACAAAAACGGTCGACGAGGTCGTCAGTGCAGCCAACGAAATCAACGTGCCGGTCTTCACCATCGGGCTGGGCGCAAGTGTCGACGAAGCCGTCCTCAAGAAGATCGCCGTGGCCTCCGGCGGGCAATACTTCCCTTCCCCCTCCTCGGCGGAGCTGGAAGGTCTCTATCGGGAGATCAGCGCGCAACTGACCGGGCAGTACCTTCTCAGCTACGCCACCGACCTGGCGGAAGCGGATGGCTCCTGGCACCGTGTGGTGGTTACCGTTGGTGCGGGTCTGGGCCAAAAGCAGTACATGGCGCCGCTCGACAAGTCCGCGGTCAAGGCTGAAGCCAAACCCGCTCCGCCGCCCGTCAGGGAGGAGCCCAAAGGGGGAGCGCTCTCCAAGGAAGGCAGCGGAAGCCCTAATGTCAATGTGCTGGCTGCCAGCCAAGGGACCCAGATTCTGTTCGCCACGAGCCAGTATGACGACGGCGACTGGGCAGCCCGCAACCTGATCGACGAGGCCATTGGCAAAGGGCATGGATACTGTTCCAGCGCCAATGCCCCTCAGGAGATCCTTTTGGAGCTGCCCAGGGTCGCAACTTTGACCGAGATGATTATCGATCCCTACACGATTGAATCGGAAAGCAGGTGGGTCAAGGACCTTGAGCTGTGGGTCTCGACATCCGATCCCCACGGGGAATTCACCAAGGTCACCGCGGTGAAACTGGATAACACGAGGCTGGAAAGCCAGGATCCCGCCTATTCCCTCACCGAGCAGACCTTTCCCCTCCCCCCGACATCGGCCCGTTGGGTCAAGCTTATGCTCAAAAGCAACTATGGCGGAAGCTTTTTCCAGCTTGGAGAAGTCAAGCTGATGGGCACGTTCAGCGAAGAAACAGGCAAAGCCGAACGGCTCAAGAACGTCCTGGCAGAGGTGAATGGGGGGAAGCTGGTTTATTTCACGAATCAATATGACAATGGCGACTGGGCAGCCAAGAACCTGATCGATGACCAACTGGGAAAAGGGCATGGGTATTGTACCAAAGACGCCCAGCCCGCGGAAGTCGTCTTCGTGCTTCCCGATGTGACCACGATCACCCGGCTGGCTTTCAACCCCTTCACCACCGAATCCCCTGACAGGTGGGTGAAGGAAGTGGAAGTGCAGGTTTCGACCCAAGGCCCCAAGCAAGGGTTCAAATCCGTGGGGAAGTTCACCTTGCACAATCGGCAGAATGTCGATCGTGGCAAGCCATTGCCGGACCAGACTTTTAAAATCGATCCGACACAGGCAAAATTCATCAAGCTGATGCTCCTCAAAAACCACGGCGGAAGCTTCCTGCAGCTGGGAGAATTCAAGGCGTTTGCGCCGGAGGAGTGATCGGAAGGCGAAACCTATCCACTCTGGCTCGACGGTATCCTGATGATCCCGGGGATCTGGAGCCGTCGAGCCGCCCGTAAGGCCGCCCGCAATCATTGCCGGGCGGCACAACGCACACCGGCATGTCATCACGATGTTCCGAGCCAACCCTCCTCCCAATCCTCACCGACCTCAACACCTCGGCACTTGAAGAGTGAGTCTTTTCGGAGTAGTGACGTGGTCCGGGTTTTCGTGCTTGCAGGACTAGGTGTTCCGCGGGCACCGTTACCCCAGTGGGGCAAATTGGGCTCCGACACCCAGACAACCTGGATCTCAGACAAACGCACGAATAGCCGGATACGAGGCGACCGGTACGTGGACGACATGGAACCTGGTGTCACATCGAGAAAAAAGGGCTCCAACATGGGTCGAGTGATCCCGAATTGCTTCGCGGGATTGATTTCAGGGCTGATGTCCATCATTGCCAGCATTTCGTACGCGACGCTGATCTTTTCCGGAAGCCTGTCGGGAGGATTGCCTCTGGGCATCGCCAGCGCGCTCGTCAGTGCAACGGTGGTTGGCGCGCTCGTTGCCTTGCGCGGGTCATCGCCCTTCACAATCGCCGGACCGGATGCCAACATATCGGCTATCCTGGCAGTCATGGCCGCTTCTCTGGGGGCCGGTCTTGGAGTGGATGCCACCTCATCGACCTTTGCATCGACCCTGTGGACACTCCTTGCGCTGACATCCCTCCTGGCTGGGCTATTCTTTTACTTTGTTGGAAGATACCGCTTGGGGCGCTGGATCCGCTTCATCCCCTACCCCGTGGTGGGTGGGTTCCTCGCTGGAACCGGGTGGCTGCTGATTCGCGGCGCCTTCACGGTCATGGCGGGAGTGCCACTGACACTCGACGGGGCTCCAGCGCTGCTGGAGAGGTCCAACCTTCTGCACTGGCTGCCCGGTGCTCTCATGGCCGGAGCATTTGTCTGCATCCTGAGGCGATTCCGACACTTCCTGGTCCTGCCCTCGCTCCTTGCGGGATGCATTCTGGCTTCGCATGCATGGCTATCCATTTTGGGGGTATCCATCGAGGAGGCCATCGCCGAGGGCTGGCTCCTCGACCGGCTCCCCGGAAACCTGCTGAAAGCAACGTGGGAGCCCCTTTCGCTGCACCAGGTCCACTGGAGCCTCATAGCAGCCGAAAAGGGAGGTCTGCTGGCCCTGATCATTCTTGCCGCCATCGTCATCCTGCTCAATGCCGCCAGCGTGGAGATTGCGACAAGGAGCGATGTGGATCTGGATCGTGAGCTCACTTCGACGGGGGTCGCCAATCTTCTCGCCGCCCCACTGGGCGGATTGGTCGGCTGTATCGCTCTCAGCCGGACCTTGCTCAACTGGAAGGCTGGGGCCACCAGCGGTCTCTCGGGCATGGTGGCGGCGCTCCTGAGCGCCGTTGTGCTGTATTTCGGGCCTTCCTTCCTCAGCTACCTTCCCAAAGCGGTGCTTGGGGCACTCCTGGTCTATCTGGGGCTGAGCCTTTTGATCGAATGGGTTTTCGAAGGCTGGCAGCGGTTTTCCGGGTTTGACTTCTGTCTTGTCCTGATGATTCTGTTTGTCATTGCGACCAGGGGGTTTCTGCAGGGAGTCGGGATCGGCCTGGTTGTGTCCTGCCTGTTGTTCGCCTTCAACTACAGCCGGATCTCTGTCATCAAGCACGAGCTGTCCGGGGCCAATACCCGAAGCAACGTGGAGCGTTCTTTCCACGATCAACGCATTCTTAAGGAAAAGGGAGATCAGATCTACATCCTCCGCCTTCAGGGCTACATCTTCTTCGGCACGGCCTATCCCCTGCTCACCCATATTCTCGGCCGAATCCGATCGGCCGACCAGCCGCAGCTGCGCTTTGTCGTGCTCGATTTCGGCCATGTGAGCGGCCTTGACTCTTCATCGGTTCTCGGTCTCAGCAAAATAGTGCAGACGTGTGAAGCCAACCAGATCCTGCCGATCTTCGTCAACCTCAAGCCGGGCGTCCGGGAACTGCTGGTGGAGGGAGGCTGCGACATTCAGGCTGCTTCCGGAGAGAGCGCTGCTCAATCCGGGGATGAATGCCCGCTCTTTCCGGATCTGGACCATGCCATCGCCTGGTGTGAGGAGCAGATCCTGAGTGGAGAAAACACGGAAGGGGCTGCATCTCATCGGTCTCTGGAAGACCTCTTCGGGGAGCTCTTTCAGCACAGGGAATCGATCGCTGACTTGAGAGGTTACTTGGAGCGCCTTGAGACGCCGGCCGGCCATGTGCTTTTCAGGCAAGGGCAATTCGGTGACGAGATGTTCTTTGTCGAGTCCGGGGAAGTGACCGCATTGCTGGAGCTCTCGAACGGAAAGAGCACCCGTCTCCGGACCATGGGCCCTGGAACGGTCGTGGGCGAAATGGGCCTTTACCTTGAAAAACCCCGATCCGGGACAGTTGTCACCAACAAGCCATGCGTGCTGCACCGGCTTTCTTCGGAAGCCTTCAGAACGATCGGGAAAGAGAATCCGGAGCTCGCCTCCGCGATTCACCATTTTATCGTACGCATCCTGGCGAACCGGCTGAGCCACGCCAACGACGAACTGGCGAATCTGCTGCGCTGAGCCCGGATGGAATGTGCGTGACTACCTGGAAACGCACTGAGAGTCCGGCCTCCAGACGCTCTGCACATTGTCCTTGTCTCCAAACCGGAGCGAGGGCATGATGCAGGCAACCGGGAAGCCGTCACGAAAATGCGGCACGGTTGATTTCGTGAGATGCGTCGATTTGGACCCGGGAGAGCTGATCGACTCGAGGAGCCAAATGACCAAGCCGACAAAGGAGAATGGCCATGTATCTACCGGACATTTACGACAAATTTCGTCAGCAATACGCAGACATCGCCGACAAGTACGACCAATTGGGGATCGCATGCCGGGCGGCGGGACCCCTGGATCAAAAGGTCCAGGACCTGGTGAAGCTGGGGATTGCTATAGGGGCGAGCTCCCAGGGCGCGGTCCGCTCCAGTGCCAGAAAGGCCCTGGCTTCGGGCGCAGCACCGGAGGAAATCATCCAGACCGTGCTGCTCGCCCTGACCACCACCGGGTTCCCCAATATGATCGCCTCAATGGGCTGGGTCAGGGAAGTCTTGGAGAAAGAGGGTGCGGTAAAGAATAAGTAGTCGCTCATTCCCCGAAGATCGAGTCGACTTTCTGATCAAGCTCATCAATCTCCATGGGCTTGATGCAATGGACGTCCGCTCCAATGAAGGCCCTGTCGCCCGGGGCCACAACCGCCGTAGCGCCGGCCGAGCCCTCCTACTGTCCCCCGCGCACCATCCGAGAGGTCCGGGATGAGACCCAGATCCCCTCGAATCGCGAGTCTGCCGGCCCTCCTTCGCTTCAGTCGGAAAAGCATTACCGCAAGGCCAGTGACCAGAGTCAGCAGGGCCGCCGCGAATCCGAGCAGAAACGCCTGCACAGCCATGCCTACCCTCGTCCAGACTCACCGATAATGCGGAAGAACGCCGATCCCATGGATAGCGGCGGGCAATCCCCGAATTCATCCAGGCTGCCCGTCGTCGTTTCCTTGCTTATCCCCATCCGATCCAGAAGCTCACCGAGAAGCGCCATGAGGGCGGAAACGACCGTCCGACTTCCGATTGGCTCCGCGGCGGAGCGCTCCCACGCATCCACCCTCGCCACCACCCGCCGGGCGAAACCCGATCCGGGGTCCAGTGCCGGCAGCGCCCGGACCTCCTCGTCGATAGCCTTCAGGCTGCCAAGGTCCGCCGCGCATCTCGCACACTGGGAAAGGTGCCGCGCCAGGTCCTCCGAGGTCTCGGCGTCCAGCTCACCGTCCAGGTAGGCCGAAAGCCTTTCTTCAAGCTCGTTACACCGCATGCGTCACTCCTTTGGGCTTTTCCCCATCGTCCGCCTGAGAGACCTGCGCGCCCGGAACAGCAGCGACTCGACACTCGATACGGATACGGACAGCACCCTACCGATCTCCGCATACGAGAGACTGTCTCTCACCTTCAAGAGAAGAGCGGCCCGCTGTCTTTCGGGCAGGCGATCGAGGGCGCTCATCAGCTCCCTTTCCCGCTCGGAAGCCTCGAGAGGATCACCCTTCTCGCCGACCTCCCTTCCGATATCCCTCTCGGCCAAGTCATGCAGAAGCTGCCTGCGCCGTGCAAACCGCTTCCTCTCGTTTACCCAGAGATTGTATGCGATCGTAAGGATCCAGGCCTTGACGCTTCCTCGCGGCTCGAAGTCCGCTGAAGCCCGGTAGACCCTCAGAAAGACCTCCTGGGCAAGATCTTCGGCCATGAGACGATCTCCTCCCGCATGCCGGTAGACGAAGCTCATGACGATGCCCTGATACCGTCTAACCAGGCACTCGAACGCCACATGGTCACCCGCCCCAATCGCTTTGATCAGGTCCTGATCCGACGGCTCCATCCCGCCTGCCCGAATTTAGTCACTCACCGGTTGATGTCCTGAACGATGTAACTTCCCGCAAGGAACATGATGATGATACCAAGAAACAGCTTCAGATACTTCCGCGGAATGCATTTGGGGAGTCTTGCCCCCAGGTACATGCCGCCGAAGTTTCTCACGCCGCAGGGAAAGCCCAGGATCCAGTCGGGGGCACACGAAAGCCCCCCTTGCACCGGCATGACACAGTAGAAGAATACCCCGGCGCGCTGAAGGTGAAACGCTCTTCCCAGACCTCGTACTCCGCCCGAGACAGGCTCCAGGTAACCGTCCGGACGACGGCCTCCGCCGGAAGACCTGCGCTCACGCGCTCCGCCTGCTCCGTTTTCAGCTTCCTCGCGTGCTGATTGAATTTCTCTTCGAGCGTCTTCATTTCCTTTTTTGGCCCGTTGAGACCGCTCGGTCATCTCGTAAAGCAGCCGATTGTCGATGGAGAGAAGGACAAGGCCGACGATGAATTTGAAGGAGCGGGGGGCCGGGAGATAAGGGACCCTCAAGGAGTAACCGATGAAGCCCCCGGGCAGCGTCCCCACGATCATGACCCAGGTCAGCGGCCAGGGCATTCGGCCTTCTTCCAGATGGTCGATACAGCAAATGCGACCAAAGGCGGGAGAAACGCCCAGGCGCTCACCTCGGAAGCAGCAAATGTCCCATACGAGACATCCAGCAGATTCATCGGGTCCTCCTCTCCAACAGCGACGTGAGCTTCAAAACCGGCCAATACCTTCTAAGGGGCTAAACAACGCGGAAAGGAAAACCTTGCGCCAGGATTGCACGCGGCATCCTCATCGACGGGACCAAGCCGACCTCGCACGCGTCGCCAGGACCACCTGAGCGCTTGCCCCGGACCGCCTCCCGAAGTATGCTGCCTTGGGGATGACTATGGAATGCTTCCCCTTCGGCCTCGGATTCTCTCTCGCGGAGCGCGGGCTCGGCGTCATGAGTCCGCCCGCCTGTTCTTCGTAACGGGTTACCTCGGGGCTCTCACAACTTTCTCGACCCACGCTCTGGAGACCGCGAGCGCGATGGATGCGCCTTCGCAGCTCGTCATGGTGATGATCATCCCGGCCAACAATGTGGTTGGCATCGCCCTGGTCTTCCTCGGCATGTGGGTCGGCCGGCTGAAGTAAGGAGGAACGGGTGATGCTTCAGTACAAAGTGATTGAGATCTTTACCAGCGAGGAGGAGCGTCCTCGGGGACAGCCGCTCTACAGCGCCATCGTCGAGTATGTAAACGGCCTCAAGATCCCTGCCCGCACCATCGTCACGCGGGGCATCGAAGGCTCCTTTGAAAGCGGGGAGGTCGCCACCGGGAGATTCGAAGCCCTCTCTCGGAACCTCCCCGTACGCGTCACCATCATCCTGCCGACAGCCGACTTTGACCGCGTCCTCGCGAGTCTGGAGGAAATGGTCACGGATGGGATCATCGCAGCGCGTGACGTCGACGTCATCTCCCACAAGACGCGCGGCCTCTTGCTGCCCAGACGGACGAGGGTCCGCGAGGTCATGACGCGCAATCCGAAGAAGGTCACCACATCAACGCCCCTTGACGAGGTGGCGAGACTCCTCCTCTCTTCCGACTTCACCGGTCTTCCCGTAGTGGACTCGGCAAACCGTCCGGTCGGGATCGTCGCTCAAGGCGACCTCATCTACAAGGCGGGTATGCCGATGCGGCTCGGGCTTCTCGCCGAATCCGAGCGAGACAGGGTCGGTTCTGTCCTTCAAGCCCTTGCGACGAAGCAAGCATCCGACGCCATGACAAAGCCGGTCATCGCGATTGGAGAAGACAGTCTCGTGACGGAGGCCGTGGAGGTCATGCTGCGTAAAGGGGTGAAGCGCCTTCCCGTGGTTGACGACGCGGGAAGACTCTCCGGCATTCTCTCGCGTGTGGACGTCTTCCGTGCCTCCATGAAGGAATGTCCGAACTGGGCCGCCTTTCGGCAGCAGAAGATCCAGGTCCAGGGCATGCGAACGGTCGCCGACATCATGCGCCGCGACACGAGCACGGTTCTCCCGGACGCTCCCGTTGAAGAGGTGATGCGGATCATTGACTGCAACGACATCCAGCGCGTCTGCGTCGTCAACCGGGAAGGTCACTTTCTGGGGCTGATCTCGGACCGCGACCTGCTCATCGCCTTTTCGGATCGTCATCCGGGCATTTGGGAGCTCTTCGTGAGTAAAATTCCATTCACGGAAAGGGGACGACGCGACCGAGAGCTCCGGGAGCACCTGCGGGCGAGGACCGCGTCGGAAGTGATGAACACCAATATCGTGACGGTTCGCGAGGATGCTCCGATCGAAGAAGCCATGCGCCTGATGCTCGACCGAGCCATCAAACGTCTGCCGGTGCTCGATGCTGAAGGAAAATTCAAGGGGATGATCAGCCGGGATTCCCTGCTGCGCGTGGGATTCGCCTCATCCTGATTCCACGGGTGGACAGGCGGGAGTGAGAATGGATCGTTACTCGAGCTTCGAGCAGCTCAAGACAGTTGAACGGGAAGGGATCGACTTTCGCGTCCGATGGCGCATGGGCTGCTCCGGAATTGCCATCCTGAGCATCCACGGGGGAGATATCGAGCCGGGAACCTCTCTCATCGCCGACGCCATCGCGGGAAACGACCACAGTTATTATGCCCTCGAGGGTTTGAAAAGCTCCGGAAACAAAGCCCTTCATATCACGAGCACCCAATTCGACGAGCCCACCGCCATTGAGATCGTCTGCCGGTCCGAGACCGTGATTACCGTGCACGGCTGCTCTGGAGCGGACGAAGTCGTGTATGTCGGAGGCAGGGACCAGAATATGAAGCGGCGCATCTGCCGGAAGCTTCGCGAGGCGGGCTTCGTGGCGGAGAAGGCGTCCAAGCCCCGATTCGTCGGGATGGACCTGGCCAACATCTGCAACCTGAGCCAGCGGCGCATGGGAGTCCAGCTGGAAATCAGCAGAGGGCTCCGGTGCAGGATGATTCCGGACGCCCAGGCCGAGACGCCCGAGAAGGCGAGCAAGCTTCTCGACAAACTTGCGAAAGCGGTCCGGGAAGCCATCGAGCCCTTCAAGAGGCCACCCGAGGAATGGCCGACATCGGAAGGCTACGAGGAGTAGCTTTCCTCATTGGCTCGGGCAGCCCTCACCCCCCTTCACACGGGTCTCCTTGGCCTCCCTTTCCCGAATGTCTCCGACCTCCTCGCTCCCGATGTGCTTTGAGCTTTTCGTACAGGCCATCCAGCTTGCGCTGCTGCTCCGGCGAGAGCTCTTGCTTCATGGCATCGATGCTTTGCTGGAGAACACGCTCCCGTTCCGGCCTTTCGCGATCCCGAATGGTCGAAAGCTCCTCGAAGGTCTGGCAGACAATGGCCTCGATGCGCGCCTTCTGATCCTCGTTCAGTCCCAGCTCCCGCTTGAGCTTCCGCATGATGAGCTTGGGCGCTCTCGGGCGCTCTCGGGTCATGAGCTCGATGGCTTTGTACTCCACGAGGTGCCAGGTGCCGAGGGCACCGAGCAGCACCCCCGAGACGAACAGGGCCGTCAAACCGGCCCAGAGCTTCAGCTTCTTCACGGACGAGCGCCTCCTTTCACAAGATCTCGAAGGGATCGATCAGATCCAGACTGGGTGTGTCGTCCGTGACGAGATGGGCCAGCTGGTATCGAGAATCTGCATCCGAGAGCATCAGCTGGGCGGTCAGGGCGAACACGACGAGATATCCCACAAGAGCGAAGCGCCAGGCTGCGCGTCCAAGATAGACGGCATTTTGCGACGAAGCCTTGGAAGCGGCACCCTCTTCGGCGATCCGCCTCATGACCTTCTGTGCAAAGAAAGGGCCCGGCTCCTTCGGGGAGCCGCTGCGATGCGCCTTCCCCAGGACCTCCTGGATCCTGTCAACGCGTCTCATGGGATTCTTCATCGGTCACCTCGTCTTCTTCCGTGCCCTCGCCGAACACTTGCAGGATGATCTGCCTCAGCTTCTTCCTCGACCGATGCGCGCGGACCTTGACACTCACCGTGCTCCAGCCGAGCAATGCGGCCGCCTCCTTGACCGACAGGCCATCCAGGTGAACCAGGGTCACCACCATCCTGTCCTCGGGGGCAAGCCGGCCAAGCGCGTGATCCAGAACCTCACGAGCCTCCGCGCTCGCCGCCGCGCGATCGAAGGCTTCACGGGACTGGGTCGACAGCACCGTATCCATCCATTCCACGGACTGATCCGTGAGATCGCCGAACGGGATCTCCCCCTTCCGATGGCGCTGCCGCCAGAAATTGTAGCAGCATCTCACGGCGACTTTCGCGAGCCAATGACCGAAGGGCCCTTTCTGCGAAAAGGAGCCCAGGGAGCGAAATCCTTCCACGAAGACGTCTTGAGCCACTTCGTCCACCCGGTCCCGTGGAGCATGCTTTCCGACAATGCCGAAGACAAGCCGCGAGTAACGGTGGACCAAGGTCTCGTATGCGTTGGAGTCGCCGTCGAGAACCCTCCCGACGATGTCGGCATCGGACGGGCCGTCATGCGGCAAATCAGCTCTCTCCGGCACAGCCGGCGTCGCGTCACCCACTCTCTGCGTCCATCTCTGCGATTGAAAATCAAGCACAGCGCAACAGAAGGATGTGCTTCTAACCACGGTGAGCATCATCCACGCTTCCGGCCATCGCCGTCAACCCAAGACCGGCGAGGAGGGACAACTTGAGGGTCCAGGAGCCAGGCGTCTCATTCAAAGGAGCCCGGGGAGGGGAATGCTCAATCGCCCATCCCCCTCCCGACCTCCTCCAGCGAGCGAGGAGGGTGTCAAACCGTGTACATCCGAAGTACACTGACTAGCGGTTATGCTTGGCAATCCAATCGTCCAGACGCTCCAGGCGGCCGTCGATAAACCCTTGCATTCTGCCGGCGTGCCTGGCGCTCAGGGTCTTCACCGTCTCTTTCTGCTCGGCCGTCAACACGGGCCTCACCTCGTTCAGCACCTTCGCAGCAAGCAGAGCCGCCTGCTCCTGTCGCTCGGACAGTCGCTGCACCGCCTGCTTGACCGCGTTCTCGTCATACGGCTCGGCCGTAACCGCTTCCTTGACACCCCGTCTCGCCTCGGCGATCCCGGTTACCGCCTCTCCGATCTTCTCGCGGTTGCTCGCCAGAATCGAAGCGATCTCCCGCTCCTGATCCGCGTTCAGGGCCAACTTGTCAAGGAGTCTCGTGAATCCCCGCCCGCCATGAAACCCGCCGTCCCCACCCTTTCCGTGCCATCCTCCCTGATGACCCGCCACTGCACTCCCCACCGCCACACAGGCAACCAGAACAACCGATAAAACCAGGGTCACGACTTTCATTGCTTTGCTCCTTTCAACCATTCCATTCGTTTCTTTCCTTCATTACACGGTCAAGTGCCGACGTATCGCTCTTGATTGTCTAGTCGCACCAGGGAGCCAAAAGGTTACCGAGCTGGCTGAAATCATGGGGAGCCGACCATCGTTGTTTTAAATTCCTAAATGATTATCAATGGATGGTAAGCATAAAACATGAGCACCAGGAGGTTGTCATGGTGAATCTTTGCGAAATGCCATCGAGTGAGCTGTTCTCGAAAGCCATCCACGTTCATTTGAACGATGAAGCCCTCACGTTCGACAGGGCTCGGCGCGCTGCCATGGAACAGGCGCGAGTCTATAACACCGACCCGATGCTGTTGAGCTGGTACGACAGGAAATCCGGGGCCTATTCTCCGAGGGGGCTCGAATGCTGCCAGGAGGGGAAACCGAGCTGGGTGTCCTACGCCGAGGGGCGAGGTGCCGATTTGACCATCGACATCAACGATGAAGCGTACATCTTCATGTTCCGGGAATCGGAAGGGTTATTCCATCACTGACGATCCGAGCGGCAGACCTCGATCGGGCCTGCCGCTCTTTCGCTCACGTGCGGCACAGCCTCACGCCGCCTTGTGCAATCTGACCCTGGACTCCTGGAAGACGGGACTTCCCATCTCCTCGAAGGTGAAGTTACTGAAAACACGGTGCCCATTGTAATCGAGCACCCTCAGATCATCGGATTCATGGAGATCGCCCATCACCACGGAAAAGTGCGTCCCGTAGCGATCCTTGACCATATCAACCGGGACCTCAAACCCGATGTATTCCGTGATCCCCTTGGCAACCAGTTTGTTCACCAGGCCCCGATCCGACAGGGAGTCGTAGGACGTCAGAATCAGAATGGGACCGGTACCCGTCACGATGATGCCTGCTTTCATGACTGATCCTCCCTCTCGCCGGTCGAATGCCGGTGACGGCACGCCGGCGCTTCAACGTTCGTATCCATTATAACCGGGCCCCATTTTCGCGAGAATAGAGCGAGCACCGACCAACGAGAACGGCACGGCAAGCGTCCCGCACCTCCACCAAAGCGATGCTGGATGCCAGATTCCGGATGCTGGATGAAACGGCCGCGAAGCCGGCGAGCTCTCTATCCGGCATCGGGCCTCTGGCAGCGCGTCCGCATGCCTGAGCGCTTCCGACGCGGACGGGCCCATCGAAAAGCAGGGGATGGCAAGCCCATGAGAGGGAGCAGGCCCTACGAAACCTGGCGCCTCAGACGCCAAATCCCGAGACCGAACAGGATCGACCCAAAGAGGCCGATGCAAAGCACGGAATACCAGAGACTCCAGAAAGTCGCCCCTTTGAGAAAGATGCCGAAGCTCACGTCGATGTAATAATGCAGCGGGGAGAGCACCATCGTCCATTGCATGAAGCGAGGCATGGCCTCCGGCGGCGTCCAGGCCCCGGAGAGAAAGATCATGGGAGCGTAGGAGACGATGGCCATCATGCTCGCCTGCCCGAGGTTCCGCGACATGGTGGCGATGAACAGTCCCAGCCCCGCGGTCGCGAACACATAGAGCCCCGTGAGAGCCAGAAACAGGGTCACACTGCCGCGCATGGGCACGTTGAAGCACCCCTTCAAGATCACTCCCACGCACAGCCCCGTTCCGGCAACAATGGCGATCGCCATGGCGACGACTTTGGGAAACATGATCTGAAACGGCGTCAACGGCGAGACCAGCAGCTGCTCCACCGTTCCCTTCTCTTTTTCCCGAACCATGGCCGCCGCCGGCAGCATGATGGCAAAGAGCGTGATGATGTTGAGCATCTCGGCGATCGACATGAACCAGGTATCGTTCTGGTTCTGATTGAACCAGACGCGGGTGGCATCCTTGATCTGCGGCACCTGCTCCAGGGTGCGCTCATCCCACCCCATGCGCTCCATCGAAGCCTCGAAACCGAAGTCGGCAACAATCCGCATGCCGTACAGTCCGGCCAGAGTCCCCAGAACCGTGTTGGTGGCATCGATCTGCAGCTGCACCGACGTGGGCTCACCCTTCTGGAGCTGCTCGTGGAATCGCGGCGGGATGCTCAGGATTCCCATGGCTTTGTTTTCGTCAAGCAGCCGCATCCCTTCCGAAGGATGCCTCAGCTCCCCCTTCAGCTCGAAGGAAGGCGGCATGAATTGCTGAGCCAGCTCGCGCGAAGAACGACTTTGGTCTGCGTCACTCACGAAGATCGCAGCCTTCATGAGCTCGAATGTCGTCCCCGACCCGGAGAGGTAGATGTCGAGCGTGAAGGCGTACACCATGAACAGGATGAGGGCCGTATCCCGGCTGAGCTGCAGGAGCTCTTTCACCGTCATCACGAGAAGCCGTCGCCACCAGAGGCGACCTCTTCGCCAGATCCCGTTCAATTGGCTGCTCATGCCCGTGGCCTCTTGCTAAACTTGGCGTACCCGATCGCGAACAGGATGCTGGCGTAAAGCGCCAGCACGCAGATGTCCAGCCACAGGACGCGAACGCCGACCCCCTTCAGGAAGCACCCGAGAATGATGTTGGTGTAGTACATGGCCGGCAGCAGATGCGCCACCACCTGGGCACTTGCGCTCAGCGACATGATCGGGACGAACACGCCCGAATAAAGCACCGCCGGGACCACGGTCACGATGAAGGTGATCAGGGTCGCCGCAACCTGGGTGCTCACCAGGACCGAAACCACCAGCCCGATCCCCGTGGTGCACACGATGTAGAGAAGGGACACGACGAGAAACAGGACCGCGCTGCCCTTGAACGGGGCATGGAACAGGCCCATGGTCAGGAGCCACAGGGCGACGACGTTCATCCCGGACACCACCACATAGGGGGCGAGCTTGCCCGTCAGGTACTCCGCACGGCTGATCGTCGACGAGTAGATGTTGTAAACCGCCCCCGTTTCCTTTTCTCTGACAACGCCCAGGGACGTGAGCAGCGGCGGGCAGACCATGAGGATGAGCATCATGAACTTCGGCGCCATGGACCAGTCACTCTCGAGCCCCTGGTTGTAAAGATAGCGAACGTCGAGCTTCACGGGCTCGAGCAGTGACCGTGTCTTTTCAAGATCGATTCCGAGTGTCCGGGCGAGGTGCTCTTCCATGAGACGGCGTCCGAAGGCCTGGTTCATCCCGGCGATGTAGCCTTTGGTCGTCTGCGCCCGGAAAGGAAAAGTTCCGTCAATCAGCGATTGCACCGCAACCGGCCGTCCTTCGAGCAGATCCCGCTCAAAGTGCTCGGGCACCACGACGACCACGCGCACCTTGTTCTCCACCAGCAGCGGATCAATCCCATGAGGGTCGCTCACATGCCCGAAGTAGTGGAAATAGCGCGAAGCGCGGTAAAGCTGGATGTAATCCCGGCTGAGGCTCGACTGGTCCTGGTCGAGCACGGCGAACGGAATGTCTTCCACGTCGAGGGAGAGCCCGTAGCCGAAGATAACCATCAAGGTGGCGGGCACGATGAAGGCGAGCGAGAAGAACAGTCGGTCCCGCAGCAATTCCTTGGTCTCACGGGTCGCCACGGCCAAGATGCGCTTCGGATTCATGCCGTCCCCCCTTTTTCCCGCTCGAGGGCCAGAACACGGGTCACGAAGACATCTTCCATGGTAAGCGGCCGGGGAGCGATGCCCCGGAGCTGAACCCCCGCCCTTGTTAGAACCTCGCCGATGCGCTCCTTGATGTCCGCCCGATCCGGCCCAAGCAGATGGATGTGCCGTCCATGTAAAGCAACGCCATCAAAACCCGCCTGCTGCAGAGCATCGAGGGCCGGGAGAGGCTGGTTCGTCTGCACCTCGAGCAGTCCTCCCACTTCGTCGGCAAGATCCGATTTCATGGCTTCGGGTGAAGCGTCGGCAACGATCCTCCCGGCGTACATGAGCGCCAGGTGATCGCAACGCTCGGCTTCGGTCATGCTGTGGGTGGTGATCAGGATGGACACTCGCTCCTCGCGAGACAGTCGGAAGAGAAGATCCCAGAACCGACGTCGCCCAACCGGATCCACCCCCGAGGTCGGCTCATCCAGGAAGAGGACCCGCGGCTCGTGGACGAGCGCGCAGCCCAGAGCCAGGCGCTGCCGCAGCCCCACGGGCAGAGTCGACGTCCGCTGCCCCTCCACGCCCCGCAGCTCCGCCATCTCGAGGATCCAGGCGGAACGCCGCCTCGTCGCCCGTCGGTCCATGCCGTAGATGCCCGCATAGAGCTCGATGTTCTCGGCCACGGTCAGATCTCCGTAAAGCGAAAAGACCTGGGACATGTAGCCCACGTGCTCCTTGATGGCCCTGCCCGCGCGCGCCATCGCCACGCCGGCCACAAACCCCGTTCCGGCCGTCGGCGGAAGCAGCCCGACCAGCATCTTGATCACCGTCGTCTTCCCCGCTCCGTTGGCACCCAGCAGCCCGAAGATCTCCCCGGACTCCACCCGGAAGCTCACCCCGCAAACCGCTTGAAACGCCCCGAAGCTCCTCACCAGCCCTCGAGCCTCGATCGCCGGGCCGTCAAGCCCACCGACCGCTCGCTCGGAAGCCCGTGAGCTTCCCCCAGGCGGTCCCGCCTGCAAGCCAGCGGACGAGCTTCCTACTGACTCCCTCGCCCCCTCCCCCAGGGATGAGTGCTGAGGTGAGGGGGACACGCTTCTCGAATCCCCGTCCTGCACCAATCCCACTTCCCGAAGCCTGGAGAAGAACACATCGTCAAGATCCGGCCTCCCCGCAAACACCTGCCGGACCTCATTCGAGCCCACCACGGATCGAACACGGTCGATGGCCCGCTCCTCGTCGGCGTCATCCACGATAACGCGGATCCAGGACCCTCGCGGCTCGACCTGCTGGAAAGCGGACTTCAGCCGGTCCAGTGCCGCCGTCTGGTGTGCGCATTCCACCTGTACCGTGGTGGCGGGCATGGAATCCAGGATCGCGTCGGTCTCGCCGCCTCCGATGATCCGCCCGCCGAAGAAGAGCGACAAGCGCTGAAATCGGCTGGCCTCGTCCATGTAAGCCGTTGACACCAGGGCGGTGATGGATTCCTCTCGGAGCAGGGTCGACAGAATGGACCAGAAGTCGCGACGGGACACGGGATCGACGCCGGTCGTCGGCTCGTCGAGGATGACCAGCGTCGGGGTGTGGATGAGCGTGCAGACCAGCCCGAGCTTCTGCTTCATGCCGCCCGAAAGCTGCTTCATGGGGCGGTCGCGGAAAGGCTCCAAACGGGTCATGTGAAGGAGCGTCTTTTTGCGCTCGGCCAAGATGGACCGACGAACGAGGCGGGAGTGCGCGAAAAAGTCGATGTTCTCGTCGATGGAAAGCTCGGGGTAGAGGTTCTGCCCCAGCCCCTGAGGCATGAAGCCGATTCGGTCTTTCACACGCTCGGCGGCCTTCTCGGAATCGATGTGAATCCCGAGAACCTCCACCGAGCCGCCCTCGTAGGTGAGCACCCCGGCGACGGCCTTCATGAGGCTGCTCTTTCCCGCACCGTCCGGACCGATGAGCCCGTAGATCTCCCCCGGGCGCACATCGAGGTCCACGCCTCGCACCGCTTCCAGCTTGCCGTAGCGTTTGACAAAGCCTGAAACGCGCACGACCGACTGCGGCGACTCTTCCGCTACCAACGGGGCTTGTGCCACTGGACTCCCTCATTCCAGCGGATCACGGCATCAGCGGGCAGGCCGGGACTCAGACAGTGATCGGGATTCTGGTCGAGGTAAAGTTTGACGGCAAAGACCAGCTTGGTCCGTTCATCAGGAGTCTGGACCTCTTTAGGCGTAAACTCCGCCTTGGACGCGATAAAACGGACCGTAGCCGGGAAATGGCGTTCCGGAAAAGCATCGGAATAGATCCGGGCGGGAAGACCCAACCGGAGACGGCCGATCAAGATTTCGGCGACATAAACCTTGAGGTAGAGCTTGTCGAGGTCTACCACGTCCAGGAGGGGGGCGCCGGGAGACACGACTTCGCCCGCGTCCACGAACCGGGTGACAACCACGCCGTCCGAAGGTGCCTTGATGGTGAGATCCGAGAGGGTGCTCTGCGCCTCAGCCAGGGCGGCCCGGGCTTCAGCTTCCTGGGCGCGAAGGGCCAGAAGCTCGCTCTCCCGGGCTCGAATGCGGTCCCACCCCAGTTTGGCCTGGGCCAGCTGCTTTTCGGCTCGCATGAGATCCGTCTGCGCCGCTGTGAAATCGTTTCGCGCCATGGTCCACGAGAGATCCATCTGCTCCCGGCGTCGCTGCTCGGCCACACCGGCCGCGGCCAGCTCCCGGAATCGCTTTGCATCCCGGCGCGCCTGCTCCTCCTGCGCCCCGCTCTTGGCCAGAACCGAGCGGGAATGGACGACTTGAGATTCCGCCGTCTCGATCTGGAGCGGCACATCCCTGCGCAGGACCTCGAGATCCGTCAGGAGTGCGGTTGCCTTGGCTGCCAGGACGTCGACGGCCCTGGACGCCTGATCGACGCGCGCCCGAGTCTGGCTGTCATCGAGAATGACGACCACCTGTCCAGCCTTGACCGCATCCCCTTCCCGAGCGAGAAGCGACTGGACCCTCCCCGCGAATTTGCTCGCCACGCTGACATGATCCCCTTCAACCCGCCCGTTGGCCTGAATCAGTCCCTCAGGGAGCTGAATCCGCTGCCCCCACCAGTGGAAGACGAGAAACCCCGTGCCAACCAGTACCGCCACGATGACCAAAACGAAGACCAGCCTCGATCGCGTGCCCATGAGATCTCCAGAAAGACACCACACCCAGGAAGCTACCAGCACAATCGATGGCGACCATTATACAGCCCCCAGCCCGATAAGCGTCAAGCCAAAGCCCCGAAATTCCCTTGACCCACCAAAAAACCGCATGCTATAAGCCAGCGCAATCCATGAGCCGGCGTAGCTCAGGGGTAGAGCAGCTGATTCGTAATCAGCAGGTCGCGGGTTCGAATCCCATCGCCGGCTCC
>CAZIEW010000076.1:0-20587 GCA_964538515.1 uncultured Syntrophobacteraceae bacterium
GTCCGTGATGTGAATATCAGAAATAGTAAAGAATGTGACGAGCTTGGTTCGTCGGGCAGGCGACGGCTGGCTATAGTCCTTTGGCATGATGTCCGTTCTCGGCATCAACGGAAGTGGTGAGCCGACCGTCCAGTTGCCGTAGCCAAACTTGCCATATTGCTCGACCTGGGAAAGCTCCGGCTTGCTCAGACCTGGCAGCGTCTTGGGAAACGTGATCATCTCCTGAAGCGTCGTGGTGACTCTAGGACTGATCGGGTATTGCTGTATCTCGGTGCTGCCTTTGCCGGCGCCGACACCTCCAATTGCAGATGAGCTCAGCGTCGTCGCAGTAAATGCCCAGGCGGAACAATACAGGAATTGCCGTCGGGTGATTGCACCAGCCCTACCTGAATCAGTACTTCTGTCTGGTTTGCTGACAGGCATGTTTCAATTCTCCCTATTGAAGGTGCCGTTCTTCTTTCCAATGGAGCTCTCCTCAAGGGCTGAGGATGATAGCGGCTGTGTGCGTCAAGTACTGCAAGTTCTGTACCGCTACGAAGAGCAAAGATTCAGAGCACTCCCAGGCCGGAATGCATCAATGAGAAGCGGACCCTTTGCAGACCGCGGTCCCAAAACCAACGGTTTGCTCCTAAACGAGCGGTGCTGCGAGCACCCAAGCTGCGGCAACGATGGGGCGACCTCGATGGCCAAGGACTGTCTCGGGGCGGGACCGTGCGGCACATCTGACAGCGGGTAGGCAGAAATAGGCGGGAAGGATCCCTGTGCATCACGGGCGGTGCCGGAGGGCAGGTGGGAAAACGGGGATGGTTGGGTCTGATCGGATTTCATGAAGGTCCCGCTTTCTGCAAAACACGGGCTATCGCAACCTCGAATCGGTTTGCCGGGAGGTGGGCACCGGATCGAGTGGGCGAGCACAACGAGCATGATCTGGACATGTTGCCTTGTTCAGTTCAGCGATCAAAATTTTCATGATGGGACAAATAGGGCTGGGAGTTTCAGAGTAAGGAGCTCTCTATTGCTGAAGGCATTGGGGTTGTCTTTCCCGAAAAGCATGGCCTTGGATGTGAGAGTGATTATGCTTCTTGGAGTTCTTCAGTTTGTGATTGGCGCCATTTGAAAAACATTCGAGCCACGGTGGGGATTTCCTGGGTTTCAAGGAGGATACCATGAAGGTGAAGATCGACTATGATTTGTGCATGGGGGATCAGAACTGCCACAAGGTGTGCCCCGAGGTGTTTGACTTTGATCAAGACAAGCTACAATCGAAAATCCGCGTTGACATCGTTCCCGCTCCCTTGGAGGATCTCGTCAGAAAAGCTGCGAGGGAGTGTGCGCCCGGTGCCATTGTTATTGAGGAGTGATCCGTCTAACCTGCTCCGTGTACTGTGAAATGTTCTGGCAGGTTGAGGGGTGTCGCTTGCCGAACAGCAAAAGTGTCCCCGCGGGGGGTGATTCTCGTCCGATCAAAGCGAGCAGGTTTCAGCGCAGCAACCGAAAGCATCTCGTCTCTCTCATCGCTTGACCCTGTTGTGGAGGATGGTTTTGAGGCTTCACTTGAACAAAAGAAACCCTCTCGAGCCAAACCCAGGAAGTTTGGCGGAGACAAAGAAGCCCATTTGATTGCTCTGGCTTGCTCTCAGCCTCCAGAGAGCCGCAACCGATGGACCCTAAGACTGCTTGCCGACAAAATGGTGGAACTGGAGGCTTTCGAGAGCGTTTCTTAAGTGACTGTTCGCAAGGTTCTACAAAAAACGCATTAATGCTGTGGCTCAAGAAACAGTGGTGCATTCCGCCTGAAACCAACGCTGAATTTGTCTGCACCATGGAGGATGTGCTCGAGGTCTATAAGCGTCCTCAGAGTGACGCACACCCTTGCGTCTGTATGGATGAGTCGAGCAAGCAACAGCTCAAGGAGCCTCGAACCCCGTTACCCATTGAGCCTGGGCCACCGCAAAAGTATGACTCTGAGGTGAACTGGCGATTTACGACAGCCGACGCCGGAATCAAACTCAAGAGGCTCTACCCGGTAGTAGAAAGGTGACAGAGCACCATATAACCCTCAGGCCGGCATCTCTTTGCCGCACCGCCTCCGGGAATCCGCCAATTCCTTAGCCAAGGCGCGGGCCGTGTGCGAGTGATCGGCGTGCTGAAGCAGTTCGGCGGGCGTGCCTTGGGCGACGACGCGGCCGCCGACCTCGCCGCTTCCGGGACCGAGGTCGATCACGTAATCGCTTGCCGCGATGCAGTCCAGGTTGTGCTCGATCACCAGGACCGTGTGCCCGCCCGAGGTCAACGCGCGCAGGACTCGGAGCAACCGCGCGACGTCCGCGCGGTGGAGTCCTGTGGTGGGCTCGTCGAGGATGTAGAGGGTCAGGGATCGGTTGCTCGTGAGCTCGCTTGCGAGCTTGATCCGTTGGGCCTCGCCCCCCGAAAGGGTCGGGCTGGGCTGCCCCAGGGTGAGGTATCCGAGCCCCAGGTCGCACAGAACCTGGAGCGGTCGGACGATCCGCTTGTGGGCGGCGAAAAGCTGCGTCGCCTCCTCGATGGTCATGGCCAGGACGTCCGCGATCGATTTCCCGCGAAATTGGATGGAAAGGGTCTCCCGGTTGAAACGCGTGCCGCCGCACGTTTCACAAGGCACGTACACATCCGGCAGGAAGTTCATGGCGACCTTCACGTTTCCCTGCCCCCTGCATTCCTCGCAACGTCCTCCCTTGGCGTTGAAGGAGAATCGGCCCGGAAGAAATCCCCTGACCCGCGCATCCGGCAGCAGTGCGAACAGCTTACGGATCTCGTCCCAAACGCCCACGTAGGTCGCTGGAATGGAGCGGGGGGTGCGCCCGATGGGGTTGTGGTCGACCTTGAGTGCTCGCGCGATGCTTTCAGCGCCGGAGAGACGCTCGTAAAGGGATTCCGCGAGACGGAACCGTTTGCCGAAGCGCTCGATCAGGGCATTGTAGATGACCTCCTCGACGAGGGTGCTCTTGCCCGCCCCCGAAACCCCCGTGATGCAGGTGAGTGACCCGAGGGGGATGCGCACGTCGATATGCTTCAGGTTGCGCGCTTTGATGCCGGTGATCTCGAGCCAGCGCGCCTCGGATGAGTGGTCGGCTTCCTCGGCCTCCAACGTCCCGGATCGCAAGGATCCGTCGGCTACGGAGGGTTTCCCCTGCTCCTGATGCGGGGGGGGCAAGTCCGCAAGGGAGCTGGCTGCCATTCCGCTTCCAAACCACTGACCGGTCAAGGTGGCTCTATCGTGGCGAAGGGTTTCGAAACTCCCTTGGGCGACCACTCTCCCGCCGTTTCTGCCGGCTGCAGGCCCCATCTCGATGAGGGTGTCCGCCTGGCGCATGGTCTCCGTGTCGTGCTCCACGATCAGAATGGTGTTCCCCTTGCTCTTAAGCGTCTGGAGGCTTTCGAGGAGGCGCTCGTTGTCCGTGGGGTGCAGGCCGATGGTAGGCTCGTCGAGGATATAGCAGACGCCCCTCAGGTTCGTTCCCAGCTGCGCGGCCAGGCGGATGCGCTGGGTTTCCCCGCCGGAGAGCGTGTCCCCGGCCCGGTCCAGGGCCAGATACTCAAGCCCCACTTTTCTCAAGAACGTGATCCGTCCCTGGATCTCCTTGCCGATGGGACCCGCGACCAGCGACTCTTCTGGATCGAACCGCAGGCTGCTCCAGGCTCGCTCGAAATCGTCGATGCTGCAATGCACGAGATCGCCGATGGCCCAACCCTTGAGGCGAACCGAACGTGCCTGCCGGTTCAGTCTCTGGCCGCCACAGGATCCGCAGGGAATGTCATCGTAGAGGGCGCTCAGACCGCCGTTGCCGCCGTTCTCCTCGGTCAGCCTCTCCAGCGCGCCCACGAGTCCGGGGACGCTGGCTCCTTTGCCCCGGAGGATGGTGTCCCGCTGGGATGCGGATAACCGTTGGACGGGCTCGCCGGCATCGATGTGGAGGTGATCGGCCCAGGCACGCTCGATCCGTCGGGCTGGCTCGCGTCCCAGCAAGCTGCGGAGAAACGGAATGAGACCGTCCTTGAGGGGGATGTCGATGGGACCGAGAAGATGCTCCGAGTTGAGAACGCGCGTGGTTCCGAGCCCCATGCAGTCGGGGCACCACCCATGGCGGCTGTTGAAGGAGAACAGACGCGGATCGAGGGGAGCGAGGCCCTGGTGGCAATGGACGCAATAGAGGTGCTGGCTCAAGACCAGGGACGTGTCGCCTTCAACGTGCAGCGATCCCCCTCCCAATGCGAGCCCCTTGCGCACGATCTCCTCCAAATTATTTTGCGCTCGCATCTTCCGTTCGAGAACCGGGAGCACCACCTCGATGTCGTGCTCCCGGTGCCGGTCGAGAACGGGCAGGGGGTCGAGCGGCATCCAGCTTCCGTCCACGCGAACGGTGTCGTAGCCAAGCTTTTGCAGTCGCTGGAACAGATCCCGGTAGATCCCTTTGCGGCCATAGACCAGGGGAGCGAGGATGCGGCTCTCCCCGTCCTTTAGGGCCTTATCGACGATGGCGAGGATCCGGTCGAAGTGGAGGGAGGTCAGCTCCCGGCCGCAGTCCGGGCAGTGCTGGCGCCCGAGCTTTGAATAGACCAATCGGATGAAATGGTAGATCTCCGTGATGGTGGCCACGGTGGATCGCCGGGTGAGCTGGCTCGTACGCTGCTCGATGGCGACCGTTGGAGGCAGTCCCAAGATCTGGTCGACGTTGGGCTTTTCGAGGATCTTGAAATACTGGCGGACGTAGGTCGAGAGGCATTCCAGGTAGCGCCGCTGCCCTTCAGCGAAGAGGACGTCGAAGGCCAGGGTGGACTTGCCCGAGCCGCTCAGGCCGGTGAGCACGACCATCTGATCCCGTGGGAGGCGGAGCTCGTCGATGTGGAGGTTGTGCTCGTGGGCGCCGCGAACGACGATGGCGGGCGTGGGTGCAGTATCCGAAGGTGTCCTCTCCTCACCTCGGTCTTCTCCCTGAAGGGGGGAATTCTCTTCCAATGGTCTGTGATTCTCGCGGTGCTGCACCAGGCGGTGTTTCAGGAACCTGCCGGTGATGCTGTCGGGGTGATTCGCGATCGCTTCCGGGGTGCCCGCGGCAACAAGGTGTCCACCATGCTCGCCGCCTTCGGGTCCGAGATCGATGAGCCAGTCGCACCCGACCAAGAGGTCCAGGTTGTGCTCGACCACGATCACGGTGTGTCCCTGGTCGACCAGGCGCCGGAACACGGCGAGCAGCTTCGTGATGTCGTGGGGATGCAGGCCGGTTGTGGGCTCATCCAGGATGAAGCATTTCCGGTGTCGGGAGCTTCGGCCCGTGCCGGCCCGGGAGGACAGGTAGTGGACCAATTTCAGCCGCTGGGCCTCGCCGCCCGAGAGGCTGCTGAGGGGCTGGCCGAGCTTCAGGTAATCCAGGCCGATGGCGACGATGGGCTCGAGGAGCCGGACGAGCAGCTCCTGGTCCCCGAAGATTCCGATGAGCTCTTGGGCCGTGCATTCGAGCACATCCGCGATGGACAAGCCGCGCACCCGGATGTCGAGGACGTCCTCCTTGAAACGGCGACCCTCGCAGTAGGGGCAGCGCAAGAAGACGTCGGCCAGGAACTGCATTTCCACGTGCTCGAAGCCTTCTCCCTTGCAGTGCTCGCAGCGGCCTCCCGGGACGTTGAAGGAGAAATGCCGCGTCGAAAACCCCTTGGCGACGGCTGCCGGCGTCTTAGCGAAGAGCTTCCGGAGGGGATCGAGGACCCGGGTGTAAGTCAGCAGATTGGCCCTGGGGGTTCGCCCGATGGGCTGCTGATCGACGAGCACCATTTCTTCGAGATGTTGGGTGCCTTCCAGGCCGTCACACGCGCCGGGGGAGTCCGTGGGGCGCCCGCTCATGCGCAGCCATTGGTAATAGAGCGTCTTTTCGATCAGCGTGCTCTTGCCTGACCCCGAAACGCCGCAAACGCCCACCAGCAGTCCGAGCGGGAATTCCACGGTGAGGCTCTTCAGGTTGTTCTCACGGGCTCCGTGGATGCGGAGCGACCGTTTGGGGTCGACCTTCCGCCGCTCATCCGGCCTCTCCACGCTGAGTGTGCCCTTGAGGTACGCCCCGGTCAGGCTCCCCTCGCATTCCATCAGCTCCCGGGGCGATCCCTGGAAGATCACCCGACCGCCGCGCTCGCCTCCGCCCGGACCCATGTCGACCACGTGGTCGCAGAACCGGATCATGTCCGGGTCGTGCTCGACCACCGTGACGGTGTTTCCCGATGCGACGAGCCGATGGAGCTGAGTCATGAGACGTTTCTGGTCACGAGCGTGGAGACCGACGCTGGGCTCATCCAGCACGTAGAGCACGTTCACCAGGGAAGACCCCAGGGCGCGAGTCAGATGCACCCGTTGGACCTCACCTCCCGAAAGGGTTCTCGACTGGCGGTCCAGTGAAAGATACTCGAGGCCCACATCCCTCAGAAAATCCAGCCGGGAGCGGATTTCGTCCAGCAGAAGGGCCGCGGCCGGGTCTCCAGCTGCTTCCGACCAGTCTCCTTGGAAGAAAGCGTGGCAGCGCTCGATGGACCAGCCGCTGAGCGTGCCGATGTCCACGCCGCGAAGCTTGTAGAGCCTTGCTGCGGGCTGAAATCGGGCACCTCCGCACGCTGCGCACGGGATGTACGCGCGGTAGCGGGACAAGAAGACGCGGACGTGCATTTTGTAAGTCTTGGTTTCGAGCCAGTCGAAAAAGCCGCGGATCCCATAGTAATCCGGAGTGCCCTCGAAGATCTTCCGATGCGCTTCCGGCTCCAGAGAACCGTATGGCACGTCCACGGGAATCTTTTCTCGCCGGCAGAACCGGAGGAGGTCCTGAAATTCCTCTCGTTCAGGGGTCCAGGGCTTGATCGCTCCTTGTGAGAGAGAGAGGCGCTTGTCGGGGACGATCAGGTCCGGATCGATATCGATCGTGCGTCCGAACCCTTTGCAGGCGGGGCAGGCTCCAAGGGGACTGTTAAAGGAGAAAAGGTTCGGTGTCGGTGGGGGGATGGGGGCCGACGGAGTGCATTGGGCACAGCTCAAGTCGCTGCTGAACCAGCGAACCGTCTCCGGAAGGACGATGGCAGCGGCCCGGCCGTTGCCCATGCGGAAGGCGGTTGAAAGCGAGTCGGCCACGCGGGGCGATTCTGACAGGGACCAGCTGATGCGGTCTACGACCACCAGGATTTCTTCAGGTCCCAAAGCCTGCTGATCGGCTTCCGTCAATGACTCGAGGTCGATCACCCGGCCCTTTGAGAACACGCGAAGGAAGCCCTGGGCGACGAGGACGCGCGGCCATTGCTCCAGGGATCCCGCGCTGAAGGGAAAACCAATCACCAGACGGCTCTTTTCAGGGAGATCCTGCAGGAGACGCAGGGCGCGCTCTGGGGTATCTTGAAAAACCGGCTGTCCGCAGGTTGGGCAGTGGGGGACGGCCAGTCGGGCATAAAGCAGCTTGAGATAATCGTTGATTTCGGTGATGGTTCCGACTGTGGACCGGGAGCTCCGGACGGCCGTTCCCGCTTCGATGGCAATGCTTGGGGGGATGCCATCGATGACGTCGGCCTTGGGCGGGTCCATGCGCTCGAGAAACTGGCGCGTGTAGGGCGAAAAGGTCTCAACGTAGCGCCGCTGGCCCTCCGCGTACAGGGTGTGGATGGCTAGACTGGATTTGCCGGAGCCGCTCACACCGCTGATGGCGATCAGTTGGCCCAATGGAAGATCCAGGTCGACATCTTTCAGATTATGCTGGGAAACGCCGCGCAGGCGTATCATTGTTGCTTCGCTCAAGTGGGATTCCTCTAAATCCGGGCCCACAGCCCTGGAATTGTCTGTCGAACAACCCGGATTCAGCGTGAAGGTTCGTGTCGTGCCCCGAGCATGCTGTGATCGAAAAACGCTGCGACCTGCCGGCGCCCCTTGGATAGGGATTCATCTTCTTGCGGTCCTTATCGGCTTGGGCCAAGTGACCATTTGCCGGGGAGGAGCAGTCATGGCTCAGAGGAGTGAAGCGCAAAGGGCTCTCGAAGAGCATGTTCACTCGCTCACGGTAACCATTGGCGAGCGAAGTGTAAGCATGCCTCGAAATCTTTTAAAGACTCAGCGGTACATCGTGTCGTTCTTTGACACATTGGGGGTTCCAGTCGAGCTTGAGTCCTTTCGATATTACGACCTTCCCGTCGCCAACGTCATCGCCCGCATCGGACCTGATGAAAAGCCGGCCGCACGCTATCTCCTGGGGGCTCACTACGATTCCGTGGAGGGTACGGTCGGCGCAGACGACAATGCGAGCGCGGTGGCCGTTCTCCTGGAGACGGCCCGTCACTTGGCTGAGCTGGCGCGTCAGAGAGATTTGGCGGTTTCCGTCAAGTGTGTGGCCTTCGCCCTCGAAGAGCCTCCGGTATTTACCACTCGCTCCATGGGCAGTAAAGTCCATGCGGAGGGCATGCGACAGCGTGGAGAAGCGCTCGACGGCATGCTGTGCCTGGAAATGGTGGGGTACACCTGTAAGACGAAAGGGTGCCAGGAGTACCCGTTTCCTCTCAACTTCATGAGATACCCCCCGCAGGGGGATTTCATCGGCATCGTGGGCGACTTTGCGTCTCGCTCGCTCACGCGGGCCATCCATCAACGCTTCAGGCAAAATCCTGCACTGCCCGCCATTCCCTTGACGGTTCCCTTCAGCGGCTGGCTGTTGCCGTCCGTTCGGTTGAGCGACCACGCCTCCTTCTGGGATGAAGGGTATCGTGCTGTCATGATTACGGATACGGCTTTTTTTAGGAATCCGCACTACCATTTGCCTTCCGACACGGCGGATACCTTGGATTATGGTTACATGGCCGAGCTGGTACGGAGTCTCCTGCTGTTTTTCCAGGGGTCATCAAAGGGCCTTGTCCACCAGTAAAATTGGTACGGCAATTGCTCATCTCAGCTGAAGGAAGCATCCAGTGGGCAGCGAAACGCTCTGGTGGCTCAACAGTGCTTCCGGACAAACGATCCCAACCGCGATTTTTTCAAGACCACGGGTTTCTGAATGGAGGCCCGAGATTTAATTTCAGACTGTATTCCCGGGTTTCTCTTGCCTTGAATGCCAGGGGTGCTAGAATGAGCGACCTTTTTCCCCGCCGCGTAAGGGAGTGGTTTCCGCACTCGTTTGTTCCTTTTAACGATCAAATGTGAGGAGGCATTTGAATGAACTGCAAAACGAGGAGTTTCAGGCTTGCTGCCATCTTGTTGATTGTGGCGCTCATCGTGCCGCTAACTGCCGCAGCGCCGGCGTTTTCCAAAGTGCCGTCGATGACGGGGTTCACGCAGTCGTTGGATGAGAGTGCGGACAGAGAGCCGTTCGAGGTCGAGGCACAAAAAGTTCCTGACCCTCTCGAAAAGCTCAATCGAGGTTTTTACCTCTTCAACGATAAGCTTTACTTCTGGCTCCTGAAGCCCGTCGCGACCGTCTGGGGCGCATTCGTCCCCTTGGGTTTTCGCGTGTGTATCCGGAATGTTTACCATAACGTGCTGTTTCCCGTGCGTTTCATGAACAATATCTTCCAGGGCAAGTTCAGGGCCGCTGGAACCGAGATCTCCCGATTTGCAATCAACACGACCCTGGGAGTCGGTGGTATGTTCGACTTTGCCCACACACAGTATGGTCTCAATCCACGAGAAGAGGACTTTGGGCAGACCCTTGGGCACTACGGCATGCAGCCCGTGGCCTACCTGAACTGGCCGGTCCTGGGTCCCTCCAGCGTGCGTGACACGATCGGCTCGGCGGTTGACACGTTCCTGAACCCGCTCACTTACATTCTCTTCTTTGGCGTGGACGATGTGGGCGTCAGCATGGGCGTACGAGGCGGGCTGATGATCAACAACACGTCGATCACCTTGGGCGAATACGAAGATTTCAAGAAGCGAGCGCTGGACCCGTATGTGTCGCTGCGTGATGCGTACCTGCAGAACAGGGCGCGGGATGTGGCTCGATAGCCTTTGGCCTCGGATGCTCTCAACCCCGCTTGGGAAACGGCTGCTCCGAGGGGGGGAACATCAGGGGATGGCGGCTCCAGGCAGGACTTGGCTTAACACCGCACAATAAGGCGTCCGTAATCAGAGTGAGAGAAGAGGGGCAGGTCGAGAGCGGCCTGCCCTTTTTTTTACTTGCTGTAATGCTCGACAATGGCTTGAGTGAGCCCCGGGATGGTATAGTCGGCGGGCATGATGGAGACCGACAGTCCGTGCTCCACAGCGGTTTGTGCCGTGACCGGCCCGATGCACGCGATGGTGATGGGAGCCAGAAGCGGCATGATGTCCTCGCGCTTGAACAGACTGAAGAAGTTGCTCACGGTCGAGGAGGACGTGAAGGTCACGCAATCGATGGAGCCTTCCTTGAACCGCTCCAGGATCCCGCTGCTTTTTTCTTCGGGGAGCACGGTCTCATAGGCCGGCACAATGTCCACGACGGCTCCGCGCCCCCGCAGGGTATCCGGCAAGACGTCCCGGGCGACCAGGGCGCGAGGCATCAGAAAGCGTTTCCCCTCGATGTCCTCTCCCGCCAGCCCTTCCAGGATCGATTCCGCCCGGTATTCCTTGGGGATCAGATCAGGTCTCAGTCCTCGCTGCTCCAGGGCTTCGGCCGTCTTGGGGCCGATGGCGGCAAGCTTGAGGCTGCCCAGTGTCCGTGCATCCTTCCCTGCGTGCCAGAGCCGCTCCATGAAGAAGCGTACGCCGTTGACACTGGTGAAGATTGCCCAGTCGTAATCCGCAAGGCTTCCGATGGCGGCATCCAGGGGCTCCCATGAGTTGGGAGGAGCGATCTGGATGGTCGGAAACTCGATGCACTGGGCCCCCAACCCTTCGAGGGTGGCTTTGAAGTCGCTCGCTTGCTCTCGTGCCCGCGTTACGACGATGCGCCTGCCAAACAGCGGCCGCTTTTCAAACCAGTTCAGCTGGTCTCTCAAGTGAACGACCTCGCCCACGACCGTGATGGCGGGGGGCTTCAACCGGGCCCGGGCCACCTGTTCGGCGATGTCCATAAGGGTGCCTGTTACGGTTTTCTGCTCCGGTGTCGTTCCCCAGCGGATGACCGCGACCGGCGTTTCAGGCGCTCGTCCGTTTGCGATAAGGTTGCGGCAGATTTCCGGGAGATTCTTCACGCCCATGAAAAAAACGAGTGTTCCGATTCCGGTTGCAATCTTGTCCCAGGCGATCTTGGTCTCGCTTTCCTGGTCCTCGCGCTCATGACCCGTGATGAAGGCCATGGTGGCCGTGTAGTCCCGGTGGGAAAGCGGGATTCCGGCATAGGCGGGGACTGCCACAGCGGAGGTGATCCCCGGGATCACCTCGAACGGGATGGCGTGCTCGACCAGCACTTGGGCTTCCTCCCCGCCCCGCCCGAAGACGTACGGGTCTCCTCCTTTGAGGCGGACCACCAGGTGGTCCCGGCCCTTCAGGACAAGAAGCTCGTTGATGCCCATCTGGGGAAGGGTGTGGTCTCCCCCCTTCTTGCCGACATAAATCCGCTCCGCGGTAGGGGGAGCCAGGCTGAGAAGCGCTTCGTTTGCCAGGTAGTCGTAGATGACCACCTCGGCTTTTCGCATGACCTCCAGACCCTTCAACGTAAAGAGGCCCGGGTCTCCCGGGCCGGCTCCGACGAGATAGACTTTGCCTTTGGGCACGCTCTTAATCCTTTTGGAGAATCAGCAACCGTTGTAGACGTCTTGCAGGATGCGCCGGGCACCGGCATCGAGAAGCTCGTTGGCGATTCTTCTTCCCAACGCGGCGGCTTCGGATCGCGGTGCACCCTCCGTTTTCGAATAGACTTCGACCCCATCCAACGAGGCCACCAGGCCGCTGAAGGTGACCTCATCGCCGGAAACCGTAGCGTGTCCCCCGATGGGGACCTGGCAGCCGCCTTCGAGGGTCTGAAGAAAAGCGCGCTCGGCCGCCACCGCCACCGCCGTGTCCGCGTGGTGGAGGGGGGCGGCCAATCGGCGGGTTGCTTCGTCGCTCGACCGCAATTCGAGGCCCAGCGCTCCCTGACCGATGGCAGGAACAAATGTGGACGGGTCGAAGTAAGCCGTGATCCGATCCTTCCATCCCATGCGATGAAGCCCGGCGGCCGCCAGGATGATGGCATCGTACTGGCCGCCTTCGAGCCTTTTCAGCCGGGTGTCGAGGTTTCCTCGCAGCATCTCGACGCGAAGGTCCGGTCGGAGGTGCTTGATTTGGGCGGCCCTGCGCAGGCTGCTGCTGCCGACCACCCCTCCATGGGGAAGGTCCGCCAGGCTCGTGCCGTGCTTAGCGACCAGCACGTCACGCGGGTCTTCCCGCTTGGGGACGACGCCGATCTCCAGCCCGGGTGGAAGCTCGGCGGGGACGTCCTTCATGCTGTGAACGGCAAGGTCCACTTCCCCGACGAGGAGGGCGTCTTCGATCTCTTTCACGAAGAGCCCTTTGCCGCCGACCTTCGCCAGCGGCACGTCCTGGATGCGGTCCCCGGTCGTCTTGATGATTTTGAGCTCGACCCGCAGGCCGGGCCACAGCGCTTCGAGGGCTTGTTTGATCAGCCCGCTTTGGGTTAGCGCCAGTTGGCTTCCGCGGGTTCCGATGCGCAACGATTTTTCCGTCAATGTCCCACCTTGCCTTTCGTGCGTTAGTGGCAGGTGCTGCAGCTGCCGCCCGCGCAGCCCGCACAGGAGGACGCTCCGGCTGGTCCCATGCGACTGCTGGCAGCGCCCTTGTCGCCGCCGCTGCTCTTGAAGCCGAAGACCGACATCTTTCGCTGCACGTTGGCCGATTCGCACTTGGGGCAATTGACCGGTTCGTCACTTCGAAAAACCAGCCGCTCGAAACTTTCACAGCACTGACAGCATTCATATTCGTAAATCGGCATTCCTTCTTCCTCCAAATCCATGTGTCCCGAAAACGCCGCCAAAGAGCAGGAACGGCATTCTCAGGGCAACTGTCATCCCGGCTTCCTGGCCAATAAGTCCCAGTCAAAGAAGGCTCAATTCGACCGGATCACCATCCTGCACGGCCTTGAAGGCCGTGGCATCGCCGAGGACCCTCCCCACACGATTCACGGCGCTCGCCGGCCGAATTTCATTTCCCTTGCTCACGGGAGTCGGCCCGAAGAAGATGCAGAAGGCGCTTCCTTGGGGCCAATAACCCAGATCTCCGACTTCGACAACCTCGACTGCCGTTTCGTCGAGTGTCTCCTTGACCGGTATGGCGAAGTAGATCTCATCGCCCCACGTGCTCGCCTCGGCCTTGAGGGGCAGGGCCGACAGAATCGCGCGGGCTGTCACCGTGTCGGCCAGCTCGGCCTGAAGGGACACGCTTCCGGCCCGAATGTGAATTCGATTTCCCATGGTCACTTCTCCGCCGCCAGCCGCTGTTTTACACCGGCCATGAGCAAGGGGAGCATGATCTCGTGGTGGCCGATGAGGCTCATCCCCTTCCCGTGGCCCATGGTCGGGCGCTCCACGACGTTCACCTGGGTCCGGTAATGGCGTTGGAAATCCATGTTGATCGTCGTCAGCCCCCGGAGGGAGTGGCCCAGATTGTGAGCCACACTGACGGCTTTGAGAAACACTTCCGGAAGAATCACTGCGGAGCCGAGGTTGACGTAGACACCCTGTTCGAGAGTCGAGACCAGGCGGGCGAAGAGCCTGAAATCATGGAGCGTGAGGGCACCCATGGCAGCGCCGTCCATCTCGGGGCTCATGTGGATGATGTCGGTTCCGAACGCCACGTGGACGGTCAGCGGCAGCCCGAGGCGAGCCGCGGTGGCGAGGAGGCTCATGTGAGCGAAGGGGGCGCCTTCCTGAAGCAGCCGATCTCCGACGGCCCGTCCCAGGCCGACTCCGCCCTGGGCATGGGCGGCCTTCACGGCCCCGTGGATGCATTCGGCGGTTTCGCGTGCCGTCCCGAACTGCCCCTGGTCCAGGTGTGCCGCGACGTCTTCCGATGTCTTCCCGGCGAGCGCGACTTCCACGTCGTGGATCACGCCGGCGCCGTTGAGTGCAAGCCCGGTGAGCAGGCCGCTCTCCATGGCGTCCACCAGGATCGGATTGAGCCCGACCTTGATGGGGTGGGCACCCATGCCGAGGAGGACGGTGCGATGGTCCCGAACGGCGCGAGCAAGGGCCCGGACCGCGTCGCGCAGAAGCTCACCCGCCAGAATGCGGGGCAGGCCGTCAAGAAATTCCGTGAGCGAGCCTCCCGGGGACCAGGGACGGCCGAAGTCATCCAGCTTCACCTTGCTTTGGCGGTCCTTCAGACCGGTGGTCTTAAGACCCTCAAAGCTGAGAGGCTCCCAAGACTTGTCTCCCGATTGCCGGCTCATGATCGTATCTCCGTGTCTCCAAAAAGCATGTCATCGATCAGGCCGCACAGGATGTGGCCCACCGTGATATGGCCTTCCTGGATGCGGGCGGTGTTTCGGGACGGGACGTGCAGCATGAGATCGCTGTAGAAGTCCATGTCGCCTTCCGCCGCTCCCGCCCAGCCGATGGTTCGCAAGTTGTGCTCCCGTGCCCACCGAAGCGCCTTGACGACGTTTGGGGAGCGGCCGCTCGTGCTGATGCCGAGGGCGACGTCCCCTTCGTGCGCGAGCGCCTGGAGCTGCTTCAGGAAGATCTCATCGAACGCATAGTCATTGCTGATGCTGGTGAGGATGGAGGTGTCCACGGTGAGGGCCAGGGCCGGGAGCGGCGGGCGCTCCATCTGAAACCGGTTGACGAGCTCCGCGGCAAGGTGCTGGGCGTCGGCTGCGCTGCCTCCATTCCCGAAAAGAAAGAGTCGGCGCTTGCCCCGAAAGGCCTCGACGATCATTTCCGCCATGTCGACCACGAGCGACATGCCGCCCTGCAGCAGCGCCTCCTTGACGGCGATGCTGTCGCGAACGATCTGCTCGGCGGCGACCCGATAGGTTTCCTTCCGTGTGGGCTCCATGCGGTCATTCTCCAATGGGGGTTCGCACGCCGTCGCCGTGCCGGGCGTCTTCTTCCATCAGGGCCAACAGCCGGGTCGCGACGGGTCCGGGGCGCCCCGTCCCGATGGAGTGCCCGTCATAGCGGACGACGGGCATGATGTCGAACGTCGTGCCGAACATCATGATCTCGGCAGCCTCGCGGGCCTGGGTTGGCGTGATGTCCGATTCCTGGATCCGAGCGAGATCTCCCGCCGCAAGGAGGGGCCGCGCGAGCTCGAGCGCCCGCGTCACGGTCGTCCCGCGAAGCACGCGCTCGAAGCACGGCACGAGAAGCTCCCGCTCCGCAGTCACGATGCCGATATTCTCCGTCGGACCCTCGGCCAGAAAGCCGCTTTCATCGAGCGATACGGTGTAATCCACGCCCGCATCCACGGCTTCTTTCTTCATGAGCACGTTGGGCAGATAGTTGCAGCTTTTCACGCCGGCGAAAAGAGTCGGCTTGATCGGGATGGCGCTTGTCTGAAGGGTGGCGCCTTGGGCGTATTGCTCAGGAGAAGGGCGCTGCAGCGCGGTCACCACAATGTAGAGCTGGCTTGCCGGGCATTCGTAAGGGTTGGTGGTGTAGCCTCCCGGTCCACGCGAGACAAAGAGGCGGACCACGCAGTTCGGAGCCTCGGCCGCGCGAGCGGTGGCCAGGATGATGCGTCGGAGCGCGTCGCGGTCGCAGGGGAGGGGGATGGCGCTGATGGCGGCCGACCGTTCGAGCCGGGCGAGGTGGCGGTCCAGGAGGTAGAGAGCCCCCTCAACCGCCTTGAAGGCCTCGAAGACTCCGTCACCCCGGTGCACGAGATGGTCGTCTATCGGAACCATCATGAGCCTCGGGTCCCGGATGATTCCTCCATACCAGCTGGAGTACATGGCCAGATAAGCGGCATGGTACGGCTGGCTCAGTTTGCGGAGACCGTCTACGACATCGTCGAAAGTCAAAGTGCGCAACGCTTCATTCATGGGACACCGTCCCGATCCTTGAGGGGCCGCCCCTTGAGCCTGCCCCGGGAAAGGCGATCAAGGTCCGCTGCCGCTTGCCGGATCCTGTGGTTCATACTATGATCGAATGCTCCATGAACCTGGCGCCCATGATGGGAGAGAAGTCCCGGTTCGGGGCAACACTGGGGGCGTGGGGTTCGGATTGCTTCCAAAGCGGCCATCAAAATAATCAACGGGGGCTCCTTCGGCAAGGAAAAAGGAGGAATCCATGGGACTTGCTTCAGGGTGAGGGACAAGAGCAGGATACGAGCCATCGTGTTCGATTTCGACGGGACACTGGCCGAGCTGCATCTCGATTTCTCGCAGATGAAACGGGAAGTGGATGCGCTTGCCATGGAGCTTTTGCCGGACGCCGAGATGCTTCCGATGCGGGTACTGGAGTGGCTGGAGGTGCTGCGGAATGAGGTCGCAAGGCGTGCGCCGCACCGGCTTACCGAGTTTCTCCGGCGGGCGGACGGCATCATTGAGGACATGGAGATCGATGCGGCTCGAAGGGGAGCCCTCTTCCCGTTCACCCGCCCCATGCTGGAGAGTCTCCAACGGCGGGGCGTCAAGGCGGCGGTGATCACCCGGAACTGTGAAGAAGCGGTGCGGCTGGTCTTTCCGGATGTGGACCGCTATTGCACCGTGCTGCTCGCCCGCGGCCATGTCCCGAAGGTGAAGCCCGATCCCGATCATCTGCTGCGCGCGCTCGAAATGATGGAATGCGGGCTGGAAGGCGCCCTGATGGTAGGGGACCACCCGCTTGACGTGGAAACGGGAAAACGGGCCGGAGTCCTGACGGCCGGTGTTTCCAGTGGACGGGTTTCGAGCGAGGAGCTTTCCCGATCGGGGGCCGATTGGGTGGCCGCGGACTGCCAAGGTCTCATGGAACAGCTCGGGCTTTTCGAGGCGGAATGACGGGATCCCCGTCCGGGGCGGCGGCTCCGTGCTGAAGTCGGATCATTTTCGGGAGATGCAATTCACTTGTGTTGGACTGAAACCAGAACACTGAAACCTTAAACCATCGGTCTCGAATGGCACGCAGGAGAGGGGGCTGCTCATGAGAATCGAGCTTCATTCGGAAAGCATTCGGGCACGGCGGGCGGTCCTGGGGTTTGGGGGCTGGTCGGATGCCGCCGGGACCGTCGAGGCGGCTCTCGCGGAGCTGCGGAGCCTGATCCCGTGCGAGCTTGTAGCCACATGGGATCTCGATGGCTATTGGCACGTCGGCTCCATGCGGCCCATTGTGCACATTCGGCACGGACAGATCCAAGGACTGGACTGGCCCGCCTATCATTTTCTGATGGCCAGGCCCTCCTCGGGGGAGCCGTTCCTCGTCGGCTACGGCCCCGAGCCTTCCCAGCACTGGAGACGATTCACGGACGAGCTGCTTCAGCTTCTCAAAGCGTGGGGGTGTGAGGAGCTCGTCCTCTTGGGCAGCCTCTATGACCAGATCTTTCACGATGAGATTGTCATCTCGGCGATCGTTCAGGATCCTGGAGCTTACAACCGTGCCCTGGATCTCGGATGCCGACAGGTGGACTATGCCGGCCCGGGCGCGGTGCAATCGGCAATCATGGAGTCGACCAGGGCGTCCACCTATCCCTGCCTCGGCCTGTGGGCCCATCTCCCGTTCTACCTGGAGACGCCCCATGAGCTGCTCATGGCCCGATGCATCGAAATGGTCGGCAAGCTCATGGATCTCGACCTGCATCCGCTTCATCTCATCGAGCGGTGGCGCGATCGGGAGCGGGAGATCGATGAGCTCGTGAGCAACAACCAGCAGCTGCGTCAATCCATCGATGACATGAGGAAGCGCAGGGACCGTGGGGAAGGGGGAGACGGGCGCAAGATTGTGCGCATGCACGATTTTCTCAAAAAAAGGCACGTTGATCCCCCCGACCAGGGGGCGTAGCGACCCACTCAACGCCTTGAAGGAGGGCAGGCATGAGTATTCGGTATAGACGGTGCAGCGCACAGGAGAACCCGCACGATGCGAGTGCCGGGGCAGCCATCGGCTCGCTGACAGACATCTCCTCTATTCTCCTGGGGAAGACAGTGTTCTCCGCCGGCTGGGAGGGCGATGGGGGGAGCCACTCTTTCTCGATCCAGCTTTCGGACAGAAGCAGCGTCTGGTTTTTTGGAGGGCCTGGCCAGCCGCGGATTGTCTTCGTCGATGCGGCATCCTGAAGGGAGCGGGGTTGAGCCGGGTCCCGAGGACAACGCCACACCTCGCATGGCTGCGCCTGCACCGGCTCATCCTGCTTCCCTCCCAATCCTTCTGCTTTGGTTCTTACACCCTGTTTCGCGATTTCAACGGCAGGCTGCGCCGGTTGGGCCTGCCGGACATAATTCACCTTAACTGCTTCTCGAGGGGGACTGCAGTCCTCCCGAGAGAGGTGGATAATCCCAGAGCGAAACCAGCACTGGTCCGATGCCAAGATAAGCGTAATCCGCCGTCGGCGGATGGCCGATAATCCTTGTGATGACGAAGCTCACGTCAATCTCCCACGCAACTCACATGCTGGATTGATCAAACAGAACGGGCCAACCAGAGTCCTCCCGGCTCCTGTGGAATTTTGTTCTTGCGAGCCCATTGGTGTGACTGAGCGTCGATCAGCAGAAAGGCTCAGAAGATGGTCTATTGTTCTTCATCACTCAAGAGGTAAAAGCCATAAGGGGGGATTATGTCTCGGCAAATCGGACTTTCCGGAAAAATGATGTCACTGGGCGTAGCTGCGGTGGTTGGCTTCTCGATCGTTCTCGCGTTTGTCTACATGAAGATCGAAACAAGGGTGCACGAAAGCAAACGGACGATGATCAAAGGGGCGGCTGATATCGCCTTCAGTCTCATGGCGGAGTATGAAGCCCGAGTCAAGTCGGGTGAGCTCTCTCGTGAAGAGGCTCAAAGGCGGGCAGCTCTCAGGATCAAAACTCTCCGGTACAGCGGGCAGGAGTATTTCTGGATCAATGATCTCATTCCCAAAATGATCGTGCATCCATTCAAGCCCGAGCTGGATGGGAAAGACATAAGCGGCATCAAAGACCCGAACGGGAAGGCGCTTTTCATAGAGTTTGTCAAAACCTGCAAGGAAAAAGGGGAGGGCTTCGTGGACTATATGTGGCCCAAGCCAGGGAAAGAGGCGCCCGTGTCCAAGGTTTCCTTTGTCAAAGTGTTTGAGCCTTGGGGGTGGATAATCGGAACGGGAGTGTATACAGACGACATCCAGACCGAGATGCGGCAAATCAGCCTGCTCTTTTTTGGGGCGGCCGGGTTGGTCGGACTTGGACTGTTGGCTCTTTCGTGGCTGGTTGCACGAAGTACCGCGCGTCCCATCAATCGAGCGGTTGACGGGCTTACCGAGAGCGCCGAGCACATCGCTTCCGCTGCCCGACAGATCTCTTCAGCAAGCCAGCAACTGGCCGAAGGTGCCTCCGAGCAAGCGGCGGCAATCCAGGAGACATCGGCATCTCTTGAAGAAATCTCCTCCATGACCAGGAAGAACGCGGAGAACGCGGGCGAGGCGGACCGGCTCATGAAGACAACGAACCAGATTGTCTTGCGGGCAAACACGACGATGCACAGCCTGACCTCCTCCATGGAAGAGATTTCCAAGGCGAGCGAAGAAACACAGAAGATCATCAAGACGATTGACGAGATCGCCTTCCAAACCAACCTGCTTGCCCTGAACGCCGCTGTTGAAGCCGCAAGGGCCGGGGAGGCCGGAGCAGGCTTCGCCGTTGTTGCCGATGAGGTGAGAAACCTGGCCATGCGTGCGGCGGATTCCGCCAAGAATACGGGAGCCCTTATTGAAGACACCGTCAAGAAGATCAGGGTGGGGGCGAATCTGGTTGGGCAAACCAACCATGACTTCGGCGAAGTAACCTCCATGATCACCAAGTCGGGTGAGCTGGTGGGTGAAATCGCAGCCGCATCGACGGAGCAGGCCCAGGGCATCGATCACCTCAACCAAGCCGTCCAGGAGATGGACAAGGTCGTACAGCAGAATGCAGCCAGCGCGGAGGAGACCGCTTCGATCACCCAGGACATGAACTCCCAAAGCGATCAAGTGCGAGGGCTGGTGGTCGGTCTTGCGAGGCTTGTGGGAGCCCGAAATCGATCGGTTGTCGATTCTAAAGGAGCAAAAGAGCAGGAAAAGAAATCCAGCGATTCCCTCTCGATGTCAGTGCAGGGCGTCTTGCAGTCACACGTCGGGAGCAACGGCAAGCGAGGGAATGGATCTCAGCGGAAGCCCAAACACCTTCGGCCCCAACAGGTAATCCCTATGGATGACATGCAGTCTTTTTAAGAGCCTTTCGCTTTTTTGGGGAAGTCACACGAAGTAAGACAGCCATAACAAGGCAGGAGCACGCCAGAAAGCGTGCTTCAAGACAATACTCGTTTCAAAATCACGAATCATAGCACCAGCCTCGGATCAAGGTTCGGGGCTGGCTATAGGAGCTCGTTAAGCCCCGTGTCCTGTCGTTGAGCGCGCCATAGACACCGCCGGCTGTTTGGGATCTTCCCATGGTACACGGTCACAGAAAACTCGATGCGCATCGGCTTTCTCTTGGCTCGATGCTATCTCGCTGAAGATCTTATTGCAAGACTTGACCCGAAG
>CAZIEW010000076.1:20687-26137 GCA_964538515.1 uncultured Syntrophobacteraceae bacterium
AGTGCTCATGCGTGTCCGATTGAGCATTTCACGTCACCCTTCGGTCCAGGCAGCGGTATTGGATGGCTTCGAGGAGGTGGTGGGGTGCGATGGCGTCCTGGAGATCGAGGTCCGCGATGGTTCGCGCAACCTTTAGGATGCGGTGATAGGTTCGGGCACTGAGTCCGAGTCGCTCCGTTGCCTGCTCGAGCAGCCGCAGGCAGGTGTCGTCCAGCTGGCAGTATTTCTTGATGTGCCGGGGCTTCATCATGGCGTTGGAATAGATCCTGTCGGAAGCAAACCGTTCGAGCTGCCGCTCGCGGGCGGCAACCACGCGCTCGCGAATGGCGGTGGAGGTCTCGGCGGGAGTGGCGCTACGCAGGTCTTCGTAACGGACGGCGGGGACTTCCAAATGAAGATCGATGCGATCGAGGATGGGGCCGGAAATCCTGCTGCGATAGCGGCGCACCTGGGTCGACGAGCAGATGCAGGCGTGAAAGGGGTCTCCGGCGTATCCGCAGGGGCAGGGGTTCATGGCGGCGACGAGCATGAACCTCGCAGGATACGTGAGGGAGATCGCTGCCCGCGCGATGGTCACCTGCCCGTCTTCAAGGGGCTGTCGGAGAAGATCCAAAATATTGCGGCGGAACTCGGGGAATTCATCCAAAAAGAGCACGCCGTTGTGAGCCAGCGTGACTTCGCCGGGCCTCGGGATCTGCCCGCCGCCGACGAGACCGGCGTCGGATATGGTGTGGTGAGGCGACCGAAAGGGGCGCTGGACCATCAGGGGCCGGTCCTGGAGGAGCCCAGCCACGCTGAAGATCTTGGAGGTTTCTAGCGCCTCCTCGAAGCTCAGCATGGGAAGGATGCCGGCCATGCGCTGAGCGAGCATCGTCTTCCCCGACCCTGGTGGGCCGATCATCAGGACGTTGTGTGACCCAGCCGCGGCCACTTCCAGCCCGCGCTTGGAGAGCTCCTGACCCTTCACCTCCTCGAAATCGATCTCATCCTTGCCGGCACATTCCCAGAGGGCTGCCGGGTCGTGGCGCTCGGGGTCGATCGTGCGCCGGCCGCGGAGGAACTCCACGACGTCGCTCAGATGGCGGACCGGCAGAGCCTGAATGCCGTCGGTGACCGCGGCTTCGGGAGCGTTCTCCGCCGGCAGAATGATCTCCTTGTAACCGGCTTTTTGTGCCTGAATGGCCATCGGGAGACAGCCTGTGACCGGTTTCACCCGTCCATCCAGCGACAACTCTCCGACCAGGATCAGCTCATCCGCCCTCGTTCGGTCCACCACGCCTACTGCCGCAAGAATCCCGACGGCGATGGGCAGGTCGAACCCCGCCCCTTCCTTTTTCAGGTGGGCTGGAGCAAGATTCACGGTGATCCGCTCGGCAGGAAACGGGTACCCGCTGTTTTGCAGCGCGGTCTTAACGCGATCCTTGCTTTCGCGCACGATGTTGTCCGGCAAGCCGACGGTCGCGAAATAAGGAAGCCCCGCGGACAAGGCGACTTCCACCTCCACGAGAATCGCGTCGATTCCAAGGAGGCTGCAGGTGTGGACTTTGGCAATCATGCGTCTACCGTCTCGAGGTCTGAAGCATCGGCTGTCTTCCCGGCGATTTCCGCTCAGGCTTGCTCCCTTTCATAGGACCCTTAACGGCCGAACGTCCCGGCATTATGAGTCCTTTTTCCTTGTGTCAGCTCCGCCCTTTTTGATATTAGCTCGATCAGATTCCCCCTAAGCCTGGGTGGTGGAACTGGTAGACACAAAGGACTTAAAATCCTTTGCTCCTTGTGGGCGTGCGGGTTCGATTCCCGCCCCAGGCACCAATTTATAGGCCCCGGGCGCGTTTCGGCGCCTCCTAACTGGCGGTTATTCCCAACGGTTTTCCAACCAGGAGCGGGGCGGAAGCGGGACAGTCTCCAGGGCGGCGGTCGTCACTGCGTTGATGTGTGAACATCTGAAAAAAACGTCGTGAGCCATCCGGTGTTGATCTGCGAGGCTGCATGAACAATCGCCCCGAGACCCAATACTACCCCGATTCCGGTCGTCATCATGGCCTTGATGAGACCGCTCTTCCTCGCCTTCAAGTAAAGCAATTTCGACCTATTCAGGACGGCAGCCATAAGCGACGAGCCTGACGGGTACCCCATGTTCTTGCCGGATAGCGAAGATCCCCCCACGGAGTCGGCTGACACACGGACCTCGGCTGCGGCCTGGTGTGACCTGGAGTCTCGCGATGGCTGGATGCGGACCTATGCCATGGAGGATGATCAAGCCCAGTTTGATGGCAACTTTCATGAAACCGTGGTTCAGGGGTTGGAGCAATTGGATCCGACAACCCTCAGACGGCACCTGCCTTGCTTTCATAAGGTTCGTGAATACCCTCAACCGACATCTAGCATGAGCCTACCAATCCTGTGCAACTTATCCGACCTGGTAACGTTCCATCCGAGGCATGGCTTCTCCGTTGGAAGAGCCGGGCAAACCGCTCAGATGGTCATGAGCCGAGAGGATCAGTCGTTCCGTCAACTCCCAGGAAATACATGCGTCGGTGATGGAAACACCGTATTTCATGGTCGACAGCTCGCAAGTGTTCTTCTGGCTCCCCTCATGGAGATTGCTCTCGAGCATGAGTCCAACAATGCCGCTGTTTCCGTCCATCCGCTGGTTGATCGCATCCTGCCAGACGACCGACTGGAACCGGTGATTCTTGCGGGAGTTGTCGTGGGAGCAGTCAATCATGATGCTTTCGGGCAAGTTCTTCTTTCTCAGGAGCTCCAGGGCTTCCATGACACTCACCGAGTCGTAATTCGGGCGGGTACCCCCTCTGAGTACAAGGTGGGTGTGAGGGTTGCCGGTGGTCTGGACAATGCACGTCTGGCCGTGTGAATCGATTCCCAGGAAACTCTGGGGAGCAGATGAGGCGATGATGGCGTTTATGGCCGTATCGAGACCCCCGTCAGTGCAGTTCTTGAACCCCACGGGCATGGAAAGCCCGCTGGCCATTTCGCGGTGCGTTTGGGATTCGGTGGTACGAGCTCCGATCGCACTCCAGCTGACCAAGTCCGCGATGTACTGTGGGGTGATGGGGTCGAGCATTTCGGTGGCGGTAGCCACGCCCATCCCGGTGATTTTCAGAAGGAGGCTTCTCGCCTTTCGGAGCCCCGAAACGATGTCGTTGGAACCGTCAAGCCAGGGGTCATTGATCAGCCCCTTCCAACCCACCGTGGTTCGCGGCTTCTCAAAATAGACCCGCATGACCAGGTAGAGCGTATCGCTGACTTTTTCGCCCAAGTCTTTGACCCGCTGAGCATACTCCAACGCTGCCGTTTCATCGTGGATGGAGCATGGCCCAATGATGGCGAGCATTCGGGAGTCTCTCTTCTCCAGAATCCTGGAGATGGTTTCACGGCTCTGGACCACCGTTTCGTGGGACTTCTCCGTCATGCGAAATTCCTGTTTCAGGGTCACCGGTGAGATGAGCGGCGTAAATTCCCTGATGCGAATGTCGTCGATACGCTGCATGATCCGTCTCCTTCCTCTGCTGAAAAATAAAAAAGGGGCTGATGTCTTTAACCCACAGCCCCCAGGAACCAAAAGAGCCGCAGGTTGCGTCCACCTGCGGCTCTTGATGCTCAAAAAGTTCTCAACGACGCATCATGACAGCCTCCAGGCAGACGCTTTGGAATAATAAAAATAAAAGCAATAATAAAAGCTTCTGCCCGCCTGGCTCATGAACAGCTCCGTCGTTAAACCATTCCACTGACACTCAGAGAACATCTTCACGCTACCCGTAACCGACAGGCACACGGCTGTCAAGAACAAATTGAGTCGTACCGTCTTCCGTTTGGAAAAATCAAAGGAGCTTTGCGGGTGCCGCTGAAGAGTGTCGCATCCCGCCCATTGCTTTGAATGACGGTTTTAAGGGTGGGTGTCGCCCGGCTGATTTAAGGCCGGAACCGTTCCTGCCGAAAGAGGGTGTGCTGCCGCAAACAGCAATGATCCTTCTCGTGTTCAGGAAGATGGCTAAGGTTGCTTCTTGCTGCTCCTCACGTTCTTCAGCTCGGAGGGAATGAATTCGCGATGAAACGGTTGACCCTGAATCTCAAGCTGCTCCTTGGTGGAATCGGCCTCGTGCTGATTCCGACTCTTATGATTGGATCCTATGCGCTTCATCATGCGACGGGTGCCCTGCGAGATGCGTCGAACAGGGAGCTTCTCGCCGTGGCCAAAGGCGCCGCCGAGATGGTTGACGTTGCCATCAACGCCGAAATAGCGATGGTCAGAGAGATCGCTTCGGGCAATACGGTGGTTGAAGTGGCTTCGCAGGTGAGTCGGTCGGGGAGCGCATCCGAGGTGAACGGCGTGGAAAGTCTCTCCCAGCGGCTCGTCAACGCGATGAAACAGGTCGGAAGTCAGTATGAGAGCATCATCGTCGTGGACTTGAACGGGGTCATCTACGCCGACGCAGCGGGTGGCTCCAAAGGGATCTCCATCGCCGATCGCGAGTATTTCAAGATCGCCAAAGGCGGGAAAGCCAACGTCGGGCAGGTCGTCAAATCCAAGAAGACCGGCAACCCCGTCGCTCCCGTCGCGGCTCCGGTGCTAGGGGCATCGGGCGAGGTGGTCGGTGTGGCCGCTGTCGTGCTGAAAACGGACGCTCTCAGGGAGAAGATCGCCGGGACCACGGTCGGCAAGACCGGTTATACGTATATGGTGGACAAGGATGGGACCGCGATCGCCCACCCCAACAAAGACCTCATCCTGAGCGCTAACATCCAGAAGCTCAAGGGGATGGAATCGATCGCGGAGAAGATCCTGGGTGGACAGCAGGGCGTCGAGCTCTACCGGTTTCAGGATGTTGACAAGACGGGTGGGTTCGCTCCCGTTCCAACCGCGCAGTGGCGCGTGATCACGACCCTCGACAACGATGAATTCCTCGCTCCCGTGCGCTCCATCCGAAACGGGATCCTTGTAATGGGATCCATCATGCTTGGCGTGTCGTTGGCGATGGTTCTCTTCTTCGCGCGCGGCGTCTCCAAGCCCATCACTCGCGTTGCTCAAGGTCTTGGAGATGGGGCAGAGCAGGTTGCCGCGGCATCTTCGCAGGTTTCCTCGGCCAGTCAGCAGCTCGCCGAAGGGGCATCTGAGCAGGCCGCGGCCATCGAAGAGACGTCTTCATCGCTCGAAGAAATGTCGTCGATGATCCGTCAAAACGCAGAAAACGCCGGCAACGCCAATCGCCTCATGGAGGACGTGAAGCGGATTGTGGATCGCGCCAGCACCTCGATGGTCCGTCTAACGGGATCAATGCAGGAGATCTCCTCGGCAAGCGAAGAGACGCAAAAAATCATCAGGACCATCGATGAGATCGCGTTCCAGACCAATCTGCTGGCGCTCAACGCCGCAGTCGAGGCGGCCCGGGCGGGCGAGGCGGGTGCCGGATTCGCGGTGGTGGCCGACG
>CAZIEW010000077.1:0-25674 GCA_964538515.1 uncultured Syntrophobacteraceae bacterium
ATCCCACCGATTGCGACAGAATGATTTTCTGGTCCGGTTTCAGTTTCAATTCTTTGCCGAGCGTTTCCTTGTCGATGCTGGCGCGCACGACCGTCGCCAACCCCTCCGATGCACAGAAGAGGTAGACATTCTGGCTGATGAAGCCCGCGTCGGCGCCGACCCAAATGTCTTTGTCGGCTCCGCCGCTCACTTTCGAGTAGTCCGCAACATAGACCAAGTTCACAGCGGCCTCTTTGACGAAGGCCTGCGTTCCCGCCATTCCCCGACTATCTTTGTCACTGATGGGGTTGAGGACGTTTCCTTGGGGGTCCCACAGGAATGATCCGTCGGGGGTCAGTACATAGATGTCGAATTCCTGCCAGTTTTTCGCGGACGGAGCGGTTCGGCGGCCGTCCGGGCGATTGATGCCGAAAGCGGCCCACAGGAGATTCGAAAGCGTTTGAGGCGGGAGCTTCCCCTCACCGAAGGCGCGCGTCGTCATCCGGTCTTTCAAAGCCTGCATCAACGGTTTGCCCCCCTCCGTCTGCGGACTCGGGAGCTGGACAGGGCCGGCCGCCAACGCAGGAAGCGCGAGCAGCAGCGAGAACAGAGTCAAGGCAACAGCCAGAGTGGATCTTCGGTTCATGGGGGCCTCCTGTGTGAAACTTGACTGCAGGTGAATGCATCCGTGAATCCATTGTCATCAACATAAGAAACCATCGCCGAGAAACAAGCTAAGGCTCAAGCCGGCTGCTGAGAAGCCGTGTATCGGCGCGTGGGAAGCAAATTCAGTCAAGGATCCGGTCATTGCGAAGGCGAATGTCCTGCACCGATCAGACAAGATGAAACCGCTGCAAAAGGAGAAGACCTGACATGCGCACCCTGGAGCTTGGAAACACTGGACTCACAGTATCGGAAGTCGGTTTTGGAGGGATTCCCATCATTCGTCTTGCGACGGCTGAGGCCGTGACCATTCTCAGACGGGCTTATGACCTTGGAATCACGCTTTATGATACCGCCAACATGTACCTCGACAGCGAGGAAAAGATGGGGACTGCCTTCGACGGCATTCGGGACAAGGTCGTCCTGGCCACCAAGTCCCTCAAACGTGACCGAGCGGGGGGCACGGCGGACATCGAGCTCAGTCTCAAGCGGTTGCGGACGGACTACATTGATCTCTTTCAGATCCATCAGCTGTCGCTCGAAGCCGACTACGAGAAGATCACGGGCCCGGACGGAGCCTTGGAAGCCGTGTTTCGAGCCAAAGAGGATGGCAGGATTCGGCATGTCGGCCTGACCTCCCACAGCATTGAGATGGCGATCAAGCTGCTGGAGACGGGGCTTTTTAGTACGATTCAGTTTCCTTTCAATTTCATCGAGTCGAAGCCCATCGAGGTGCTCCATCCCCTTGCTCGAGAGCTGGAGATTGGAATTCTCGCCATGAAGCCCTTTGGGGGCGGCGTACTGGACGACGGCGAGCTGTGCTTCAAGTTCCTGCGTCAGCATCCGGATGTGATTCCCCTCCCCGGCTTTGACGCGGTGGAGCAGGTGGATCAGATCGTCGCGCTCTATGACAAAGAAAATGCCGTTTCGGAGGCCGATCTCGCCGCCATGGAGGGTTGGCGCGCCGAGCTTGGGCAAGAGTTTTGCAGGAGATGCGAGTACTGTCAGCCGTGTGAGCACGGGGTCATGATCACACCGGCCATGAACTATCCGATTGTCGCTCGTAGAATGAGCGGTCGCAAGGCGGCGGGGTTTGCCGCGAAGATGATGGAATCGGTCAGGAACTGCATCGAATGCGGGGAGTGTACGGACCGATGTCCATACAGCTTGCCCATCCCGGAGATGTTGAAGAACCATTTGGCCCTCTATGAGAAGCATCAATCTGAAGCGTGCTAGCGTGTCATGAGATTGACCTCGAAGATCCTCATCCTGGCGCTGTTTCCGCTCGTGATCGGGGGGCCGGCTATTCTCATCGCCGGCTTCCTGTCACACAGGCAGGCTCTGGTCCAGGAGTCCAATGAACGTGCTCTGGTCGAACTGGAGCGGCACACCGAGGCGATTCGAGGCTTCTTCGACAAAAACCTGACCAGCCTGAAGGCTCTTGCGGCCACTCGGGCTCTTCGAGAGGGGCATCTGCCTGAAATCTCGTTACGGATGCGCCAGTGGGAGGCGAGATTCAGGGAGATCGAGGCAGTCTATTTCGGCGATGCGGAGGGAGTCGTCCACTCATCCTCGGGAGAGCGCTTCTATGGCGGTGATCGACCTTTCGATCCCACGGTTGAGCGAGGGGAGGCGGTTATCACTGGGGCCATGGTGAGCCGGGCAACGGGGGAGCCGAGCGTGCTCATCGTGGCTCCCGTGCTCAACGAGAAGGGGGACCGCCTCGGTGCCTTGGGAGGCAGGATTCGGGTTTCCCTGCTGCTCGATCAGGTCCGTCGGATCAAGGTCGGGCCGACCGGCTTTGCCCTCCTGGTGGATGAGGAGGGGAGCAGCATCTCGGATGCTCCATCGGCACCATCGGCAGCGGACCGGCTGTTGATTGATGCACTCCGGTCGGGTGCACTTAGCCCCATCCATATTTCGCTTAAGGGTGAGGCGTGCCGCGTCCATTACCGTCAGATCCCGTCCACACCATGGAAGCTCCTCCTGGTTGACAAGGAAGACGAAGCACTGGTGAAGGTGCGAACCGCAGGCTTGATCACCCTGGTCATGCTCGGCGGGACGCTGCTCTTAACGGTGCTGATGGAATTGGCGCTTCGCAAGCTGGTTGTGGCGCCCATCCGTCGACTCATGGATGTGCAACGACAGATGGCATCCGGAGACGGCATGGCGAGAGCGGACGTCATGTCCAATGATGAGCTCGGTGAGCTCGCGCAGTCGTTCAATCAGATGGCTGATGCGCTCGATGCGGCAAATGCACGCCTGCGCGAGAATGAAGCACGACTCGGCAAGATCTTTGACTTTGCTCCGGTGGCCATCGGTGTCGTAGGCCCGAATCGAACGACCCAGTTTGTGAACGATGGAATCGTTGAGCTCTTAGGCTATGAGAAGGAGGAGCTCGTTGGCCAGGACACCCGCATCTTGTACCCCGACGACGAGGAATACCAGCGCGTCGGTCGACTCCTTTACGAGGGAATCCAAGAAAAAGGGCTCGGGATTGCCGAAGCGCGGCTGCGTCGCAAGGACGGCTCCTGTATCTACGTGCAAATCAGCATGGCTTCGCAGAATGATGATCGTGGCGCTACGGAGCTCATCGTGGTCATGCTCGACATCACCGAGCGCAAGCAGGCGGAAGAAGCACTGCGGAAACATCGGGACGAGCTGGCCGTCCTCAATCAGCTGACTCGGGCGGTCACCTCACAGACCTCGCTCGAGAACGCGTGCAATGTGGCGATCAAAACAATCGTCGAAGTGCTTAACCTCGAACTGGCGGTTCTCTTCATGCGCGAGGGGGAGGATCTCCACCTGAGCGCGTGTGGACCCGCTCCCTGGGACCATCCAATCGATACGACGCCGGCACAGCGCGTCGGCGATTGTCTTTGTCGGCTGGCTGTGCGAGAGGGCCGGTCCATGTACTGCCGGGATGTTCACCAGGATACCCGGTGCTCCTGGGAAGTCTGCAAGCAGGAGGGTCTCCATTCCTTTGCGGCGATTCCACTGCGGCTTGGCAACGAAACCATTGGAGCCCTCGGTGTTGCCTCCAAATCCGAGCGTGACTTCGAGACCTCCGCCAACCTCCTCGAAACAGTGGCAGACCAGCTTGCCGTCAGTGTCCACAATGCTCGCCTCTTGGAGCAGACCCGCGCGTACGCCGCGGAGCTGGAGCAAGAGGTGGTCCAGCGGAAACAGGCGGAAGAGACCCTCCGCAAGAACGAGCGCAGACTGTCGCTGGCTGTGACGGCCACGGCCGATGCCATCTGGGAATGGAATGCGGTTACTCACGAAAGTTACTTCAGCCCTCGGTGGTATGAGATTCTCGGCTATGAGGACCAGGAATTCCCTATGTCGCATGAGAAGTGGGAGCAGCTCTGCCATCCGGAGGATTTTCAAGCAGCTGCAGATCGAATGATGGCGGTCCTGCGCTCGCGAGAGGACACAAAATTCGAAACGGAATTCCGGATGCAGGCCAAGAACGGCTCCTGGGTTTGGATCCTCTCGCGCGGCAATATCGTGGAGCGTACCCCTGAAGGGGCGCCATTGCTTCTCTGCGGGACGGACACGGACATCACCGAGCGCAAGCAGGCCGAAGAGGCCCTACGCACCAGCGAATTGGAGCTGCGGAGCATGTTCCGGGCTGCTCCCGTGGGGATCTGCCTCCTGCGAGACCGCGTGTTTGCGCGTGTGAACACGGTCATGACGCGGATGTTCGGCTATACCGCGGAGGAGCTGATCGGCCGGTCGGCTCGGATGCTCTACGAGTCACAAGAAGATTATTTCAGAGTGGGCAAGATGCTCAATTCGGGGTCATGGAAGCTCGGCTCCCTCTCGACGGAGCTGCGCTGTCGCCGAAAGGACGGCTCGCTCATCAACATCATCTTGAATGTGGCCGCCATCGACCCCGCGGACCCGAGCGCCGGGTATGTCGCCATGGCCATGGACATCACCGAGCGTAAGCAGGCCGAGGAAGCCTTGCGGGCAAATCGTCAGCTCCTGCACACGGTCATCTCCAATGCTCCGGTCATCCTGTACGCCATCGATCGTGATGGCACGATCACGCTTGCGGACGGCAAGGGATTGGCCGCCTTCGGCTTTCGTTCGAGTGAGATCCAGGGACAGTCCGGATACGAGCGATTTCGCAAACTGCCCGAGGTCTTGACGCACCTCCGCCGAGTGCTGTCGGGTGAGGAGTTTTCGGCAATCATCGAGGCAGGAGGCTTTGTTCATGATGTTCACTACGCTCCTCTCCTGAGCGCAACGGGCGAAGTCGATGGAGCCATTACGGTGGCCGTGGACGTCACGGAGCGGAAAAAGCTCGAAGAGCAGCTCTCTCAAGCACAGAAGATGGAGGCCATCGGTCGACTGGCGGGCGGGATCGCCCACGATTTCAACAACATCCTTTCGGCCATTGTCGGTTACAGCGAGCTCGCCCGGTTGGCATTGCCGGATGACGCCAAGGCCAGGTCGTTTGTGGGTGAAGTGCTGCAGGCTTCGGAGCGGGCCAAGGAGCTTGTGCAGCAGATCCTGGTGTTCAGCCGCCAGAGCGAAGAGCAGCCTCAGCCCATCCTCGTCACACCCGTGGTCAAGGAGGCTTTGAAGCTGGTTCGGGCTTCCATCCCCTCCACCATCGAGATTTCCCAGTCCATCCAGACCCAGGACACGGTTGTGTTGGCCGATCCGACCCGGATCCATCAAATCGTGATGAATCTTTGCACCAATGCCTATCACGCCATGATGGACAGAGGGGGTGTTCTAGGTGTGAGCACCCAGGAGATCGCGCAGACGGCGGAACGTCCGTTGCTTGATCCTCAAATTCCGCCCGGACATTACTTTGTGCTCACGATCAGTGACACCGGCCCGGGTATCCATCCGGCGATTCGCGACAAGATCTTCGACCCCTACTTCACAACCAAGGAAAAAGACAAGGGAACCGGGCTCGGATTGGCGGTGGTTCATGGCATTGTCGAGCGCTTCGGGGGCAAGGTGGAGGTTGTGAGCAGTCCTGGAATGGGCGCCGTCTTTCGGGTCATCCTGCCGGTCATTGAGACGAGCGTCGGTCGCTGCCAACCGGAGGTGGCTCCGTTCGAATACGGGAACGAGCACATTCTGCTCGTCGATGATGAGATTACTCTCGTTGCAATGGGCAAAGGTCTCCTGCAAAGCCTCGGATATCAGGTCGTTGCACTCTCGAGCAGCCTCGAAGCCTTTGAAGTGTTCTGCAAGAAACCGGACACGTTCGACTTAGTCATCACGGACTTTACCATGCCCGGTATGACCGGAGGAAAACTGGCCGAACGGATTCACCAGATCCGTCCGGGCATACCGATCATCATGTGCAGCGGCCAGAGCGACCAGTTCTCCGAACTGGACGCCGAGGCGGCCGGAATCACGGAATACGTTCGGAAGCCTTACAACCTGGCGGCCTTTTCGGCTACGATCCGGAGGGTCCTGAATCAATCCCGTCAGACGCTTGAGGAGGGCGGAAATGGCTAAGGTCCTCATTGTTGATGATGATCCGGCAATTCGTAATGTGCTGTCCGAGCTCCTTCGAGCCCTGGGGCATGAGGCGATAGCTTGCGGGACCCTGGAGCAGGGGCTTACGACGGCGAAGCGGCAGGACTGCGACCTCGTCTTCCTCGATCTCGAGCTTCCCGACGGATACGGGCTGGATGCGCTGCCGACATTCCTGCGCGGGTCCGGTGCGCCGCAGGTCATCATCATTACGGGGGCAGGAACGAGAAACGCCGCTGAGATCGCCTTCCGGCATGGCGCGTGGAATTTTATCGTCAAGCCCCTCAATTTTGAGGATGTGCGTGTTTACACCTCCTGGGCGCTTCAGTATCGAGAAGAGAAACGGACTCTCCTGAAGCCCAGACGCCTCAAGCGTGACGCCATCATCGGAAGCTCGCCAGCGCTTCAGGCCTGTCTCGACGAACTGGCTCAAGCGGCCGCAACGGACGCGAGCGTGCTCATTACCGGCGAAACGGGGGTCGGCAAAGAGCTCTTCGCCAAGGCCCTCCATGACAACAGCGCTCGATCCACAAGCTCGCTGGTGGTCGCGGATTGCGGCGCCATTCCGGAAACCCTCGCCGAGAGCGTGTTTTTCGGGCACGAACGGGGAGCTTTTACGGGTGCAGGTCTGGCAAGGCTCGGGCTGCTCAAGCAAGCTCACGGCGGCACCCTTTTCCTGGACGAGATCGGTGACCTCCCGCTTGCTCTGCAACCGAAGCTCCTGCGAGCCATCCAGGAGCGGCGGTTCCGTGCCCTTGGCTCCGACAGAGAAACCGAAAGTGATTTTCGGGTGGTCGCCGCCACCAACAAGGACCTCCATCGCCTCGTCGAGAACGGTTTGTTCAGGCGGGATCTGCTGTTTCGGCTCAACGGCGTTCATATCCGTCTCCCGGCGCTCAGGGAGCGCAAAGACGATATCCCCGCCTTGGTGACACACCATTTGGTGCGGTTGGGCCGGCGGTACGGCGCGGAGCTCAAAGGCGTCTCAGCGGAGCTCATGGAAGCATTGCGGGCCTACGACTGGCCCGGCAATGTCCGTGAGCTGGTGCAGGTCCTCGAGCGAGCCTTTGCGGCTGCACGCAACGAAGAGAAAATTCAACCCCACCATCTTCCTCCCGAAATCCGTGCCAGGAACATCTATAAAGAGCCCGCGGATGCGTCGAGCGGCCGTTGCTTCGCCCCACCTCCGCTCAAGGATCTCTGCAACGATCCGGTCCCAACCTGGAAAGCCTTCATCGCCGAGGCCGAGAAGCACTACCTCACGGCGCTCATGGAGCAAGCCAAGGGGAACCGGGAAGAGGCGGTGAGGCTTTCTGGCCTCTCCCAGTCCAAGCTGTACATGGTCCTCAAGGAGCACAACATCCCTCGATTCAAGAACGCGCTGCAGTAGCACGAACGCTCGACGGTGAGGTTCCCATGCGCACGACGGAGGAGGCTGTTGCCCCGTTCCATATTCCTGGAACATTTCCTTCCTTGAGCGGACTTTTCCAGGTTCGTGGAATAGATTTCTTCCAGAATCAAGGAAAAGAGCGGCCTTCCAAAACCTGAGCCCCGCCCATCCAAGAAGACTTCAGAGCGTAAGCCTTTAATAAATCAATTGAAATGTTTCAAGGGGCTCATCGGCTCTTGCCCCGCCTCCGACGGCACGGCCTTTGCCCTTATAGGCTGCATGCTGAGGATGCAAGGGGAAGGAGCCATGCAGATGGGATTCGTGCTTTACCCTGGAACGGAGCCCGAGACAGCCGCGGGGTTGGTCTCGGGTTGTGTAGACTCCCCGTGGAAGAGTCGCGTCGAGGTCTGCCTGTCACTTGAGCACCTGATCGATCGGCTGCTCCAGGTCCCGATCTCGTGCGAGGTCGTGGTGGCGGTCACCGATTGCGAGGAGCTCGAGCAGCTCGCTGCGACTTGGAAGCGGCTGCTGCCTCCCAAGTTGATCCTCGTTCTGAGACGATGGGAGGAAAAGACCTTAAAGGTTGCGTTGGAGCTCTGCCCGTCGTTCCTGACCTCATTGGAAGACAGCCTGAACGACGTCTTTCTCGTTCTTGAGAGGCTCGAGGCGAATCGGATGCTGGAAAGAGAACATAGAACGGTACGGGCGGTGGAGAGACAGCCTCTCGATGTCGCATCTGCCGGTTTGTCAAGAAAGGGGAGATCGTGAAGGAAGGATTCGGCCAGGGGAAGGACGGTAGCCCCGTTTGCCCGGGCGACCCACAAGATCGGACGCTGGCGCTCAGAAGACTCTGCCCGGCGCGCTTTCCGCTGGAGGACTCGCTCACTCGCCAAAAGCGAATCAAAGCCCTTTTTCACCGATTGTGGTCCAAGGCGGTGAGCACGGAATCGTACGACAAACGGGAATGGCAGGAGCTTCAGGAGCTTCTCAAGATCGAGGGATTTGGTGCTTATGGCCGAGAGCCCCCGTCATTGGAGAGGAGTGAAGGGGATCGGTAGCCGAAGGCGCACGAGGGTGCGGAGACCCTTGGACGGGGGCCGGCCGCGACTTGCGCTCAAAGAGGCCTGAAATGAGTGAATCAAGGATTGTGATGTGAGGAGGGAGCTCAACATGTTCAGTAGACTTTCTGTCAACGCACGGATGTGGATGATCCTCGGCATGGTGGTTCTGATCTTTGCCAGTATGGCCACGTTCTCCTGGCTGGCCCTGCAAGCGTCCGAAAAGACGGCCGTCACCACCGCGGGTGGATTGGGACTCACCGGGCAGCAGGAAAAGATCAAAGTGGCAACGGATTCCCTGGCGAGAGCCCTTGGCGAGCTGATCAAGGAGATACCCGATGAAGACCAGCGGATCAGCTTGATCCGAAAGGCGATAGGCGGTGTTCGCTTTGAGGCCGACCAGTCCGGCTACTTTGCGCTCTTCAGGGGTACAACCTGTGTGATCCATCCCATCCTGAAGGAGCTGGAAGGGATGGATATGGCCAGCCAAAAGGGCAAGAACGGAGAGCTCATTGTGGAGCTTCAAGCTAAAGCGAAATCGGGCGGCGGGTTCGTCGACTATGTGTACAACAAGCCCGGAAAAGGCGAGGTGCCGAAAGTGAGCTATTCGGTCATGGTTCCCGGGACAGAGTACTTGATCTTCACGGGCGTCTATCTGGATAATATCGAAAAGATCCAGCAACGCGTCACCGAGGACATCCATGCGGGAGTCAAGAAGTGGCAGACCACCATGTACTCCACCGCAGGGCTGATCTTCATTGCCATCATCGGATTTGTCCTGGCCGTGGCCCGGAGCATTGTGAAGCCCCTCCACAGGATCAGCCGGGAGATCGATACGGGCGCCGGCTCGGTGGCAACGGCAGCCAATCACATTTCCGAATCCAGCCAGTCCCTGGCCGAAGGGGCCTCCGAGCAGGCGGCCGCCATCGAAGAGACATCGTCCTCACTGGAGGAAATGTCTTCCATGACGAGGCAGAATGCCGACAACGCGAGCCACGCGGACAATCTCATGAAAGAGGCACACCAGGTGGTCAGCGAAGCGAACGAATCCATGACCGAGCTGACTCATTCCATGCATGAGATCACGCAGGCCAGTGAGGAGACGTCTAAAATTATCAAGACGATCGACGAGATCGCGTTCCAGACCAACCTCCTGGCGCTCAACGCGGCGGTCGAAGCGGCGCGGGCGGGTGAGGCCGGAGCCGGGTTTGCGGTTGTGGCCGATGAAGTGAGAAACCTGGCCATGCGGGCGGCCGAGGCCGCGAAGAGCACGGCGACACTGATCGAAGGCACCCTCAGGAAGGTCCGGAGTGGTGGAGACCTGGTGGAGAGGACCAATACGGCATTCGGCGAAGTGGCCCGAAGCTCCTCGAAGGTGGCCGAGCTCATTGGAGAGATCGCGGTTGCGTCTCGCGAGCAGGCGATGGGGATCGATCAGGTGAACAAGGCTGTGTCCGAGATGGACAAGGTGGTCCAGCATAACGCTGCCAACGCGGAGGAGTCCGCTGCGGCCGCTGAAGAGATGAATGCCCAGGCCGAGCAGATGAAAGGTTTTGTTCGCGAGCTCGCTGCCATTGTGGAAGGAGGAGGGCGCCATCGAGCCCGCGCCGAGAAGAGAACGGTGGTGGGCTTCGGCAGACCCAAAGTGCCGGCCACCAAGATCCAAGCCGCGGCCAGAGCGGCCAATGGAAACGGCAACGGGAAGCATGTCGGCTTCTTACCCCCGAAAGCCAAAGCCGGTACCCCGGAGCAGATCATCCCGTTTGATGACGACAACATGTCGGACTTCTGATCCGACGCGTGTACCTTCATCCTGAATGAGGCAGGCGGGGCCGGCCCCGCCTGCCTTGTTGCTGCGCCGCCACCTATGGCAGGGCACTTCCTCTTCGGCTCGCAGCCCGTCGGGAAAGTCTGAGTGAAAGGATGGTGTCGACGATCTCCGCAAATCCCTCGCCCCCTTCTTGATTGGCGACAAACGCCGGCAGATGATGCATCCGGTCGATGAAGGCGAGGACGTTGCGCACACCGACGCTGAGTGGGAAGAAGCCGAACATCGGCTCATCGTTGGGGGAGTCCCCGCAAAAAACGAAACGATCCCTGCTCGCATCCAGGTCCACTCCCCAAATCTCAGCGGCCATCACGCGCGTCATGGCAAGCTTGTTGTATTCCCCAAACCAGCCATTGACGTGGATGGATGAAACCTTGCACGTCGCTCCGCGATCCCTGAAAATCGTGCAGATGCGCTCCACGTCGGCCCAGCCCAAAGGAGGTACGTCCTCACAGAAATCAATGGCCAGATCCGCTTCTCGATACGCCTGATCCGAAGCGAGGGCTGCGCCGGGAACCGACCGAAGGATTTCCTCTCCCACCCACCTCAGCCGGCTCCGTTTTTCCCGTCGAACGGGCTCGGGGTCCAGAAACCGCTTTTTGAGCTTGCCCTTGGCTTCATCGAGCCAGAAGTAGAAGGCGCCGTTTTCACCCACAACCGCGTCTACCGGCCACATGCGGGCGATATGGTCGCACCATCCCGCCGGACGCCCCGTGATGGGAGCCACTTTAAGGCCTGCCTTCTTGAGGTCCCAAAGGGCCCGGAAAGCCGGTGCCGGGATCCTGCCGCAGGTTGTGAATGTGTCGTCGATGTCGAAGAGCACGCCATCGATGTTTCCCGCGGCGCTTGCGTCGAGCTGCTGCAGCGATGGAATCATGAGAATACGCCTCAAACGGTTTCAACCTTCGTCGCCAACATCCCTGCGATTGATCCGGATGCGATCACCGGCACGATATGCGACGGGCCGCGATCACGCAATGGTTTTGGCATCTAAACGCGGAGGAGGCCGCCTCCGCTGCGCGCGCCGCCCGAATCGTTGAGCAGTCCACCGCAGCGGATGAAAAACCGATTGAACCTTGGCGGGAAACCGGGGTTAAATCATGCCTGCGAAGGGGCTGAGGGATCAGGGGGGTGTCGATTTCACCGGGAAAGGCTGTTGCCATGAACCGAACCGAAAACAGGATTCAGACGCAGGTTTTGATCATCGGGGGCGGGATCACGGGAGTCGGATTGGCCAGGGATCTCGCGTTGCGCGGCGTGGAATGCCTCGTTGTCGAAAAGGGCCACGTCGACTCGGGGGCGTCAGGCGCCAACCATGGCCTGCTCCACAGCGGGGCACGTTATGTTTCCAATGACCCGGCGACGGCACGGGAGTGCCGCTCTGAATCCGAAGTCCTGAAACGGACGGCGCCCGCATGCTGCGAAGCGACGGGAGGCTTCTTCGTGGCCGTGGCCGGGGACAGCGAAGCCTACATCGCCGAATTTCCGCGACGTTGTGAAACCAGTGGCATATCCGCTCAGCCCATCGACTGCCGGACCGCACGAGAGCTCGAGCCAGCCTTGTCGGAGAGCATCATCGCGGTGTATCGGGTCGACGATGCGACCGTCGATCCGTTCCGATTGGCATACGACAACATCGCCGACGCCATCTCCCGTGGCGCTCGGTTGATGACTTACACGCAAGCCGTCGGCATGGTGCGTGAGGGCAGGCGCATCCAATCGGTGCGACTTCGCCAGCTTCGCTCCGGGCGGGAAATCGAGGTGGAGGCGGAGCAGGTCGTCAACGCGGGCGGGGCGTGGGGGGGAAAGATCGCCGAGCTGTCAGGGGTGAGGCTGACCGTGGTCCCGTCAAAGGGAAGCTTGCTGATCACCCAGCCCAGGATCACGGACCGAGTCGTCAACCGACTGCGTCTCCCATCGGATGGGGATATCATCGTGCCGGGAGGAACGGTATCATTGGTGGGCACCACCTCCGTTCGCGTGGACGATCTCGATCAGGTGCATGCGGACGTGGACGAGGTCGACTTCCTGATCGAGGAAGCGGCACGGCTCGTTCCCTCCCTCCAATCGACCCGTATTGTGCGCGCCTTTGCGGGCGTGAGACCTCTCCTGGGGCGACCCACCTCCTCCGATGACCGTGGCATCAAGCGGGCCAGCGAGGTTCTCGACCACGAGGAGGATGGGCTCGACAACCTGGTAACGGTCATCGGCGGCAAGCTGACCACCTACCGACTCACGGCTGAAACGGCGGCGGATCTCCTCTGCAGCCGTCTTGGGGTCAAAGTCCCTTGTCTCACCCGTGATGTGCCCCTGCCCAATGCCCCTGTGAACGACTGGGTCGTCGCGGGCCTTTCACCCGGCTTGTGGAGACAGCACCGGGCCCCCACCGATGCCCTGCTTTGTGAATGCGAAATGGTGCCCATGAGTGCTGTCGAACAGATCGTCGATCAGCTCCGAACCGATGGGGAGACCGTCGACCTCGAAGCCATCCGCCTGCACAGTCGCATGGGCAAAGGGTCCTGCCAGGGCGCGTTCTGCGGGCTCAGGACCACGGCATTCCTTTATGAGCGGTCCCTCGTCACCGGCAACAGAGGGATCGAAGACATGAAGGCCTTCCTCCAATCCCGCTGGAAGGGAATCCGCCCGGTCCTCTGGGGCCCTCAACTGATCCAGGAGCAGCTGCAGGAGGCGGTGCATTGCGGCTTGTTTTCCTTGGAGACACGAGACACGGATGGACACGAGACACGGATGGACACGGATGAAAGACTGCACGGATGGACACGGATGAAAGACAGGGACTGACGGGATCAGGAGACCGAGCCGTTGAAAGCTACAGGAGAACCCTTCGGTATTCGAGCTTCGGGCGGCCGAAGTTGAGGAGGAGGCCTACTTTGAGGTCGCCTGCTTTGAGGTAGTTGAGGAGCTGGCCCACGTGAGACTGGGCGAGCTGATCAATGGCTTTGATCTCCACAATGACCAGGCTAGCCACGAGAAGGTCGCACACATAGTGCCCGATTGAAGTCCCCTTGTACGTCAGCTCAAACCTTTTTTCCTGCTCCACTGACATGGCCCTCAACGTCAGCTCATGGACCAAGGCTTTTCGATAGACCGCCTCCAGGAACCCGTGCCCTAAGGAGCTCGATACTTCGAAGGCCGCTCCCAGTATCCCCTCCGTAACCCGATCGACCTGCACCCCCATCGACATTCTTCCCATACCAACCCCCACGTCTCCTTGTTCTTTATCCGTGTCCATCCGTGCAGTCTCTTATCCGTGTCCATCCGTGTCTCGTGTTCATCCGTGTCTGTTTGGGTTGTTTCGAAAAAACGACTCGACCGCGCCGTAAGCGGTCGCGATGGCCAGGCCGGCCCCGCACTTGGATCGCATCCAGTCCTGGTGGGCGAGGATGGATCCTGCGGCGAAGAGGTTCTTGAAGGCGGGGCGGCCGCCTGGTCCCAGAGGGCGAAACCGTTCATCGATTTCCAGCCCGGCCTCGTTGACGGGGTGGCCTCGCCGATCCAGGAAATGGTCGCGGTGCCACGTGTGCCGGCTGGGAGGCTGGGTGACCGGGAGTCCGAAGAGGGGCTCGCGGACCCCGTTTCGATCGGCGACGAGACCTCCTCCCAAGAATCGACCCGTAGCCAGGATGATGCCGTCCGCCTCCAACGGCTCCCGCCATTGGGTGGTGCCGGTGATCACACCGGTGCAACGGCAGCCCTCCGTCAGGGGAGAGATGACTGCTCTGCCTTGAAGAATCTGGGCGCCGTGTGCCTCAAGACCCGCCTGAGAGGCTTCGCGGAGGCGCAGGGCCGGAATCGAGGGGGGCAGGGTGGGAGCCTCGAAGATACCGACCTCGAGGCGTTCTTCGAGATCGGCGATCACGGAAGCGGAGGCGCGGAGGCCGAGCACGGCCGGCATTCCGAGGAGCCGGGCTCCGGTCAGGCGAGGGCGAAGGGCGTTGGCGAGCTGCTCCCGGACGGATGCGTCCTCGAAGGCTTCGGCCAGCAAGTGATTATGAAGCTCTGTGCCCGGAAAAGATCTCGGGAAGGGAATGCGAAGGCTTCTGAGCATAGGCCAGTGGGGCTTCAGCACCTCCGCCATCAGTCTGGCGCTAAAATCCTTCATCCCAACGAAGTCGACCAGCAGGGTGGGGAGATTGTCGCGGAGGCCGGTGACTCCGTGCCACATGGACTGCGGGGTCCGATAGGTCGTTTTCATGGTGCCTGCGGCGGTCGCCAGCGTGACGTTTTGGTCGGGCAAGCCATGATAGGGAAGTCCACCTGATTCGAGAAAAGTCAGGAAATCCTGAATTGCCTTGCGGATACTCTCTACACCCAGGCGCGCATAAGGGTGGTCGGGGGCGTCCGCCCTGAGGGATTCCAGGGCGGCCCAGGGATCGTCCCAGGCGCGTTGCGCGGCCACCGGGTGAATCCCGAGGAGATCGATGAGACCGCTGGCAAAGGACATCTCGCCGTCCGTTGCCGAAACCTGGATGGTCCTGAGCCCGCGCGCGAGGGCAAAGCAGGTGGCCGCGGTTCCGGCAAAGCCCGACCCGATGACGATGAGATCGGCCCTGGGGGTGGCTGAGGAAGTCATGGGACTCTCGTGATGAGGATGGTTGGTGCTCAGGAAAACGGGCTACCCAAAAACACCGCCCATCTTGGTGCCCGTGAGCCGGTTCACGGCAAAGAGGCAGCTTGCCCCGAGCACGATCAAGATCAGGCCGAGTGCGGCCGCCTCGTTCACAGACCCACCGATGTAAAAGTTGAAAATGCCCACCGGCATCATTTCATGGCCTGGAACGACCAGGAGGAGCGTGGCCGAGGCTTCCTGGAGGGCCAGGATGAACGAATACAGCGAGCCCACCAGGACACCCTTCCAGATGAGCGGAAGCGTCACGTCCCTGAAGGTGGTCATCTTCCTGGCGCCGACACTTTCCGCCGCCTCTTCGAACGACTTGTGCACGATCTGAAGCGATGCGAGTGTTCCGCGCACCGTGTACGGCAGCCGCCGCACTCCCAGGACCAGGGGAATGACAATCCAGACACCGATCAAAGCCGTCCCGGTGAAGGGGAAGGGCTCTCGAAACGCCCGGAGATAGGCGATGCCGATCCCGGTTCCCGGAAGGGCAAGGATCAAGGTGGTCAGCGAGTCGAGAAGGTCTTTTCCGGGCAGCTGGGTTCTGGCCATCACCCAGGCCATGGGGACCCCGATGACCATGCAGATCAGGACCGTGATTCCGGAATAGAGAAGGCTGTTGAGGATGAATTTCGGCGTTTCGATGGCGACTCTCTGGAAATATTGCAGCGTGTATTTCACCGGGAAGGGCGTGAGGGCCCAGCCCTTGCCGAACGAGTCCAGCACGATCCCCAGGTAGGGGATGAAAGCGAACACCAGGATGGCGCTCAGAAAGAGGACCACGCCCGCCTTGCCGAGCCAGGAAAGGCTTCGCCGCTCGATCACCGAATAGGACAGGGAGCTGTAGTCTTTCAGGGATACGTACCGCTTGGCGACGATCAGGAAGAGGATGGCCAGGAGGATCATGATCGCCGAGATGACGATGCCCATCTTGAACAGCCTTCGATCCACAAACTGCACGATATTCAAATAGGCTTGTGAAGCGAGCAGGTCATCCACGCCGACCACCAGGGGAGTGGCAAAGTCGGCGAAAGTCCAGATGAAGACCAGGAGAGCCCCGGACACATATCCCGGCGTGGTGAGCGGAAAGGTGATGTCCCAGAATTTGCGGAGTCCCCGGGACCCCACGCTCTCCGCTGCTTCGTCGAGGGACGGGGAGATCTTGCCCATGGCGTCCACGATGCTGAGCGTCATGAGCGGAAAGAGGTGAAGGGTCTCGACCAGAAGCACGCCATGCACGCCGTACATGAAGTTGACGGGCTTCAAGAAGCCCAGGTAGTCCATCAGGATGACATTGACGGTGCCAGCCCGTCCCAGGATGAAGACGAAGCCCATGACGCCGACCAACGGGGGCATGATCATGGGAACGATGGACAGGAAGGAAAAGAGGCCGCGGCCGGGGAACTCGTAGCGCAGAAGCAGAAAGGCGAACGTGATCCCGATGAGGGACGTCGTGACGACGGTGGCGGTCCCCAGGATGAGCGAATTCAAGAGGGCTTTCAGGTAAAAGGGGTCGGTGAAGAAGTCGTAGAAGTTCAAGAGGGTGAAAAGCTCGTCTTCCGTCGTGAAGGCATCGTAGAAAAGGCGGATGAGCGGATAAATCAGAAAAAGGGCCATGAAGGCCCAGATGCCCGCATAACCCGCCAGACCTCCGGCGTGGGCTCGAAGCCGCCTTCCGGCGCGGCCTGCGGTGCTGCTCACAGCTTCTTGCGACTCCATGCCTCGCTTCAGTCCTGTTTGGTTGTCGGGATAGCCAGGGCGGTCCGCGGTGAGAAGAAGACGTGAACCTGTTCTCCCGGGCCGTAGGGATCGTGGTCCCGAGGGTTATGGACGTCCACGCGGAAGGTGATGGAGCTGCCGACATCGATGTCGTAGCGCGTCGTGCTTCCGATGAACGATGCAAAGCCGACCGTGCCGGCCATCTGGTTGAGACCGACCTGTTCATCGACCCGGCTCCCGATGGACACCGTTTCTGGTCGTACACAGAGGGTGCATTCATCCCCGACCGCGAGGCGTGGGTCGCATTCGCTCAGGAAGAGTCCGACATCCGTCTTCACCCGGACCCGGCCCTCCGGCCCTACCCGTTCCTCGATCCGGCCGGGAATCAGGTTGTTGATGCCGATGAAGTCCGCCACAAAACCGCTCGCGGGACGCGCATAGAGGTCCCAGGGCGTCCCGATTTGCTGCAGCCTGCCGTGCTCGATCACGGCAATGCGGTCGGAAAGCGTGAGGGCCTCTTCCTGGTCGTGGGTGACATAGATGGTGGTGATGGCCAGCTCCTTTTGGAGCTTGCGGATTTCGGCGCGCACCTGGAGGCGGATCTTGGCATCCAGGTTGCTCAGGGGCTCGTCCAGGAGCAGCACATCCGGGCTCAGGACCAGCGCACGGGCCAGGGCGACCCGCTGCTGCTGCCCCCCGGAGAGCTGCCCCGGATAACGCGCTTCGAGCCCCTTCATATTCACCAGCCCCAGGGCGTAGGCGACCTTGCTCCCGATCTCCTGCTTCGGGACCTTGCGCAGCTTCAATCCGTAGGCGACATTGTCAAAGATGGTCATGTGGGGCCACAGGGCATAGTTTTGAAACACCATGCCGATGTTGCGCTCATAAGGCGGCACGCCGTTCACGCGCCGTTCTCCGAAAAGAATTTCCCCCTGGTCGGGATGATGAAACCCCCCGATCAAGCGCAGAAGCGTGGTCTTGCCGCAGCCCGACGGCCCCAAAAGCGTAAACAGCTCCCCGTCTTGGATGTCCAGGGAGACATGGCTCACCGCCTCGAGGGCCCCAAATCGTTTGATGATGTCCCGCAGCGTAATGTTCATGTCGATGGAGCCAAACTGTGCTCAGGCGTCATTTGTCTTTGACGATGTCCTTGTGCTTTTCGGTGATTTCCTTGCGGAAATAGGAGTTTACGTCCTCAACCCGCTTTTTGTCGCCGGCCAGCTTGACATCGTATACGTTGCCGACGGGGATCTCGAAGAACGACCTGACCCCTCCTGTGAACGCCACGGCCTTTTCCTGGTTGGATCCTGGAGCTCCCTGGACTTTGTACTTGGGTGTGATGGGGTAGACGCCCAGTTCCGAAACCAGTTTCTGTCCTTCCTCGGAGACCATGAACTCGATGAAGGCGTGAGCGGCCTTGGCATGGGGGGCGCCCTTCAGGACGGCCATGGGCTCGGGGGTGACATACGCATTGGTCGGGTAGACGTACATCAGCTCGTAGCCGCCCAGGACCTCCGCGAAGGCCATGTAGCTGGGCACACCGAACCCGACGGCGAATTCGCCCTTGGCCACGACGTTGGGGACGTCGCGGGAGCGGGCGGTGAAGATTCCCGTATTGGCTGCCAGCTTGGTGAGCCATTCCCATCCTTTTTCCCAGCCGTAGGTCTGGAGGATGACTTCGCAGGTGGCGTGGCTGGAGCTGGACCGATCGGGCGTGCACTGCGCGATTTGCCCTTTCAGCTTGGGGTCGAGCAAGTCGTTCCAGTCCTTGATCTCGACGCCGAGCCGCTTGAGCAGCTTCGGTTGGTAGATGATCCCGTAGGGCTCCAGCATGGTCCCGACCCAGAACTTGTTCGGATCTTTGATCGGCAGGGCCACGGGTTTTCCAATACTCGCCGGAATCTCGTCCCACACGGCTTGCGGGAGCTGCACCTTCTCTAAAAGCCCTTGGGCGGCCAGATCATCGAACAAGATGCCTTCCCCGCCCCAGAAGATGTCGGCCTGGGGGCTGCCCTTCCATTCCAGGATCTGGCCGTAGGCCACCGGCGTTCCCTTGGGGATGGCGCTGGTCTTCACGTCGACGTTCCACTTCTTCTTGGCATACTCGGAGAATGCTTTGAGTACGGGATCGTGAACGTCTTTGGAAACGGGCGTGATCAGGTACAGCTCACTTTCGATAGGCTGCGCCTGGGCGGTGCCCCAGCAAGGAAAGAGCAGCGCCGAAACCAGGATCGTCAACATCAAGCATCGTTTCATATTCCCCCCTTTGACATGGTGTGAGATTCAAGACCACGACTCTGCACGGCGGTCACCCGACCGCGAGCGAAAGCGCGGCAAACCTGCTGCCGATCGTGTGGCCAGCTAATGCGTACGGAAGTGGGGCGACGAGCGTGACGCTTCGGACACGCGTGTGTGTGGCTGTGCGCTTGTCCGATCTCGATGCGGCGCGATCGGACATGACCACTATGATGGAAAGAGACCGGGTGAGTCAAGTCAATTGGGGCCTGGGGATGAGAGCGGAAGAGAGTCACCAGCGGGCGGGAAACGGGGAATTCCCCGTCTCATCCCAGGTAGACGAACACATATTCCTCGTCGTTGATGGAGATGACGATACGGCCTCCCCGTGTTTCCGCATAAACCAGCCATCCAGGCTTTTTCAGGCCCCCTCACTCGACTCGAGGTGAATGTGCGTTCGCCTTCCGGTCGTACCATGCGAGCAGCATGGCATCCGGGCTGATCTTCCCAGCTTCCTGGTCGGCCAGTGCCTTTGCAGCCGAGAAGGTAAGCTCGCCCGATGGGACGGTGAGCCGTCGGGGGGAAGCCAGCATTTCCTTCGTGAGCTCGATGCAGCCGGCCATGGTGTGCTCATCCCGGAGGTTAAGGTGGAAAGCGCGCTCGACCCCATGTCGAGCAAACCATAATGACTATAGCATAACCACCTCGTCAGCGGTCTTTCTTTCTCGGCTCTACAGGATTCGTGGCTTCGGATGGCATCTTCATGGTGACGTCGGTTCAAAATCGGCTTATTCTGGGAAAGTCGGCTGCAACGCAAGTCAAGAAACCTGACGTGCCGAACCCCCTGCTGCACTGGGGAACGGTAAACCGTGGAAACTGGAAAGGGTCACGATGGAAACGACAATCAAGAGGAAAGTGAGTCTAGAAGGCTTTGGCGTGGTCGAAGGTGTGTTCGTTCGGGACGAACGGGGATGGTTCTGCCGAGAAGCGAACGGCGTTCCCTGGGATTTTCTCAATTGGGGTGCTCCGGATGCCATGGATACGCCTGAAGAAGCGGCTGAGTACCTTCTCATGTTGGATGTCGACGACCCTCCCGAGTCATAACCGCATCCAACGGCGCGGGAGCGGAGCGCAAGCCGGGACGAAACGGGCAGGTCTGCTGGTGGGGGAGGACCCGTCTGAATGGGGTTGTCCTGGATGAGCACTTCCCGCCACTCTCTATCCCTGCGGCGGGGATGAGGGAGGGCGGATCTCCCTTCTGTGCGGTTAGGGGTTGGTCAGCGAATCCGGTGCGGGCCAGGCGCTGTCCCGGAAGGAGAGCCAATCGAGGGAGAGCAGGATGACCTTGTAAAACCCGAGGATGGTCAGGAGGGTCCCCAGAAGCAGAAGGATTTGAAGGAGCCCCCCCATCTCCGATTCAAGATTCAGCGCGGCAATGCTGGCTGAAGCCATGAAAGCGGCAACAAAAACGAGCAGGTAGAGCCTGATGTCGCGCTTGCACTTTTCGGCTGCGAATTTTCTGGCATACTGCCCGGCCCACAGGCCCCAGCTGCCGTGCGGCTCCTGACCGTGAGCGATGGCTGCCACCATGGTGGCGAAGTCGTGTGCCATCCGAGGGTTGGATCCGGAGTAGCGGACGAGACGTTCGGCCACGCGCTCAGGATTCATTTCGACCTTGCCCAATTCGTCCTGGGTCATGTTGAACAGCCAGAGAAACGCTCTGCTGTTCTCTCCGACTTCCAGGGTAAAGGTGCCTTGCACAGTCTGGATTTCCACCGTCTCCACGCCGCAGCTCCTCTTGTCACGTCATTGCCGGCACCGGGTGCCGGTCCCCCAAAGCACGTTGACCCGTGCACTTCCTACGCGGGGACGACGCGGAACCAAGATCTTGGCCCGACGCCGCCCCTTCCGGCCCGATGCCTCACAGCCGGTCCTTGAGCGCAGCCCGAGCTTCAGGACCGAGCCTTTCCTCAGTCTCATCTACTCTGCCATGATTTTCTCTTTCCGTCACCTGTTCCTGAGGACACTCACCCTGAGTACGCAATCCGTATTGAGGAGTGGCGTCCTCAGAATTATGGTGAGGGAAGGTCGTGCAGACAACGTCGCATTGACAGTCGCAGGCTGCACTTTAGAGCAGGATGGAGAGGGTAACAGGAGTCAAGCATGCGTCTGTTCAATTTTTTCAAGCAGAAAGGTGCCTGCACCCTGCTGACCCAGGTGGACGGGCCGATGGTGGAAAAGTACCGTCACTTCAGGGATTTTCTGCACCTGAACCGCGATGCCTTGAATCTCATGGCGGAAATCGAAGAGGCCTTTTATGGCGGAAGCCCGTTTTCCATGGGCGCCGTCAAGGGCAAGGTGCAGGAGCTCTTGACAACCACCTGCTCGCTCGCGAAGACTCTGAGTGCGGTCTCCCAGGGAAAGGACCGTGAGCTGACCGAGGTGTGCGAGACCATCGGGCGAGAGATCCAGGCAGCTTTCGCAGGGGCGCCATCCGAATCGTCCGGCGATCTCGTGATGCCGCTTGAGGCCGTGACTCCCCATGCGGTCTCCCTCGCCGGCGGTAAGGCGACGAATCTCGCCACCATGGGGAATGTCCTGGACCTTCCGGTGCCAAAGGGCTTTGTTGTGACCGCCAGGGCGCTCAAGTGCTTCATGGAGGAAACCGGTCTGTCGGCTCCCATCGCTGCGATTCTCGATCGCCTCGATGTGAGCGATCCCGCGGCGCTGGACACTGCCAGTGAAACGATCCGGGAGATGGTCCAGGGAGCCGAGCTGCCGCCCTCCCTGTCGACGGCCCTGCACGAGGCCTATGCGGCACTCGAAGCGCGGTCACACCCCGGAGTGCGCATCGCCATGCGCAGCAGCGCCGTCGGGGAGGATTCGGAGGCCTCTTTTGCGGGCCAGTTCGTGACGGAGCTCAACGTCGATCGCTCGAAGCTCATCGAATCCTACAAATCGGTTGTGGCGAGCAAGTACTCACCGCGGGCCATCCTGTATCGGCTGCGCTACGGGCTGGAAGACGAGGACACGCCCATGTGCGTGGCCGGCATTGAGATGATCGAATCCCGGGCAAGCGGCGTTCTCTACACGGTGGATCCGTCGAGCCCCTCATCGGGTGAGATGAAGATCAGCGCCGTCCTGGGGCTCGGAGAGCAGCTGGTCAGTGGCGAAGCATCTCCCGATGACTTCTTCGTGGATCGAAGGTCCCTTGAAATCCTGCGGCGTGAGATCCGCCCCAAGCGGTCTCGCCTGGTGGGGGGAGAAGTGGGAGATCTTCGTCTGGAGGCCGTTCCAGAGGCAGAGGCCCTGACCTCCTCCATCGACGACGACGTCGTGTCGGCCCTGGCGCGCATCGGAAAGCTCCTGGAGGCGTATTTCAAGGGTCCGCAGGATGTGGAATGGGCGATCGACCACGCGGGAGCGCTTTACTTGATGCAGGCACGCCCCCTCGGGGTCTCGCGGAGCGACGGCGGCGAAGCCGAGCTGGCGGTCGACCTTTCGAGCCATCCCGTTCGGCTTCGGGGAGGTCGGGCCGCATGCACCGGAGCTGCGGCCGGAACGGTGGTCTTGGCCGATGGCAAGGATCTCGCCAGCCTGCCCCAAGACGCCATTCTGGTGGCACGGACCGCCTCGCCCGATTATGCGGCGCTGGTGGGACGCGTGCGGGGCATCATCACGGACATCGGCAGCGTGGCAAGCCACCTGGCGTCCGTGGTTCGGGAATTCCGAGTCCCGGCGCTGTTCGACACCGGGAGCGCCACCCGCACGTTCCGGGATGGGGATCGGATTACCCTGGTGAGTGGAAACGCGGTGGTTTACGAGGGAATCATCGAGGGGCTCCCCAGCGGGCTCCCAGCCGGCGGCCGCCTGCTTCAGGACAGCCCGATCCACAGGCGCCTGCGCGCCGCTCTGCACCGGATCTCCCCGCTGAGTCTGACCGACCCGAACGCCCCGAGCTTCACAGCGGGGGGGTGTCGGAGCCTCCACGACATCGTGCGGTTCGCCCACGAGCGCATCATGAAGGAGGTCTTTTTCCTCTCCGAGAAGGCCGACGGCGCCGTTTCGGTGCGCTTGAAAACGAATATTCCGCTCGTCCTCTACTGCATCGACCTGGGGGGTGGTCTCAAGGACAGGCTCACCACCTGCGACGACATCACGGCCGATCACCTGACGTCGATTCCCATGCTCGCTCTGTGGAAGGGGCTCTCGCACCCCGGCATCACCTGGGCGGGGACCATCAATTTCGATACGGGAAATCTGCTGAGCCTCATGGCTTCGAGCGCCACGGCTGAAATCGGAGGCGATATGCCGGGGGGCGACAGCTACGCGCTCCTCTCGCGCGACTACTTCAACCTCAGTGCCAAATTCGGCTACCACTACGCCAACGTGGACGTATTTTGCGGGGAGAACGATGCCGAGGCCGGACAGAACCACATCCTGCTGCAGTTCTCGGGCGGAGTGGGATCCTTTGTGGGTCGGTCGATGCGCATTCAATTCCTTTCGGCCGTTCTGGGGCGCCTCGGCTTTCACCTGACCGTGACGGGCGATCTGCTCGAAGCTTCCTTCAAAGGCGCCGGGCGAAAAGTCATGGAAGAAGCACTCGACCAGTTGGGCCGGTTGCTGGCCTCCAGCCGGCTCCTGGATATGGCGATTGCAAGCCCCGCCCAGGTCGAGGCCATGACGGAGCGCTTTTTCCAGGGAGATTACGACTTTCTGGGCCAAAACACCGGAAGCCAGGTGCCGGGATTCTACACGCCGGAGGGCGATTGGCGGATCGTGCACACCGGAGAAGAGGAAGAGATGCTGCTCCAGGATGGATCCCGCTGGGCCAGCGCGATCGGCTCGGGCTTCGCCGGGCTCATGGGGAAAGTGCTGGGAGCCCGCTACCAGGCGCTCCTCGACAACGTGAAAGCCTATTATTATTTCCCACTGGCCGTCGCCAGGGAGAGCCGCGTGGAAGACGCCCTCATTGCGGTCGGGGTCAAGCTGATGGCAGGCCGAATCGACCAAGCGGGGGGGCTCGCCTTCGGGCTTCGCAACGTGGGAAACACCTTCGTGCTGCGGATCAACGGCCTCGAAAACAATCTGACCTTGCTCGAATTTGTGAACAACCGTCGTTTTTCTCGGGCAGTCGTCCCCGTCGAGATTGCGACCGGCCGTTGGTACACCATTCGGGTCGAGACGTCGGGAAACCACATTCGGGGCTATCTCAACGAGGATTGTTTGATCGAGTACACTGCGGAATGGCCCGTCCACGGCTATGTAGGCCTGTGGACCAAAGCGGATTCCGTAACAGGCTTCAAGGACTTGAGCATCACATCAAAGCAGCAGGGAGACTCTCCATGAAGTGGATCACACGCTCGCATGTCCACGTCGACGGGGTAGCATGCCCCTGGCTGATCACACGGTTTGTCGACTCGGAGGCCACCTTTCTGTTCGTACCCAAGTGCAAAGTGCTGGAGGTTGCCGAAAAGGAAGGAGCCATCCCCTGAGCATCTAGCAGAGAGAAGGCTTATGGCTCGGGCAAAACGTCACTACTTGCCAGGGTGCGTCTGGCACCTTACCCATCGCTGTCACGAGAGGATGTCTCTGCTCAAGTTCGGTAGAGACCGACGACGGTGGATACACTGGCTGTTCGAGGCAAGGAAGCGCTATGGCCTGTGTATTTTGAGCTACATGGTGACTTCCAACCTCATCCATCTTCCGGTCTTTGACCGGGCTGAGCGGGAAGTCATTCCGAAATCCGTGCAACTTGTCGCGGGAAGAACCGGGCAGGAATACAATCAGAGGAAGAGACGCAAAGGGGCACTTGGGGAGGATCGTTACCATACAACGGCTGTAGAGACGAGCGAGCATCTCATTCGGTGTCTGCTTTATATGGATTTGAACATGGTGCGTGCCGGTGTGGTCAGCCATCCCCGCGAGTGGGGGGAGACCGGGTAGAACGAGATTCAGCAGCCTCGCCTCAGGTAATCATTGATCGACCATGAGTGCCTTATGAACCTTCTCGGCATTCCCTCCATGGATATGCTTCAGCGGTCACACCGAAAGTGGGTGGAGGAATCCCTGATAGCCCAAGGCAATAGACGAGACGGGAAGTGGTCAGAGAGCATCGCGGTTGGAAGCAAACGGTTTGTAGCCATGGTGAAAAAGCAGCTTGGTTTGAGGGCGAAGGGCCGAAAGATTACCGAATCGCCTGACGACTGCCAACTCCGGGAGACACAGTTGCCTTAAGGCGCCGTTTCTGGGGGCGAAAATGGTCGCCTAAGCTCTCAAAATCTCTACTTATGGGATGTTTTTCCTGCTAGAGCAAACGGATAGCGTGGCTCGACCCTGCTCGCCTGCTCGCTCGCAGGACCCCGGCGACCCATCAATGCTTCAATCGTAATCGAAAAAACCGACACACGGGGGTGGGGCAAATGAAAGTATCAAAGTGGGCCAAATCAAGTTGCCAAAACCATCTTCCGGGCTGATACCGCCGATTAGAGGGACAGGACCTGCTGAAGTGCTTTGCCGATGGAATCAAGCGACTGCTGATCCATCACCTCAATCCAGTCGGTAAGGCGGGTCTTGTCCACCGGTCGTAATTGGTCGCAGACGGCGAGGGCATTCTTCCCCATGCAGGAAACCTTCACAGTGATTGGCGGGTGCGGCG
>CAZIEW010000078.1:0-25063 GCA_964538515.1 uncultured Syntrophobacteraceae bacterium
TGGTGGTCCTTGACGTCCACATGCGGTGCGGTGCGCCCCCGCACGTGCTTCAGGAATTTTTCCGTGGCAAACAGCTTCCCGCACGCCTCGCATTTTTCCAGGATGTGCCTGCCGATGATCTCGTCACGAATGAGGATGGTCCGTACTCCATCCACATCTTCCTGACGGATCGCACCGGTCGGACAAATGTTGGTGCACGTACCGCAGCCAATGCAGAGTCCAGGCGTTGGGGTCACGAAATTCTTTTCGCCCCGTTTCTCCATCCTGAGGGCGCCGGCACCCACGATCTCCTTGCAGACACGGATACACAACCGACAGCGGATGCACCCGTCCGGAGGCGGGCCGAGATCCACCCCGTGATCCGCGGCCAACCGACGAATGACCTTCGCCTCCGGGGCCATTTGGAGAAGGTCCTTGAACGCCTTTGCCCTGGCCTTCTGGACGGCTTCCCCATGCGTCTTGATGCGCATACCGTCTTTGACTTTCAAGACACACGAAAGGAGCAGGGAGGACCGACCGACCGCGCTCACGACTTCGACAACGCAAAGCTTGCAGGAGCCCGAAGGCTTGAGTGCAGGATGGAAGCATAAGGTCGGAACCCGCACGTCGCGCTCTCTGAGGGCTCCCAGCACCGTGGCGCCTTCCTGCACCTCCCAATCCTGACCGTCAATGTTGACTTTGATCATACATGGAGCTCCATTTCGGACCGTCCACGGGACGTCGTCTCAATCCAAACCTGCTTCCTGGAGGGAAGCGACGTATTCATGCAGCATGGTGAGCTCCTCGTTCAGCTCCTCGATACGATGCTGCAGCAAGTCCTGCAAGAACAAGACGCCCACCGTCTTCCCGTCTTCAACAACCGGCAGACAGCCGATGCCCGACCGGAGCATCCTATCCAACTGGACACCGACCTCATCGGAGATTTCCGCAACCGCCGGCTTCGAGGTCATGACATCCGCGACCCTGACGGCATCGAGCCCCCTCTCGCCGGCGCTCACGCAACACGTCAGAATATCGCTCTCCGTGAGAATCCCTGCGGGGGCTCCCGCTTCCACGACGACAAGCGCCCGCGTCCCGATCTCGGTCATACGGCGCACGGCGTCGGACACAGGAACGTCCGGAGGAACCGTGTGCGCAGCACATCCTCTCTTGCCGAGGAGCGTTCTCAGGCTCATGGCGGTCTCCGCAGGATCGTAACTCTCAGTGCGCTCGTGCCGGGTCAGCCTGCGCCGTCATCGTCTCAGGCCGGCTTCGACGCGGGGGCGGATCCCGTACTCGCGATTCGGTCGATCGTCATTGCCCCTCCAGGATGCGCAGGCAATCCTGAGGCAAGCGGTGCGTTCCCTTCTCATTCAAGCTGACTTCGATGAGAGCCCCTGGATCGTTCTTGGTCGTATCCGGATCCGTCACGATGCCGTGCAGCCCGATAAACTGGTCCATGTAGGGCTCCCAGCTTTCATCTTCCGACTTCCTGTACACCTCGACCTTCTGTCCTCTGCGGAAACTCATCGGTGCCCTCCTCCGCTGAATGCCCCCTACTGAACCGGCAGAATATCGGCATGCCGCTCCGCGGTGATCTTCCTGACACAGAGCGCACAAAGAGAGCGCCCCTCGATGAGCGGACTCACTCCTTTCGTCCGTTGACTGATAAAATCATGATACCGTGCCGGGCCGAGTACGGCGCCGCAATTCTCACAATACTCCAATCGCAGACGATTGAGAACGGTTCCGCACAGAGACAGGCATCGATGGTCGTCCCGGTCCGTGATCACCATGGCTTCATTGGGGCAATTGGCCGCGCAGGCTCCACATAGAATACACCGCTCCGCGGTCGTCCGAAAGTCCGTCGGGACGGGATGGTCGAAATCCAGATAGCCCAGCTGAAGGGCATTGATCCCCATCTTGTCGCGGCAAATTTCCACGCAGAGTCCGCACCGGCGGCAGATGTCGCAGCGCAGGCAGCGGCGAGCCTCTTCCCGAACGGCGTTCTCGGAGTAACCCAGCTCCACCTGCTGAAAGGTGATGCGCCTGCGATCGGTGTTGAGAAGCGGCATGTGGGGCTTCGACAGGATCATCTTCGTGGAGGCGGGAACCTCCAGGCACTCGAGCCGACGGCGACGAACGGGGACGGGAGGCCGTTTGGGCTGCGGAATCCCCATGAGATACCGATCGATGGCTTCCGCCGCCTTCTTGCCGCCACCGATGGCTTCCACCACGGTCGCAGGTCCGGAAACGACGTCTCCGGCCGCGAAAAAACCTTCCACGGAAGTCTCCATGGTCACGGTGTTCACCGTGATCGTGCTACGCTTGGACCAATTCAGGCCTTCAAGGGTCGTGAGTCCGGTTCGGTCGATCACTTGCCCGATGGCCGAGATGATGGCATCGCAGCCCAGATGATGGTCGCTGTCCTTGACCGGGACGGGACGTCTCCGCCCCTGATCATCCGGCTGCCCGAGCTCCGCCCTCAGGCACCGGAGAGAGCTCACTTTCCCGCCCGAGCCTTCCACGGCCACCGGCACCGTCAGAAAAGCGAATCGAACGCCTTCATCCTCGGCCTGGACCACTTCTTCCTCGTGGGCGGGCATTTCCGCTCGGGTCCGGCGGTAGGCGACGGTGACTTCCTGACAGCCGAGCCGGATGCAGGTTCGAGCCGCGTCGATGGCGACGTTGCCGCCGCCCACGATAACGACTCTGTGCCCCGGCATGTGCCGGTCCCCCAAGGCCACACGACGGAGCAGGTCGATCGCATTGATCACCTGGGGGTAATCGTCCTCGCCGGGAATCATCAGCTTGAACGCACTGTGGGCGCCAACAGCAACCAGGAAGGCCTCGAACCCTTCCGCCTTAAGCTCCTCGAGCGTGACGTCCTTGCCAAGGCGGGTGTTGTAGCGGAATTCAACGCCCAGGCTTTCGATCATTTCCGTTTCACGGTCGATCACCTCGCGCGGGAGCCGGTACCGGGGAATGCCCACCATCATCATGCCACCCGGTACGGGGAGAGCCTCGATGATGGTCACGCCGTACCCCTTGAGCGCAAGATAGTAGGCGGCGGTCATCCCCGCGGGCCCCGCCCCGACGACGCACACTTTCCGACCGTTCTCCGGAGCCTTCGGAGGATTCCGGTATTTCATCTCCGACATGGCCCGTTCGGCGGCGAAGCCCTTCAGATACTTGATCGAAATGGGCTCGTCCATGCGTCCCCGGACGCACATGAACTCACATGGATTGGTGCAAACCAGGCCGCACACCCACGGAAACGGGTTGTCTTCACGGATGATCTCGATGGCTTCCGCATCGCGTCCCATTCCAATCAGGGTGACGTAGCTGGGAACGTCGATGCCCGCGGGGCACGCCATCTGGCACGGGGCGGGCGCGAGCTTGACGCATTCGCCCGTGGGGCAGTTGAGGGTTTCAATATGACTTTTGAACGCCTCTTCGTGCTCGGTCAGCGCCGAGCGAATCGTGCGGCCGACCTCGATCGAGCGTTCATCGAGGCCTTCTTCCTCGAGATCGCGGGCAAGGCTCTCCATGGCGGACAGGTGCTCCGGTCCGCCTCGTCCCCACGATACGTCCCCCAACAGCTTGATCAGCTCCTCAGCCCTTTGCCTGGAGCGCGGATGAGCCAGACGACCGGCGGAGACCTCCTCGGAGAGATATCGGAGGGTCTTGGTGACCTCACAGATCGGATTCGACATGCAGGGCTCCCTTTTGGATTCGACAGGTTGTGATCGAGCCCGCGACGTTACTCGAAAGAAGTCATGGCCTTCGCATAGCGCTCGCGCCTCACCGGAGGAATATCCTCGGGCGTCCCGAAATGCAGGCAGTGGGTTGTGCAGACCGTGACACAGGCGGGTTTGAGCCCCTCATCGACCCGGTCCATGCAGTAGTCGCACTTCACGACCTTTCCCTTTTCGGCGTTCCATTGGGGAGCCCCCCAGGGGCATGCCGACATGCATGTTTTGCAGCCGACACACAGACTCTCGTCGACAAAAACAATCCCGTCCTTGGGCCGCTTTTGCATGGCGCCCGTGGGACACGCCGCAACACACCAGGGATTTTCACAATGGAAGCAGGGCATGAACGTGTACGCGCTTCGGGGAAGGCTTCCGACGAATTTCGGCCCGACCGTTATGATCTGGCAAAGCCTGGGGCCTTCCGGAAGTCCCTTGTTGCTTTTGCAGATGACTTCACAACTGTGACACCCGATGCAGTTCTTGGTATCCTGAAAGAGATAATACGTGCTCATTTCTCATTCTCCCTAGATTTCCAATATGATAGCGGCTCCGCGGCTCCGTCAGACCGCCTTCACCGAAACGAACGTATCGTGAAGCGCCGGGCTGCCGCCGATCTCGTCCGAAATATTCTCCTGCAGAACACTGTCGGACACACCCTTGTTGAAGCAGCGCGTCGCCCACTCGGCTTCATGTCCGAATCCGTGCAGCATGAAGACCGTTTCGGGGTGAATGAGATCGGTCACGTAGGCCTTGATTCTTCCCGATCCGCACTTGGATGCGATCTCGACGTAGCCGCCGTCCCGAACGCCCAGGGATGCCGCACTGCGTGAGTTTATCCACAGAACGTTCTCGGGGACAAGCTCATGCAAGTAGGGATTGTTCTGGGTCGACACGTGCGTGTGGAGCGCACAGCGCCCGACGGTCAGTCTGAATTGACCTTCCTCCCGAACCGCCGTCGACTCGTAAGCGGGGAAGGACTTGTAACCGGCATTTTCCAGCAGAGAGGATACGAGCTCGATCTTCTTGGAAGGCGTCTTGAGCTTCAGCCCCTCGTTTCGATCCCAGAAAAGAGGCTTGTCGGCATAGGACACAAAACCTTTCTTCTCGAAGTCTTCCAAAGTGAATCCGGTTCCCTCGAGCTGCCACCGCACCAAATCCTCCATGGACTCGTACGGGAAGTACTGGCCGAACCCGAGTCGCTCGGCAAGCTGCTTCAAAATGAGTCCGGACGGGCGCGTGTCATACCGTGGAGGCACGGCCTGCTTGCGCAGAAACATCTGCGGCTTCAGGCCATTGGCCTGCTGCGGGCAATCGGTCCTCTCGAGATAGATGGATTCGGGCAAGATGACGTCGGAATACCACGCAATGTCACTGTAGTTGATGTCGATGCTCACGATGAGATCCAGCTTCTTCAGCGCTTCCTTGGTGAGATTGCTGTCGGGTATGGACATGAGCGGGTCGAACCGGTTGGCGATCAAGGCCTTGATGGGATAAGGGTCCTCGTTGAGGATGGCGAACGGCAGCATTTGCGGAACACCGTGACTCGCATCGGGCAGGGGCAGATCCGCCGTGCCCACTTTGTCGAAGCGCACCACGTCGACCTTGGGGAGATCCTGCTCGTTCAGCTTACGTGCCGGCTTCCGCCCCACTTCGCCAGGTCCCTTCTTGAAGAAATACCCTCCCTCGGATTCAATGCTCCCCAGCAAGACATTGAGCATGAGGATCGAGCGACGGAGGTAGATTTCGTTCACATGATGGGCGCCCCGGTACCCCATGTGAAAAATGACATGCGGCTTGTCCTTGCTCACTTCTCGAGCAAAGCTCACGATCTCGCCGGCGGGGATCCCCGTCTCCTTTTCAGCCCATTCGGGGGTGTAAGGGCGCACAAAGTCGCGCAGCTCCGGCAGTCCGAGGACCCAGCGATCCACGAATTTGGCATCGTAGAGGTTCTCTTTCAAAATGACGTGCATGAGCGCATAGTTGAGGGCGAGATCCGTGCCGGGCCGAATCATCCAGTATCGATCGGCCTTGGTGGACGTGACGCTGACACGGGGATCGATGGAGGTCAGCCTCGCACCCTTGCTCATGGCATCGAGGACGGCCTGCACCACCTTGACCTCGATCGATTCGAAGATATTGCGGCCGTAGAGAACAATCTGCCGGGCATTCTTGTAGTCCATCCCGAGCTGGGCATCCGTATATCCGAAAAGGGACCGGCAGGCCGTATTCACCGACCCCTTGCAGAGGGCGTCGTGGGTGAAGTGGTTGGGCGAGCCGAGGGCCTTCATGAACGTCTTGCTCACGTGCGTTCCCAGGTTCGTGCGCTCCCCCATGACCACGCTCTGCGGTCCATGGGTCTCGACGACGCGCTTGAGCCGTTCGGCAACCAAATCGAGCGCTTCGTCCCAGCCGGCTTTTCTCCATGCCCCGGACCCGCGAGGGCCCGTTTGGATCATGGGCGTCTGCAGCCGCTCAGAATCGTTGAGCAGAGCCAGCCCAGCAGCGCCTCGCGGGCAGAGGCTCCCCTCGATCCCGGGAACGTGAGGGTTGCCTTCAATCCATTTGACCTGCCCGTTCTCGACTGAAACCTTGATGGGACAGCGAACGGAGCACATGAAGCAGAGACTGTAAGTATCCTTTTTCATTGGCATTCCTTTTTCAAGACGCATCGCCTGTCAGCTCATCCATCCCCGTTGGAGGGCGTCAGCAGCTCTCCTTCTTGACGATCAGCGCTTTCCTGATCCACTGTTCAAACTCGTCGATCTCCACGGGCTTCACGAGGATGCCGTCCACTCCGAGCCCCAAAGCTCGCTGCGTGATGGGCGCCGCCGGAGAGCCCGTAATGAGCAAGATTCGGGTCGCATGGCCAAGCGACCGTACGTGCTCGAGGACGCGCATGCTTTCCAAGGCTCGCAACGTGATGTCGAGCACGGCAAGGTCGGGCGTTGCGCCCCGCAGCCACTCTATGGCCTCTCTCCCCCTCGTGAACGCATGGACCTCGTGTCCCTGTGCGCTGAGGATCCGAGCCAAGAGACGGCAGGCATCCGCTTCCTCATCGACGACCATGATCAGTGCCATGCTCACTCCATTGATAACAATCCATCCTGCGCCGCAACGAGCAATTAACGTACCAGGCACTGAGAGCAAGCACATCGCTGCCCTCCCCGCCCCCTCAGACGTCCAAGAGCGGATGTCCGCCGGTCTTCCGCACCTTTTCGAGTGCCTGTTTTTTATTGCAGTGCATGCAAGTTATTGCACTCACCACCGCCCTTCAGGCAGCCGAACTTCCGGCCCGAACATCGAACAGGCAACGCGGAGCCTGCGATGACGCGCCCCCAGCGACCGGCTCCGATGCGCTTGCCGCGTGGCATATTTAGTGCACAAATGCGCGCCAAGGCTTAATTCGAGCGGTTCCACATCGTAGGATGCGCGAAGCCGCGCGGACGATCGAGGTGGTACGCACCACAGTGAGGCAACGATGTGTTTGCCATGGTTTCACTTGAAAGGAAGGGAGACTTTATGAAGCGTTATGCGTACGGTGCACTGGTGGCTCTTGCGGCCACGCTGCTCTTGTTCAATGTGAGTGGTCCATGGGCTCAGCAGCCCGCCCCACCCGCTCCAACCGCAGGGCCTGAGGCCAAGCCCGAGGCAAAGCCGGCCGAACAGCCTGCCGAGACGAAAGCCGAAACAGCAGCCGTTTCCATTAAGCTCGATAAGACAACGCTCGACAACGGGGGAGCCATCCAGGTGACCGGCTCCTCGGCACCCGGAAAGCCCGTCTACCTGGAAGTCTGGGCCGAGGATCAGGTGAGGGCGTCCCGATTCGACGCGGAAGTCGACAAAGAAACCGGCAAGAGGCCTTACATCCTGTACATGACTCATGAAATGCCGGCCTATTATCGGATCTTCCTGCCGACCACGCTCAAGGAGGGTTTGGAGAAGGTCAAGGCCGAAAAGAGCAAGTGGAGCTATTCCCAAGCCTTGAAAGACCTAGGGGCTGAGGCCGCCTACTCGGTGCCTGCGAAAATCAAGATCGACCGCTATCAAGCCACGTTGATGGGAAGCGTCATCGGCTCTCGGGGCGAATTGCTGCCGGCAGCCGATGAAAAAGAGACCAAGAAGCGCTCCATGCAGCTCATCAAGGCCCGATTCCGAAGCCCGGGCAAGGTGTTCGCCCCGACGGTGGAAGTGAAGCCCGACGGCACCTTCACCGCCAAAGTGACCATCGAAGCGGGCTCCGCACCCGGCAAGTATTCCATCCGTGCCGTGTCGGATAAAGACTCCAAGAGCCAGGTGCTCACGGTCGAGAACAAAGTCCAATTCCCCTATATCTACATGAGCAACGCCGGGACGAGCCTCAACATTTTCGGTCCGTTCTTTCTCTGCCTCGCCATCTCCATCTTCGGAGTCCTCATGGGTGCGGGCGGCGGCTTCATTCTCAATCCCCTTCTTGTGACCTTTTGGCCCTTGCCCCATACGGTCGTCGCCGGAACCGTCATGCCCACCGTGCTCTTCTCCCAGGGAAGCGGCATCTACAACTATTCCAAGATCAAATTCATCAATTGGAAGCTGGGTGTGAGTATCGGCCTGGCCATGGTTGTCGGGGGCTTCATCGGGCCGAAGATGACCGAGCTGATCACTCTGGATCAGTACAAGTTCGTCTTTGGCTGGATTCTTGTGGTGCTCGCCTTGCTGATGTTCTGGCAGACGACCCCCGGCTACATCGCCAAGAACAAGAAGGAGCAGGCCATTTTGAAGGAATTCAAGCAGAAGGCTGAAGCAGCCGCAGCGGGTAAGTAGCCGGGCAGTGGAAGCATGCATCTGCGCTGATGAAACGGGTCACTCAATCGCAAACCAGGGCTCAGGAGCCTTGAGGCTACAGAAGGAGCAAGGGAAATGATCGTCGAGTTTTGGGGACAGGAATTCAAGGTCAATGTGATTTTCGGTTGCATCGGAGGTTTTCTGATTGCCGTCGTATCCTCCATGTTCGGCTTCGGGGGAGGTCCCTTCATGGTTCCCCTCATGACAGTCGGTCTGGGGCTTCCCATGTACGTGGTCGTGGGAAGCTCGCTTCTGGCGATCTTCTTCAACACGCTGATGGGGACGGCACGCCATTACCAGTTCGGCAACTTCGACCCGATGTTCTTTCTCATCATGTTTCCTGCGGCCATTCTGGGCGGCTACATCGCCCCCCAGATCGCCAAGCGCATAAGCCCGCTTATGGTAAAACGGGTCGCCGTCTTGGGCCTGCTCATTCTTGCGGCCAACCTTCTCGGTTTGTTCTAAAGCGATCGGCGTGTGAGCGCCCGCTCACACGCCGATTCCCCCTCCCCCCATTTGTCCCGCACACCCTCCGAACGCTGCCGCGGCCCTCGCTCCCAGGGGCGCAGTCTCTCAGAGGGGGGCCTTCTCCTCTGAGAGCAAAGCTCCCTGATCGCACCCGCTTCCCTTTCGGTTCGGGGCGCCCTGCCTCACAGGTCGAATTCGGCCTTCACATGCAGGGTAAACCTGGGGATCGCTCGGTCGTTGGTGGTGATGACGGTCGACTTTTCCGCCCCCCCGATGCAGGTTTTCGGATCAACGGCCACCCTTATCTTTCCTTCCCCGCCCGGGGGAATGGCCCGATCGTATTTGGGCACCGTACTGCCTCAACTGGGAGCCACCTCCTTGATCTTTAGGACCGACTGCCCGACATTCTTCACCTTAAAATCATGAATGAGAAGCTTGTCCTCAGACACCTTCCCGAAATCGAACTCCGTTTCCGGCACCTCCAGGGCAGGCCCCGTCCCGCGAATCTCGGCCAGCTCGGCCTCGGACCTGGTCGAAACCGCCGGCACCCGGTACTTATCGAGATCACAAGACTGTGGCTTTCCAATCCAAGGGAGGTACTTCACATAGCTGCATCCCGCGAGTCCCGTCAGGAACAGGCCGCAAGCAGCAATCGCACCCAACTTCCTCATTCCTTCTCGTCCTCCATTGAGCTTTGCTCAAACCTCTCGCCCCATCCATGAAGCGATTCGGTGATGCAGCCTTTCCCGCTGATCGGGAAGGACCCTTCCGGCTCGCCGGGACATCTCTCTGGCCTCGAGCAGGAAGTAACGGTAGAGATCCACCTTCTTTGTTGTGGCCTGCGACCCGCTGCCTCGTGCATCGGATGCAGCAGAGAGAAGGCCAATCACCGCGTACGCGTACAGGCTCACCAGGGTGATCCGCCGCAGCAGAAACTGCTTCTCGATCAGCTTCCTGCCATAGGCCATAAACCCCATCGCCAACAATCGATTCACGGCCCAAACCGCGTGTCGCACAAAGCGACACGCCCCTGGAAATCCCGCTTCCCCAAAGTCCGGGCACAGTCGACGTTTCGGAATACAAGCCTTCAGCAGAAAGAGCAACCGCTTCCAGGAGCTCATCCCAGACCGTTGCATGAATGCCTCCCATTTGCGCACCAGGAACAGGGCGGGGTACATGGAATGGATTTCGGTCGTTCCCTCGAATACCGTCGTCACGCGAAAGTCGCGCATTCGCTTTTCATAAGGCTGCGTCGTCAGGTAGCCTGAGCCTCCGGCCACCTGGAGGGCATCGTAAACCGCTTCCCAGGCCCGAGTCGTTGCAAAGAGCTTGCAATGAGACGTTTCCATGGCCACATTGGCCAGGGGGTCCCGTTCCAGCAGCTTGGCGGTCAGATCGATCATCGCGGCGCTCGCCACGGCATTGACCTTCGCGCGGACCAGCTTTTCCTGGATCAGCGGAAACTCTCCGATCGGCACCCCGAACTGCTTTCTGCTCGAAGCACGGTGCCGCATGTCGTGTAAAGACTGCTCCATGATCGCGGTGGACGCCTGGGCCAGGGCCAGTCGCCCGTAATTGAGCACCGTCATGGCGATTCTGAAGCCTTCCCCTGGGCTGCCCAGCAGGTTTTCCACCGGCACACGCACGTTTCGGAATTGGATGGCGGCCGTGGAGCTCGCCTTGAGCCCCATCTTGGGCATGTCCTTTCCGACGCGAACTCCTTCCCACCCCGTCTCGACGATAAATGCTCCCATGAACCCGGGACGCCGGCTGTCGAGCTGGGCGAGCACGGTTAAGGCCTGCGCGTAGTTGGCGTTCGTGATGTACGTTTTCTGGCCGTTGAGAACATAGTGGGAACCGTCCGGACTGAGCACGGCCTCGGTTTGGATATGCTGTGCATCGGAGCCGACGAGAGGCTCCGTCAGGGCGAACGCGAAAACCATCTCGCCACGGGCCGCCGGAGGCAGGTATCGCCGCTTCTGGGATTCGCTTCCGAAGAGCTGGATCGCCTTGATCCCGATCGAAAGATGTGCCAGGCACACCATCGCCGTTGAGAGATCCAGCCGGACCATCTCACCGACCAGGCCCAGATACTCCCTGAGACCCAATTCAGACCCTCCATAGGTCTCCGGGATGGTAGCCCCGAACAACCCAATCTTCGCCATCTGCTGGAGAAGCTCGGCCGGAATGTGCCCCCGTCGTTCGATTTCTTCGGGTGGAATCCCTTTCAGCATCTCACGGTAGGACTGGATGGTGTCGATCACCTTGGCCCGATTCATTCCCAGGTCAGAGAGCTCAAGAGGCGACCAGTCCGGTTCCCCGCGATACAGTCCCTCGAGCAATCCCGCTGTTGTCATACTGTGTCTCCGCGTCCATCAAAAGGCAACGAATCAGGGGTACCACCCCCGGGGAAGCTTGGCACCTCTCCGCTCCCCCTTTCTCGCGACAAAAGACTCATTTTCGCTGGGAATTCCCATCTGGCAAGACAAACCTCAAAACGCCCGCCGTGTCCACAACGTTCTGCACTCTGCCATTCCGAAAAACAACATTTGAGAACTGATAGAACCAGACGTTGCCTCGAACGGAAGTCGGCGTGCCCTGGATGGCGAGCACCTCGTCCGTGGAGCTCCCGATGGTGAAGCTGGAATTGGATTCCGCCCAAAGCAGATCCGAGGATGGGAGCATTTTCACTTTCAAGGATCCGAAATAATTATCGAATCCATCGACACGACCATTCCTGAGCGAGATCTCGCTGAAACCGTAGAACCACTTCGACCCTTCGACGCGGGTGGGGGTTCCTTGGATGCTCAGGACCTCGTCACTCGTCGACCCAAGCGTAAAATACTGAGAAGCGGTCTCGGGAGAAACGCGAGCCGGTGCCATGCGCACTCGCAGCTCGCCCCCAAAGTTGTTGTAGCGGACCACTTTCCCGTCTTTGAACGAAACATCGGAAAGTCCATAAACCCATGTCAGGCCATGAACCCGCTCGGGCGCCCCCTGAGCCCGCAGGACTTCCTCTTGGGTGGATCCGAGGGTGAAGCTGGCATGATCTCGCGACGGGAAGAGACGCGTGATGGGCAGTCGGCGGGCCTTTCCCGCAGGCGAAGACAAGGGGCGCTCATCGTCTTGGGGGGTGTGCACATCCGCGGGCGGTTCACCGGGCTGCCCCTGGGTGGGCCACGGCGGTGCCGGAAGCCCTGGATCCTGTTTCGGTGCGGTGTCGCGTCGAGCGCCGGGAACCGACAGTCGCTCCCAAGGCATCCAATTGACGATCGCCAGGAGAACGGCCAGGAGCAAGAGCGCCCGCCTGGGGCCGGATGCCAGGGATCTGAGCCATCCCATGGGAATCGACCATGCGGTCCGCGAAGGCGTCGGCCCTGTGCGACCCGGCGCCTCGAACCCTCCGGCAGGTTTGTCGGAGCCCTGTGTCGAAGTAGGGCGGGCCTGCGCCTCCGGACCGGTGGAAGCCCCTTCTCGATGCGCTCGGGGGGCCCTGCTTTTCCTGACCTCCGGCTCCCAACTGGCGACAATCCGCCGATACGCCAGCGAGATGGCCTTGAACCGCTCCTCAGCCTGATGCTGCTCCAGGGCCGATCGCTGATGGTAACGGTCAGGATGCCACTGCTTGACAAGATTCCTGAACGCGTGCTTCACCTCCTCCGGCTGCGCTCCCGAGCGGAGTCCGAGCGCTCGGTAGTCCTCCGGAGTGGCCTTGTCTGAACGCTTGGTCATTTCTCGAGCTTCACCTGTCGCTTCAGAAAAACATTGCAGCCGGACCCCGTTTGAGGGTGGAACTTCCTTTCTTCTCCGTGTAACATTTCGGTTATAACGGTGCCAAGCACAGACTTACTCTGTGGAAACGTACGCGGCGGCATTTCCGTTCAAGTTGCGCAGCACACCAATCGATAAATGGGGTAAGCCGCACAATCCCTTATCCCGAATTGACCATAAGGAGCTCATGCATGTCTCAAGTCGCTCAAACCGCGGCGCTTCCTGAGATTTTGGCGGCAGCGGAAAAACTGCCCCCTTTCCCCGACATCATTTGGCGTGTCACCCCCCTCATCCGCCGCATGGCCCCAGTTGCGCAGATCGAAGAAGTGATCAAATACGATCAAGCGATCACCGCCAGGATTCTCGCCGTCAGCCAGAGCTCCCAGTACTCCCGCAGGGGCGGTGGATCCCTGCGAGAGGCCATCACCACGCTTGGAGACGACCAGCTGCTCGAGGTCATCATCACGGCCTGCGCCTCTCGCTATTTCACCGGAAATGCGTCCGGCTACGACCTTCGTGAAGGAGAGCTCTGGGAGCATGCCGTTTCGGTGGGCCTTCTCGCTGAAATCGTAGCCAGACGGCTCGGATGGAAGAATACCCTCACCGCGTACACGGCAGGGCTCTTGCACGACATTGGCAAGACCGTTTTGAATTATCACGTCAAGACGTATTTCAAGGACATTCTGGAGCTCGTCCGCGAGAGCAAGAAGACTTTCCTGGAAGCTGAACGAGAAGTGCTGGGAATCGACCACGAGCAACTTGGGGGTATCATTGCTAAGAGCTGGCGCTTCCCAAACGACATCACAACGGCAATCGAGTTTCACCACCGCCCGAGCGAGGCCAAGGAGCACCAGCCGATCGCATCGCTGATTTACGTTGTGAACCGGATGGTCTCGGCTCTGGGCATCGGATGCGGCGTAGACGGCTTTCTGCAGCCGAACCAGGACCAGGCGTTCCTGCAGCTGAACATCACCAGCCGGATGGTCGAGGAGTTTCTGATCGAGCTGGTTGAGGCGCAAGAAAGGACCAAGCAGTTCCTGATCACCGGCTAGCGGCGTGCCCTGTCGACAGTCACGTCTTTTGTGCTTTAAACACTTGGCCGGATCTGATAGTTATCCAACAGGGATAGATACAGGCTGGGTCTTTGAGGCGCAAACACTCTAGAGCGTGAGGGTCCATGCTAGTACTCACACGGAAGGTGGGCGAATCCATTCGAATCGGGGACGACATCGAGGTCATCGTGACGGCGGTCGATCAGAACAAAGTAAGAATCGGTGTGAAGAGCCCGCGCAACATTCCCGTCTACCGGGAGGAGCTTTATCGCCGGATCCAACTGGAGAACCAGCAGGCCGCAAACGTTGCCGTGAACGACCTCGAGGAAATGTTGAAGATCGTGAAAACCCCGGAGCCTTCCGAGAGCACGGTGAGTGAAGTGCCGACGACTCAGAAACACGCCATATCGAGCTAGGTTGCAACGATGCAGATTCAAACGACGCGCTTTGGCGCTCTGGATTTGGACGAATCGACGTTCATTCACTTTCCCTGGGGAATTCCAGGGTTTGAAGAGCTCAAACGATACGTGCTGATGGACCACCGCGAGGGGCCGCTCCAATGGCTTCAAGCCGTGGACGAGCCATCCGTCGCTTTTGTCGTCTGTCCTCCCGAGGTGGTAGGGGTTCGCTACACCGTCCCCGAGGAGAAGACCACCCCGATTCAGGTGCAAACCCCGGAAGACCTTGTCTTGCTCGTGATGATCTCCTTCGACCAGACCGACAAGAATCTGCGTATTCACTTCCGAGGACCATTGCTTTTCAACGCCTCGAACCGTCAAGCGTATCAGTGGACCATCGATTCGAGTGAGATCGACCGATTCGTTGAGAAGATCCAGCCGTAGTCTTTCCTTCCTGTTGTCGATTTGGGCCCGAGATGAGCGATCCCCGCGAGGCAGACCGATTTGGCCACTCGAAGCGACTCTACGTCTATGAATGCCGCGGGGTGGGGCTACCCCGCCAAGAGCCATCCCACCCTCATTTTCTCGGGATCTGGTCCGAACCGCCCCATTACTACTACCTGTTTTTTTCGGAGCCGGCCCTGCCCTTTGTGACCGAGTGGATTCCTGGTGAGCCCGGCTGGCATCTGGAAGGGCATTACGATCTCGATTATTCCCAGTGGCAGCAGCTGCCCGATGCCGATCAGGCGGTAGGCCCCTTCGTCGTTTCCCTTTCTCGACAATGCGCTTCTTCCACCGCTGAACGACCTGCCGGAGACGGACTGCTGATCACTCTGGATCCGGGTCTGGTCTTCGGATCCGGGCTTCACCCGACAACAAGGGGCTCTCTCCTCGCGATTTCGCATTGGCTCGCGACCGGGAGAGCTCAGACGGCTCTTGACTTCGGCACGGGAACGGGAATCCTGGCACTGGCCTGCGCCGTCTGTGGCGCGAAGCGGGTCTTGGCCGTGGATTGCAACCCCCTCGCCGTTCGCGCCGCCCTCAAGAACGCGGCAAAGAACCGATTGCAGCACAGGATCACGGGCATCGCCGCGAGCAGCCTCGGAGCGTTCTCATCCCCCCAGGATCTTCTCGTCATGAACATCGAATGGCCTTCTCTGCTCCAAGTGCTCCAGGAAGGGCTGTGGACCCGGCATACGGCCATCATCGCAAGCGGATACCTGAAACACCTGGAAGGGGAAGTCATGACGCGCTTTTCCCTCCCCGGCTCCCATCGCCTCGCCTGGCGCCACGAAGAAGACGGGTGGCCCACCCTGATTTTTGCCTCCGAAACCCCACTGCCAGGCACCTTTTCTGCCACGGACTGAAGGAGCGGACTGGAAACGAGGACACTTACCCGTACATCCCCAACACGAGCATACAACAGGGAGCAAGAAATGGGATTGTTGAAAGTGAACCTGGATGCCTGCGATCGGGACGGAATCTGCGTAGCCGTTTGCCCGATCGGGATCCTCGATCTTGATGCCGAACGGGGACCGTACGTTCGGGACCGTTCGGCTCAGTTCTGTCTTGCGTGCGGCCATTGTGTGGCCGTGTGTCCCAAGGGCGCGCTCGACAACGTGCGAAGTCCGATTTCGGCGCACGAGACGCTCCCACCGGGGCCCATTGTCGACCCCGGAACCGCCTACCATTTCCTCCGGGCAAGACGCTCCATACGCTGTTACGAGCCGACACCGGTTCCCAGAGACCTGCTGCTCCGATTGCTCGATATCGCCCGCTACGCCCCATCGGGCCACAATTCTCAGGGAATTTCCTACCTGGTCGTCGAAGGTCGGGAACGGCTCGAATCGGTATGCGGTTTTGTTCTCGAATGGATGCGGAAGACCATCGAAGAACAGCCGGAGTCTGCCAACCAATGGCACATGCCCGGCATCGTCAAGGCATGGGAGCGAGGCGAGGATCGCATCCTGCGCAAGGCCCCGCACCTGGTCGTGGCTTACGCTCCCAAAGACTTGCGCCCGGCCCTGATCAGCACCTGTCTGGCTCTGGAATACGTGGAGCTCTATGCGCCGACCCTGGGCCTCGGGACCTGCTGGGCAGGGTTCGCGCAAATCTGCGCACAGCAATACCCAAGGCTTAGGGAATACCTGGGAATTCCTCAGGAAAAAGCTGTGACGGGAATGCTCATGGTGGGTTATCCGAGGGTCCGTTACCACCGAGCCCCATCGCGAAACCCGCTGGATGTCAAATGGCTTTCTAGTTGATGAAGACCTGGCGGTAATAGTCCGTGTGGTCGATGACGGCGCCGGCTCCGCGCACGATGGCGGTGAGGGGATCGTCCGCGATGTTGACCCTGAGGCTCGTGATGTCGTTGAGGAGTCGGTCCAGCCCCCGAATCAAGGCGCCGCCCCCGGCAAGCCAGAAGCCTCGATCGTGGATGTCGGCGGCCAGATCCGGGGGTGTTTTCTCCAGAGCGCGCTTCACCGCTTCCACGATCGAAAAGATGGGCTCCTTGATGGCCTCGCGAATCTCTTCATCGGTTACGGAAAAGGTCTTGGGGATGCCGGTGAGGATCTCTTTCCCTGTGATGTCGATGGATTCGGGCGAATCCAGGGGTGCCGCCGTCCCGATTTTCATCTTGACGGTTTCCGCCAGCGTTTCGCTGATGATCATCTGCCGCTCACGCTGAATGTAGCGGAGAATGGCTTCATTGGCTTCGTCACCCGCCACGCGCACCGATTCGCTGTACGCCACGGCGAACATGGAGATCACGGCCACTTCGGTCGTGCCCCCTCCGATGTCCACGATCATGTTCCCGAAAGGCTGATCGACCGGCAGCCCGGCGCCGATCGCCGCAGCCATGGGCTCTTCCACAAGATGGATCTGACGCGCCCCGGCCTGCTCGGCCGCTTCGATGACCGCCCGCTTCTCCACGGAGGTGATTCCCGTCGGCACCGCCACGACCAGTCGAGGCCGCACCAGCTGACGTCGCTTCAGCACTTTGAGCAAGAAGTACTTGATCATCACGCTGGTCACCTCGAAGTCAGCGATAACGCCGTCTTTCAGGGGCCGTATCGTGACGATCCTTTGGCCATGGCGTCCGATGATGCTGCGTGCTTCGTGCCCGACCGCAATCACCTGATGCGTGTCCTGGTTGATGGCGACAACCGAAGGCTCATTGAGAACGATGCCCTTCCCTCTCAAATAGATCAGTGTATTCGCTGTACCGAGATCCATGGCGAGATCTTTGGAGAAGTACCCGAAGAATCGTTCAAACATGGATGGTCCTTCTTGTCTGTCTATCCATCAGCACTGGGTTAACGGGCGTAGAGTCTATAGACAATGCCGAAGCCGGTCAATCGTTTATTGCCCTGCCTTGGCGGATTTCTCCGATCGCTGGGTGGGTCGAAACGAGGCGTAGAGACGATTGTTGGCGATCGGCCAGAGCTCGTCGGGACGCGTCCCATCCTGGGGGAACCCCGCCATGCCGATGTAAGACAGAAGCCGAATGCCCCTGACCTTGGAGCTGATCACGCGCTGCGCCTTTTCCGCCAGCTCGGCCAAGTGAGACTCCGCTTCGAGCGTCGTCATGCCGGGCATGAGGAAGCCGAAACGGTTCTCCGCGAGCTGACCGACCAGAACCGACGGCGGAAGGTCCTTGCATAAGGCGTTGACCATCTCCATTTGCCACCTGCGAACGTCTCGTGGCGGGACTTTGGTGAACAGGATCTGCCACGGCTCGTATTGGATGAGCGCCAGGACCAGCGGCGTGCTGTTCTGCATGGACGAAGCGACGATCCCGTCCACCCGGCCCTCGAATGTCAGCCCGTTCAAAAGGCCCGATGACAAGTCGTACGTCTTCAGGTGGTAGCACTCTTCATTGAAGCAGCAATGCTCCAGGCGAAGCTTGGCATATTCGAGAACATGCGTGACGCCGTACTGCTCCTCGCTGGTCCACTCCTGGGGCTGTCGAGTCAGGAAGGAAAGCGAGACGGTGTGCCCGAGGGACATTTCGCTCTGAAGACTCCAAAAGGTCCCCTGGTGGGGAAACGCCTCGGTGGACACAAGCAGAAAATGGTCGGCCGTATTGGGGTTGAGCTTGGTGATCTGCAGGCTCTTGCGGTTCTGAAAAACCCATCCGATGAGCCCCTGCCCGATCGCATAGTTCTGGTTGACCAAACCCCGGGGAACGCTTTGGGTCGCGGCCACGGTGTGAAAATACGGGGATTCAGGATCCCGGATGGCTAGAAACCCGTAATCGGCTTTGAGAAACCTCGCGCTCTCGTCGACCAGGGCCTGGCAATACGCATCCAGCGCGTCCTCTGAAAAGCCGGCTTGGTCCAGGCGATGCCAATAATCGAAAAGCTGCGCGTAGCCTTCCTGCTGCGCCATGCAGTCCTGCCGTTCGAGAAGGTGCTCGAGCACGCCTCCAACTTCCCGGATCCACTTCTGCTGCTTGTCGTTGAAGCCCCAGGCATATTTCGTGTCGACATAAAGAACGCCTTTCCCATCTCCCACCGGCACGACGAAAACGCCCTTGATGTGAGACTCCCCCTCACGATAAAAAGGAACGGTCGTCGTCAGGTTGAGCGCGTTCTCCTGCAGCTTGTCGAGATGGATCGTTTGACCAACCTTTTGCGTCTGGGCCAGGATCCCACTCTGGTCGAGCGGCAGGGACACGCTCTCGGGCAGGAACTTGCTGAGACTCTGCGATGCGGCCATGTTCAGCCTCCTGGCCTTGGGATCGAGGAGAAAGAAGGCTGCGGTATACGCTTCGAGAATATTGCTCAGCAAGTCAATGAGACGCTGGTAAGGATTCGATTCCATACCCGGGAGCTCGTTCTATTGGAAAGTGCCTTGCTCATTATGGTTCGCCATGCCGCCGGTCCTGCGCACGAGAGCGAGAAGGGTCAATGTTCCCGAAGCGTTGCCCCTCGCCGGAGCTCCCGTTCCTCCAGCTCTCACCGGATATTGCCTTCATGAAGGTCAAGGACGTTGAGACAGGCATTTCCGGAGCAGCGAAACGAGCCCGGAGCACAGAACGTGCTTTGCAGGATAGCTCTGTGAATAGATGAGATGGCCTCAAATGTAAAGCGGGAATGCGATGGGAAGGATTGCTGTCCTACCGGACACCCTGTGCAACCAGATCGCGGCGGGCGAAGTCGTGGAGCGACCCGCTGCCGTGGTGAAGGAGCTCGTGGAGAATGCCATCGACGCCGGAGGGCGCAGGATCTCGGTGGCCGTGATCCAGGGCGGCCGCAAGGAGGTCCGCGTCCTCGACAACGGCACCGGGATGGCCCAGGAAGATGCGCTCCTTTCCATTGAGCGTCACGCGACGAGCAAGATTCGTTCAAGCGCCGATCTGCAATCCATCCATTCCTTGGGCTTCCGGGGTGAAGCACTCCCCAGCATTGCGGCAGTATCCCGTTTTGAGCTGACCACGCGGGAGGCGAGCGCCGTTTCGGGGACGCAAGTCATCGTCGAAGGGGGTGTTCTGAAGAAAGTCAAAGAGGTCGGCTGTCCGGCGGGAACCCAAGTTGTCGTTCGGGACCTCTTCTTCAATCTCCCGGCCCGGCGCAAGTTTCTGCGAACCGTCGAAACCGAGACGTCCTACATCAACGACCAGTTCCTTCGACTCGCCATGCCCCATCCCGACATTCATTTCCAATTGGCCCATCAGGACCGGATGCTGTATGACTTCCCGCAGGCCCGCTCGCTGGCGGCCCGAGTGGGTCAGGCTCTCGGGGGAAACGTCCACGCCAGGCTGCGGCCCATTTCTTCGCAAAACGGCGCGCTCCGGACGGAAGGACTGCTGAGCCCTCCCGATGTTCATCGGGCTACGGGCCAGTCGATTTTCGCCTATGTCAACGGCCGCTCCGTCCGTGACCGGACCCTGCACCACGCCATCTTAAGCGCCTATGAAACGCTTCTGCCCAAGGGGAAGTTTCCCGTCGTGGTCCTCTTTCTCGAGCTGGATCCACTGCTCGTGGATGTCAACGTGCATCCGACCAAGCGAGAGGTCCGCTTCCGAAACCCCGGAGAAGTCCTGGAGGCCGTACGGACTGCCGTGAGGTCGGCACTGACCGGGCTGGGGAGCGTACCGCTCATGGCCCCTCGACCCGAAGCAGCACCGGCATATCAGCGGTCCGCCTGGAGCAAGCCGGCCTCCTTTCTCGAACCGCAAACCCCGTTGGTCGGGCACGCGGTCGGCGCGGTGGCCCCTGAGCCGTCGCTCGCCCCGCAACAAACGGTCTTTCCCGCCCCTTTTGCTCCCTTCCGACGGCCGCAATCGCAGCCGGGCGGCTCTCTGCCCGCCCCCCTCGGCCCCGGCGAGCACGAGACCAAACCGGAGCGGCACTTTTCCCGCTTGCCGGTCCTTGGCCAGCTCGCCAACACCTACATTCTGCTCGAGGCACCGGACGGTCTTGTCTTGGTCGACCAGCACGCAGCCCACGAGCGGATTCTCTTCGACGCCCTCTCATCCCAGTCCGAGCGCAAGCCCGCACAGCGACTCCTAAGATCCGTCGTTGTGGACCTGCTCCCCCGGCAGGCCATGAAGCTCAAGCGGTGGATGGATCGACTCGCGGAGATCGGGTTTGAGATCGAGCCTTTTGGGGGGGATTCGTTCGTCATTCATGCGATGCCCGCGGCTTTGAGCCATCGCCCCCCGGACCTTGTGGTCCGCGAATTGGTCGAAACGGGCTTCGAGGAGGACAGCCGTCCGAGCTGGGACCTTGTGGCGAGCCTGGCCAAAAGCGGTTCGTGTCATGACGCCATTAAGGCCGGGGACCGCCTCCACCCCGAAGCCATTCGCCATCTGCTCGAATCCTTGGACCGCACGGACGTCTCGGCAACCTGCCCGCACGGACGCCCCGTCTGGATCAAGCTTTCCCTGCGCGACATCGAGCGGCTGTTCCTGAGGACGTGACCGATCATCATGGAAAGAGCCGGTGCCTCGAGCACAACCTCAGAGCCGCCACACACCCGCTGGCCCGATCCCGATTCAAAGGGTATCCCTTTGCCTTCGACACCCTATTTCGTGTCCTTTCGCCCCGAAATTCCTTTGGACGTGAACCTCCCTGCCTTCACATCGGCGGAGGATCCTGCCGTCCGAGCGCTCTTGAACGGCGCCGCCGGCGTGCTCCTGCCCAACTACGTCGCTCCATGGCGCTATGGGTCCATGGTTTCCTGTTGCCGCAGCTGGTTCCCTCGCCTCGGGACTCAGTTCCACTATTGCGGAAAGACCCGCCAGACGGTACTCTTTTCCGAAATGCGCGTCAGGCATCCCGAGACCCGCATTTTTCAGAGTCCGGAGCATTTGCGGGCCTTTGTCGGCGAGCAGGAGCTTCCCTGGGCATTCCCGTTCGTTCTGAAGGGAGACACCGGTGGAGGCGGCAGCAGCGTGTTTCCGGTCCGGGAGCTTGGCGGCCTCCTTCGCGACCTGGCTCGGCTTCCCTCGGATAAGCCGCTTCTGATTCAGCGGTGGGTCGACCATGGCGGCATGGATCTGAGAGTGGTCGTTTACGGAGCCAAGGCAATCAGCTACTTTCGCATCGGGGACGGGCAGTTTTACAACAATGTGTGCCGCGGCGGGCGGATCGACTCTGAGATCCACCCCGATCTTCAAGCCAAAGGGGTCAGCGCGGTCCAAGAGCTGTGTCGTCGCGCCGCAATCGACGTGGCGGGCTTCGACCTCATGTTTCCGGACCCGGGAGATCCCGTCTTTATCGAGGTCAATTTCCATTTCGGCCGCAAAGGGCTTGGCGGCACCCAGGGCCACCGAAAGCACATCGAAGAAGCCGTCCGGGAATGGCGAAAGCGCTGCCTGGAGCATTATCGATCGGAACAAGGAGCTTCATTGACTCACAACTGAGGAGAAACCATGAGACCATTGCTTCTGTTCATCGCCGCCGCATCGGCCCTCACCGGGGCGGGATTGATCTGCTGCCCTGGTTGCACGCGCAGCCTCTTTCGAAAGACGCTCACCGACACCGATGTGCGCATTCTGTCGTCTTTGCCGCTCTGCCTCGGCGGTGTCCTTCTGCTCAGCGGAATCGTCGATCCCAGCCTGCTCTCTCTGTACGTGCTGCTCGGCTCGATCGCACTCCTCAAAGGATTTTACCTGCTCTGCGCGCCGCCCGACCAGGTTCGGTCCGTCATGGGCTGGTGGCGGGAGGGGGCTTCGACGCTGACCCTCACCCTCTACGGAATCGTTTTGATCCTCATCGCCGGCTACATCGGGTGCAGCGCCCTGTTTCACCGATAGGGGGCGTCGCAGGGCGGATGGTTATGACAGAGAGGTGACATGAGATGACGAAGCTGCTCCCAGACCGGCTCAAAGACTTGTGGCAAAAGGTCGAGCACCGTGAGCTCAGCCGTGAGCAATTCCAGGCGAGGCAGGAATCCCTGCTCGCCGAGCACCGTGAGCTCTGGCAGGAAGCGCTTATTCTGCCCGGGCTCAAAGACCTTTCCGCGAGCATCATCGCCGAGCTCTGCCGTTACACCGGGACGAACGATTCGGAAATGATCCGGCGCAGATGCACCGAGGCTCTGAAGGACCTCAAGGGGGAATGGGGAACCGGGGTCACGGGTCACGACCCCCAGGCCATCGAGCAGTTCTACGATCAGAGCCAGGCCATGACGTATGAGCTCATGTGGTGGCACACGCTGAGCGATGACGACTCGCCGCTTTCCTACGTTCTGGCCATGGAGCTCGCCAAGGCTCAAGGCTGCAAGGATTTCCTGGATTTCGGGTCCGGCGTGGGATCCGGCGCCATCCTTTTCGCCCACAACGGCTTCAACGTGACTCTCGCCGACATCAGCTCGACGATGCTCCAGCTTTGCCGCTGGCGCCTGGAGCAGCGGGGTCTTACCGGGTGCTACCTGGATCTCAAGGAGACAGCACTGCCCGACGGCGCCTTCGACATCGTGTGCGCCATGGACGTTTTCGAGCACCTGGCCGACCCGGTCGGGACCGTGGACCTCCTGTGGCGCGCCATGAAACCGGGCGGTCTGCTTTACGGTCGTTTTCATGCCGAACAGGACGAAGACCGGCCGCACCATATCGTTCAGGATTTTCAGCCGACGTTGAAGCGGTTCTCGGAGCTGGGCTTCCGTGAGTTTTGGCGCGACGAATGGCTGTGGGGACACCAGGTATTTCAGAAGGGCGAGGTCTAGCGGCAACGGACTGCTCGCCCACTCCACCATCCTATTCCATCGAGGTTTCCCATGAAAATCAAATGTCTGGGGGCGTCCGGTTGTGTGACGGGCTCCTGTTTTCTTTTGGACAACGGCAGACAGTTCCTCATCGACTGCGGGCTGTTTCAGGGCGGCAAACAGATGGAGGCCCTGAACCGCAAGGATTGGGGGTTTGATCCGCGCAACATCGAGGCCCTCTTTCTGACACACGCTCACGTCGACCACTGCGGGCGCATTCCCAAGCTCGTTCGAGACGGATTCAAGGGGAAGATTTACGCAACGTTGCCCACCGTGGAGCTTGCGAAGATCCTGCTCCTGGATTCGGCGCACATTCAGGAGATGGAGGCCGAATGGGAGAGCCGCAAGAACCGACGTCGCGGCAAGACCGACGTTCAGCCCCTTTATACGGTCAAGGATGCGGAAAAGTCGCTTTCCCGGTTTGAAGTGCTGCCCAGAGACGAGCGGGTCTCCCTGGGAGACGAGCTTGCGTTTTGCTTTCGCAATGCGGGGCACATCCTGGGCTCTTCAATTCTGGAGCTCTGGTGCGGAACGGGGACGCAGACCCGCAAGATCGTTTTTACCGGCGACCTGGGCCACAAGAACCAGCTGATTGTCCGGGCTCCCCATTACATTCTGGACTCCGACGTCCTGTTCGTGGAGTCCACGTACGGAAACCGCAACCACAAGTCCTTCGAGGCCAGCCGGGCCGAGCTGCTCGAGGCGATTCTCTACAGCTACCATCACAATGAAAAGGTGATCATCCCGGCGTTCGCGGTGGCTCGGACACAGGAGCTGCTCTACATCATCGGAGAATTCTTCAGAAGCGGCCAGATTCCGTCCATGCCCGTGTACCTCGACAGCCCCCTTGCCATTGCCGCAACGGAGATCTTTCGTCGCATGAAGGATTTTTACGACGAGGAGACCCAGGCCCTGGTGAGTACCGGGGTGGATCCCTTCAGCTTCCCGCAGCTGATCCTGTCCCACACGGCCCAGGAGTCCATGCAGATCAACGAATCCTCCGGACCCGGGATTGTCATCGCGGGAAATGGCATGTGCACGGCCGGGCGCATCAAGCATCATCTGAAGCACAATCTGTGGCGCAAGGGTGCGTCGATTGTCTTCGTGGGCTACCAGGCCGCGGGAACCATCGGCAGAAAGATCGTCGAGGGAGCTCGAGCGGTGCGCGTGTTTTCGGAAAATCTTGCCGTGAGGGCGCGGGTTTTTACCATCGGGGGGTTTTCGGCCCACGCCGACCAGTCGGACCTGTTCGAGTGGCTCAGCCATTACGAGAACAGAGACGTGGACGTTTACGTGATCCACGGTGAAGAGCACATCAGCACGTCGTTTGCAAGCCTCATCCGCCAGCGCTTTGGATTTCGAAGCCACGTTCCGTCCATCGGGGATGTCATCCCCATTACCATTTCGGAGGCACGCGCCGCCGCCGCGCCGTCCGTCGATGCCGAGCGACTGCCCGGCCTGTCCAGCCTGCTGCGAAAAGCCGACGAAATCCGGCGACTGATTGAAGTCGCTCCCGAAGCCATTCCGGAAGACGCTCTCAGGGCGATCGAGGAGGAGCTGTCCCAGGCGACATCCCGCGTGGAATCCATATTGCATAAGTCTA
>CAZIEW010000079.1:0-24921 GCA_964538515.1 uncultured Syntrophobacteraceae bacterium
AATTCAGCGGCAGATGCGCAAGCACTTTGCCATCGACACGGCTCTGGGGGGAGAGAAGGGGTTGGAAGCGATCGGAAGCCGGGGGCCCTACTCGGTCATCGTGTCCGACTTGAGAATGCCCGGCATGGACGGAATCCAGTTCCTTTCGCGGGTGAGGAAGGTGAGTCCCGACACGGTCCGGATGATGCTGACCGGCAACGCCGATCTGCATGCCGCCATCGAAGCGGTGAACGAAGGCAACATCTTTCGCTTCATGACCAAGCCCTGTCCCCCGGAAACGCTGGCCAAGGCCCTGCTTCAGGGAATCAAGCAATACCGGTTGATCGTCTCCGAGCGGGAGCTGCTCGAGAAGACGCTGCGAGGGTGCATCAAGGTACTCTCCGAGGTCCTGGCGCTGCTCAACCCCGAGGCCTTCGGCCGCGCCTCGCGCATCACGCGCTGCGTCCGGGAGATCGCGCTGAAGATGAGTCTCCCGAATGTGTGGGAGCTGGAAACGGCGGCCACTTTGTCCCAGATCGGGTGCATCGTGTTTCCGGAGACCGTTTTGCAGAAGCTGTTTCGCGGCGAGCCACTGGTGGGCGAGGAACTGCAGCTCTACAACATGCACCCGTCCGTCGCCTTCGATCTGCTGGCCCACATTCCGCGGATGGAGCGGATCGCCGAGATCATCACCTTTCAAGAGAAGTGCTTCGACGGATCCGGAATACCCCACGAGCCGCGCAGTGGAGCGGACATCCCCCAGGGGTCGCGGATCCTGAAGGTGGTGCTCGATTTCGATATCCTGGTCGCTCGAGGCGCGACGAAGGATGAAGCCTTCGAGCAGCTCGGACGGCGCCCGGGCCATTACGATCCCGCGGTGCTGCGGGCGCTCGAGGCCGTCCTGGTCATGGAGAGGGGCTATCGGGTCCGTTTCGTGACTGCCGGGGAGCTGGAGGACTCGATGATTCTGGACCAGGATCTGTTCACCCGCGACGGTCGCCTGTTGATCGCCAGGGGCTACCAGGTCAGCCAGACCATGCGCGAGCGGTTGAAACATTGGGCGCAATCACCCGGCATTCGGGAGCCCATTCGAGTGCACGTGCGGGTGGGCGGAGAAAACGGCATTTCATGACGGGACGAAACGGCGGGAGGAGAGCCTGGCCATGACTTACACGATTCTGTTTGTGGACGATGAACCGCTCGTGACCGAGGCCCTGAAGCGGGCGTTGCGCAAGGAGCCCTACCGGGTGCTGAGCGCCCAATCGGCGGCCCAGGGACTGGAAATCCTCGCGCGCCAGGCGATCGACGTGGTCATTTCGGACGAAATGATGCCGGGGATGCTGGGCTCCGAATTTCTCGCCCTGGTCTGCCGCGACCATCCGGAGACGGTGAGGATCATCCTGACGGGACATGCCAATCTTCAGAGCGCCATCCGGGCCATCAACGAAGGCCAGGTCTATCGCTTCCTCACCAAGCCCTGCAACGAGATGGAGCTCGTCGTGACCCTGCGCCAGGCGATCCAGCACAAGGAGCTCATGGCGAAGAGCCGACAGCTTTTGCAGACGGCAAAGCACCAGCACGCGATCCTGGAGGACCTGGAGAAGATGCACCCCGGCATCACCAACGTGGACTGGGACCAGCGTGGCGTGATCGTCCTGGATGAGGAAGCGGCGGATGTCGACACCCTGATCAACGAGATAGGCGCCGAAATGCAGCATTTTGAGGCCCTGCTGGGCCACCGGGCGACGAAGCGGCGCTCGCGCTGAGGACAACGTTCCACTCAAGGGAGGTGCTTTGTGGCACGGGTGCTCGTGGTGGACGACAACAGCGAGAACTTGTACCTGCTTCAGGTTCTGCTGGGAGGCAACGGCTACACGGTGGAGACGGCCCGGCATGGGGCGGAAGCCCTGATCAAGGCACGCCAGAATCCGCCCGATCTCGTCGTCTCGGATCTCCTCATGCCCGTGATGGACGGGTTCACCCTTCTGCGCCACTGGAAGGGGGACGAGCGGTTGAGGTGCATTCCTTTCCTGGTCTACACCGCCACATACACCGAGCCCAAGGACGAGCGGCTGGCGCTCGACCTCGGCGCCGATGCCTTCATCATCAAGCCCTCCGAGCCGGAAGCGCTCATCGACCGGGTCAGGGAGATACTGTCGCAGGCACAATGCTCCGGCTCTCCCGTCGCGCGCCAACCCTCGGGCACGGAGGAGGAGGTGCTGGAATCCTACACCCGGGTGCTCGTGCGCAAGCTTGAAAGCAAGCTCCTCGAGGCGGAGAAAGCGACGCTGCGGGCGCAGCGCAGCGAGGAGCGGCTGCTCCTGGCGCTCAGCGCCGGAGAGATGGGCATGTGGGACTGGGACCTCGTCACTGGCGAGATCGTGTGGTCCGAGGGCCACGCCAGGCTGTTCGGAATGGAGCTCGCCTCCTTCGACGGCCGCTATGAGACCTTCCGCAAGTTTATCCATCCCGATGACCTGGAGGAGCTGGAGGTCCGGGTGACGGCGTCCCGGACCACGGGCGCTCCGTATCGGCACGAGTATCGCGTGATCTGGCCCGACGGCTCGGAGCACTGGATAGCCGGCCAGGGGCAGGTCTTCAGGGATGCGGACGATCGCCCCGTGCGGATGTGCGGCATCGTCACGGATGTCACGGAAAGAAGGCGGATCGAGGCTAAGCTCCGCGAGAGCGTCGCTTTCCTGCAAAACCTGATGGACGCGATGCCTCACCCGGTGTTCTACAAGGATGCCGATGGCCGCTACCTGGGGTGCAACAAAGCCTTCGAGCAGTTTTACGGATTGCGTAGGGAGACCATCATCGGAAAGGGTGTTCACGATGTTGCACCCAAGGAGCTGGCGGACCTCTACGCGGCCGCCGACCGGGAGCTCTTCGGAAATCCCGGTGTCCAGACCTACCAGGCAAGCGTAGAATCCGCGCTGGGGACCCGTCACGACGTTGTGCTTCACAAGGCGACCTTTCGCGGACCGGATGGGAAGGTCTCGGGACTCATCGGCTCCATCCTTGACATCACGGACCTCAAGCGGACGGAGGAGGAGCGTCGACGGGCGGAAGCCCAGCTTCGGCAGGCCCAGAAGATGGAAGCCCTCGGAACCCTGGCAGGCGGCATCGCTCACGACTTCAACAACATCCTCGGGATCATCATCGGCTACACGGAGATTGCCCGTTGGTCTGCCGAGAACGACCCTCAGGCTGCCGAGCCGCTCGACCAGGTGCTCATGGCGGCCAACCGTGCCAAGGATCTGGTCCGGCAAATCCTCGCGATCAGCCGCCGCAACGAAACGGTCATGAAGCCGGTCCAAGTGGGTCTTGTCTTCAAGGAAGCCTTGAAGATGCTCCGGGCGACCCTTCCGTCCACCATCGACATCCGTGAGCGCATTACCAGCCACAGTCTGGTCTTGGGCGATGCGACCCAGATTCATCAGGTTTTCATGAATCTGTGCACCAATGCCGCGCATGCCATGCGAGACCAGGGCGGCACCCTCGAAGTCACCCTGACGGACGAGGTCCTGGAAAGCAATGGGGACACCCAATGTCCCGGACTGCATCCGGGCGGTTACGTGAAGCTCATGGTAGGAGACACGGGGCACGGGATGGATTGCGCCACCAGGGATCGAATCTTCGATCCCTTCTTCACCACGAAGGAGCCGGGCGTGGGAACGGGACTGGGCCTTGCGGTGGTCCACGGAATCGTGAAGGAATGCGGAGGGAGCATTGCAGTCGAGAGCGAGCCGGGCAAGGGAGCGACCTTCACGGTGATGTTTCCGGCGGTCGAAGCCATTGGCTCGCTCGAATCCGAAGCATTGACCTTTCCCCGGGGCCATGAGCGCGTTTTGGTCGTGGATGATGAAGCGGGTCTCGCTGCCGTCATGCAACAGATGCTCCAGAGTCTCGGGTATGAAGCCGTCAGTCAGACGAGCAGCCTGGATGCGCTCGAAGCGTTCATGCATCAGCCGGGGAGCCCGTCTTTCGACCTGGTCATCACGGATATGACCATGCCGCGAATGACGGGCCTCACCCTTGCCAAGGAATTGCTCAGGCTGAAGCCAAATCTGCCCATCATCCTCTGCACGGGCTTTAGCGAGCAAACCAGCCCGGAGACCGCAAAAAGAATCGGGATCCAGGAGGTTCTCATGAAGCCGGTCACGCTGAGCAGTCTTGCCATGGTCGTTCGCAAAGTGCTGGATGAGACCAAGGCACCGTAGACCAGGTCGAGCGACAATCAGAATGGAGCGCCGCCCGTTCGGATTGGCAGGAACGACCGCGGTGAATCACGGGAGATCGTCTCATGGGTGACGTCAACCATCGGGGAGAAGCCGAAGGACCATCGAGCGGACCGGACCCAAGGGAGCTTTATCGGGAATTTTTCGAGGAAGCCCCTCACGGCATGCTGGCTGTCGACTCGCACGGGCACTTGATGGCCTTCAACCGGCAGTTCATCGCCCTGGCCGGCTACACCCGCGAGGAGCTCACCGGCATGGCCTTCGCGAGCCTCTTGGACCCCGAGAACCTCGCACGGGACCCGATCCGGATGGATGCTCCGCCGGCTGGAGCCACCGTCACGCAAGAGAGACGCCTGCTCCGAAAGGACGGCAGGTTGCTTTCGGTCGAGGTCAGCACCCGGATGCACCCGGAGGGCTGGCTTCTAGTCATCGTCCGCGATGCCGGCGAGCGTGCTCGGACGGAATCGGTTCGCTATCAGCTTCAACAACAGCTCTTCAACATCATCGAGTTTCTCCCCAATGCCACGCTTGCCGTCGATCGGGATCAGCGCGTCATCGCCTGGAACCAAGCATGCGAGGTCATGACCGGCATCAAGAAGGAGGAGATGCTGGGGCAGTCCAATTATGCGTATGCGGAGCCCCTGTACGGCGAGCGGCGCCCCATGCTGATCGATCTGCTGGATCGGCCCTCACCGGAGGTGGAGGCCGGCTACAAGTATGTCAAACGCTCGGGCAACGCGATCTACGGCGAGTCCTTCGCTCCCGGCCTTCGGGGAGGAGAAGGGGCCCATTTGTGGGGGGTGGCGGTGCCGCTCTTCGACCAGGAGGGACGGCGCAGCGGGAGCATCGAGATCCTTCAGGACGTGACTGAGCTCAAGCATGTCGAGGAGGCGTTGCGCGAAAGCGAGCGCAAGTATCGGGAGCTTGTGGAACAGGCCAACAGCATCATTTTGCGCTGGACATCCTCGGGAGAGATCACCTTCCTCAATGAATTCGGACAACGGTTCTTCGGCTTCTCCAACGAGGAAATCCTCGGCCGCCATGTGATTGGCACCATCGTCCCGCCCAACGAGACCGACGGCCGCGACCTGCGGCAGCTCATGGAGCGCATCTGCGCAGACCCGAAAGCATTCGAGCAGAACGTCAACGAGAACATGCGCCGCAACGGAGAGCGCGTTTGGATCAGCTGGAGCAATCGTGTCGTGCTGGACGGCCGGGGACAGGTGGCCGAGATTCTGAGCGTCGGCACGGATATCACCGAGCGCCGGCGGGCGGAAGAGGAAATCCGCCGGCTTCATGAGGACTTGCAGCGTCATGCGACGGAATTGGAGCGGCGCGTGGCGGAGCGAACCGCCGAATTGGCAGTAGCCCGGGATCGTGCCGAGGAGTCGGATCGGCTCAAGTCGGCCTTCCTGGCGACCATGTCCCATGAGCTTCGCACCCCGCTGAACTCCATCATCGGCTTCACCGGCATCCTGCTCATGGGGCTGGTGGGGCCGTTGACAGGCGAGCAAAAAAAGCAGCTCACCATGGTGCAGGACAGCGCACGCCATCTGCTGGAGCTGATCAACGACGTGCTCGACATTTCCAAGATTGAAGCAGGCCAGCTCGATCTTGCCCGCGATCCGTTCGACATGCCGACGACGATCAGGAGCAGCCTGGAGAAAATCGCTCCCCTTGCCGCGAAAAAGGGATTGGCGCTGAGCACCGTGATCGCGCCGACGATCGGGCCGATCGTCGGCGATCGGCGACGGGTCGAGCAGATCCTCATAAACCTGCTCAGCAACGCCGTCAAATTCAGCGCACAGGGCGAGGTCCGCATCGAGAGCCACGTTGAAGACGCATGGCTCGTGACCCGAGTCATCGACACCGGCATCGGCATCCGTCCTGAAGACGTGGACACGCTCTTCAAACCCTTCCGGCAAGTGGATACCGGGATCACGCGCCAGTATGAGGGCACCGGTCTGGGACTTTCCATCTGCAAGCGGCTGGCGGAAGGCATGGGGGGTACGATCCGGGTTGAAAGCGAATGGGGTAAAGGAAGCCGCTTCATCTTCACTCTGCCGCTCGGAGGAACGCCGCCATGAGCGCCACGGTTCTGGTGATCGAGGACAATGAAAACAACGCGTACCTGGTGACCTTCATTCTGGAGCAGTACGGCTACCGCGTCATTCAGGCGCGGGACGGAGAAACCGGGATCGCGCTGGCCCGCGAGATGAGACCCGACCTCATCCTGTTGGATATTCAACTGCCGGTCATGGATGGGTATGCCGTCGCCCATGAACTGGTGAGGAACGAGGAATCGCGCTGCATCCCGATTGTGGCGGTGACTTCCTACGCCATGCTGGGGGACCGGGAGCGCATCCTGGAGGCCGGGTGTGCCGGTTACATCGAAAAGCCGATCAACCCCACGACGTTCATGGCCGAGATCAAGCAGTTCCTCCCTGCCCACCCGGAAGGAACCGGGGCGACGATGTCTCCTTGAAAGCCGGGAGGAGATCGAGAACCCACCCGCATGAACTTCGAAGGGAGGACCCCCACGTGGAGCTTCCGACTTCAAGACCCGACGTGTCGACAAGGTCCGGCGAGATCCTCAAGATCGTATTGCTCTACGCCGCGTTCGCCGCGCTTTGGATCCTGCTTTCGGACAAGGCGATGGGGTGGCTTTTCCAGGAGACGGCGCAGAGCACCCTGTTCAGCACTCTGAAGGGATGGGCCTTCGTGGCGGTGACTTCCGCTCTGCTCTATCGGCTCATGAAGCGGCTGCCGGGCAGTGCGACCGGCGCGGGGCCCCCGATGGTCGGCCTGCGCTCCGTGGCCTGGCCCCTCGGGCTGATGACCGTCGTGATCGTCGTCATCACGGGCGCCGGGATCGGCTACACCCTGTTCCAGCACCAGGAGCGGGAGGTGGCCAGACTTCAGGCCATCGCCGACCTCAAGACACGGCAGATCGAGGCGTGGATCGAGGAGCGCCTCGGCGACGCCCGTTTCATGCAGTCCAACCGCTTGTGGGGTCGGCTCTATCGCCAATGGCGGGATGAGGGCGAGACCGCCAGCCGCGATCTTCTGTTGTCACGCCTGAGGGATTTCGTGGAGAACAAAGGCTTCCAGCGCGCGTTGCTGCTGGACGAGTCGAACGAGATCTTGTGGAGCACACAAGCCGATGTCTCCACACTGGAGCCGGGGGTCCGCGACGCCGTCCGGGGGGCTCCCCAGGAACACAGCGCGATCCACCTGGGCCCTTACCGCGACACCTCAGGGGTCGTGCGTCTGGATCTCATCGTTCCGCTGCTCTCGACAGGGAAGCGGCCGGGGCCGACCGTCATCCTCGGCATCGATCCGGAAAAATCCCTGTTTGCCATGCTTCAGACATGGCCGGTGCCCAGTGTCAGTGGTGAAACGCTGTTGTTCCGGCGCGAAGGCGACCAGGTGGTCTACCTGAACGAGCTGCGCCACCAGCCCGACACGGCGCTCAAACTCCGCATCGGTGTTTCGGAAGAGCGCGTGCTGGCCGCGCAGGTCGCGCGCAAAGACGCCCGGGAGAACAGCCCGGTGGAAGGCGTCGACTATCGGGGCGTGAAGTCCATCGGGATCGTGCGCTCCATCCCGGGCACGGATTGGTCTCTGGTAGCCAAGGTAGACCAGGCGGAGCTTCATGGCCCCATGATCCGCGACGTGCTCTGGATCACGCTCTTCGGGGTACTGGCGCTGCTCCTGTCTGGCGGCGCGATTTTTCTCCTCCGCCAGCGCCAGGACCTGGCCATTTCGGAACGCGAGCGAGCCGTCCAGGCGGAGAAGCTTCGCGCGCTCCAGCTGCTCGATGCCATCGCCGAGGGATCGAACGACGCCATCTTTGCCAAGGATGAAGCGGGACGCTATTTGCTGTTCAATCGCGAGGCGGCCAGGCTTACGGGGAAGACGGCCGAAGAGGTCCTGGGCCGGGATGACACGACCATCTTTCCTTCCGACCAGGCCACCTTGATTCAAGCCCACGACCGGCAGGTAATGGACGAGAACCGCACGGTCAGCTTCCAGGAAGACCTCAGCACCGCGGACGGTGACCTCACCTTCCTGGCGATCAAGGGACCGCTCCGTGACGCCGCGGGCAACGTGAAGGGCATGTTCGGCATTTCCCGCGACATCACCGAGCTTAAGCACGCCGAGGAGTCGTTGCGGGAGAAGGAAGCCTTCATTCGCACAGTGCTGGACAATCTGCCCGTGGGCATCGCCGTGAATTCCTTCGATCCCGAGGTCAAATTCGAGTACATGAACGACAGATTCCCGGCGTTCTACCGCACAACGCGGGAGGCTCTGGCGGATCCCGACGCCTTCTGGGACGCGGTCTACGAAGATCCCCGGTTCCGCAAGGAGATCCGGGCAAGGATGCTTGCCGACTGTGAGAGCGGGAATCCCGATCGCATGCTGTGGGAAGACGTGCCGATCACCCGCGAGGGAAGCAAGACGGCGTTCATCACGGCACGGAACATTCCGCTTCCCGAACAGCACTTGATGATCTCGACGGTCTGGGACGTTACCGAGCGGAAATCGCTCGAAGCACAGCTGCTCCAGGCTCAGAGGATGGAGGCAGTCGGACGCCTGGCCGGCGGGGTCGCACACGATTACAACAACATTCTCGGCATCATTTTGGGCTACGCCGAGCTTGCCTTGGGCAGGGTCGCCCCTGGAGACCCGCTCCGTGAAGATCTACGGGAGATCATCACCGCCGCGAAGCGCTCCGCGGAAATCACCCGGCAGCTCCTGGCCTTCGCCCGCAGGCAGACGATCGCCCCGGTCGTCCTCGATCTGAGCCAAACCGTCGAGGGCATGCTCAAGATGCTTCGGCGGCTGATCGGCGAAGACATCGACCTGGCCTGGCTGCCCCGGGTCGACGACTGGCGCGTAAGAATGGACCCCGCCCAGATCGACCAGATCCTGGCCAATCTTTGCATCAACGCCCGCGATGCCATTTCGGGGGTCGGTAAGATCACGATCGAGACGGACAAGGTCACCTTCGACGAGGCCTACTGCGCCGATCACCTCGGTTTCATCCCTGGCGAGTTTGTGATGCTCGCCGTGAGCGACAACGGCTGCGGCATGGACCGGGAGACCCGGGAGCATCTCTTCGAGCCCTTTTTCACCACCAAGGGCATGGGCAAGGGAACGGGGCTTGGACTGGCTACCGTGTATGGAATTGTCAAGCAAAACAGCGGGTTCATCAACGTTTACAGCGAACCGGGCAAAGGGTCGACCTTCCGGGTATACCTGCCGCGCGATAAGGAGGGAGCCGTCGCGGCGGAGACTCTCGCACGCAGGGAGCCGTCACGCGGTCATGGAGAGACCCTTCTGCTGGTCGAGGATGAACAGGCCTTTCTGAACATGGGCAAGACCATGCTGGAGGGGCTTGGATACCGGGTGCTGGCGGCCTCCAATCCGGCCGTCGCCATGCAGATGGCTTCGGAGCATGCCGGAGAGGTTCGCCTGGTCATCACCGATGTCGTCATGCCGGACATGAACGGCAGGGACCTCGCGGAGCGACTGCACACACTCCACCCGAATCTCAAATGCCTTTACATGTCCGGCTACACCGCCAACGCCATCGCCCACCGTGGTGTCTTGGACGAAGGCGTCCGGTTCATTCAGAAGCCTTTTTCCCTCGAGGAGCTGGCCGCCAAGGTGCGGGAAGCCCTGGAGTGTGACGAGCCTCGAGCCCGTTCGGAAGCTTCAGACAGCAGTTCGGAGAGGAGCCAGGAAGGGTGCTGACCGGTGAGCGGCTCGACCCCACGACGTCGCTTCGGCGGACATGCCGATGCGCGGGCGCGTCGGCCTTTTCTGGGCCCGGCTCGGTTTCTCCCTCGAAAAGCGATTCTAAGCCCGGCCAAATCGGAGTAAAATAAAACACCTTTCAAGACATCGCGTTCAGCGACACTCAACCACCGGGGATATGCGTCCGGGGCGCTTTGGACAAACCGATCACCGCCGGCCGGCGAGAAAGGAGGACGACCATGAACAAAAAGCTCCTGTTTGCAGTGGATGGCTCCGCGAGAGGATTGGAATCCGTGTCGGTTCTCGGGAATGTCGTCAAAGACCAGCCCGAGCTCACCGTCGTCCTGTTTCATTGCGTGCAACAGCTGGCGACGATGCTGCCCGGCGAGCTTGCCGTGGATGTGGAGGGGTCGATCGGACTCCCGCAGGTCGACCTGAAGAAAGCGGGCAACAAGGTGCTTGAGGAATCCAAGCGCCGACTCACGGAAGCGGGTCTTCCAGAAGAGCGCATCGAGCTGAAGCTCAAGATGGACAGCATCGACCCCGGGCAAGACATCATGAGCGAAGCGGTCACCTCCAGCGTCCGCTCGATCGCCCTGGGGAGGCGGGGACGCAGCCCCATCGAAGCCCTGCTCATCGGCAGCGTGTCGAGCAAGGTGGCCCAATACGCCAAGGATCGGACCGTGTGGATCGTCGACACGCCGGTCCCCCAGTCCGGGCGTGTCCTGATTGCCATGGAGGGTGGCCCCGATTGCCGCGCGCTCGCCAAATACACGGCCGATTACCTCGCTCCCATTCCCGGCATCAAGTATACCTTTCTGCATCTCATGCCCCCAGTCCCACCCACGTTCTGGGACGACGGCCATATCCTGGGCTCCTCTGAGCAGAAAGACCGACAGACACGAGTGGAAAGGTGGGCGACCGACTGGGTGAGAAAGGTGGAGGGCTTCATGGTGGAAGCGCGCTCGATGCTCGTGGCCCGAGGGGTGCCTGAACGGAATGTTGAAACGCGCATCGAGCCGACCAAGGAAGGCGTGGCCCGTGACATGCTGAACGAGATTGTGAAGCACGAGTTCCAGGTGGTGGTGATGGGCAAAAAAAGCTTCCACGAGCGCAAGCCTTTCCTCTTGGGAAGCCATGCCAACAAGATCCTTCAGAACACCAAGAACACCGTGCTTTGCCTGGTTGATGCCCAGTGAGAGAGAACGGTGATGAGCAAACGCGACGATGCTCACCTTCAGAACCTGAAATCGTTCAATGCCGCCTTCAAGGGGTACATGGATGGCAGTATCGATTTTTACGGGGATCAGATCGAGGCGGCGACAGGGTATCCCCGCCAGGTTTTTCAGTCGAGAACGGTGATCTGGACGGACCTGATCCTTCCTGAAGACCGCAAGCAGGCACGGGAGGCCTTCGTCGCCGCCCTGAAGGGTGACAAGACCTATACACGCCAATATCGCATTGCGGATAAGTCCGGCCGGATCATGTGGATCCAGGAATGGAGCCAGATCGTTTGCAGCTCCAACGGTCAGATCGACCATGTGACCGGCATCATCGTCGACATCACGGAATCCAAAACCGCCGAATTGGCCAGGCTCGCGTGCGAGCAACGAACCGGCAAGTACCTGACGTTTACCCTGGCCGGGGAATCGTACGGCGTCAGCCTGGTCAAGATCCGGGAAATCATCGAGATCCTCCCCATCACGCCGGTGCCCAACGCTCCGCACAGCATCCTGGGAGTCATCAACCTGAGGGGCAAGGTGATCCCCGTGATGGATCTCAAGGCGCGGCTGGGTCTGACGACCGGCGGTTTGAGCGACCGACGCTGCATCATCGTGGTGGAAGTCACTCGCTCCGAAGGGACCCTGCTCGCAGGTCTGCTCGTGGACGAGGTTTCGGAAGTGCTCACCATACGGGGGGAGAGCATCGAAGACACTCCCGTCGCACTCTCGCGATTCCGCACCGAATACGTCCTGGGAATGGCGAAGATCGGAGACCGGGTGCGGCTGCTGCTGGATACCGACCGGATCTTCGGAGACCTCCCGTTGCCCGGTGAGCCCCATTCCCTCTGAAGCCGCTTCGGAAACCCCTAACACGGCCCTCAGGAGCCTGCATGCTCATTTCAGACCAAGACGCAGCGCGTGTGCGTGCCTGGAGCGCGCACGTCACCCAAAATCTTGACATTCATTTCCGGCGAACGGACGACACCAGAAGCAGGCAGCTCGAAGGTTTCCTAGACGAGCTCTCCGGCCTCACCTCAGCCGTGCGCATCGTGGTGGACGACGATGGCCAACCCGGTCCGCCTGCGATCCTCCTCAAGCCCAATCTCAGTTTCCAGGCGGTTCCCCTTGGGCTTGAGCTCCAGCCGTTTCTTGACCTGCTCTGGGCTGCCGCCTCCCAGCACGTCGGGGAAACGGCACAGAATGGACGCCCCCCGGCGCCTCCCATCCATTGGCCCGCCGCTATCCGAATCTACATTTCTCCGCATTGTCCCCACTGTCCCGGGGCCGTGACCCAGATCGGACCGCTCGCGCTTGTAAACCCCGAAGTGACCGTCACCATCATTGACGGTACGCTCTTCTCCGAGCTCGCCGAGCAGGACGGCGTGCGGTCCGCCCCTACGATTCTCCTTGATGAATCGTTCCGCTGGGCGGGCATGGCTCCCATGGAGGATCTGCTCCGGGCCCTTCGTGAGCGGGACCCCGCACAGCTTTCCGCGGAATCGCTCCTGCGCATGCTGAAGGACGGACAAGCCGACCGACTGGCCGCGATGATGTTGGAATGCGGACGGGTGTTCCCGGAGTTTCAACGGTTGATCGACCATCCCGAATGGTCTGTGCGCCTCGGGGCGGTGGTCGTGATGGAGGAGCTGGCCGAGGCAAACCGAGAGCTTGCCCGCAAAAGCCTCGAGCCCGTGTGGGAGCGCTTCGCTCGGCTGAATGACTCGGTGAAAGGGGATGTCATCTATTTGAGCGGCTTGGTCGGCTCGCCCGCCTGGATCCCACGCATCGAAGCCTTGCTGCGGGAAGACGTCACCGAAGAAATGAGAGCGGTTGTGGCCGAGGCAGTGGAGAGCCTCAGACGCTCAGACGCAATGCCGTGATGATGGGAGCTTACTTTTTTCGTGACAGATCGAGCCTGATTTGCTATCTGACCCCATGCGCAAGGCAACGAGGCTTAACCAGGGAACGGATATGACATCTCCAACTCTCAGAATCGGCAGTCCTTTTCACGCTACCAGCGCCGCATCGGCGTTGGCAGCCATGCGGCCCGTGGTTCTGAGAGGAGATGAAAGGGTTTAGGTCTCCACAAACATTGATCAACTCAGGGCTGCGGGCTAACGGACGCGGCCCTTTCATGTTTTCGAGGGCTGCAAGGGACTTGCGGCCCTTTTGCTTTTTTGGCCTCAAGACCGTCGACGGCCCGGCAAATCGAAAAGGATGGCAGGCGAACATGCGAACGGACATCGTGCACATTGGTGCGGGCAAGCTGACCTACGAGATTCGTAACATCATCCGCGTGGCTGAGAAGCTGCAGCAATTGGGAGTCCAGGTCAACCTGGAGAACATTGGAGATCCGGTGGCCAAAGGGGAAAAGATTCCTCCTTGGATGAAGAAAATCGTTGCCGATCTGGCCATGGAAGACGGGTCCTACGGCTACTGCCCCACCCAGGGGATCCTGGAAACGAGGGAATTCCTGGCCCGCCGGAACAACCGCAACGGCGGGGTCCACATCACTGCCAACGATATTCTCTTCTTCAACGGGCTCGGCGAAGCCATCACGAAGGTGTACGGGTTTCTTCGGAGTACAGCCCGGGTGATCACGCCTTCTCCGACCTACACGACCCACTCTTCCTCCGAAGCGGCTCATGCGGGCCAGCCTCCCCTCACCTATCCTCTCGACCCGCACAACCACTGGTACCCCGACCTCGTCGAGCTGCGCCGGCGGGTCAAATACAACCCGTCGGTTGCGGCCATCCTGCTGCTGAACCCCGACAACCCGACAGGAGCCGTCTATCCGGAAGATCTCCTGCGGGACATCGTAGCCATTGCGCGGGAATTTGATCTGTTCATCATCGCGGACGAGATTTACCAGAACCTGGTCTACAACAGTCAGAAGACGAAGCCGCTCGCCGACGTCATTGGGGAGGTGCCGGGGATCGCCATGAAAGGCATTTCCAAAGAGCTTCCCTGGCCCGGGTCGCGCTGCGGGTGGATCGAAGTCTACAATGCGGACAAAGACCCGGTTTTTGCCAGTTATATCCAGAGCATTCTGAATGCGAAGATGGTCGAGGTCTGCTCGACCACTCTGCCCCAGAAAGCGATTCCCCACATCTTCACGCACCCCGAGTACAATCGGTACCTCGAAGAGCGTCGCAGCCGCTATGAGCGGTTCTCCAATCTCGCCTTCGATACATTGACCCGGCTTCCGGGCGTCCTGGTCAACCGCACCAACGGGGCGTTCTATATGAGCGTGGTCTTCGAGAGCGGTGCACTCAACGAAAGCCAAACGCTGCCGATCCCCATCGAGGAGGCTCGGGGTCTGGTGGAAGAGCTGACGGCGGATCCGGCGATGGAGCTGGACAAACGCTTCGTCTACTATCTCCTTGCCGCAACCGGGATCTGCGTCGTTCCCTTGAGCTCGTTCAATACCGATCTTCAGGGATTCCGCATGACCCTCCTGGAGCCGGACGAGACGGTCTTCCGGTGCATTCTCGACAAGCTGGAAAACAGCATCCAAGGTTATCTGAGGAGCTGATGGTCGGGGAGGCGGGGTGACGACTTGCGCTGCGGGAGGCTCGCGAGGAGCTCCCGCAGAGGGCAATTGGGGGCATGAGATTGGGTTGTGCTGGGTGTTGGGTGCGTGGCAACAAAAGCTCATCCACCCCACTCTGAGCCTGTTTCGGTAGTTACAACGCCGAGCACGGTTGGGCCCGTACTTGCCTCGCCGCTGTGGAAGACGGCGCCAACATTGGGATCGACCGGGCGCCCATGAGCTGCCCGCTGCCTTCGTTCAGAAAAAGGGGTGGCCGTGGCGGGATGGGGAAGGGCCGCCGGAGCGCCTATTCAAGTACTGTCCAGCGCCTCCCGAGCTCTTTTTAGAAGCTCAGCGATCATGAAGGGCTTTCCAATGAACCCGTTTGCACCCTCGGCGAACGTCTGCAACAGGGATCCGTCTGTCGAATGTCCACTGGCGATCAGTACTTTGGCTTCCCGATTCAAACGTTTCAGCTCCCGCAAGCAGCCGTAACCCCCCATACCGGGCATGCTCAGGTCCAAAATCACCAAGTCGACCTGACCTTTCAAGACGGAATAGATTTCCAACCCTTCTTCCCCGGAAGACGCCGAAATACATCGATACCCAAATTGCGTCAGCGCCTCTCTTCCCATGGCGATTATGGATGGATCATCATCGATCAGCAATATGGTTTCAGTCCCATGAGGCGCCGAATTGATTCCATTAAGATGGTGTTGATCTGCCTGCGCTGTGGCGATGGACGGGAACCAAATCCTGAAGCGTGTTCCCTTCCCCAGCTCACTGTCACATTTTATGTATGCCCCGTGACTTTTGATAATACCATAGACCATTGAAAGACCTAAACCCGTTCCCTTGCCAACGCCTTTAGTCGTAAAGAACGGCTCATACATCCGGTCCAAAATGTCCCTGTCCATTCCAATCCCGGTATCTGTGAGCGACAATATGACGTATTCCGATTCTCCCCCTTGCATGTTGTCTGGAACATAGTCTTCATCCAACGGTCCGGTGGAAGTTTCAATGAACAGCGTCCCACCTGTAGGCATCGCATGCATGGCGTTGATGGCAAGGTTCATGATGACCTGCTCGATCTGCCCTGAATCCGCATTGATCTGCTTCAGTCCGGGGTCAAGAGCCAGATCAATGGAGATCATCTTCGGAAAGGTGCGCTCGAGCAATGGTTTCAAGTGCTCGATTTCCTGATTCAAATCAAGCGGCTTCAGGCAACTCCCAATCTTCCTGCTGAACGTGAGAAGCTGCCGAACCAGGTTGGATGCCTTCATGGACGCCTGCTCGATCTCCTTTAACCGGCTGCAGACTTTTTCATCGCGAGCGCTTTCCAACAGGAGCAACTGGGTATATCCCATGATGCTTTGGAGGATATTGTTGAAGTCATGGGCAATTCCGCCGGCCAGCTCCCCAACGGCTTCCATTTTCTGGGCCTGCAGCAGTTGGGCTTCCAATCGCTCCCTTTCCTGTTCGGAGCGTTTTCTTTCTGTGATGTCACGGACAAAGGCGATGAGCAGTGCCTCGTCCTCGAATTTGACGGGGCTCATCACAAGCTCAACCGGAAATACACCGCCGTCCTTGCGCCGATGATAGGTCTCCAGCAGCTCGCCACCTCCATCTTTCAGACCGTCAACATACCGGCCCCACATCTCCTCGCTCAGGGCAGGATCCAGATCCAGGATGGTCCGCTCGCGCAGCTCTTCCCGGTCGTATCCCAGGCTCTCACAGCCCTGCTCATTGACGTCCAGGATTCGGCCGCTTTCCTGATCGAGCAGGAAGATCCCGATGGACGCTCGATCGAAGCAAAACCGTGTCAAGCGCAGGGCTTTCTCGATGCGCATTCTCTCCGTGATGTCCAGGACGAGCGAAGCCACGCCGATGATCGTCCCACCGGCATCGGTCAACGCTGTGTTATACCATTCGCAGGTGCGGGTCTCGCCACCCTTTGTCCTGTTTTGATTGACCGAGACAACGCCCCCCGTTTGACTCAACAGCCCTTGCCAAACCGCCTCCACCGACTTTCTTGCGTGCTCGGGGATGATCACCTCATAACCACTTCTCCCCAGCACTTCTTGCCGGGAATACCCGAAGATCCTTTCCGCGGCCTGGTTCCATTCAACCACTCTGAAGCTCAAATCCCACTCGATGACCCCGAGGGGCGTATGCTGCACGTGAAGAGAGAGCCTCTGTGCATGCTCTCGCAGCTCAGCCTCGGCTCGGCGGCGCTCGCTGTTCTCCGTCTCCAAAGCGATCGTTCGCTCCCGAACACGGTTTTCCAAGGTCCGGTTGGAGTCATGCAGCTTCAAGAAAAGCAACAGGATGATCACGGACAAAACCATGCACAGGATGATATACAAATACAAATTCACGGTGCGACGCGGCCATACAGCGGATATCTTTCCGATCGTCCGGCCTTCAAAAACCACGCTCGACTCCAGTTGGAACGACCGGATAAGGTTGAACCGGGCAAGAATGCCGTCAATGCCCTTCAGAGCCGGACCTCGAATATCCAGAAAGAGCTTTCCACTCTCCTCGATGACCGCGATGCGCTCATAACCATTCGCCTGGGCGGCCAACGTAAGATAGGCCCTGGGGCTCGACTCCTCCATGGTCCACAATGAGCTCGCGATCACTTCGGCGTGGTCATGGATCCGGCTCTCAGCGATATCCTGAGCGCGGTTCTCATAGTACATGAAGAACACACCAAAGGCTGCGCATAAGAGAAGAACCACAAGGCTCATGATGGATCGAATTTTCATGCTTCGCCTTATATTCAGAAAACTTTTCAATTATTAATAGTATCTAGATGTAATCGCCAACAGTGTTCCATCTTTCATCATATCCATAATTGCTTTATCAAAGCCATCCAACCGACTAATATATGGCGATCCCTTTCTTATCATAATGTGAAATGGCATTTCAGCTATAGTATTCGCCGTATCTATAACTTTATCATAGGTACCCGATCGCTTAATATCCGGCCAGGCTCCAGGAGGCCACTCAAGAACAATGTCTCCCCGTTTCTCCACCAACATCCTCCATACATTTTCCAAATAGGAGGCCACATAGGTTTTAACTCCATTTGATTCAACATTTTCTTTATTCCATCCATTACCGCTATAAGTGATAACAACAAAATTTCCGTGCTTAATATCCATAATCGATCGTATCTTACGAATTTCAGATATGCGTTCGTGACCGGCATAGGTAAATACATTGAGCGGCTTCTTATAGAATGGGTACCGATGGGTGACCGTATATTCCAAGCGTTCGGAAGTCGGAACAGTCAGGATAGCGTCGTCTATCCCGTTTCTCACATTTTCCTGACACCTGGGCCAGGGATACATGGTCCACACAACCTTCATTCCCATTCTCTTGACCAGCACTTCCGTGATGATCTCATAGAAGAAGCCGGCCATTTCTCCACTGTCTTTGACATAATGAAATGGAGGAAATGCAGGATACGCGATCCGCAGCGGCGGTTCGGCCCGGGCGGCGACCGAAGCCAGCAACAGGATCAAGACCGTGCTCACAGACAAGCTTCTTTTGCCTCCCATGGCCGTCTTCCTCAATTTCAACTTTTAATCACCATCCAGGGTCAGGCATTGGACAATGCCTTTGGAAGAGAGTGCTTTGTTCGTCTTGCCCCCAACTATACCCCAACTCTATCATGCAAAGCGATCGCCATCCGTTGAAAAGGCGTCCGGGGTGATCCAACGCGGCGGACGGAAGAGGTCTCCATCACGAAGGCGAGCCGCTTCTCAAGCGAATACCCCGGCTGTCAAAAATGTGTTATGGGACTGTCAACCCCGGCCACTGTGCCCGGCCGAGGGTGAGTGGTCGAAGACCAGCCACAGGAAGGCATCCGCCTTCACATGCGGTGACACAAAAGGATAGAGCGCGTGAGCCATCAAGTCTTGCCCGAAGAAAAGACACATTCGGCCGCCTCCAATGGGAGCACCACGGGGCTTATTGCCGACGCCAGAACCGCTTGGATCGTCGCGGGGCTGCTCTGGATCGCATTCAGCTCCCCAGGATGCGCTTCCGGCCCCACCAATCATTACAACCAGGGTGTCGAATATCATCAGAGCGGCCGGTTGGAAGACGCCGTCCACGAATACAAGAGAGCCATCCAGCTGACACCGCTCGACCCTCGCCCACGCTTCAACCTGGCGGTGCTCTATCAGGACCAGGGCAAGACGGAGGAGGCAGCCCGCGTTTACCGGGAGATCCTCGAGAGCCATCCCGCCTACGCGCCGGCATGGGCAAATCTTGCCACGATCCATGAGAAGCAGGGGAGCCTGCCCGAGGCCGAGGAGGCCTATCGGCGTGCGCTCGAAGCGGACTCCGACGATCCCCAGGTCGCCAGTCAGGTCGGTTTCTTCCTGCTCCGCCGGGGGGACGAGGCCGCGGCCGAATCAGCCTTCAAGCAAGCGATCGATCGAGACGCCCGTTGTGCGAATGCCTACTTTGGCTTGGGGCGGATCGCCCTCGACCGTGGCGCCGAGAGGGAAGCCCTTGCCTCCTTCGAAACCGCTGCACGGTACAATCCTGACGATCGCGCCGCTCATCTGGAAGCGGCCGTCATTTTGAATCGAACGGGTCGTCCGCAGGACGCCCTGGCTCACCTCCGGAAAGCCTCCGCGCTTGAGCCCAAACAGCCTGAGCCGTTTTACCGGATGGGATGTCTCCTCAAAGAGCTAGGCGCATGGAAAGATGCGGAAAAAGCCTTCGAAGAAGCCTTGGCCCTTGGCGCCCCGAAGGTCGACTGCTACCGCGAGCTGGACAGCATCTATCGCCATCTCGCCGACGACGCCAAAGCCGTGCTGCAGAAACCGGACCGCTCCGCACAGTCGCCGTGACACCGCGGCCCCACCCTCTCGGCAAGCACCCGCCGCGCTCGCGGGCCGGCCCACGCAGCGGGATGCGCTGATTTGACCGCCAGGGCCTGCTGCGGCCTTTATCGAGCGAGCCGTATGGTGCGTCAATTTTTTCTGGACACGGGACAAAGCTCCTGCTAAACTCATCCTACATGATTGCATGGCAATTCAAATCAACGGGAGGTGCGGCCATGGCTAGTGAGTTGAGTGTACAGATCCTGGGACGCGTGTTCCACGAAGAGGAGCTGGTCGAAATCCGTGAAATCGTCAACGACTGCGCCGGGTTGAGCCGCAACGAGCTGGCCAATACGGTGAGCGAGCTGTTCACCTGGAAGCGCCAGAATGGCCGGTTGAAGACCATGGAATGTCGTCAACTCCTGGACCATCTGGAAGAAAAGGGCCTTCTTCAGCTTCCGAAGCTCCGAAATGTCTCTACCAAGCAGCGGAAGAAAGGGGTTGTCAAGACCACCATGAGCGAGCCCGGCTCCCCCATCACAGGCTCCGTGAAGGATGTCGCCCCCGTCGTTCTCGTTCGCGTGGACACGAAGGAAGCCAGGCAGCTCTGGTACGAGTACGTCGACCGCTATCACTACCTCGGGTATCGCATCCCTTTTGGGGCGTCCCTGCGTTACTTTATCGAGTCCCAGCGCCGGGGACGCACCCTGCTGGGCTGCCTCCAGTTTTCCAGCGCCGCCTGGCGCATGGCTCCCCGCGACAACTGGATCGGCTGGGATGATCAGCAGCGCGGGCGCAACCTCCAATGCATCGTCAACAACAGCCGGTTTCTTCTTTTTCCGTGGGTCCAGGTGAAAAACCTGGCCAGCTACGTTCTCTCGCTGGTCCCCCCAGTGCTCTCGAAAGACTGGTACGAAATGTACGGATACAAGCCGGCACTCCTGGAAACGCTTGTCGATACCGCGCGGTTCAAGGGCACCTGTTACCGGGCCGCCAACTGGATCCACTTGGGCACCACAACGGGGAGGGGGCGAATGGACAAGCAGCGGAAGAAGGAGGGTCTGGTCCCCAAAGAGATCTTCGTGTACCCCCTCAGTCCCAAGTTCCGAAAGGAGCTCCACGCTTAGGAAAAAGGGGCGTTGTCTCAAATCCCGTGGTCGGTCACAGCACTCGCTTCCCCCTGCGCGGCCGGCTCCAGCCTTTCAGGCCCGCAGGGGGCAAGTGCCGCCGATCCCCAAGCACTCAACGGCGCTCTGCAAGCCAGGTGGCAAAATCATCCAGGAGCTCGGCGTTTTTCGATCCGGCGTCCGCTGATTTCAGCGAGCCGAGCAGAAGCGAGAATTCTTTCCCGTCGGCAAGGCGCCTCACTCGGACAGCAAGGCCATCGATGGTGTCGATCTCCTCTTCGAACGCCACAATCTCCAGGTCATCCGTGTAAGAGGGGCACAACGCTTTTCGACTCTCATAGGCCGCACGATCTTGAAGCCCCCATGCGTAAAGCCGCTCCCATCCGAAAGGCTCTCTTCCGCACACTTTGATGGGTCTTTCCGCATCCTTTTCAAGGTAGCTCCGATAGGCAGCCAGATTCTGCGGGGTCACTCCTGCTTCCGCTTCGGTTTTCACATTGAGTATCGCCAGAATGCCCGTCTGAGGCGGCTCAACGGCGACCGGCTCCGGCGATTCGACGGGTGTGGGCGGCTCAGCCGGGATTTCCGGCACCGCAACGGGCACCGCCGCCGTTTTGCGAGTCGCCACGGCCACGGAAGGAGCCACGGCAGGCACGTCAGCCTGCTGTGATTCGGGCGCCGTCGGCTCCGCAGTCTCCGCGGGAGGTTCAGCCTGCCGGACCTGAGGTGCCACCGTCTCGGCGGTCTCAGCCTGCTGGACGTCTGCCTCCACCGCCTGGTCAGGCTGCAGTTCTTCCTGACCTTTCGGAGTGTCCTCCGTCGCTTTCTTCTTTCCGGTTGCCGTCGTCGTCTTCTTCGTCTTGGCTTTCTTGGCCATGCCCGACCATCCTTTCATCCCGAAATGTCGTCCCATTGCTCCGTTCGCGAAGTATCCGGATCGATTCGGCAGCACCCGCCTCCGACGCGGTTCTATCGGAGGACAGGGTCCGAGCGAGCGCGTTCCCGACCCAACAAGAAATGTCCCTGCCATTATCGTCTTGAAGGCCCGATCGTGCAATAGGTACTTTGGCTTTGGGAGCGGATTTGAACGTGACCTGACCAACAGGCTCCGGCAGTGGTCGGGCGATTGCGGTTAGCTCCTGCACGTCCACACAACGTTTTCATTGCGGCCACCAGAGACGATAACCTTGCTCTTGCCTTGCAACAGAAGACTTTCGCCCGCTTTCAGGATGTAATCGCACCCTCGATTGCTCCCAGTGACCCACAAAGCCCCCTTGGTGCACGTCACTTTGCAATGGTCAGCGACGTCCATGACAAGCAGCTCTCCTCTCCCAATGCCGACCCATTCGGTCAGCGGCGGCCCCACCTTCCAAAACCCACACCCCCGTGAGGCTCCATCTGCCTGCTGTCTTTCACCGCCGCAATGCGGCATGGCGTCCGCGAATGCGCCGCCCAAGCACCTGCCGACCCCCTCCTGTTGGCAACATCGAAATCCCTGCATGAGCTCCTCCTCCTTCCTGCCGCATGTCGATCTGATGCGCAATGCAACGCTCCATGATGGTTTTGCATTATCCGGCTTTTCTGTTATATGAACAGATACAGTTACATGCAAAAGTGACCATAACAGTTCATCCCAAGGAGGCTCCATGCTCACCCGGCACGGCGCGGCATCTCCCTACCGTTACACCTTGGTGGAAAGGCACATCCTCGAACTGATCGAATCGGGCGCACTGAAGCCCGGCGACCGGATCCCCTCCCTCAGGCGCATGAGCACCGCGATGCGCACGAGCGTGACCACGGTCTCACAGGCCTATATCGAGCTCGAAAGCCAGGGAGTCATTGAATCCAGGCCCAAGTCCGGCTTCTTTGTGCGTCCGGGCTACCGACAGCTCCTACCGCCCCCCGCGCATGACGCGAATCCTCGCCTGGAGCCGAGGGAAATCAACCGGATCGACCTCATTCGTACCGTTACGGAGCTTCTGGGAAGACGAGACATTCTGCCTTTCGGGGTGGCATGCCCGGACGCGTCGCTGCTGCCGGCCAAGGATCTCAGCCGGATCCTTGCTTCCGTCGTGCGCGAGGATCCCGCGCGCTCGGTGGCCTACGAATCGGTTTGCGGCAATCTGGATCTGCGTAAGCAGATCGCTTTGCTTTACATGGACATCGGCCTGAACGTGACGCCGGAGGACATCATCATTACCACGGGTGCCATGGAAGGCATTTCCGTCATCATGCGATGTCTGACGCGACCCGGCGACATTGTCATCATTCAGTCACCCACTTTTTATTGTTTTCTGCAGTTGCTGGACACTCTGGGATTGCGGGTAATCGAGGTTCCTTCCCACCCGGAGACCGGCATTGCTCCGGAGGACGTGGCCCTTGCCATCAAGCGGTATGACGTACGAGCATGCATCCTCAATCCCAACTTCAACAACCCGGACGGCAGCCGGATTCCCAATGAAGCAAAGGAAGAAATCGTGCACCTGCTGGCGGAGAAGTCCATCCCGTTGGTCGAGGATGACGCCTCGGGGGATCTCCATTTCGGTCCGATCCGCCCGGAAGTTTGCAAGAAATACGACAAGAAGGGACTTGTTGCCCTGTGCTCGTCGTTCTCAAAAACCATTTCTCCTGGCTATCGAGTGGGCTGGCTGATTCCCGGCCAGTTCTTTGAGCCTGCGCGGCGGATTAAAGTCACATCGACCCACTGCAGTCCAACCCCGACGCAGATGGCCATCGCCGAATTTCTCCGGACGGGAAAATACGACCGGCACCTCAGGCGTCTTCGCGCCGCGCTGGAAAAGCAAGTCCACGCAATGAGGCTGGCCATCACGCGTTATTTCCCACCCGAGACCAAGGTCACGGGCCCGTCCGGTGGGTCGGTGCTCTGGGTGGAGCTCCCGAAGCATATCGATTCCCAGGAGTATTTTTTCGAGGCGCGGGCCCAAGGAATCGGGATCGTACCAGGAATCATCTTTTCCTCACGCGACAAATACAGAAACTTCATTCGCCTCACCTGCAGCGGTGTGTGGAGCTCGACGATCGAGGGTGGGATCAAGTCCTTGGGGGAGCTTGCCTCCGTGATGACCGCCAAGACTCGCTTACCCCTCGCGGAAATTTGATTTGGTGGGAGGTTTTCCGGTGTTTTCGGGCTGTGCTCAGGGAGATATTGGCACGAAACGTTCATAGGGTTTTCAGCCAGAGGTTGTTTAGATCTTTCTCGTTGACGGCACCTTCCAGGATTTGCCAGCTCGGTTCTCACGGTTCCTCGCTCGAGAAAGCCCCGCGCAGCCAGGATGGACACGATGGACCTATCGTCTTCGAGCACACCGCCTTTCAAGACCTTGCCGCGATCCTTGTTAAGGCTCGGCTGGAGCAAGATCAGCCCGCCAAGCAACCCGAACGTGTACGCCAGCCAGGTCGGTCTCCTTTACACCGATGCCTACCTTGGCCTGATCGCCAGTTATGTCAACGCCGTCCTGTTGACCTACATCCAGTGGGATCATGCCCCCAAGGCCGGCGCGATCGGTTGGCTCAGCACCATGACCGTTCTGCTTTCAGCCCGGATTTGCCTGGTATATTCCTACCATCGACGGAAACGAAAGCCCGAAGACGTCGGAATCTGGGGCCTTGCGTACGCGCTCGGTGCCACCGCAACCGGCATGTGCTGGGGGAGCGCGGGAATTCTGTTCGTTCCCTGGACATCGGTTCCCCATCAGTTCTTTACCACGTTCGTGCTGGCCGGCGTTGCCGCCGCGGCGATGACCGTCCTTTCACCCGTTTATTTGGCCTACGTCGGGTACCTTGTCCCGACGCTGACGCCCGCGGTCCTCGTCTTCGTAACGAGAGGCGACGTGCTCCACGTGACGGCCGCGGGGCTTATCGTCCTCTACTTTCTTTTTCTCCTGAAAGCCGGCAAGACGCAGAATCAGTTCATTCTCACTTCCCTGCATCTTGCCCTCGAAAAGAGTGCGCTCATCGACCATTTGGCCCGCCAGAACCAAAACGTGGAAGCGCTGAACGAGAGTCTTCGCCGCGAAATCGTCGAACGGACGGAGACGGAGCGGGCACTCCAGTTTCGGCTGGAATTTGAATCGCTGCTCACGTCCATATCCACTCGGTTCATCAATCTGCCGACTGACAAAATCGATCGGGGGATCGTGAAGGCCCTCGGTCAGCTGACGGAATTCGCCGGGGCCGAATGCGCCATGTTGG
>CAZIEW010000080.1:0-24775 GCA_964538515.1 uncultured Syntrophobacteraceae bacterium
TTGATCACGAGCGGGGGCATCGTTCCCAAAGGAAATCCCGATCATATCGAATCCTCCAGTGCCAGCCGTTATGGGCGATACGACATCGGCTCGCTGGACGCCCTGAGCCCCCAGTCGCACGAGACCGCCCACGGCGGGTACGATCCCACCTACGCCAACGCGGACCCACACCGGGTCCTCCCGTTGGATGTCATGCGCGACCTCGAACGGGAGGGAATCATCGGGAAGCTCTACCCGTACTACTATGCAACGGTAGGCAACGGAACCGCGGTCGCCAGCGCGAAGGGATTTGCCCAGGAGATCGCCAAAGATCTCATCCGCGACGGAGTCCAGGCGGTCATCCTCAGCTCGACTTGAGGGACGTGTACGCGTTGCGGTGCAACGATGGCAAAAGAAATCGAGAGAGCGGGGATCCCCGCGGTGCACGTGTGCACAATCGTACCCATTTCCAAGACCGTGGGCGCCAACAGGATCGTGCCTGCCATGGCCATTCCGCATCCTTTGGGCGATCCGACCCGAACGCCCGACGAGGAGAAAGCGCTGCGACGGAAGCTGGTTGAAAAGGCTCTCGAAGCCCTGCAGACGCGGATCGATGAACAGACGGTTTTCGGAGACTGATCGAGAAGCCGACGGTAACCCGGCAGGATGGAAAGGCAGGCTGTAAGGAGACGACTCATGGCCGATCCCATTGTGAAGGCAACGGCGTGCGTTCTCGTTCACGCACCAAGCTTCGTGCGGTATGGATCGAAACCGACCCGCGAGATCGCGGGGGGCGGTGAGCGCGTCTTGGCATCGATCGAGGCGCATCTGCGATCGTTTGACCAAGCGGTGACCTACCCGCCCAACCAGGTGTTCATCGGCAATCTCCATCCAGACCGACTGAGCGATATCGACCCTCCTTGGACCGATCACCCCATCGAAGGGGCATCCCCTTCAGGACCGTTCGGAGAGATCGTCTCTGAACGGGCTTTCATCGGGCTCTTGAAGGCCGCGGACGAATTCGACCTTGTGTGGCTGGACACGGAGATCGCCAGCGGTTTCCTGGAAGCTCTGGAGGGAAGCCCATTCCGCAGCCGAACGGATCTTGAGAAACGCATCCTGCCCGGCGTTCCGATCGAACGGATACAGGAAAAGATCGCAACCCAAGGATCTCTGCCCCTGTATCACGCAGGGCGGATCATCGGCTGCATTCACCGGCATCATGACCAGGACGAATCGCTCACGGCCCCCATTCTGCTCGAAAACCTCATGACCAAGGCTTCCGCCGCATGGGCCCTGCAACATCTCCTGACCCACGCAGACGGCACTCCAGAAGACATTGACTTTGTTTTGAGCTGCTCGGAAGAGGCCGTCGGCGACCGCTACAACCGCGGTGGAGGAAGTCTCGCCAAGGCCATCGGCGAATTGTGTGGGTGCATCCACGCAACGGGGTGCGACATCAAGGCTTTCTGTGTGGGACCGGTTTACGCCATCGTGCACGCAGCCAGCCTGATCAAAGCCGGGATCTTCAAGCGAGTCGCCGTCGTCGGTGGCGGATGCCTGGCCAAGCTCGGGATGAAATTCAAGGGGCATGTGGCGAACAACCTCCCCATCCTGGAAGATGTCCTCGGAGCAATTGCTTTCCTCGTCACCGAAGACGATGGCGAGACTCCGATCATCCGGCTCGACAGCATCGGCAGACACACCATCGGGTCCGGATCGTCCCAGCAACAGATCATGGAAGCGCTGGTGTTGAATCCTCTGGACCGAATCGGCAAGAAGGTCACTGACATTGACAGATATGCCACCGAGTTGCATAACCCAGAGGTCACTGTTCCATCGGGGAGCGGCAACGTGCCGCTCAACAATTACCGAATGATTGCCGCTTTGGCCGTCCTGCGCAAGGAAATCGACCGATCCGGAATCGACGCGTTTGTCGCCAGCCGAGGAATGCCCGGCTTCGCTCCGACGCAGGGGCATATCCCTGCGGCGGTTCCGTTCTTGGGACATGCCATTGGGGACATCAAGGCCGGCAAGATTGAGAACGCCCTGTTCCTGGCGAAAGGAAGCCTTTTTCTGGGAAGGATGTCCCAGCTGTCGGATGGCTTGTCTTTCCTTCTCGAGAAGAACCCGAAATCGCGATGAATCGCCCTGCGAAAGAAAGGAGACTGGTCTCATGGACTTTAGAGGAAAACGAGTGGTCATCTTCGGGGAGCGCGATGGGGTCCCTGCTCCGGCAATCGCCGCATGTGTGACGGCCGCCGGCGCTGAGGTCCTCTATTCCGTAACCGAATGCTTCGTCTGAACGTCCGCGGGTGCCATGGACTCGGAAAACCAGGCCGCCATCAAGAAGCTGGTCGAGGAGACCGGAGCCGAAAACATGGTGGTGGTCTTGGGGTCGGCAAACATGGATCTCGCCGAGATCGCGGCTAGAACCGTAACCGTCGGCGACCCTGGGTTTGCGGGTCCATTGGCGGGAGTCTCGTTGAGGCTCCCCGTTTTCCACATTTTGGAGCCCGAGGTAAAAGCGGCCATTCCCGCGGAGGTATATGAAAAGCAGGCGGGATTCATGGAGCTGATCGTCGACACGGATGCAATCGGGAAAAGGCTCGCGGAATTGAGAAGGAGCGCCGGGCTCTCGGCGTGATCGAAACCATTGGGAGGGAGAGAGCGCAATGAGCGGCGGGGTGGTTTACTCGACCGAGCACGGGAGGATGTGCCCTTCGTGCGGACGGCCGATCTGCGAATGCGGTTGTCATGGAAAACAGCCATCCCTAAGGGGCGATGGCGTCGTGAGGGTTACACACGAAACGAAAGGGCGAAAGGGCAAGGGTGTGACGGTGATCACGGGCGTCCCCCTCGACACCGCCGCATTGAAAGATCTCGCCAAACAGCTCAAGGCCAAGTGCGGTGCGGGAGGCACCGTGAAATCCGACACGATCGAAATCCAGGGGGATCACCGGGAGGCGGTGATTGCACTGCTGCAAGCGCGGGGGTGGAAGGTCAAGCGTGCCGGCTCCTGACAAACCTCTCGATTGGCTTTAGCCTCACCCCGCAAGAGCAGTTCCCTGCACCCCGATGAATATATGCGGTTAACACGGCGACTCCCCCGCGTGATGCGTGAGAAATGCATTTGACTTGCACACCCGAATCATCCTACACACGTAGTTGATCCTACGGCGTTACTGAGACGTTCAATCAATCCTTCGAACACCGCACATCGCGCAGCAAACGTTGAAGCCCAAGCAGCACGGCATCCGCCGCTCCAGGCCCAAGTAGTTGAAAACCCTTGTTCTCATCGGGGAATCACGATGCTTTTCGGCCGAAGGAGATGCGCCCGGACTGCAGTCAAAACCATACACCCATGCACGTTGACGAATACAGCTCGTTCGGTGGTCATCGGTGCAAATCGTTAGCCGCCAAGGATTTAAGTATGGCACCTCGTTTGCATAAGCAACTCTAGATAAAGTTGGGGATCGTCACGTCTCAGGGGAGGGGCAAAGCGCTGAGATCCGCACATTTTCTGATCTCGGGCTAATTCCTTGAGCACGTGAGCTGCTTCTGAGAAAATCCAATCAATAATATCGTCGACAACGAGGAGGGGGGGCTTCATGCCAGAGGTTTATCTTGGGGTGAAAGATCCAATGGGATGCTTTCACCGCTTACGGTTGTGGCTTATCAGTCGTGTCTCCGTTTGTACTTCACTCTTCCCCGCAAGCATCCCATCAGATTCCCCCCCGTTTCCCCACACCAAGAAACAATCATCCGCCGGGAGGCCGTTTCCTGAATCGGTGACGATCCCCAGGACCTTGACCGGCACATTGGCGTGGCTCGTTCTCCTATTCGGATTCGCGTCAAGCGCTGATGCCGTCGCGGTGAAATTCCAATGGAATGCGAGCACCGGCTCGGTTGCGGGCTATAAGTTGTACCAGGGAGTACAAAGCGGCACCTACCTCACCAGCACCAAGTTTTCGGGCACCGGAACGACAGGCACCATGGACCTGGACCCCGCTGCCTCGCGATACGTTGCCGCAACTGCCTATGACAGCAGCGACAGGGAAAGTGCCTTCTCCAACGAAATTCTCTGCCATCCGGTCACGGCATCAGCGGGAACCGGCGGGACAATCACCCCCAGCGGCGACTTTTTTGTTCAAAATGGCAATAGCGTGACGTTCACCATTACGCCGAACAGTGGTTACAAGCTGGTCGGACTGAGCGTCAATGGTGTCGCACGAACGGATGTCGTGTCGACTTCGTCAGTGTCAACTTATACCGTTAGCGGCTTGAGTACGAAGACGAGAGTTGTGGCTGCATTCGAGCCCGGGACCGCTCAGGCCTATGCGATCTCTGTGACGGCCCCAACAAACGGCACAATCTCCCCATCCGGCACCGTTGCCGTTGCAGCGGGAGGCTCCAAGACCTTCACCATCACTCCGAGCTCGGGCTACAAAATCGCGGATGTCAGAGTAGACAATGTTTCCGTTGGTGCCGTCTCCAGTTATCAGTTCTCGAACGTCGCAGCCAATCACACCATCAGTGCGACTTTCTCCCCGAGTACCGCGCAGACGTATGCCATCACGGTGACCACCCCATCCGGCGGCTCCATCTCGCCGTCCGGCACCATTGCGGTGGCGGCTGGCGGGTCGCGAGCGTTCACGATCACCCCGAATACGGGCTACGTCATTTCCGATGTCAAGGTTGACAATGTCTCAGTCGGTGCGGTCACAAGCTACTCCTTCACCAACGTCAATGCCAACCATACCATCAGCGCGACCTTCGCCCTCAAGACCTACACCATTGCCGTGACCTCTCCTTCCAACGGAACCATCAACCCATCCGGAAATGTCAGCGTTACGCATGGGTCCAGCAAGTCCTTCACGATTACCCCTAACACGGGATACCAGCTCAACAATCTCGTGGTCGACGGGTCTTCGGTTGCAGCGGTCAGTCCCTATACCTTCACCAATGTAACGGGAAATCACACTCTGTCCGCTTCCATTTCGGCCAAGGCCAACCAGTCGCCTACCGCCGATGCCGGCCCCGATCAGACCGTCGCGGCAGGAAAGACCGTTACCCTCAACGGGTCCAACTCAAGCGATCCTGACGGTACGATCGTCTCTTACAGGTGGACGCAAACGGCGGGCCCCATCGTCACCCTTTCGAGCACCACCGCGGCAAGACCAACCTTCACGAGTCCGAATGTCGGCACGGGTGGGGCGGCCCTTACCTTTCGGTTGACCGTAACCGACAACATGGGCGCAACCGCTTCCGACACCTGCCTCGTAAACACGACCTGGGTCAATCAGCCTCCAACGGCCAATGTGGGAGCGAGTACGGTTTCGGTCTCCGAAGGGGCGAGCGTTAGGCTCGACGGCTCCGGATCCACCGATCCCGACGACGGAATTGCCTCTTACAAGTGGGCAAAGACAGCCGGTCCGGCGGTTACCTTGGTTAACGCCAGTACTGCCTACGCGACCTTCACCGCCCCTCAGGTGGGTGTGGACGGGACCTCCTTCACGTTCCAGTTGACCGTGACGGACAAAGGGGGATTGAAGTCAACCGCCCAGAAGATCGTCAACGTGACCAACGTGAACGCTGCTCCAAAGGCCAACGCCGGGCCGGATCAGTCGGTTTCGGAAGGGGCCGTTGTCACGCTGGACGGGTCGAATTCGTCCGATCCGGATGATGGGATCGCAAGTTATTCCTGGACACAAACGGGTGGTCCAGGTGCCTCGTTTCTGACTTCAACGAAGAATGCCGTAGCGGCTTTCGAGGCGCCTGAAGTGGGCACGGCAGGCGCGTCCCTCACGTTCAGGCTCGCCGTTACTGACTGCGGAGGTCTCCAGAGCAGCGACACGTGCGTTGTGAGCGTCAACAACGTTATTGACCCGGACCTCACCGGCAAGTGGAATTCTTTCAAGTATTCGAATTCGGTCGCCACAGGCTCCTTGGAAGTTCGGAACTCGGGAACGATTGCGACTCCCAAAGCCTTCTACGTGGCTTTCTACTTGTCGACCGACGGAAAGACCCTCGGTACAGGACTCACGAGGGTGGCCCTCTCCTCCCTTGCGGCCGGCCAGGCTCACAGTCTGAGCTTCAAGTACAGCAGGTCCGGATTATCGGGCAAGTATATCATTGCGGTGGTGGACTACCTCGGGCAGATCAAGGAAAGCTCCGAGCTGAACAATCAAGCGGCGGTTCTCATCCCTTAAGAGCGGATGATCGGATGCCGGTCTTAGCTGGGTAGACCCCAGCGGGGCAGCTCCGCCAAACCAAAAGGGGGTCCGTGACGCGGACCCCCTTTTGGTTTGTGCTCAGCTCAGCGATCGAGGCGAGCCATGCACGCCCGACGAACGCTCAGCTCCCCTCTTTGAACTGGGCTGGGTCGAGTGAATGCTTTCGAAGCATTTTGTAGATCTCCGCACGGTACCTGCCAGCCATTTCGGCGGCTCGTGACACGTTCCCCTTGCTTGCAGTCAGGATCTGCGTCAAATACGCTTTCTCGAATTCCTCCCGTGCTTCGTTCAGCGACTGGAGCTTCGACTGGGGACGATGGTAGTCCCCTCGCCCAAGAAGAAGATGGTCCGGGGTAAGATTCCCATGAGACGCAAGGGCGACCGCCCTCTCGATGACGTTGGACAGCTCCCGCACATTCCCTGGCCAGGAATAGAGCATCAGCGCTTGCATCGCCTCAGGGGTGATGGCGGTGAGGTCCTTTTTCATCTCCGACTTGAAAAGCTCAAAGAAGTGGTTCGCCAGCAGTGGAATGTCCTCGCGCCGGTCCCTCAAGGGCGGAAGATCGATGGGAATCACATGAATCCGGTAATAGAGGTCCTCCCGGAAGGTCCCCTCGTTTACGCCAGTCCACAAGTCCTGATTGGTGGCCACGATGTAGCGAATATTCACTCTAATGGACTGGAGGGATCCGAGGGGGCTGAATTCGCCCTCCTGCAGCACACGCAGGAGCTTCACCTGGAGAGATGGAGGCAGCTCGGCGATCTCGTCCAAAAACAGGGTTCCCCCATTGGCCTGCTGGAGAATTCCCTTTTTTGTCTGGTTGGCTCCGGTGAAGGCTCCTTTCACATGACCAAACAGCTCGTTTTCGAGAAGCCCTTCGGGGATTGCGCCGCAGTTGACCGCCACGAACGGTTGTCGAGCGCGCGGACTGCTCACATGCACCGCCTTGGCGATCAGCTCCTTCCCCGTGCCGCTCTCGCCGTAGAGGCAGACCGTCGAGTCGGTCATCGCAATTTGAGCCACCTGCCGCAAGATTGCCTGCATCTTGTCGCTGTTTGCGATGATTCCCTCGAAGTGAAACCGTTCCTTCACGAGGGAGCGGAGACGGTCCACTTCTTCGCGAAGTTTGCCAAATTCGAGGGCCTTCTCCATTCGATGCATCAAATCCTTGGCATCGAACGGCTTCGTGAGGAAATCGTAGGCTCCCTTCTTGGTCGCATCGACCGCGCTCGCTATTGTCCCATAAGCCGTCAGAATAATGACAGGAAGATGAGGTTGAATGCGCAGCAGCTCTTCCATGAGCTCAATGCCGCTCAACCCCTCCATCTTGAGGTCCAGGACAGCAAGATCGAAGATCGTTGTCTGAGCCAACGAGAGGGCCATCTCACCTCCGTCGGCTAAAGACGGGAGATACCCCGCCCCTTCAAGGCGAGCCTTCATCAAAGTCAGCAAGCCCCGATCATCGTCCACAACCAGTATTTTTTCGCCGGGCACGGCATCACCTCAACGGAGGAGTTTTCGTTCTTTCTGATCAATCTCTGCGTCGATAGCCTGGGAGCGCTCGAGCTTTCTCTGAATATCCATCTCCATGCGATCCGACTCCGACTCCCCCTCCTTGGGAACGCTATTCTGTCCCCCTCCCTGGTCGTGACCCTCGTGGTTCAGCGGGATCTCACCGCCCCCTTCTTCTTTCGGCTGCACCACGTGCTTCTGCAGCTCCTTGAGAGCCGCGTTCTTCGACTTCAGCTCTCCTTTCAGCACTTTTTTGCTGTACTCGGTGACCATGTACTTCTTGATCAGCTCTTTCCAGACTCGCGCCTCGGAGGACAAGGGATTCCGAGGATAGGCTTTGATGAGCGCATCCAAATAGTAAAGCCCTTTCGACTGCTGGTAATAAGGGCTCTGGGGGTATGAATACAGGAAGGCCAGGTTGAACAGAGCCACCGCACAGTCCGACTCCTCGGAGCACGCCAGCGCCGCTTTCTGGCTCTCGGCCAGCAGAGCGGAATACAACCCGTTCTGCATCGTTTCGTGGGGTGGAAAAACAATCTTCGGGGCTTGGGGAGCGGGCTTAACATCAGCCTTAGAGGGCAGCATGCAACCCCCGACCAGCAAAACACCGATGATCACCGTGGCATGGAGCACCCGGCGACACGCGTGCATGAGCAGCATAGGGACACCGTATCTTTCAGCCATCTGACCAGCCGATGAGTCCACCCGGGGGGTGGGCGCATGGCCGGCCAACGCTTTGATGATGATATTGACTACGTTAACCTCTCGATACCGGCGGGCCCTTGGCGCACCCTCCGCTCGCTCCCTGCCTGCGAGCGCACCGGCAGGGTAAAGGCAAAGATCGAGCCTTTGCCCAGCTCACTTTCAACCCAGATCTTTCCCTTGTGAGCGAGAACGATGTGCCGGGCAATGGCCAGTCCCAAACCGGTCCCTCGGCGCTTCTGGCCCCCGTCCTGATGGCTCTGATAGAACTTTGCAAAAACCTTGTCCAAGTCGTTCTCAGGAATCCCCTGACCGTTGTCGCGGATCCGGACTTCAATCTCCTTCGCTTTCCCGTCCCCCCCACGGAGCAGGCGCGATGCGATGACGATCTCTCCTCCATCGCGGCTGAATTTTAGCGCGTTGCTCATCAAGTTGTCTAGCACCTGTTGGATTCGCCTCTCGTCCATGTGAACGAGTGGAAGCGGCTCGGAAGTGAAGGTCGTAAGCTTAATCTGCTTCTTCTGCGCAATCAAGGTAACCGTCGCGAGGCTCCGTTGAATCAAGGTGCCCAGATCACAGGCCGTGAGCTCGTACTCCATCATTTCCTCTTCCATCTTGGACACGTCCAGAATGGAGGAAATAATTGAAAAAAGCCGGTCACTGTGACTCTGAACGACATCGAGAATCTCCTTCTGGGACGGCGTAATGGGTCCGGGGATCTCCTCGAGCAACAACGCCGTGCCTTCGCGGATTCCCGTCAAAGGGGTTCGCAGCTCATGGGAAACGTGCGCCGTGAAGTCCGACTTCATGCGATCCAGCTCAGCGAGCTCCTCAGCCATCCAGAGGAATGTCCTGGCCAGCTCCTGCACCTCGGGCGGCGAACGGAATGCCAGGGGCCGAACCGGCTCCCCCCTTCCCAGGCGCCGCATCTCTCGTGCCAGTTTGTTCAACGGGTTGCTGATGCTCCTTGCCTGCAAATAAGCCAGGAGGCATGCCAGAACCATTCCGCCCAAAGCGAACCAGGCTATCATTCTGGAAGCCCCCAGGGCCTGGTCCCGGGCCGACGTCGTCTTGGCCTCAATGAGATGCTCTCGAATCCGTATCAGCTCGTTTATATGGTCTATAATTCCGTCGCTACTGTCGGATCTGGCCTGTTTCCACCTGTCAACTTCGTCCGACGTCAGCTTGATACCCTCTTCGTAGCGGTCGTGGAGGTGCCTGATTTCCTTAATGATCTCCCGTTCTCTATCCGTGTCAGCCAACTGCTCGATCTTGGCCAGTGAAGCCAAAGCGTCCTGCTTTCCCTGAACAAAGCTCGCGTAAAGGTCGCCGTCCTGCAGCACGATGTACTTTTCCGCGTTCCTCATTTCGGCGAGAAAGATCTTGATGAGCTTCTTTGCCTCTTGAATGCAGGTCGTGTCGATGTTCAGAATGTTCGTGTTGAGCTGGGTGATACGATCGAGATGAACGATGGCATAGACCGCGAGAATGACGACCAACGCAAAGAGTGTGGTCTGAACCAGGACGATGCGTCTGAAAATGGTGAGCTTCACGATCTTTCTCGAAATCTCAAGTTGTCCGGTTGAAGGCGCGGCAGAGCCAGGGCGACACGGCCAAAGCATGGAACGTCAACAGCATAACATCATGAATCTCACGAGGCAGGCCCTAAGTCAAACTCATTTGGAGTGAATCTCGATCAGACACACAAAAGCAGACTCGAAGGGGCGACACATCCTTCGCCCCTTCGAGCACAGGAGGTCCGTCTCCCATCAGTGCGGGAACGTGCTGCCGACCCTGACGGCAGCCTTTTCCCACAGCTACGTGTACGATGACCACAGAGTGCCGAATGGGCTCTCCGTCGAGTAGGAGCCCGAATAACTGTTCCGGTAGCCGTTGATGGCCTGGCTCAGAATCTTGCTGATGTTGGTATCGCTATCGCCGGTCGCGGTCGCAGCCAGTGTCGAGAATGAGCCAGCAGCAATCCTATTCTTCATCCCTGATGAGAATTCGCTCTCACTGATACTGCCATCCTGGTCGGTATCCAACTGCGTGAACATCTCTTCCGCGCTCAGTCCTTCTCCGGGCGGCGGACCGACCGGAGGGGGACCGTTGGATGGCGGCCCCCCTCCGGGTCCCTGCACGTGGAATTGCGCCATTTCCTCTTGGGTCACCTTTCCGTCGCCGTCAGCATCCATCTGCGTGAAGACCCCATCGCTCTCGCCTGTTGCAGATTGAGACTGAAGGCCCTTTTCCCGCATTTCTTGTCCGAGCTTCGACAAGCCGGCCTCCATCTCGAGCATCGTGAGCGCACCGTCGCCATCGGTATCGCTCTCTGAGAAAATCTCCTCGATACCCGGAGCTCCCGCGGGCGGCCCGTTCTTTGGCCCATTGGCCTGAACGCTCGTCATTTCATCCTTGTCCACCTTCCCGTCGCTGTTTGCGTCCATCTTTTTGAACATCCGCTCCTGCATCTGTGAGATGGAGGCGGCGCTCATGCCACTGCTGACTGCGCTGACCATTCTTTTTCTCCTTTTGATACGTGTTTGGATTGGATTCGTCCAGCCACATGATTGGCTTCATATTCAATAATCGGGCAATTCGCTTAGAAAGCTGTGTAAAGAAATGTTAAGGATGGTAAAGTTTTCTTAAGAGTTAAGATAGGAGTGTAACAGGGGAAGTGCTTAAATATACATTTAGGATGCTCAAAAGCGAAATTCATAAATTATACATTTAAAAATTCTATCATTATTTATAAAAGTCTACTTTGAATACTGTGAATTCAATTTATAACCCATTCCGTATATTGTACTAATAATTTCTTTGCCAGGAATATATTTCTCCATCTTCTTACGAAGATTCTTGACGTGGGAATCAATTGTCCGATCATATCCTTCAAAATCATACCCCTGGACGATGTTGATGAGCTCGTTGCGGGAAAAGATACGATCCGGATGACCGATGAGAGCCTTGAGCAGGCTGTACTCACACGGAGTGAGCCTGAGCTCATGGCCTTCCACCAGCACCTGGTGTGTCTCCGGGTTGACCGAAAGGTCCCCGACAACCAGGACTTTTTCGGTCTTCCTGGCCTCGGTCCGTCGAAGGACTGCCTTCACACGCGCCACGACCTCTCTGGGGCTGAAGGGCTTGCAGATATAATCATCCGCTCCCAGCTCCAGTCCCAGCAGCCGGTCGATTTCCTCCACTCGGGCTGTGATCATGATGATGGGCACAGTGGACGTCTTCCTCACCTCGCGACACACGTCCATCCCATCCATACCGGGCAGCATCAGATCAAGCAGGATCAAGGACGGGGGAGACCGCCTCACGCGGGGAGCAACAAGATCGCCTCGGTCGAGGGTGGTCACACGGTAGCCGCCACGCTCCAAATAGTCTTTGAGCACCGCGACGATTTTGGGCTCATCCTCAACGACCAGGATGTCCTGGTCAACCATACTCGTCTCCTGTTCCTGAACGGCACTGTCCACAGAAAACCCAGGTCATTGCCCACGCTTTTTCGAGCTCCAGGCCGCGATCCGCCCCCTCAGGCCTTGTGGAGGGGAAAGCCGATGGTGATCCTGAGCCCGGCACCAGGCGCATTGGCGGCCTCGATCCAACCCCCGTAGCCCTCAACGATGCTCTTGCAGATCGACAAGCCGAGCCCGCTCCCGCCTTCAGAGCGACTCCGGGCCTTGTCCACTCTGTAGAGGCGATCGAAGAGACGGGGCAGGGATTCTTCGGGAACCCCGGGGCCGGAATCCTCAAAATGGAGCAGAACGGTATCTTGCAGCAGTTCGTGGGAAACCTTCAGAACACCGGGCGCATTGGCATATCGAAGCGTATTCTGAAGGATGTTGGAGAAAAGCTGCTTGAGGTGCCCGGCATCGGCCAGAATGGTCGCGTCGCCGACTTTCGGGTCTGCATCGGCTTCGATTTTCAGGCCTCGCTGATCGCACAAGGTGCGGAACGAGCCGAGGATATCCTTCAAGATCTCCAGCGGACGCACCGCCACTCGTTTCGCATTGAACGCTTCGGACTCAAGCAGGGACAGCTCATGAAGCTCCTGAACGATGCGACTCAAGTGGTTGACTTCGAAATGAAGCGAGTCCAGAGCATCGGGAGTGACATCCCTGATACCGTCCTGCATCGCCTCGATCTCCCCGCGAAGAATCGCAAGCGGCGTCCTCAGCTCGTGCGAAATATCCGCCAGCCATTGGCGCCGCATTTGCTCGTACCGTTCCAGTGCCTGGGCCATCTCATTGAAGTCCGCCGCCAATTCTCCGAGCTCGTCCCGGGATCGGATCTCGATCCGGGTCTGGAAACGGCGAAGCTTCAACGCGCGCGCCCCTTCCGCCAGCCGCTTGATGGGTGCCAGAACCTGGCGGGACAGCACGAAGGTGATCACGATGGTCAACAGCATCGCCAGGGCTCCCACCGACGTGAACGTCTGGGACTGCTGACGGATGAACTCGAGGTCCAACGGATGAACGAGCCGGTCGCGCTTGCGCAGCCCCAGCCAGCCCACCGTGTGGCCGTCCACGGCGACGGCCTTGAGGCGATAGTCCTCGATAGGGGGCTGTTCCTTATCCGTCAGGGAGTGCTTTTCGACATCGAAGAGGCTGACGCGACGAGCAAACAATTCTGGCGGAGGACCAGGAGGAGGAGGGTGCGCTCCATCGAATTTCGGACTTTCTCCTTCACTTGGAGCCCCTCCCAAGGGCATCGGCGGCAGAGGAGGGGGGGACGGGGGCTGGAGTGGGATCCCGGCGACCGGAGGTTTTCCAGGTGGTCCCGCCGGCATCGCCATGACTCTCACCCAGTCACCCCAGCTTGCCACGACGGGTTTCCAGTCCTGAGCCTTCCGGTAGATCCCCCCCAGCACATCCGCAAGCTCCTCGACCCGCTCCATTTCAACCTTGCTCACGTACTCCTCAAAGTTGCGATGAGCGAAATAGCGACCGATCAGAAGCACACTCATGATAATCGCCACGCTGTACGCCAGGAACGTTATGAAAATCTTATAGCGAAATCGAACAGCCATGTTCATCGCCTCAACAGAGGAGCTTTGCGGTTCAACCGGGGGCAGCTCGCCAACTTCGGATCGCTCTCTAAGTGTCCTATTCGACCCGCCAAGTCAATCCTTCTCCACCCCGCGATCGAGCTCTCCACAATCATTCCACTTGGCCTCCACATTTTCTCCAATATTGCGCCCTAGAATGCGATCAACATACGCGATCAACAGGAAGCCACTCGGTTAAGCCATCCCACCCCCCACACCGAGCCAGCACACGCGTTGATCCGGATGTCGCGGGAGCGGACAGCGGTCCGCTCCTGCCCAGCACGCACCAGCTCCGTCTGGTTTATGAGTCGATCACAGGGTTAAGGGAGGTATGCAGATGTAGGAGTCAACCGACAATTCGATTTTACTGAATTATTCTGAAGATGTATCCATCTAAAAAACAAATGACCCGTTCACAGGGTCACACGGAGGAAGTGTGATGAAAGTAAAACAGGGATTGCTCGCCCTATGCCTGACAGTCATTCCCGCTGTCGCCGTGGGAGCGTCCACGGCCGGTCAAACGGAGCGGAAAGGGCCGCCCCCCGGTTTTTTCATGATGGGCCTGTCAGGCATCGCATCGGATGATGCCGCCCTCTACGTTATGGCAGGCGGCAGCATCCTGATATACGCTCTCAGTGACCTGACCGAGCCGACCAGCACGGTTGAGCTGCCCAAGCCCGAGCCCCCGTCCGGCACACCCCCCAAGGCAACGGATTCAGGCAGTCCCCTGCCACCCCGCCCCCCAATGCCCCCCGGCAGTGGGCTCTGGGTGAAGAATGGAACGCTTTATGTGCTGGCCGGACCGGTGATCCACGTTTACAAGACGGCAGACGCCGACGCGACCCCCAGCCTGACCTATGCGACCACTCTGACGCTGCCCGTACCCGAGCCGCCAGCAGTCGGCAACTGACGAAGCACCGTTCTGCTGCGAGACCCTCTGATTCCTGGGTAGGCTCGCAGCGGAGCCCATCCTTTGAGCCCAGCTCACGTTTCGGGAAGGATTCCATCGAAACGTGGCCCCTGGCCAAAGGATCTCACGAAAGGCCCAAGCAATGAGTAACGTCTTGATGATAGACGATGACCCGCAGTGCTGTGAGCTGGTCAGCCACTGCCTCAAGTCGGCTGGATTTGAGCTGACCTCGATTCACGACGGAAGAGAGGGGTTGGATCGGGCACTTGCCAGAGAGGGGGAATACGATCTCATCGTCCTCGATGTCGGTCTCCCCGGCATGAGCGGTTTCGAAGTCCTGCACGGCATCCGCTCGAGACTGGATACGCCCGTTCTCATGATGACCGCATGCAGCCAGCAGGCAGACCGCATCCTGGGTCTTGAAATGGGAGCGGATGACTACGTGACCAAACCGTTTGATTCAAGAGAGCTCATTGCCCGAGTGCGGGCCATCCTCAGACGCTCGGGAAGCCGCGGCACCCGAGGATCACTCGGCCGAAGATCCGAGCGCATCGTTGTCGGGGATGTAGACATGGATACGGGCGCCCGCACGGTCACCCTCAACGGAAGACGGATCGCGCTCACCTCGGTCGAGCTCGCCTTCCTCGAGATACTGCTCCGATCCGCCGGTGATGTCGTGACCCGAGACCATTTGGCCACAACCGTTCTCGGACGTTCTCCCGCGTCCTACGACCGCAGTGTCGATGTGCATGTGAGCAGTCTGCGCAAGAAGCTTGGCCACAAGTTCGAAGGGGTCGAGCGAATCAAGACCGTTCGAGGAGTCGGGTACATCTACGCCTACCCTTCCTCGCGTCCCGGACAGAGCGCCCGCATCCCTTGAAGCTCAATCCGGACGCCCCCTCTCGTCGATTGGGCTCGCGCCCTCGTTCGCTAATCCGAGGGCTTCTGCCTTCTGGCCAACTCCAGCACGACTTTCAGGTCAGAAAACTGAAAGGGCTTTTCCAGGAAGGCTTCGGGCTGCTCGTGATGATGTCCCTGCACGATCTGCCCCCGGTCGCATCCGCTTGCCAGCACAACGGGAAGGTCCGGCCTCATCGACCGAAGCGCAGCCATGACCTCCCACCCATCCATGCCGGGCATGACCACGTCAATGATCGCGAGGACGAAGTCTTCTTTCTTCTCGCGCAAACGCGCCAGGGCCTCGGCACCGTCCGCAGCCACGACCACGCCACAGCCGAGCCGCTTGAACATCTCCCCCGCCAGATCCCGGATGATTGGCTCGTTGTCTACCAGCAACACCAAACCCGTGGTGGAGCAGGACTGCGGTGCGAGCGTGCTCGGACCGACCGCTCGAAGAGCATGCTCCTCCGAGAGAGGGAGATATGCCCTGAAAGTAGCGCCTTCGCCGGGCCCGCTCGCCACGCCGATTGCACCATTCAGGCTGCGGACGACCCCAAGGACCACGGGAAGCCCCAGGCCGCGTCCGGTGAATTTCGTCGAGAAGAACGGGTCGAAGATCCGCTCGAGCGTCGGGAAGTCAAGGCCGCAGCCCGTATCGGACACTTCGAGACAGGCATAAGGCCTGTCCTCCGGCTCCCAATCGGTTGGAAAGACCTTGGACTCCTTGATGTCCCGAGCCGGGACGACCTTGATGGAAACCGAAATGCGCCCCTCTCGCTCACCAATGGCCTCGGCAGCATTGGAGACGATGTTGACCAGCATTTGTTTGACCTGGACCGGATCCGCGTGCACGATCGGTCCTTCCGCGGGCAAGTCACTCTCCATCCGCAGACTCCTGGGAAGGGAAGCCGCAGCGTCTTCGAGGGCCTCCCGGCAGCTTGCAGCAAGATCCAGCGGTTCTCTCCGAGTCGTGGTCTGCCCGATATAGGCAAGCATCAATCTGCTCATTTCCACTGCCCGCTTGGATGCCGTCATTGCTTCGAGCAAGTTCCCGCGCACCCTGGAATCCAAGGGCAGATCCTCGATCGAGAGCTCCAGATTCCCCATGATCACCGCGAGCATGTTGTTGAAATGGTGGGCGACCGCACCGGCCATGCGTCCGAGGCTTTCTGCCTTCTGAGCTTCCTGGAGCCTCTTTTCGAGCCGTCTGCGGTCCTCTTCGCTGCGCTTGCGCTCGGTGATGTCCCGAATGGATTCGATGGCGCCGACTTCTTCTCCCCTGCTGTTCAAGAGCACCGACGCCGTTCCCGAGAGGTAAGCGCCCCTGCCGGCATTGACGCTCGGAGTGTGCACTTCGCCACAGAGCACGGTACCCTTCTTCTGGATCTGGTCGTATCCCCCAGCACGGAAATCGGCGTGGACTGATCGGACCATATCGATCAGAATCGGTCTCCGTTCGCCGTAGAACGGGATTGCATACTCATAATTCCCCTTGTGCATCATCTCCTCTTTGGAGACCCCCGTCATCTCCTCGATAGCCCGGTTCCAGGCAATGACCCGCCCGTCCGCATCGATCACAAACGTCGGGTCCGGCAGGAATTCGATGATGGCGTTCAAACGGTTATGTGCTTCCGAGAGTGCTTCTTCCGCCAGCTTGCGCTCCTTCAGCTCCTTCTGCAGATTCTCGTATAGCCGGGCATTGTCGTAGGCAATCGAAGCAAGCGCGGCGAATCGCTGAAGAACGTCGAGCTCGTCCTGGCCAAACACCTCCCCTTCAGTCAAATACGCCGCCCCGATGACCCCCCAAACCCCGGATTCCGAATGGAGGGGAACACCGATGACCGATCGATAGCCAACCCAGCGGGTGTCTCGACTCCGCCCTTCCCACGATGAATAGTCATCCACCACAATGGGCTTTCCCGTCGCCCATACGGTTCCCCCTATTCCAACCCCCGGGGCGAGACGATAACCGATGCTGTCCTTGTAGACACCCGTCGCCGATCGGATGACCAGGTCGTTGTGCTCCGGATCGTAAACGTAAATGAACCCATGCGCTGTCCCGACCAGCGCGCTCGCACGGCTGATGATCGCCTCCAGAACCTGGTCCAGCTCCAGACGGCTGATCAGGCCAATGGATGTCTCGTGAAGGGCGGCAAGATACTGGTTTTGTCGATGCAAGGATTCCTCGACGAGCTTGCGCTCGGTGATGTCGCGCAATATCCCCTCATAGCCAAGGCCCGCCCCGTCGCCGTCCCGGAGCAGGAGAACGCTCGCCGATACCGTCAGCACGGTTCCGTCCCGGCGCCGTGCCTTGATCTCGAAATCCTTCACGTGCCCGAAGCGCGTCAGCTCCTCCAGCAACACCTTGTGCCTCCCGGGGTCCGCCCAGAGGATTGCTTCGCTTTTTCCGATGAGCTCCTCCACCGAGGCGTAACCGAGTACATGGATGACCGAAGGACTGACCAAAGAGATGCTCCCCGTCGCATCGACTCGGCAGAAGACGTCCTGGATGTTTTCGACCGCATCCCGGTATTTGCGCTCGCTGGCTTCGAGAGAGCGGAGAGAGTCCCTAAGCTTCGAGCTTGTCCGTACCGCCACGAAAGCGAGAACGACGATGACCAGCACGATGCAGACCACCCCGAGGATGAACGCCCCATACTGTGCGATAGCTTGCCCCAGCGTGATCTTTCCGAAGTTCTCGTAAGGATGTAGGCTCAGGTCGCGAAGGCATTCGTGAAGTGAGGTGTAATCCTGTGGAATAGCCCAGCCCGCCCCCCGGGAAGCCGACGCCGCTGGATCATCGGCGCTCATCCTCAGCAGTGCGGACGCCACGGACTTCCCCAGGTTCAGGTCCGTTCCTTTGACGACCGCAAAAGGCCATTCCGGATACAAAGGGGTTGAGAGCAGGAAGGGATAGCCGGAGTTGGCCGAAACGAGTCCTGGAATAACCCGGAATTGACTCAGATCGATCGCGCCTTCCATCGCCATTCGCTCCAGCTGGGTACTACGGACCGTTCCGCCGTCGACCAATCCGTCGCGCACCGCCGTCACCACCCCATCGTGCGTGTTGTAGAACACCAGCTTCGAGAAGTCCTTCCGGGGCTCAATTCCTGTCCGCTTGAACTCCCGCCACGCCGCCTGCCAGCCTCCAAAGGACAGTGGCTCAACGGCTCCAAATCGTTTTCCGCGGAAATCGCGGAGCGTCTTGATGTCGCGTCGGTCGGCTCGACAGAGCACCACCCCCCCAAACACGGGCAGCGGCTCGCTCTGGTTGATGGAAGGCTGCAGAAAGGTGGCGATCCGGTAGAGCAGGCCGGTGTATTCGAGAGTGACGTACATGGACGAATTGACCAGAGCGAAATCCACGGACCTCTCCCGAACGGCCGCCTCCACCTCCGCAAAATCCAACGGAACAATCTCAAACCGTTTGGGCGGAAGCTGAGCCGACAAATAGCTCGCCGTAGCATTCCACTCAAACAGGCAGATGTCTTTCCCGCGGTTGGCCAGCACGCCGATCCGCACGGCCTGCCGTTGATGCGGATCCCCGCTCGGCATCAGACGATCCTCGGGCAGCACGATCTCGGAACGAGACGGAAGCGAGCGGCTCGAAGGGATTTCGGCAGCGCGGACCGTTCCGACGAAAAGTGATTCTGGAGCCTGCGACCTCGCCGGCGACTCCCCCCCAGCGCTCGGAATGACGAAGCCGCACACAAGCAGGGCGAAGCCCAGAAGGGCCGTAAACGCTACAATTCCCGACGGCTTCAAAACCGGCATTCTGTGTGAGAGTCCCCAACCATGGACATGGCGAGCATCAGATACGATCCGCACACTCACGCAAATTTCCTCCTCCCCTTGAAACGGGGATGCTTCGATGGAATGAACCTACGGACATCCTTGGAGCAACCGAGTTGAATCCTAGGAGAAAGGGCACTCATGGGATCCCGCAATCCTGCCGTATAGTATCCCGATACCGGTCGATTGCGTCTCACGAGAGACCGCATGCCGACAGAGCCCGAATCCTGAAAGCTCTCCGAGCACACGGTCACTCTTTGTCTTTCTACTCTACAACAGATCACATGCGAAGGAGAAGGACCATGAAGTTGCTTGATCTGCTGCGCAAACTTGGCATCTTGCGCTTCGGCGCCACTGCGGCTGTCTACCGTAACGGGGAGGAGCGGCCGACTGCATTCATGATGGATGATGTGTACGACGAGAGCAAGGACCTTTCCGGGGGCAAACAGCACGCGCGTCCTCTTCCGCAAATCAAGCGCTCCGGCAAGCGTGGCGCCGACGCCGACGTGTCCCCGGACTTCGATTGAGGTGTCGTCAGGATTCCTTTCCGGGCCTGGAGCATGAATCGCTCCTCCGGGCGTCCCCACGAATCGATGGCCGCCAGAATCCGAAGCAACCGCGGCGGCCTCCGGCTCCGCGGTTGCTTCCTTGACAGAAAGACTGGACCAGGAAAAAGCCTGCCGCTAAAATCCCCTTGTCACTCATCCCTACCACCCTTTACGCAGGTGTCAGCCCTTTGTTCAAGAGGACACGACCGCCATGGTAACGCCGGACAGCCTTATCGGAAGACAGATCGACCAGTTCAGGATCGAGAAGTTCCTGGCACGGGGCGCTATGGGCATGGTTTTCAAGGCATTTGACACGGTTTTGGCTCGACCGGTTGCGCTCAAGATCATTCCGAAGGGCATGGAGGAAGGACTGGCCGATTTCGAAAAAATCTCTCGCGAAGAGGCCCGGAAGCGACTGATCCAGGAGGCCAAGGCAGCCGGGAGGCTCTCGCACCCGAACATCGTCACGATCCACTGCTACGGGGAAACCGAAGACCTTCAATACATCTGCATGGAGCTCGTCGAAGGACGGACACTGAGTCAGATCCTCAGCGAGCGTGGAGCGCTCGCCGAGAATGAGGTCATCCCCGTCCTGATGCAGGTTCTGGCCGCACTCGAAGCGGCAGGCCGGGAGGATATCATCCACAGGGACATCAAGCCCTCCAATATCATGATGACCCATGACAACCGGGCGAAAGTGATGGACTTCGGCATCGCCAAGCTCCCCTCCCTTTCCATGACCGTAACGGGAATGGTCCTCGGAACTCCCTTCTACATGTCGCCCGAGCAGATTTCGGGCCAAAAGGTGGACATTCGCTCGGACATCTTTTCGACCGGGGCCGTCCTCTACGAGCTTCTCACGGGCCAGAAGCCTTTTCCGGGCGATTCCACCGCGACCCTCACCTACAAGATCCTGCAGATGAACCCGGCTCCTCCCACGACTATCAACGCCAAGATCTCGCCCACCATGTCGGATATCACGCTTCGTGCCCTTGCAAAGGATCCCAACGAGCGGTTCCAGACCCCCACCGAGATGCTGAATGCCCTGCGCAAGCACCAGGAAAAGCTGTCGGCGCAAACCGCGGAAGGTAGCGCAACCATCGTCGGCTCCCCGCAAAACGGTTACGAGCCAACCGTCCTGGCCGACAGGCCGAAGCCCGACGTTCCCCCTGCCCCTTCGATTGGGGCCAAGCCGCAACAGGAGTCCTCCTTGCCGTCGGAGCCTCCTGCGACCCCGAATATCAAGTCAGCGAGGGGGCCCGTGAGGGAATCGAGAGCGAGTGACGAGGGGGTGCGTGGTGGTGAGCTCGACCGGGCGGCAAAAGGATCCGCGGAAAAGAAGCCGCCGGAGAGAATCGAGCAAGGGGCGAGGCATGAAGCCAAGTCGCCCCCTGGCTCCCGAGCCGCTGGTGTGGCTGCGCTCCTGCTGCTTGTGCTGGCTGCCGCCTTCATTGTTTATGTCAGCGTGCGGTCTCCTGAGCAGCACCCTGCGCCCGCGGTCACCGCCAAACCGCCGGATTCCCCGCCCGGGCCTCAGACAGTCCAGCCTCCGACGGTTTCGACTCCCAACACGATTCCCGAGACGACTCCCGCTCCCGTCGCAGAAGCTCGCAAGTCCCTGGACTCCCTTCTCCTCGAGGCAGGAAGGAGCTTCGTGACTAATCCCGCCACAGCCCAGAAGCTCCTGGAGGAAGCGCTGACGATCAGCCCCGATCATTTCGAAAGTCTCATGATGCTCGCCCGACTCTCGAGCTTCCAGAAAGACTATGCAGGGGCCATCCAGCACTATGAAGCGGCGCTTCGCGTCAATAGTCAGGCAACTGAGGCCTATTTCGAGCTTGGCTGCCTCCAGGTGGCGCAGGCCGATTATACCGCCGCGATACGAAGCCTCGAGGCGTGTCTGGCCCTACACCCTCGAAACCGGGATGATGTCCTCACCAACCTCGGATTCGCCTACTCGATGCTGAACAATCCCGAAAAGGCCAGTCGGATCTATCAAGAGGCGCTTGTATTCAACCCGAAAAACGAACGGGCTCGCGCGCTCATGGCGAGCCTGCCCCAGCCGATGCCTCAGCCCAAGCCGCTGGTGCAGTCGCCGGCGACGGACCCGACCAAGTCCGCCCCGCCCAGGCTCGAGGGGAAGTATGCCGTTGAGGGAGCCAATCCAAGCGGCTCCAGGTATCACGGGGTCGCGACCATCGCACGCAAGGAAAACCGTTACACCATGACCTGGACCATTGGAAACCAGCCATTTTCCGGGAGCGGGTCGCTCAAGGGCGATACCTTGACGATCACGTGGAAGGGTCCCACGGGGGAAGTCGGTATTGTCACCTATACCGTCACGCCGACTGGTGTGTTGAAGGGGGTGTGGGCCAACGGTAACGGGTCGGAAACCCTCACCCCCCTTAGGTGATGCACCCTCAAGGCTTCGCGGTGCTTCCTTTCAAGGCGCTCACGAGCTCTTTCACGTTCTTCGGAGGCACCGGAAAATCGGGCTTGGCTTCCATCGCGATGGCCTCCTCCGGACATCCCGTGGCGCACACGCCGCAACCGAAACAGCGGTCGACATCGAGCAGGGGAGCCTGCCCCTCCTTCAGATGCAGGGCCTCAGGGGGGCACCGGTCCACGCAGGCTCCGCACGCCAGGCAGCGCGCCGCATCAAAAACCGGCTGAAAGCCGGAGTTGAATACCCACCCGGGCTTGGGCTGTTTGAGGACCTGGGAAACGACCTCACAGTGCCACCGATCGCAGTTGCACATGAAATCGATCTCGTCGGTCGTGTTGCGACTCATGTGGATGAGGCCAGCTTCCTCGCACCGATTCAAAATCTCCAGGGCTTCCTGCTTGCCAACCCGCTTTCCCCCCAGCCGCTCGACCAGATTGTCGGCGATGCTGCCAAACCACATGCAGACGGAGAGCGGCATCCCATGAAGGCTCTCGCCCCGCAGCTTTGCCGCATGACGACAGTAGCAAGTGCCCACGGCAACGAAATCGTACTTTTCGATGTAGGTGACAACCTGGTCGTAGGTGTGAACGACGTTGCCCGCCTTGATGGTTCTGGCAACGGGGATGACCCGGGTCAGAGGGACCGTGATCTTCTCGACCCCCCGAGCCGCCTCATAAGCCGTCTTGTAGGCGTGGATCAGGTGCGCCAGTTTCCGGTCCCGCTCGGTTTCACCCCCCGAAATGAAGGTGTATTCGAAAATACCGGGCATGAACGGGAGCCCCTGGTACAACCGTTGGCCGGAAGACGAAAAGACGCCGCACAATCCCCGGTTGGCCATCCTTTCGAGAACCTCGACGGCCGCGTCTTCGGCTCCCCCCAGTTTTTCAGCAATTTCACGAGCCGGAGCGGGCTTGCGGCTCATCGCATTGTTGACCGCAGCCTCCTCGGGCGTAAAAAGCTCTTCCACCAGGGCGAAAAACTCCGGGATGTCCACCCCGGCAAAAGGGCCGCCACGACTCTTCATCACGTTGAGTAGGTCCTTGTAGACTGCCTGTGTCATGCTCATTTCCTTTGTCGGTGGGTGGTCCGGGTCATTGAGGGGCAAACACGGGCTTTCGTTTTTCGCTGAAGGCCCGGAGTCCTTCCAAGCCTTCAGGGTGGGCGGCGCAGGTGGAGAGGCCCAACCGCTCCCGTTCCAGGTGCGTTTCAAAGGAGCTGTCGAAGGAATCCGTGAGGAGGCGCTTCGCCCATCCAAAGGAATTGAGCGAGCCCATTGCGAGGTCTTTGGCCATGCGGGTTGCCGCTTCCAGAGCCTGCCCGTCCTCAGCCACTTCGGTCACCAAGCCCCACCCCAGGGCCTGGTCGGAGTCGATGGGCCGATCGAACGCCATGATCTCCATGGCGCGCGCAAGACCAACAAGCCTGGGCAGCATGAACGATCCCCCTCCGTCGATGCAAAGGCCGTTGGACGTATAAGCCTGCCGCATCGTGGCCGACCTGGCCATGACCCTGAAATCACAAGCCAAAGCCAGCGAGAATCCCCCCCCGGCGGCAACGCCGTTCACCCCGGCAATGACGGGCTTCGCCATGCGGCGGATATCGAGAATCGCAAGGTGAAATTGCGCGGCCAGCACGCGGAACGCGACGGACGCTCCCCCCGGATACGCAACCGCCCATCGAAGATCACCGCCGGCGCAGAACGCTTTGCCTTCTCCCGAAATGACGACCGCTCGAACGCTCTGATCCGCTCCGAGGCGCACCACATGAGCGGCAAACGATTCGAGGAGCTCGTCATTGAACGCATTGTAGGCCTGCGGCCTGTTCAGTACTACCGTGGCAATCCCGTCCGCTTCCTTGACGATCACACTGTCTGTCATGGACAACTCTCCCTGTAGTGAGTTGAGCACCAGGAACGTCGACACCGTCCCGCGCCATTCCTTGCACCATTGTAACTTGCATGCAAGCTATTAACGCCACAAAAAAAAAGCTCAGCTCGCCCGGTTCAGAAGCCGTTTGAGAAGCCCCCGAAACATGAGCTCCTCCTCCCGGCTCATGCCAGCGAGAAACTGCTGATTCGCCTCCTCCATGGCCCCCCTCAGCGTGTCGCCGGCCGCCTTGCCCGCTTCGGTCAGACCGATCATGATGGCCCGACGATCCTCCGGATTCGACCGCCGCTCGATCATTCCAGTCGCCTCGAGTCGATCCAGGATCCCCGTAAGCGTGGCGCTGTCCAAAATCGTGCGCTCCCCCAACTGCTTTGAGGTGATCATGTCTTCTTCGGAAAGGAACGTCAGGATCATGGCCTGAACCCCCGTGACTCCCAAGGATGCCACCTTTTGCCCCCAAAACCGGGACCCGGCCTGACTGCATTTGGCCAGGAGAAAGAAGATACAGTCATTCACATTCACCGACACGCACTCCATCTCAGACCCATTGATCCTACGCCTCATGCGCAAAAAACGATTGCACACTATTTATTTGTACCCAAGCTTTCCAATCTCGTCAAGGCGTGATTCCTCCGATACGCTCAGACCAAAGCAATTCTTCCACCCCCTGGGGAGCTGAAGGGAGTCAGCCATGGTCGAACCACCGTCCTAACGACCAAGCAGCACGCGGGCATCGAGTGCAACGGCGCCGTTGCCGGCGTCATCCAGGGCGACGGGGTTGAGGTCCAGCTCTTGAATGATGGGGAA
>CAZIEW010000081.1:0-24438 GCA_964538515.1 uncultured Syntrophobacteraceae bacterium
TCGGAAAACGCTACACGATGGGCTGTTTTCTCATGCGATGCCTGAAATTGTCAATCAAGATGCTCGCCTGAAGCCCGTGCATGCGGACGCCGGCGATTTCGCGCAACCCATTTCAGGGAATGCGGCGTATACTGCGGCCCTCCGACCACGGATTGGCAAACCGTTCAGAATGCCTGAGGAACTGGAATGACGAAACGACAATCCATTCGACCTCCCGCCATCACAAAGTGTTTCAAGAAGCTTGCCCGCCATCCATGGATCTGGACCCGGATCGTCGATCTCCAGGTGGAGAAATGGCTGTTCAACCTGATCCGCCCCGGCGACGAAGACGGGAATGCTCGAAAAATCCGGCAAGTCAGCTTTCGCATCACGGATTTGTGCAACCTGCGCTGCAAGACCTGCGGCCAGTGGGGGAAAGGCGGCTTTCTTCACGATCGGGACCTTGGGGAGCTCAAGCGGCAGGAGGTGTCGCCTTCTCGGTATGAAGCGATCCTGGCCGATCTGGCGCGGCACGGCCACCGCCCGATGATCTACCTTTGGGGCGGGGAGCCCATGCTCTACAAAGGGACGCTCCAGATCGTCGAAGCTGCTTCGGCCCTGAAGCTGCCCACCTCGATCGCCACAAACGGGACCCTGATCGCGTCGGCGGCAACGCGCCTGGTCCGCGCCCCGCTCTTCCTGCTGCAGATGTCCATCGACGGCCATTGCGCGGCGCTGCACAACGCCCTTCGGCCTGGAGTCGGCGGATTCGACAATTTCGCGGAAATTGAATCCGCGCTGGCTGCCGTCCGCCGGGAGCGCGAGGCGCAGGGGAGCACGCTGCCGCTGATCGCCTCGCTCACGGTCATCTCGCGGGAGAACACCCCGCACCTGCTCGATATCTACGAAACGTTCAAGGACCGGGTCGACCTGTTCGTCTTTTACCTGTCCTGGTGGATCGATCCGGAAGGCGCGACGGCCCACGAGGAGGATTTCCGGCGCCGTTTCGGGCTTACCCCTGTTCTCCACCGGGGCTGGATCGCCGACTGGAAAGCCAGGGACTTTGAGGCCCTGGATGATCAGATGAGACGTCTGGACGCGGCATCCGCCGGGAGCGGCCGTCCGCCGGTTGTCTTCATCCCGCACATTGCCGGGACGAGCGATCTCAGGGACTATTACACGGACCATTCCAAACGGTTCGGGTTCGACCGCTGCGTCTCGATCTTCCAGGTCGTCGAAGTCGACAGCAACGGCAACGTCTCGCCGTGCCGGGACTATCATGACTATGTTGTCGGAACCATCAAGGAGAGCACGATCAGCGAGCTCTGGAATGGGGCCGCCTACCGGAAATTCCGGCTGAGCCTCTCAAAGAACGGCCTCATGCCGGTTTGCTCGCGCTGCTGCGGTCTCATGGGGTATTGATGGCGAGTGCACCAGCCCTCTACGCAAGGGTCGGCACGGAAGGGAAGGCATCGGCCAAGAATCGGGTGGCTCTGCTGCTGGAAGATCTCGATTTTGGCGGGACCCAGAGGCAGGCCTTGGAGCTGGCCAGGAATTTGGATCCGAGCCGCTTCAGTCCCGAACTGTGGCTCATGCGGGCCGGGTACGACCTCCTGCCCGCAGCGCGCGATTACGCGTTGCGCACGATCCCGCTCACCCGCACGCGCCGGGTCGGACCGAACAGCCTGATGGGGCTTTGGCGGCGGCTCCATACCGACCCCGTTGATCTCTTGCTCCTCCTGACCGTGATTCCCAACATCTGGGGAAGGCTCCTGGGACGGCTCGCCCGCGTCCCCGTCATCGTAGCGACGTGCAGGGGCGGCGGATCACCACACCGCCAGCACGAACGATACCTCTGGCCGTTGGCCGATCACCTCCTGGTCAACGCATCCGCCATCAAGAGCCAGCTCGTCGACCACGACCGGCTGCCGGAGCATCGGATCACGGTGATTCCCAATGGGGTCGACACCACCTTCTTCCGCCCCCGCTGCGACGACGTCGGTTCTCGAAAACCGATCCTCCTGTGCATCGCCCGACTAGCTCCAGACAAGGATCACGCAACGCTGCTTCATGCATTTGGAATGCTCGTCAGGAAGATCCCCAACGTCGAGCTTTGGGTGGTGGGCAACGGCGAGATGGAAGCCACACTCAAGCAACGCGCGGCCCGCACCCTCCCGAAGGGGAGCGTGCGGTTTCTCCCCGGACGGCTGGATGTACGCGACCTCCTCCAGCAGGCCACGCTCTTCGTCCTGAGCTCACGCCTCGAGGCATTGCCCAACGTCGTGCTGGAGGCCATGGCCTGCGGCCTGCCGATCGTCGCCACGGCGGTGGGTGGGCTCCCGGAGGTCGTCCAGCATGGACGCACCGGACTTTTGGCTCCACGAGGGGATGCGGCGGAGCTGGCCCGTGCGATGGAAACCCTGCTCCTGGACGAAGCCCTGCGGACGAGCTTCGGCAGATCCGGAAGGCTGCGGGCCGAAACCGACTATTCCATCGCGGCCATGGTGCGTCGACACGAAGAAGTCTTCATACAGCTCCTCGAGCGTCGCCGCTGACCCCGCGCCTTCCAGCCCTCACTCGCCGCAAGGCAGGTCCTCGTGGCGGATGAAATGGTCCAGGAGCGAGAAGATCTGCTCATTCCCGCAAAAACTTCCTTCCCCGATCCGGGATCGAAACCGGTCCAGCTGCGCCTCGAACCCACGAAGGACGCTCGCGTCGAGCTCGTACCCCGCAAAGGCGCTCCCGTATCCGAGCCGCTCCAGGTAAAACCCGTTCAGGTACTGCTCAAAGAGCTGATCGATGGGAAAGGAAAGGATGGGCTTTCCAAGATGGAGGGACTCCGACATGAGCGTGTGGCCGCCGCTGCAGACCACGTAACGGCACGAAGCCAGATCCTTCATGAAGCCCTCTTCCGAGCGGGGTTTGAACACCAGATTCCCGTCCCGGTGGTCCAGGTTGAACCCATAAACGACGACCGGATGGGGAATCCTCCTCAAGAAGGGCAGGAAATGGTCGGATGGAGGATGGCTCCGGTAGGCCAGGACATGATCGCCGGTGGTGGGCTGGATCTGCAGCACCTGCTCCCTCAAAAGCGGGGGAACGAACACGACCTCGGTTGTCCGGCACGATTCGGGCGGCGGAAAGAAAGAGGTCACCAGATAGCGGGATGCCCGGCTGAAGAGGACCCGAATGGACAGGTACGTTGCCAGGTAACTCAGCAATTGCTGCCGCGGCACCGGATGAAAACAGGCGGTGATCGTGTGCTGGTGGTCGAGCGAAAGGCAGGCTACCCCGGTCCGCCGGCAGGCTCGCGGCACAAAGTATTCGTAGTCGGTGATCGCCACGTCGGGTTTGAATGCGTCGATCAGTTCCACGACACGGTCGAGATGAAATCGTTCTCGAGCGAAAAACCGGAGGTTACTCAGAATCGTGCGAGCGGAATCCAGGCGATGATGGTCCACGAAGGTTTCCAGGCCGGGACAGTCGAAAACCGGGAATTCCTTCCTGAGCAGGCTCGCCCCGTGGTCGTAGCTGACAAAAAGAAACTCGTGCTCGGGATAGCGGCGGGCAATGGTGAGGGCGCGAACGGCATGACCGTGGGCGTCCCCCTGCACTCCGTAGAGAATTCTTGCCATCTGCTGGAGCCACCTTTCTTGGTTGACACTTCCGGCCGGGCTATACCATGGGCTACGGGATCAAGGGTTGCCCCAAAGAGGGGAAGGCAAGCACAACGGCACACAAAAGGGTGTCCGTAAGGACAGCCATCGTCATTCCGGCCAAGAGCATGCCGGAATGACGACGCGACGGACGACCCTTTTTCGTGCGGCTTTCTCGTAATCCGACGACGAATCGTCCTTGCCGGCAGCGCCGCCCCCCACGACGGCGTCTCTAAAATCATCCGGCAGACTTCACGTCGCCTCTCGCCGCCGTGAAAGACGGCGCTGCCGCCGGGGGATCTCGGGGCGCAATCCAACATGGCAGTCCTAAGCGATCTTGGCGACGGGCTCCCGCCTCCTGCCCGAAGGGAGTCGGTAGAGCCAGTGCCAGGCCAGCCCGAGGACCGGCGCCACGGCAACAGCCTCGGAGAGCTCCCGCGTCAGCCTTCCGTGAAGCAGGAAGTAGGCCCCTCCTCCAAGAGCCAGCGCCAGGCCCACGTGCAGCAGGGGCTGAAGGGGAATCAGCCGCAAACGGAGCTGGCAATAGCCCACGGTCATCACCGCGACCAGGGCCCGCGTGAAGACAATCGCCTGCACGGTGCCCATCAACGGTTCCGCCGGGATCAAGGTGCTGCAGAAGAAGAGGTTCGAGACCAGGCCGATCAAGTACATGGTCAGAAGCAGTCTCTCTTTTCTCATGCTCATGATCATGTACCCTGCCAGATTGTGAACGAAGCTGATGACGATCGTGACGACGAGGATCTTCTGCATCCAGATGGCGTCGTCGTAGCCCGGACCATACGCAAAGGGGATGATCCGGTCGCTTTCCACGAAGAGAAGAAACACCAGGGGGCACGCGACCACGAGCAGCTTGGCTACGGAGTCGCGGGCAACCCGGACGAATCGCGTGCGGTCCTCCTGCCAGGCCGCAGCGAGGAGCGGAAAGAGGACGTTGCGTAGCAGCAGGTTGGAAACCGCACAGGAAATCCAGTCCACGATCTGCCAAGTGGCACTGTATTGGGCGACGCCGTCGGCTCCCCCGAATCGCTGCAGGAAGAACAGGTTCGCCTTGTTGTAGAGCATGGTCGTCATGGCCAGGAGGGTAAAATCCATGCTCGCCCGGCCAAACTGCCACAGGTCAGGGAACCGGGGCCATCGAAGGCGAAAGCGCATGGAATGCCGGGCCACCAAGACCATGCCCGCTATGCTGGAGACGCTCTCGACCAGTTTGAAGAGCGCCACCCAATAGGGGGACAGACCGAACAGGAGGACCGTGATTCCATAGCCGAAGCCAATCAGGGTGGACGTCATGCGGACTTTGGCCTCGAGGTCCTGGCGGCCGCGCACTTGGCAGGAAACGAAAAAGGAGCTCGCCAGAGCCTCCAGCCCCACACCGGTCCCGAGGGCCAGCACCACGGCCTTGAGCTCCGGCGGGTAACCCTGCCAGACGATGAAGCCCATCATGCCCAGGCAGCCCAGGGAGAGGAGCACGGCTTTGAGCGCCGTGGCCCGATTCATGATTGCAGCATCATCCGCTTCCTTGTTGACCAGGAGCGAGACCAGACGCTGATTGATCCCAAATTCCGAGACGAAGAGCAGGATCTGGCCGAGACTCATTGCAACCATGAACTGACCGTAGGTCGTTGCGCTTTTCCTCGCCAGATAGACGAGAAACAGGGCCTGGAGACCGTCGCGCAGCCAGGTCGCCCCCAACAGGTGGGAGAAGCGGCGCAGGATGGTGCGGGAATCGACGTCCGGCTGCGGATGCCCCGGCTCGGTCATGGCCGAGCCCTCAACTGCGTGGGGAGATTGGAGAGAAGAGAACGATCGAGCAAGGCATTGGGTAACAAGCGAATCATCATTGTTCATCCGAAATTCTATGGTAGCGATTCCTCATAACGAGCGACATACCGTTGATGCTCCAAACCTCGAGAGGCTCATCTGACGGCGTCATCAAAGAGCTGGAGCAGCTCCAGGCAATTCCGATGCAGGTCGAAGGCGCGGATGGCCAGGTTGCGTCCATTGGCGGCCACTTCAAGCGCCTTCTCCGGATCGCGGGCGATTGCCAGAATGGCCTCCGCTATGGCGGCCGGGTCGCGCTGGCAAACGAGAAAGCCGGTGCGGCCGTTCTGGATCACCTCGGGAATCCCGCACACGTCGGTTGCCACCACGGGGAGTCCGCAGCGGAGTGCCTCCACGATCACGTTGGGAATGCCGTCCCGGTCCCCGCTGGAATCCACCACGCTCGGCATGAGGAGAACATCACCCGTGCTCAAAAGATCCGGAACCTGGTCATACCGGATGAACCCCGGGAAATGGACCAGGTCGGTGAGACGCAATTTTCTCGTGAGACGGAGCAGGGCTCCCGCCAGCGGCCCAGATCCACCGAGCGTGAGACGAAATCCGAAGCCTTTGTCTCTCAGGATAGCGCACGCGCGCAGCAGATCCTCAAAACCCTTCTTGCGCACAAAACGACCGAGAGCGATCAAGCGGCAGGGCGATCGACGCAACGGCGCCGCACGAGCAGCCCCGTTCGAGGGATGCCCACTGTAGACGACATGGATCTTCTTCTCCTGATCGGGCGCATGCTCCCTCAGGTAGGCCAGGTTCGCGAAGTTTTCGGTCCTCACCAGGACCGCGTCACGCATCTTCTCGACGAGCGCGCCATCCGGAGGGTAGATATCCCCCGCGTGCGCCGCGAAGCTGAAGGGAATTCCAGTGAGCCTGGAAGCCACCCACGCGGCGGTGGCCGGCCCGTTGGCCCAGGGCGCATGGATGTGCTCGACGCCATGTGCTTCAAAGCGCCTGGCAAGATGGAACCCGCACAGAAAGGCCCAGCCGTTCTCCCCGGCCGCCTCCAGGTCGCACCATTTCCTTGCGGGAATGGTGCGCACCAGCTCGCGCACCAAACCGGGCCTGCGCTTCGCCCAATGGAAAAAGCCTGCATGAATCGCCGGCAAGGAGAGGACGCCCATCCGTTCCACGGGGACGGAAGCGGCTCGCATGTCCGGAGAAAGGTCCCTCGAAAGAGGACCATAAAGCGTATAGACACGAAGCGGAAGCCCAAGTCGGGCCAGCTCCATCACTTCGTTGAAAATGAAGGTTTCGGACGGCTTTGGAAACCACAAGATGACATAGGCGGTCCTGAGCAACCGCATCACACCTCCCCTGTGATGGCAACCAGCAGAAACCCCGTGAGTCGCGCAACCTCGGCATTCGAGGCGACAGAAGCGCCTGCCCCGTCTGCAGGCAATCCTCCTCCAACACCCTCATGAATCCAATGGGATCCCACTATACCAGAAACGGGCTTGTATGAGGCCTTTTCGGAGAGACACCCCTGCAACATGTCACACTTCGCACGGAAGACTGCTGCAAAAGGTCTTGGAGTACTTCGGGTCCGGGTGCATGGCCACGGTAGCTGCGAGACTTCCAGATTCGTGGATCACGTTGGTCATGAAGAACTGGCATAATTATCGTGACGTCCGAACGTGCGACAGAGAAAATGCCGTATGGAAACCGACGGGTTAGCAAGCGGCGTACGTCTTGATATCGCAGTCTATTTTAGGCGCAGGGGCGTTGCAAGGAGATTCAAGCACCAGGGGCGGATCTTTCTATTGACACCCCCATCGGCAAGATATCCAAGAACGGTTGTTCTCCGCAACCACAGCTTCCCACAGGGAGAGACTGCCGCAGGGCTTTTTGGGTCTCTCGCTCGGGACGGTTATCGAGCACACCCGAATGGCTAGGCTGGTTCAGACAATCAGACACGTGTCACGAGTCGGTTGAGAAAGCCAGTGAGACCATAAGCCCCTGTCTGACACGGTACCCTTCTTGTAAAAGCAGTGCGTGGCCGAGATGGCAGGCGATTGGGATCATCCGGGACGGCTTTCGCGGCATCCGACCTCGGCCGGCAATGGGCGAGAGCGGGATCGGTTGACGCCTTTCCGGACATGGGCTATTCCAATTTGCTCCAAGGTCAATCACTGATGCCGCCGTCCGAGATTCCTGGCGCGTTGCGGCAGCCGGCGGCCTCATGGCGGTTGCGGCTCTGCATGCGGGAGGGCAGATCGAGCGACCCTTGCGATATCGACAACTTCGTGCTCCCTCAGAAGGAGGCGACGACCGGGCTTGAGCACACATCTTCTGTTCTCTCTGGGATTGCTGCTGGCGTGCGGTTTGGGGCTGGCTCTGCTCGGCAGGAGGGGCGTACGGGCGGACACGAAGGACTCCCGTGCTGGAGAGCCGACTTCGTGGCCCATGGTGAGCGTGATCGTTCCGGCCACGGGGACGGATCCCGGCATGGCCGCGTCCTTGCGCTCAATCCTGAGCCAGCACTACCCGGCTTTCGAAGTGATCCTGGTCACGAGGGACCATGAAGACCCTGCTGCTTCGCTCATCCATGAGGTGATCGATGGATGCCCCTTTGCGCGGCACCTGTGCAGCGGGAGAGCCACTGCGTGCGGGCAGAAGAACTTCAATCTGCTGGCCGGGATCCGGGAAGTAAGCCCGGAAAGCGCGATCCTGGTGTTTTGCGACAGCGTTCGTGTGGCGCCGCCTGACTGGCTGCGGGCTATGGTGGAGCCCATTGCTCGAAACCGCGCGGTGCTCACCACGGGGTATCACCACATCATCCCGAAAGACCATGGGACTTCCACGATCGGACGGGCTCTCACCGTCACGGTGATGCATCTGTTCCAACGCATTCCGTGGGTTACTCAGCCTTGGGGGGGTGCGGTCGCGTTCGACAGAAGCGCCTTCATCACGTTGAGAATCCCGGAATTCTGGGCCGAACAGGTCGTCGACGACATATCCCTGGCACCGCTTCTCCGAAAGGCAGGCGTCAGAACGAAACTGGTGCCGGTCCCATGGCTCGATACGCCGCTGGCCGCCGAGAGTGCTTCAGGGTGGAGTCGATGGCTTGCCCGGCAGATCTTTTATCTCAAGGTTTCGTTAGCCGGCAACTGGATCGCGATTGGAGTTGTCCTCTACTTGCTGGCAGCCATGGTGGTCCTTGCGGCCGCACGGACTATTGCCGGCCTGCTGGGCTGGATTCCTGCCGGCGACGGTCTATTTGCACTCGGATTTCTGACCGCCCTCGGAATGCTTGGAGGGATCTTGCGATCTCTCCACCCCACTCCCGGCCCATGGAAGCCCTGGCTGGTGGCCGCCTACGCCGCCCCCTTGATCGGCGCCTGGTCCCATGCCAGGACCCTTTTCACACTGAAGATCGGCTGGCGGGGAGTGACCTACGAGGTCGACTGGAGCGGAAGGGTCACCAACATCGAAGAGCGCTCGTAGGCAGAGGGCGAATCCTCAGATTCGATAAGATGCATCTTGTGTCACCATGCTCGGATCAGAGATGGCGGAGCCAGCAGACAGCATCCGGGACTGCTCCGTCCGTTTCTACCAGGCCTTCAGCGTTTTCGCGCCGTGATGGTGAGGCGCGTTCCCGTTCTGGTCGTCACGACCCCCGAAATTTCCCTCTCATTGACCAGCTTGCCAACAAAACGATGGCCCGAGTGATGCGAGGCCTCCAGCACATCCCCTTCGATCGTGCCCGTGAAATGATAAATCCACACCTCACGCAACGGTTGCCTGACAAACAACACCCCCCGAACAGTCTGGCCGGTCTGCTCCACTTCCGCAACCGCCTCAGCGAGCAGGTATCGTGATTCCCAAATCTCGGAGGCCGCAGCATCTCTGATCTGGGATTGGAGCAAACAGCAGGCCAGCACCACAAAAACAAGGCAAATCCGCTCACGCTTCACCAGAGCATCCTTTCTTCAAACGAAGAACCGCAGTGTTTCACTCCTTTGAGCCAGCGGAGCAACCGGACTACTGTCTCTGGCGCCTGAGACACTCACGGATTCTTGCCGCGATTTCCGTGGGCTGCGAGGACCGATGCAATCCAAGCTTAATCAGGAGGAAATTGACTCCCGAGGTATGCCGCCAATAGGGTTTGGGGATGCGCAGCAATTTGCCCACTCGTGTCAGCACCTTCGTCAACGGCAGCAAGCGCTCGATCGTGCCCAGCACCACCTCGGGATGAGTCGCGGTGAGCTGAGTGAGCGCCCCAAGGGTTTCATCCAAGTCCAACTGTGGGGATACGTACCACAGTTGCTCCAGAGGATTGCTCCCCCGATGGATCAATCCCTCCTCCGACGCAAGCTTCCAGAGCTTTGTTCCAGGATAGAGGCGAACACCCAGGAAAAAATGGGCGATGTGATAAGGCCCCCTTCGCCCTCCCGTCAGGTACCGTGTGACGAAATCCAGGGTTTCATGAACCGTGTCCCGGTTTTCCCCGGGTCCGCCAAGGAGAAAATACCAAAAGACCGTGAAGGGTGACCGGTTGATGGCTTCGGTGGCGTGGATCAAGACATCCTTGTCGAACCCCTTCTGGTAGCGACTCAGCATCGCATCCGCCGCCGACTCGGGGCTCATCATGAAGGAGCGAAATCCCGCCCGCCACATCAGATCCAAGATTCCCTGATCCAGGTGACGAGGACTCACCCCCATGGCCGTCAGGTTCGCCCTCCACGGTCGTCGAATGAGCCCCTCGAGGAGCGCCACGCAGTGCGCCACGGGGGCATTGAAGACGGAATCCACGAATTCGAACGTATCCGGTTTGAACCGATGGTAAGCTTCCTCCATTTCCTCGATCACGTCGTCGGGGGCTCGCAACTTCAGAGTCTGCCCCTCCAGGATCTGATTGTACGTGCAATAGATGCAGCGTTGCGGACACCCTCGCTTGGTTTGAATGGGGTAACTGCCGCCTATCTTGCGGTAGGGCTCCAGGTCGATCCAGCGCGAAGCTCCCGAGTCGCCGAAGGAGGAGCCCGTCATCCGAGGCGGCGTCAAATGAAACCTTTCTCTCGCGATCCAGCCGACGCCGGGAATCTCATCCATGGTTCCTCGCGGCCCGCCATTTTCCAAGGCCTTCAAGAGGGCGACAAAACTGGTCTCCCCTTCGGATACGACAATGTAGTCCGCCTTGAGCAGCCGCAGAACCTCCTCGGGACAAAGACTCGCCCCGGACCCGCCCAGCACGATGACCCCTTGGGAGTTTTCTCTAACATACCGAACAAGCTGGGCCACCTCCGGCAGGTAGGAGACCGGGTGGAGCAGATTGCAGTTGTCGAGGTTGCGTATGGAAAACCCAATGACGTCCGGGACAAAGCGCTTCAATTCAGCCTGAAGGGCCCCCCGGGTGTCGTGCTTGAAACAGAGGTCCAATGCGCGGACGTCGTGCCCTGCTTCTTGGGCCGCCTTGGCGACGTAGAACATTCCGACGGGCGGCGCCGCCAGGATGTCACCCTTGAGATTGCTGTTCACGAGCAGAACGCGCAGAGGCTCCTCCATGGATTACCGCCGGATCAAAGCTCCTTCCGATAGATCCGGTAACGTTTGTAAGGCTGTCCGCCCCCTTCTTCATAGAGCAGGTTGATGGCGTCGTTATCCTCCAGATTCCAGCCAAGCTCCAGAGTGCGAAACTGCTTTTTCGCGTGCAAAACCCGCATCAGATGATCGAAGATCACGAAGGGGGCGCCCATCTGGCGGTAGGCCGGTTTTACGCCAAGCATCAGCCCACGCATGCCGGTCACCTCGGCCCAGTGAAGGTGCTTCCTGATCAGGGCCAGCAAGCCCCCCGTGCCGTTGAATCGTTTCAGGAGAGGGTTGATGTCGGGCAGAATCAGGCAGACGCCGATGGCGTCCTCCCCGTCATAAAGGAAGAAGCCCAGGTCCGGGTCGAAGATATAAGCCATCTCCCGAGCAGACACTTCGAGCTCGTCATCCGTCATGGGCACGAAGCCCCAGTTCTCCGCCCAGCACTCCATGTAGATGCGATTCATCAACCGCACTTCCGCCCCAAAGCGCTTGGGGTCCATTCGGCGGATGGTCATGTCTCCCTTCTGGGAGAGTTTTTGGGCCATGTCGCGCACCCAGGCGGGCGGCTCGTAATCGCGGGTGAACCGATAGGCGAGGAGATCCTTCTCCTTCCGGAAGCCGCAGAAGTGGGCCAATTCCATGTAGTAGGCCGGGTTGTACGGCATCATGAGACTGGGAGGGGAGTCGAAGCCTTGGACGAGCAACCCGACCTCATAATTGGTGGAAGGATTGAGCGGCCCCCTCAAGAAGCTCATGCCTTTGGATCGCGCCCAGTCTTCCGCCGCCCGAAAAAGCGCCGCAGCCACTTCCGGATCGCGGGTGCATTCGAAGAATCCCCACACCCCCATCCTTTCTCCGTGGAACCGGTTGTAGTTTCCGTCCACAATGGCCGCAATGCGGCCCACCGGCTCCGAGCCACGCGTCGCCAGGAACAGCTCCCGCTCGGAGCATTTCCAGAAGGGGTGCTTCCCCGGGGTGAGCAGGGCAGCAAGGGAGGATTTGATGGGGGGAGTCCAGTTCGGATCGCCTCGATAAATGCTCCAGGGCAGATCGATGAATGCTTTGAGATCCGCTCGTCGAGTGACGGGCCTCACCTCCAGACGGCTCATACGCTTCCTCTGCCCTCCTGGGACATTGCGGCTGCAGGAGGCGACTGGCAACAGACAGGCATCCTGCAGCCCATGGCGATAGCCCCGCTCTGGATGACGCCCGGTGGGGTTCGGTTTTCGATTGTCGGGCTGTTCCGTGTTTGCGCACGGGCCGTTTCAGGGAGGGGCCTCATTCGGAAAACCAGCTCATTTTCAAACCGCGCAGGACCATGACGACACTCCCCTTCGCGTCCGTGGCCCTGGCGCTCCAAACGACCCCCGTCGAATTCTCTTCACCCAGGCGAGCCTCCAGCAGGAGCATCTCACCCGGCTTGCAGTCTCGGGCAAAGCGCAGCTCATCCAAGCCTGCAGGGATCAGGTGCCTCCTGTCCTCCTCGTCCCGCATGGGGACATAGAACGTGACCAGATGCAGGAGCGCCTCGCACAGGTAGTTGGGGTACTGATAGCGGGCGGCGGAAATTCCAGCAAAATCAACCGACTCCGGATAGCGCATGCGGCCTCTGATGACACCGGGGCCGCTTCCGTCGACCGTCTCGATGACTCGGTAGCGCTCCTGCATGGCTGTCCGCTTGTCATACCATTCCTGGACCTCGGCCTGATCCATGGAGCGGGAATCGAGCTCCTCCGCCGCGACCGGCGGCATCACCGGGCTTGCGTCAAGAGCGCCATCCAGTCCCAGCAGCACCTGCCCCTGATAATTCACGGTCCACGAATCCAGCCGTCTTCCCGAAGGCGACAGGTCCGGGCTCGCGAGCGAGACGTCGCAGACAGCCGCGGCGCCGTCGATTCTCCGCTTCCTGCAGCGAAGCCGCGACTCCCGGAGAATCCCCGGAGGACAGTCGAGAATGTTCTGAAAGCCCACATTCCGGATCCCCACCACGCGAAGGTACGGCGTAAGAAGCCGAGCGGCCTCCATCATCGCCTCGACGGCCATGGTTCCGGAAACCAGCGGATGCTTGAGGAACTTGAAGGGCCGATGATCCTCAATCCAGAGGTCATGCTCCCGATCGAAAATCCTGAGCGCCTCCAGCTCTCCCCTGCGTAGATCCAGTCGATTGATCCGGTCGATCATGGGAAAGCAGCGGTGCTCCCAAGCCACCGAGCCATGATGGGGCAAGCCTGGCGAAGACTCCACTCCTTCAGGAGCAATCAAGGTCTGCGTGACGGACGGCACAACGCGGCCGAACATCACCCACGCCCGAGGAGTCGGCGCACCGAGCAGCTCGCACATAACGAGCTCGGTCAGCTCATCCACATGGACGTAGGCGGATTCGATGCCCTTGAGCTTCATCAGCTCGCGCACCTCGGGATCATCGGCCATCCCCGCGCCTTCGATGGGCGGCAGCATGAAGGCCGTCGCCTTGATCGAATCGCCGGACCGAGCCAAATTGCGGATGAGGGCGGACATGGCCCGGTTGGCGCCACAATAACTGATCTGGCCCAGATTGCCCTGGATGCAGGCAATGGAGGAGAGGGCGATAAAAAACCGAAGGCCATGACTACGGGCAGCTCGGTAAGCGTGCCAGGCCCCCAGGAATTTGACTTGCATCACCGCATCGAAATCTTCCGGCGTGCTGAACGGAAGAAACGCGTCTTTCACGACCGCGGCCCCGTGGATAATCCCGTCGATTCTTCCGAACCGCTCAAGCACTTGGCGCACGGCCCGAGTGACTGCGTCGGGATCCGAAACGTCGCACGGCAGGTAGAGGACTTCCATGCCCAGTCGAGTCAATTCGGCAAGGTTCGCAGCCGGCTCCCGCCCGGATGCCTCAGCCTCATCCAATCTCGTTCTGCCGAGGATGGCCAGTCGAGGCCTGAATAGGGCCAGCGCGCGCGCCAAGTGATACGTGACGCCCCGGCCGCCGCCCGTCACGAGGACCACGTCGCCCGCAGCCAGCGGCGGGCTCACGGTTTCCCTGAGAGGAAGCGGATTGACGACGGATTTCAGGGTGTAAGGCTTTCCTTCCCGGAAGATCATTTGCACGAGAGCAATCCCCGGGTCGAATGCCGTCATGAAGACCGTCTCAAGAGGGGCTCCGGCATCGACGGCCCCGCTCCGGAACAGCACCGCCGGATACTCCTGGGCTCCAGCCAGGAGCATCCCCAAAACCCCTTCGGCGGCGACCGCTTCCGGTCCGGTTTGATCCCCGCCCTGGTGCAGAAGCACGCAAAAGGTTTTCTCCGGGGATGCCATGAAGCTCTTCATGGATCGAAACCAGCCGGAGAGAAATCCCGCAATCGATTCGCAGCCGCCGAGGGATGCGGACGACCCGTCGTCCAGTGTCAGCACCAGACCCGCCAGGTGAGCCATCCGGCCGAGCGCTTCGGCGCAAGCCTCCGCAGCGGCGGCGGTTCGCAGATCATAACGCTCGCCGCGTCCCGAGCCTAGGCAGCCGATGACGCGCGGGATCGCCTTCAGACGATGACGAACAAACTCCACAAGGTTGACCGTCAGGGGCGATTCGGGCTGCGCAGAAAGGATCGCAACCGTCTTCCCGTGAAGCGTCGGAAGCGGCTGCCCGCCGGGACACTCGAACGGGACCTCCCGGAAGGTAAACCGGCGGATTAGCGGAAGGTCTGGCGGTGCCTCTTCGGCCGGCCTGCCGGGCGGGGGCTCAGGCGCAACCGGCGGCTTGGGTGCCGTGACGGGCCGTTCCTCGATCGCCGTCTGGTCGGTCCGCGCGATGAGCTCGCCAATGCGGTCCGCCACTTCACGAACCGTTCGGACTCCGATGAAATCCGGAAGGTTGATGGTGATGCCGAAATGGCGCTCGGCCGCATCCATGATGACCGGAAAGCGGCTGGAACGGATGGCCAAGTCCTTGCGCAGATCCATGTCGGGCTCGATCTCGTCACGATCGTACCCGGTCGCATCCATGATGATTTGGATGACCTCTTCGATGCGACCGGCCCCCGGCACGGTATCAGCCTTCCTGCGCAGGGCACCCTCCCCTTTGATTCCCTCCTCGAGAGGGGTTGCGGGGGTGTCGTCTTGCCCGGCATGACTTCCTCGACGGAACACTGGCGCAGCGCGGCACAAGTCATCATCCGTCTTCCCCCCTTGAGGGGGGAAGGGGGGTGTTGCTCCATCCAAGAACGTCTTCCCTGCGCCAGTCTCCACACCCCCCTGCCCCCCCTGAAGGCGGGAATGAATGCGTGCGCCGCTCTGTCCCAGCGAGGCATCCTTCGGCTGCTCCAGGGGCTTGCCGAGGGCTTCCGGAGCCTTCGGGCGTTGGACCGGCTCCGGGGGAGCTTCTACAGGATCCTTGACCGCCGCGACCGGCACACCCGCTGCATCCGGCAAAGCCCGATCGCGCGCCTCCAGCAGATCGTCCAGCTCCTCGACAGTCAACTCCTCGCCGCTTTCACGCCGAAGCGTTTCCAGGATGCGAGGCTTCAAAATCTTTCCGAAGGATTCCAGAAGGAAAGCATTGATTTCCTGCTGCACGACGGCATCCAAGAGCGCGCGGCGAGCCCCTTCCGGCTGATGCACCGAACGCTCGACAGCCCTGGCGGCGTCCGAGCCCGCCCCCAGCAGCTCGGGCGTCCGATCGCTCCTGAGGTGTCCGCGAGCATAGAGGCTGGCGGCGGCAGCGGCCATGGTCCCGGCTTCATCCTCCGGTGAGCACGTGGGCAGACAGCAGGCAGCGGGGAGGGTGTCCGTGATCATGTTGCACAGGATCTCTCGGGGACCGACCTCCACGAACAGCCGCACCCCGAAACGGTCCCACAGGGTGGTCACGTTCTGCATCCAGTGAACCGGACACTCCAGGTGGGCCATGAGAATTTCGCGAATCCGCCGCGGATCCTCGGGAAACGGCTCCATGGTGGTGTTGGAAACCACCGGGACCTCCGGGGGGTGGAATGCGACTCCGTCCACGAACGCCTGCATTTCATCGCGGATAACATGCATGCGGGGCGAGTGAAACGCCATGCTGACGTTGAGCCGAGTCGTCCGGTAACCGTCCCGTTTGAGCTCCTCGCTCAGGGCGAGCACGTCTTCCGTACCGCCCCCCAACACGACCTGGCGCGGCGAATTGAAGTTCGTGAAATGGATGTTCTCGCGCCCTGCGAGCTTCTCTCGAAGGACTGGGAGGGGGGTGTCCACGGCGATCATGATGCCCGGGTCCTGACTGATCCGCCCCGCTTTTTCCATGCACTCGGCGCGCTTGGTGACAATGCGGAAGCCATCGTCCCAGGTAAAGACCCCGGCCAAGGCGAGCGCCACGAGCTCTCCCAGACTGTGCCCCGCCATGGCCACGGGACGCACTCCCGATGCCATCAAATGCCGGGCCATGGCGTATTCGAGCGCATAGAGAGCGGGCTGCTGCCACAGGGTGTTTTTGAGATCCTCCTCGGAGCCACGAAAGAGAACGTCAACGAGCTCGAAATCGGCGAGGCCCGCCATGCGGTCCACCCAGGTGCGAAGGGTGGGAGAGGTCCGGTAGAGCGCCGCGCCCATCCCGGCATACTGGCTTCCCTGGCCGGCGAAAACGAGGGCCAGCGGCGGCGCCGGATCTGTTTCCGGAGCGACATGGACTCCCTTGCGCGCCAGGACTCGTGTCGCCTTCTCAGAAAGCACGTCAGCCTGCTGTGCCAGATCCAGCCCGGCGATGTGGGCTCTCGCCTCATCCAGCGTTTCGGCCACGACGCCAAGGCGGAGCCACTGATCGTTATGGTATATCCTGAAGGGAAAGAATCCATTGGGAGGCGGCGAGCCTACATCCTCCGGAAGCACTTCATCGTGGGCCCCCGCCGTTGGCGACGGGAAAGCGAGCCGGGCTGGCGAAGTCCCGTTCCGGGAGCCCTCGAGCTGGATCACGTAGTTGGATCCCCCGAAGCCGAAGGCGTTGACCATGGTCCGTCGGATTCCGTCAGGGGGCAGCGGCCATTCCAAAGGCTGTCCGGGAACGTGAAAGCCCAACCGCCCCAAATTGATGGCCGGGTCGGGATTCCGGTAGTTCAGTGTCGGAGGGAAGATGCCCGCTTTCATGGCCATGATGCCGTGAATGAGGCTGTTCAGGCCGGAAGCCCCCAGGGTGTGGCCGATCTGGGACTTGAAGGAGGTGAGGACCGTGCCTCGTTTCGAGGGGAACAGAGATCCGAGGGCTCTCGCCTCCTCGATGTCTCCCTGGACGGTGCTGGTCGCATGGCATTCCACCAGATCCACCCGCTCGGGGCCATAACCCGCGTCCCGAAACGATCCGCGCATGGCGATGCACTGGGTCTCAGCAAGCGATTCCACGAGACCCTGATGGCTGTTGCTCGCCCCGACACCGCTGATGATTGCGTGGACTTCGGCCCCGCGTCCTTCGGCCAGGGATTCCCTCTCGATCACCAGCATGGCCCCGCCCTCTCCCAAGACCATGCCGTCGCGAGTGGCGTCGAAGGGCCGGCTGCTCTCAGCGGCCGGGCGCTCGATTCCGGAATGCCCGGCAAGAGCTTTCAACGCTGAAAACTCGAGAAAGTGACTCGGATGGAGACGCTCCTCGCCGCCGCCGACGATGGCAGCGTCCAGAACACCCGTTCGGATCATCTGAATGGCGCTGAACAGGGCGACCAGCCCGCTGGCGCAAGCGGCGGTCACCGCGTGCCCCGGGCCCTGAAAGCCGTAGCGGTTGCAGATGAACCCAACCGCTGCGCAGTTCAGGCGTCCCAGGAGCGTCGTGTCGTCCACCAGGAGCCTCCCGCTCCGAATCTGCCGCTCGGCCGCCCGCTGCAGCTCCGGCGTCATGGGAACGACGCCCCTCAGGGATCGGATGAGGTCCCGGGCGTGCACGTCGACGAGGAGGTCCAGCGCCGTGGCTGCGGTCTCCCCGGAATTCTGGCTGACGATCACCCCGATCCGCTCCCGCGGAATACCGGAATCCAGAATACCGGAATCCCGGATCGCCTGCTCGGCCAGCCACAGGGTGAGCTTGGTGGAGTCCGCCATCGTGCGGAAGTCCTGGGGGGCAATGTCCAGGTCCTTCCGATCCAAGGCGAAATCCATGAAAGCACCCACCTTGCAGTAGGTCTTCCCAAACGCCCTGGGGTCCGGATCGTAATAGACGGCATGATCCCAGCGCGAGGCAGGGACTTCCTTGATCCCGGTCGAGAGTCCGAGGGAAGCCGTCCAGACGGCATCGGGGCTTCGCCCGAGGGAATTGGCCACAGCCATGCCGGTGATGGCCACGCGTCCTTGCGATCGATCAGGGGTCGAACGAGGCACCGATACAATCCCGGGGGCTGGCATCATGCGGGGCACATCGAGATCGAGCGCGCCTTCGGCGACTTCCCGATGGAGCTCGGCCACGCTGGTAACACGCCGAATGTTGGCGGCCACGGCGCCGCTCATGAACTGCCCCTCGGCGAGGCAGGTTTCCTCATCGAGCTGCGGTGACGCGGGGGCGCGCCGACCCCGGGCCGCGATCAGGAGGCTTCCGGTGCTCAGGGTTTCCAGCTGGTGGCGAAACGCGCTCTCATCCATGACTCCTGCGGCCTTCTCCTCCTCGAAGGCGCAGATCGCTTTGACTTTCGGCGTCACGAGAGCCCGAATTCTCAAACCGACACTCTCTCCCGAAATCGTGGTGGAGCCCGGGCCGGCTTCGATGATCAGACGCTGGTAGAGCGGCTGCAGTCCGCCCGCCTCGACGAGCTCCCTCGTGGAGAGATAGGCGGTCCCCATCTGGACCGCGTCCGCACCCAGCATGAGCGCCCGGAACGCCGTCTCACGATCGTAAATGCCGCCCGCGAGGATGATCCGGCAGTCATCGAACAGGGCCGGGTCGCGCTTGCGGCATTCCAGGGCGATCTGGGCGAGCGTCAGGGTCGAGTGCTCGCCGACGTGCCCACCCGCTTCATGACCTTCGAGGACAATGTATCGCACGCCGGCCGCCAGAGCCGCTTGCATCAGACCCTCGCCGGAAGCGATGTAGATCACCTGGACGCCCGCTCGCTGCAGCCTCGCCGCACGGGATGGGTCCCCCGCCGCGATGACGGCAAACGGAGGCTTCGTGGCCTCGATCCAACGAAGCTGCTCCTCGAGGTGGGGATTCTCCGGCAAAGCCAAGAAGTTCACGGCATAAGGTCGATCTCCCAGCACGCCGGGCAGAGCCCCCAGCTCTTGGTCCAAAGCCTGCCGATCCTTGAGCCCCAGCGCCAGAGTCGGCATCGCCCCGGCCTCGGCAACCGCCCGGGCGAATTGAGGCACATCGGTGATCCAGGACATCGCCCCTTGCACGATGCCATAGGCGGTCCCCAGCGATCTCGCTCCCGGACCATTTGCCAGATGGTCGCGGACAGCCGACGCTCTCCGGCACTGCCGTTCGACGTCTTCTCGGAAGGCTCGCACCGCCCGCCCGGTGTCTCGCCCGTAGCGCTGCGCAAAGCTTTCCGCGAAGGCAGCTTCCGGGCTCAGAAAAACGAGATCCTCGCGGCTGAGAGAGCTCTCCAGGGCATGAACGACACCGGCCCGTATCTTCTCGGCAAATCCCCTGCGATCGGACTCGGACGAATCCTGGCAAGGAGAGGCCGATGCAGCGCGGCGAAGGGCTTCGACAGGCAGTGAGTTGCCTTTGTCAAACAGCCGGCAGGGGGCTCCCAGTGATTGACCGACCACCGTCGTGTGCTCGGGACGCAGGCGGCTGATGCGGATTCGCCGGCTTTCGTCCACCTCAACGAGGTCGGTCTGCCAATGGAGGCTTTCGAAAACGATGCCCCGGGCGCCGGTCGTGAGGTACGCGGCGGCGGCCTCAGCAGTGAAGATGCCCCCCCACAGGATCAACGGCGGGCACCCGCCTCGTTCTTTTCCATGCTGTCGAAGCGACGAAAAGAGGATTCCCGCTGTCTCTGGACCGACAAATCCGGACGATTCGGATCCCTTGATGCCCAGGGCATCGGGCGCCCTTTCGCTCCGCGCAAGATCGATCAAGAGACTCGGATCTCCCGAAATGACCACGAATCGACATGCCAACCGCCGCTCCAGGCCACGCAGGCGATCGAGAACGGCGACCGGTCCGAACGGGTCCAGTCCAGGATGGACTTCGATCCAAAGGGTTTCGACGGCCGTGCCTTGCAGCCATTCAGCGAAGCCCGGTGTCATGAGATGACTCACGGATATTTTGAGGTCGGTCGCGCCGGCCTGTTTCAGCAGATCGGAAGAGGCTTCATGGCCGACGGCGGACCAGTCAAAAACCGCTCGCGTCATCGTCTGGCGAGCCATCTGCACAACCGTCCGCTTCAAGTCGACCGGGCGCCAGACAAAACCCAGAGAATAATCCGCTTGAAATGCCGCCATCCATGACTCCTGACCGAGGGGCAAATGTGGATCCCGAAGCTGTCAGATTGGGCTTAGCCCACACCTAATACAACACTGCGCGCCATCAAACAAATCCTTCTCCGGATCTCCTTCACGCCCAGCGCGGGAGGAAGCGGCTCCTGCCGGACCGACGGACCACCTGTCCGGTGTCCCTTGATTGCAAACGGATTTGTCCGTAGCGAAGGTTGAAGGCGCGGCTGCCCGTGAGCCAGCTCGCATTTCAGACAGGCATGCCGAAGCCCGCCTCAACCGATCGACGAGGATGCGGGCGTTCACCCAATTCCCGACCTGCATGCGTCGCCTCCAACAGGGTCCACAGCGACCATCGAAGCCATCCGTTTCGCGATGGGATCGAGCCTGAATGGCGGGACACGATGAGGCACGTCCACTCGCCCCCCTAACCGTGATCCCTGCCTGGGATGAACGGGAGCAGGAGGGATTGCTTTCTCAAGACCGCCCTAAATGCGCTCCTCCACGAAGGATTGTGCAGCAGCAGGTCCAGAAGCTCATACACCCTGCACCAAGCCCAAGAAGTGCGGACGAACGCTTTTTGAAATGCCTTGGCTCTTTCCTGCACAGTGATCGAGTCAACCTGGCCGGGGTACCTCCAGATGGGTCGACTGAACGTCTGAGCCAGTGCTGTCGGTTCCTCCTTACCGTTCAGCTCCTCCCAGAGATAACTTCCGGGATGCACCATGAGGGGACCGATGTTGGCCACGGTGGGCTTGACTTCCCTGACGAGATCCAACGTGTTCTGAAAATCGCGCTCGGTTTCTCCGGGCGCGCCGTTGATAAAGCTGGCAAGGACCGCGATGTGGGCTCTTTTGGCCCGCAGGATTCCAGCCGCCATCGCTTTACGGGAAGCAGGCTTGCGATAGCGCCTGAGCTGGGAGTCGCTGCCGCTTTCAACTCCCACGAAGAGCGCATCGAACCCCGCTTCATGCATCAGGTCAAGCGTGGACTGAGGCAGGTTGTGGACCGTGCCGGCGCACGCAAAACGCATGTCCATGCGGCTTTCGATGATCAGCCGGCACAGCCGATTCAATCTCGGCACGTCGAAGACCAGGTTGTCGTCGAAGAAGATCACGAACTTGTAGCCCTGGTGCGAGAGCTCCTGAAGCTCCTCAGAGACGTTTTTCGCGCTGCGCACCCTGAGCTTGCCGCCACAGATCCGGGTGTCAGCGCAGAAGGTGCACTGGAAGGGACACCCCCTCGACGAAAATGCCGTCGTCATTTTCGGGAGGTCGGGAAGCTCGTATCCATACCACCGGCGTCCGTAGTCTTGATGCGTCAGGAGAGATCGGTCAGGAAAGGGTAGGCTGTCGAGATCTTCAACCCGTTGAGGCTGTCCCCTGACAACGTCTCCACGGGAACGGTAGGAAAGGCCCGGCAGCCCCGCGACGTCCTTCCCCTCGATAAGGCTCCCGCAAAGAGCGGCAAAGCTCTCTTCCCCTTCGCCTCGGATGCAGAAATCCAGCTCGGGAATCTCTTTCAAGAGCAGGCGATCGAACAAGGTCGGATGTATCCCGCCGGCTACGATGACGGTCTGAGGCCGCGCTGCCTTGCATGCGGCGATGAGCTGTTGCGCATCCTCCACATTGCGGCTGGTAACCGTTAAACCGATGATGTCCGGAGAGAGCGCCAGAAGCCTTTCCGCGGCTCGCTCCAGATCGAGGCTCTCTCCATAGGCATCCACAACATGCACGGAGATTCCAGCATGAGGATGCAGTCCTCCGGCAACGTAGAGCAAACCCAGGGGCGGAAAGGATTCTCTGTTCCAGGGGCTGTCACTGTGGGGCGCTGTCGCCAGTACAACGTTCATGCACCAACCTGAGGTGTGCGACGGTTCGATCGCTCATTGCGCTGAAGAGTCCGCTTCGACAGGAAACCGTTTGTTATTCAGTGATTTGCATGGATCAGTCTCGAGACCGAGCCGTTCCTGTGCGAGTAGTGGTTACCATTTCGACGGAGAAGATGCAACAACCGGCCTTCCGACGCGTCATTTCAGGTTACGGCTGTGCCATGGGATTTGGTATAGTGCGCTCCTCGTGACCATGATTCGGCGTGCAATTCGGGACCGTTCGTCTCAGGTTTCAGTGCTCCGGTTTCAGTCTACCGGCTTCCTGCCTCTCTCACTGACAGCTGAAACCACACGCCCGAAACCTTGGCTTAGGGTATCCTGCACCGGTCGTGAGCCGCACCCCATGATGTCGGTTTGTGTGGCTGCCTGCTTTGCCTTCCAGCTCAGGGAAAGCCGATGACCCATGTTCTGCTCTTGAATCCTGAACTTCCCCGCTCCTTTTGGTCTCTGGAGCTGCTCGTCAAGCAATCCGGAGCGAAGAGCCTCATGCCGCCTCTGGGGCTTCTTACCGTCGCCGCACTCCTGCCCCATGAATGGCATTTTCGTCTGGTTGACCTGAATGTCCGGGAACTGACCGAGGACGACTGGCACTGGGCCGACCTGGTCCTGGTGACCGGCATGGCGGCCCAGAGCGAGGGTCTCCTCAGCCTGTGCCGGGAGGCAGCCCGGAGAGGAAAAACGACGGTTGCGGGCGGCCCGTTCGCGACGGCCATGCCTCAGAAGGTCTTCGAAGCCGGCTGCGATTTCCTTTTCCTCGGAGAAGTGGAGGATACGATTCAAAATCTCGTGCGGGCTCTCGGTGAAGGAACGGCCAACGGGGTGTTCCCCTGTGACGTGAAACCGGAGCTCGGCCGCTCCCCGGTGCCTCGCTACGACCTGGTCCATCCCGACGACTATTTGGCCGCGGGAGTCCAGACATCGCGCGGCTGCCCCTTCGACTGTGAATTCTGCGACGTCGTGAGCCTGTTTGGGCGCAAGATCCGTTACAAGGATCCCGACCAGGTTGTGGCGGAATTGGAGAATCTTAGGCAGCTTGGCTGGTGGGGGGAAATATTCGTCTGTGATGACAATTTCATCGGAAACCGGGGTCGCGCGAAAGCGATTCTGGAGAGCCTTCTGCCCTGGTCGAAGCAAACCGGGGAGCCGTTCTCATTCATCACGCAGGTCTCCGTGAATCTGGGCCGCGACCCGGAGATGATCGACCTGATGACCGAGGCCAATTTCAGCAAGGTTTTCGTTGGCCTGGAAAGCCCGGATGAAGCGGTTTTGCGAAGCATCCACAAGACTCACAACGTCGAGAGCTCGATGGTCGATTCCGTCAACACGATGACCCAAAACGGCCTTTCGGTGATCGGAAGCTTCATCCTGGGTCTCGACGGTGAACCGGCGGATGTGGCTTCTCGGATCTGCGCCTTTGTGGACCAAACGGCACTCCCGACCGTCATGGTGGGCCTGATCCAGGCTCCGCCCGGCACGAGGTTGTGGAAGAGGCTTCACACGGAAGGGAGACTCCTTGATATCAAGGACCACGGCGATTCCGTGGGATGGAAGCCGACTTTCCGGACAACCCGTCCCCTGAAGGACATCACGCACGACCTCGCAGCCGTTTGGGACCATCTTTACACGACGGAGCATCTTCTGGAGAGGACCTACCGGTATCACCTCAGCATGCGCCCAACGCGCAGCGCTTTGGCTTCCTCGAACGGCGGAGGCACTCCGGAAGCCAACGGATCCGTCACTCGATCCGCACCTCCCGCGCGAGTCATCCGTGCCGACATTTCCATGCTGCTGCAGCTCATGTGGTCGCAGGGGATCCAGTCCCGCGCAGGTCTGCAGTTCTGGAGACAGCTCTTCGGAATATGGCGGAGGAACCCCAGTCGTATGAAGCGCTATCTGAGCGCCTGCGCCTTTGGCGAGAACTTGCGCCGCTTGACCTCGGAGCTAAAGATGCGGTTGAGCCTTCCCGGTTGATTCATACACGCGCTTTACGGATATCGAATGAAGCCAGAAAGAGACTTTACTCCGTACCTCGAAGCGGTGAGGAGCCGGGCAGTGGAAGTGCCCTACAACCCGCCGGTCGTCTTCCTGGAGACGGTGAGGGGGTGCCCCCATTCGTGCGCCATGTGCCACTTCAGGCACACCAAGGTT
>CAZIEW010000082.1:0-23453 GCA_964538515.1 uncultured Syntrophobacteraceae bacterium
CGTCACGCCGTCCTTCGTGACATTCGGGCCACCGAAGCTCTTCTCCAAGACAACGTTGCGACCCTTGGGTCCCAAAGTCACCTTCACCGCATCTGCCAGCGTATTGACTCCCTTGAGCAACGCCTCACGCGCCTTCACATCGTAGAGCAACTGTTTCGCCATTTATTTCCTCCATGTCGAAAATATTTAGGGATTAGGCCTTCAAGTTGTGATCTGTCAGCGGACGACAATCCGATGCATCGCTAGTCGATGATGGCAAGGATGTCATCCTCACGCATGATGAGAAGCTCTTCGCCCTCAACCTTGATATCCGTACCGGCGTATTTCCCGAAAAGCACGCGATCCCCGGCCTTCACATCGAGGGGGCGTCGAGTCCCGTCTTCGGCAAGCTTTCCGTGACCGACGGCCAGGACTTCACCCTGGATCGGCTTTTCTTTAGCGGAATCAGGAATGATGATTCCGCCGGCAGTTCGTTCTTCTTCTTCGATGCGCTTAACGACCACACGATCATTGAGCGGTTTCAGCTTCATGCCATGTACTCCTTTCTCCAAAACTCTTCTGACGACTCAATGCCCTGGCCCCACTCAGGCGGCCATTCACAAACCAGATCTCGATCACTCCTCGCTGGATTCTTGGAATCCACCAAAGCGTCGAGGCCCCTCTTTCAGAGAACGAGCACCTTACTTGTTAGCACTCGCCTTCGACGAGTGCTTATAATCACTGACTTTGGGCTTGGCAAGTGTTATTCAGGAATGACTGGGGAAAAAAAGCGAGAAGGCAGTTCCCTGGGGCTCTAAATGAGAAACCGTGATTCGGCCCCCGGCATTTTCAACCAATTGGTAGACAATACTGAGACCAAGTCCCGTTCCACCTTGCTTGGTCGTGAAAAACGGCTCGAACACCCGGTCACGGAGCTCCTGCGGAATGCCACAACCCGTATCCTCGATGTCAATCCGGGCCTCTCGTTCCGCCGAACCGTTGCTTGAGTCACTTGGGCCCTCACTCACGCGGATCTCCAGCTCTCCCCCCTTTGAAATGGCTTCGAGCCCATTCAGCAGAAGATTCCAGAGAATTTGGCGAAAATGCTGCGGGTCCATGGCCACGTTCGGAGAGGCGTCAAAATGAGTGCTCACTCTGCTGGATGAGCCGATCTTTTTCTCGGCCCTGAGCAACGCCACGGTCTCCTGAATCGCACTGCAGAGTGGGAATTCGTGAACCACCTCGGGCTTCTTGGCTCCCCTCGCCAACCAAAGAAAATCCACTACAAGCTCATTGATCCTTTGGATCTCTCTCTCGACGATATGCATCAATTTTGAATGAACCGCATCGAGATGCATCTCGTCCCGAAGCATCTGAATGGCACCACTCATGGCGGCCAAGGGATTCTTGATCTCATGGGCGATCTCCGCCGCAATACGGCCCGCCAGAGCGACTTTCTCCAGGCGCTTCACATGCTCCTGCATCGCCTTAAGCTTCGTCAAGTCCTGGAAAATGAACACCCACCCAAGACGGCCTTCCTGGTCCTTTTGAAGGACGGAAACGGTATACCCTAGGCAGAGCTGTTCGCCTGACGGCGTTTGATAGGTCACCTCTCTCCGAGCGGCAATCTCGGATCGGTTTCTGACGCTTTCGCCTCGCTGAAGATGCGACCAGGCTGAGAGCTCCAGTGACGGAAAGATGGTTCCCAGGGGATTGCCCTCCAGAGAGGGTCCTTGGAGATCCAAAATCTCAGCGGCCGCAAGGTTCGCGAATCGGATACATCCTGTTTCGTCGATCATCATCAGCCCGCTGTTCATGCTCTGGACAATGTTCCAATGGAGTAATTCCAATTGATGCAGGTTCCGCTGCTGGGCTATCTCTCGACGACTGGACTTTTGGAGCTCCTCCGCCAAGGAGCCGCTGACGTACGCAACCAGATAGAACCCCGCCACGCTCATGAGGATACTGTGAAAATAGGTCCCGCTGTCAGCGTAACCATTCGATTGGCCGACAATCCGGAGGGGTAAGACCCAGCCGAAGAACTGCAAGTCCAAGAGGAGCCCGTATGAGAGGCTGCACAGCGATGCGATGAAAAGGCTTCCACGCCGATTGAGAAGCAGCGCCGCGCTGATGATGACGAGCATGTAGAAGAGCGAATACGGACTCTCCAAGCCCCCGGAAAGATAAATGAGAAATGTGACGGCACCAACGTCGAACACGAGCTGCACATAACAGAAGCGCTTGAGATTCCGAATGCGGCTGAGGCTCCACGCGGCAACGATGGTGAAAGCGAAGAGGATGCACGAAAGCACGTACAAGGGCTGAAGAGGAGCCGACAAGAGCTCCTCTTCGCGCCGGGTCTGGACTACGAGGGTGACCCCGAAGAAAAGAAGTGCCAGCAGGAGGCGAAAGCAAAGAAGCCCCTTGAGACGACGTGTCATCACGTTGTCTTCCCAGGGGCTTCTTTCCAGCTCGGTTTGCCCGGAGGCCATCTCAGGCACCACGAGAGACAACGTCGGCAATCTGAAAGATGGGCAGATACATGGCTACCAGCAGAAACCCGATGGTAACTCCCAGGAACACGATGAGCATCGGCTCTAGTAGAGCGGTCATCGATTCAACGGCCGTGTTGACCTCCTCATCGTAGAAATCCGCTATTTTCCCAAGCATCGAATCCAAAGCCCCCGTCGCCTCACCCACGGCAATCATCTGGGTCACCATAACGGGGAAGACGTTCGTTTCCTCGAGAGGCTCGGCTACCGGTCGGCCTTCGGCAATGGCATTTCTTGCCTTGCGAATCGAGCTTTCGATGACCACGTTGCCTGAGGTGGACGCGACAATGTCAAGACCATCCAGGATGGGAACACCGCTTGACAGCATGGTACCAAGAGTTCTCGTAAACCTGGCTATCGAGACCTTTCTGATCAACATCCCGAAGACCGGTGAGCGCAACAGCAGTCGATCGAAGAACTCGCGTCCTTTATCGGTTCGCCTCACCTGCTTGAGCCCCACGAACATCAGAACACAGCCCAGGATAATCCAGTGAATATAGCTCTTGGCGAAATCGCTCAGATTCATCACGAACAGCGTCATGGCAGGCAGCTTGGCACCTGCGTCTTTGAACAGCCCCGCAAAGACGGGAATGACAAAGATCAGTATGACCGCCACGACGACGATGGCGATGGAGATCACGATGCCCGGGTAGGTCATGGCACCTTTGACCTTCTTCTTTAGATTGGCGAGCTTTTCAATATAAGCCGCCAGCCGATTCAGGATCACATCCAGAATGCCGCCAACTTCCCCGGCCTGAACAAGATTTACAAACAGATGGTCGAACACCTTCGGGTGCTTTCGGACTGCATCCGAGAGCGTCGCGCCTTCTTCTACGCTCTGTTTGATTTCCTTGATCACCCGCTTGAACGTGGGATTGCTCTGCTGATCCTGCAGAATCTCCAGTGCCTGGACCAATGGCAGGCCGGCGTCGATCATGGTCGCGAATTGCCTGGTGAAGACCACCAGATCCTTCTCCTTAACCTTCGGCTGCAGAGCCGGAATGTATTCGAGAAGGTCTTTGGGCTTCGGTTTGAGGCTCTTGATGTTGATTCCCTTGCGAGCAAGAAGCTGCCGCGCAATGACCGGAGTATCGGCCTCCAACTCCCCGTTTTGTTTCTTGCCGCTCTTGTCGGTCCCTTTCCAAAGAAAAACAGGCATGGCTCAGTCCTTTCCGCCGCATCCTCCCGCGGCCTCCAGCCATAATGCCGGCTGGCCTAACACATCAACCTCTCTTGAGATTGAGGACACATCTTATGAGGCTCCCGCTCTTTCCACACGGAGCTCCACCCACCCCAATCCCTGATCGATCGCTACTCTCAATCCTTTGCCGACGCTCGGATGACTTCATCCACCGTGGTCACTCCCTCGATCATCTTGTTAATGCCGCTCCTCCTCAACGTGATCATACCCAGGCGGATTGACTCGCGCTTGATCTCCGCCGCCGAGGCTCCGAGCAGCACCAGCTCCCGAATTTGCTCGTGCATGGGCATCACTTCGTAAAGTGCCACCCGCCCTCGAAAACCGGTCCCATTACAAACGGGGCAACCTTTGCCCGAGTAGTTTTTGAACGTCCCCAGCTCATCTTCCCGCACTCCCAAGTCCAGAAGGACCTCCGGTGGAACGTCTTCCTCTGACTTGCATTCGTTGCAGATTCGACGCACCAGCCGCTGTGCTAGGATCAGGTTGACGGCCGAGGCCACCAGAAAAGACTCAACGCCCATGTTCAGCAAACGGTTGATCGTGCTTGGCGCGTCGTTGGTATGGAGCGTACTCAAAACCAAGTGGCCCGTTAGAGCCGCCTTGATGGAGACTTCAGCGGTTTCGAAATCGCGAATCTCACCGACCATGATAATGTCAGGATCTTGACGCAAAAAAGATCTGAGGGCAGCGGCAAAATTAAGCCCGATGGCTTCATGGATGTGGACCTGGTTGATTCCGTGCAGGTTGAACTCCACGGGGTCTTCGGCCGTGGAGATGTTGTGGGAAGGCTTGTTGAGATCGGACAAGGCACTGTAAAGCGTCGTTGTCTTGCCGCTGCCGGTAGGCCCTGTCACGAGGACCATCCCGTAAGGGGAATGGATGGCTTCTTTGAACGATTTGTACTGACCGTTTTCGAACCCGAGCTTGGTCATGTCCAACTGGAGATTGGATTTGTCGAGCAGACGTAGGACGACCTTCTCGCCAAACAGCGTCGGGAGGATCGAAACACGGAAATCCATCTCTCGACCCTTGGTCTTCAGCTTGATGCGTCCGTCCTGTGGAAGCCGCCTTTCGGCAATATCCAGGCGGCTCATGATCTTCAGCCTCGAAATGATAGGGTTTTTGAGCGGAAGCGGCGGGCGCATCGTCTCGTACAACACCCCGTCGATTCGGTAGCGTACCCGCAAGCTCTTTTCATAGGGCTCCACATGAATGTCACTCGCCTGCTTGCGAATGGCGTCCAATAGAATATGGTTGACCAGCTTGACGACCGGCGCTTGCTCCGCAGCATCTTCCAGGAAGGAAAGATCAACTTCCTCGGAGGTCTCGACAACATCAACATCGCCTTCGTCCCGGAGCATTCCGAGCACATCGTCGATATTCTCATCCGCCGAATAGAATTGCGTGATGATCTTTTTGATCATGCTTTCAGGCGCCACATGCACCTGAATGTTCTTGCGCGTGAGGAAGCGGATGTCATCGATCATGAAGAGATTGCCCGGATCGGCCATCGCCACGTTCAAGGTGTTCCCCATGAGTCCAAAAGGAACCGCTTGATATTTCTGGGCTATCTCAACTGGAATCAGTGTAAAGACATCTTTGGGAATCGCCAGTTTGGTCAGATTGACTTCAGGCGCGTGGAATTGTTTGGCTAGGAAGCCGAAGAGAACTTCCTCTGAAACGTATCCCAAACGAACCAGAGTAGCCCCAACGCGCTCCCCGGCCTGGGTCTGCTCCTCGAGAGCACGCTGCAGCTGCTCCTGGGTGATGACACCGCCCTGCAGCAGTAGTTCCCCAATCTTCTTCTGACCCACCTGATACCACCTCGTTTCAGCCGGAAGTTATCCGTTCAACCGAGTTTCCGTAATGGATTGTATGAAAGCACATTTGAGGGAGCACTCGATTGTCATGAACCTGACATGCTCCAATGCGGTGCTAAGTGACATTTCGACTCATGCCGCCGGTTCCTTAAGGGGTTTTTCTGCAGGCTTTTCGGCCAAATCCGCACCTCCGATCAAACCGGGGTAGAAGCAAGTAAAATGCCAAGGCATACCGCTCCATCGCGATCCCTACAACCGGCTCAAAACCCGATCGTGCCGGAGGCGCTGAGCCTGCAGCTCGATCCGCATCGCCTTGCGGACCTTCGTCGCGCCCCCCCTCCCACGACTCTTTTTACCTGCAGCGAGGCTCTTCGCTTGACACACGGAAAAACCCGGTTATTATTCGCACCAGCCTCGCAGGAGGTAATTTGAAATCAAGAAATAACGCGGAGGTAAGCGGCAATGATTTGTACGACGGTAAAGCCGGGAACAGACTGCAATTTCATGACCAAGTCGGGCTGTGGGTATACGGGAGGAGCGTGCGTCGGAATCGTTGAGCAGTGTGAGGGGTGCCAGCGCATCATGGATCTCCCCAATGGACGGTATTGCTCGAGCTACCCCAATCCACCCGCCAAGTGGAAGACGAGTATCTGCAATTTTGCCACGCATGCCAAAGCCGAGACGCAGGCGCAGCAGGCCAAGGTCAACCCCCTGAAAGCCTCCAAACGCAGCACCAAGCGTAAGTAAGTCTTGTGGGCCGTTCGTGAGAGCCGCATGATCGTCGAGTGACTCGAAAGACTGCGGCTCTCACCATGAGACTCCTCCTCTCGTTTCCCGCCTCGCCCTGCGTGATGCGCTCTCCGATATTCACTCCCTCTGGTTTTCTTTCTTAGTCCATTGACTTCTTGAATATCCGCCGGTATGGATTAACCCCACAGAGTAGGTTTCATCAAATGGTGTGGCCTTTGGCCACGAGAGTTAGAAAGGATATTCTCGAAGTGGAAAAGACTCTCATTTTGACGGGAAATCAAGCAGCAGCTCTGGCAGCCAAGCTGTGCCGTGTTCAGGTGATCGCTGCGTATCCGATCACACCCCAGTCCAAAATCCCGGAAGTCCTCTCGGAATACGTCGAAAAGAAGGAGCTCCAGGCGGAATTTGTACGCGTGGAGAGCGAGCATTCCGCCCTGGGCGTCTGTATCTCGGCCTCGCTCGTTGGGGCACGGGTCTTCACGGCCACGGCCGCTAACGGACTGGCGTACATGCATGAGCAATTGCACTGGGCCGCTGGGGCGAGACTTCCCATTGTCATGCCCGTGACCAACCGCGGAGTCGGAGCACCCTGGACGATCCTCAACGACATGCAGGATTCCATCGCCCAGCGCGACACGGGCTGGATCCAGTTCTACTGCATGAACAACCAGGAAGTCCTGGATCTGGTCATCTTGGCCTACAAGGTGGCCGAGCAGCTTCTCATCCCAGTGATGGTGTGCTTCGACGGGTTCCGACTCTCTCACACGATGATGCCGGTGGACGTTCCTCCTCAGGAGGAAGTGGACGCCTTCCTCCCCCCCTACGCGCCTCGTTACACCCTGGATCCTGATCGACCCGTCAACATCAACCCCGTCGTCATGGGGGATCCCATTCCGGATGGAGATGGCATTCTCTCGCCGAGTTACATGGGCTTTCGCCACAGACTCCAGGAACAGCACGAAATGGCCTTCCCCGTAATCGCGGAAGCCGGGAGAGCCTACGCTGAGGCGTTCGGCAGGTCGTATGCGGAGCCCCTTTTCCACTACTGTACGGAAGATGCGGAGATTCTGTGTGTCACGATGGGATCTCTTGCTAGCGAAGCGACCGAGGCTGTGGATGTGATGCGAGACGAAGGCTTGAAGGCCGGTCTGATCGGTGTCCGCGTTTTTCGCCCGTTCCCTGCGGTGCAACTGGCTCGGGCCGTGTCGCGCGCGCAGACGATCGTCGTTATGGAAAAGGCCATCAGCTATGGCTATGAAGGGGCTTTGGCGACCGAGCTCAAGGCCGCCCTGTTCAGCTTCAACGGAAACCGGCCCGGAGTCTACAATTTCATATTTGGGCTGGGTGGCAAGGATGTGAAGCCCGCCGACTTAGTAGAGTCCGTTCGTGAGTCCCTTGACCTTGGGGAAAAGGGGATTCCTCATGAGCATCCCCGTTGGTTCGGATATGGCATTTGATTCAATAGAGCAAGGGTCAGGCTTTCTCCAGCCGCCCGTCGTAGAAAGGAATCCGAGCTCATCATGTCCACCACCATTATGGATCTTCCCGACCAGGAATACATCCTGCCCGGCACCAGAACCTGCGCCGGGTGCGGTTTGCCCATAGCGTATCGATACATCCTGAAGGCACTGGGACCTAAGACCATCGTGACCCTTCCCGCGTGCTGCCTCACCATCTTGCACGGAATCTATCCCAAGACTCCCATCGCGGTAAATGCCGTGAACAACACGTTCGCAAGCACGGCCGCTTCGGCGTCGGGGCTCGTTGCGGGGCTCAAGGCAACTGGCCGTGATGACTATACGGTGCTTGCCATGGCGGGAGACGGCGGAACATTCGACATGGGTATCCAGGCCCTCAGCGGGGCAGCAGAGCGCGAGACCGATTTCATCTACGTGTGCTATGACAACGAGGCCTATATGAATACCGGCGTCCAGCGCTCGAGCGCGACTCCAACCGGCGCCGTGACCACCACCACTCCGGTTCTCCCCAAGGAGCAGCCCAAGAAGGATTTCATCCGAATCATGGAGGCCCATCACCCAAAGTACCTCGCCACGGCCAGCTCATCCTATCCGGGCGATCTTTACAACAAGTTCGTACGGGCCAAGGAAATCCGAGGAACACGTTTCATCTACCTGGCCATTCCCTGCCCGCCGGGGTGGGGGTTTCCAACTAAAGACACCGTTACGGTCGGTCGACTTGCCGTGGAATCGGGGATCGTGATTCTCTTTGAGGTGGACGAGGGCGTCTACAAGCTCACGGGAAAGAGCCTCAGTATGGCACGAAGCGGGCGTAAACGACCGGTGGATGAGTACCTGAAGATTCAGGGCCGGTTCAAGCGGATGACCCCGGAAGACCTCACGAGCTTTCAACGCCAAGTTGACGAGCAGTGGGAACGAGCGATCAAGAAGGCTGGACTCTAATCGTAACCGGCGGGTTGTCTCAAGCGCTCATGGCTTCAGAAACCCGCCGGCCCCACCCCTTACTCCCACCAGCGCAGCAGGACACTTCCCCAGGTAAAGCCCGCTCCGAAAGCGGACATTACGATGTTGTCGCCTTTCTTCACACGTTTGTTTTCCTGGATGATCTCATAGAGACACAGCGGAATCGTGGCGGCGGTCGTGTTGGCGTAACGGTCGATGTTGATCACGACCTTGCTCATTTCGATTCCCATTCGGTTGGCGCTGGCCTCGATGATTCTGAAATTGGCCTGATGGGGAACGAAATAGGCGATGTCTTTCCCCTCGAGGCCGTTCCTTTCCATGATCTGGACCGACACATTGGCCATCTCGGTTACCGCGAACTTAAAGACCTGCTTTCCTTCCTGATAGACGTAATGCTCCTTGTTCTGAACCGTCTCGAAGCTCGCAGGCTTCCGACTTCCGCCGGCCTTCATGTGCAGATGGGCCCCACCGGCCCCATTGATCCGCTGGACATAGTCCAGAAGACCGTAGCCATCCTCGGGACATGGCTCCAGCAGGACAGCCGCAGCAGCGTCCCCGAAAAGCACGCAGGTGTTTCGATCCGTGTAATCCATGATGCTGCTCATCACGTCGCTGCCGATGACGAGGACCTTGCTATACCGCCCGGACTCGATCATCTGGGCGCCAGTCGTGAGTGAAAAGACAAACCCTGAGCAGCCCGCGGAAACGTCGAACCCCCACGCTTTGCTCGCCCCGAGCTGGTCCTGGACCAAACAGGCCACGGATGGAAAGAACATGTCCGGCGTCACGGTGCCGACCACGATGGCATCGATCTCGTCCGAACCGACGCCGGCATTTTCCAGGCACTCTCTGGCCGCCCGAACCGCCATGTACGAATTGCCCAGGCCCTTCTCAAGAATCCGGCGCTCGCGAATCCCGGTACGCGAGACGATCCACTCATCGTTGGTATCCACCATCTTTTCGAGGTCCTGATTGGTCAGCCGCCGCTCAGGCAGAAACCGACCCACTGATCGGATGTATGCGGTTCGAACCGGCATGTGAAGACTCCTTTTCAGTCCTGTTCCTTACATGATCCCCCGATAGTAGCCCCCATCGATCTGGATGGAGGCTCCCGTAATATAGCTCGCACGCTCGGAAGCGAGGAACGTGACGAGCGCAGAGAACTCCTCAACCGTCCCCAACCGTCCCATCGGCACAGAGGATTCCCATCGCTTGATGATCGCCTCGGGTGTTGTGCCTTCCTTCTCGGCCGTAACGACGGCAAGCGACCGGACGCGCTCCGTCATCGTATACCCGGGACACACATTGTTGACGGTGATGTTGTAAGGCGCCAGCTCGTTCGATAAGGTCTTGGCCATGCCCACCACGCCCGAGCGGACCGTGTTAGAGAGGATCAAACCGTCGATCGGCTGCTTGACTGCGATCGAGGTCATGTTGACAATTCGTCCCCAGCGCTTCTCAATCATTGTTGGCACAACTTCCCGAGTCATGATGATCGTGCTCATGAGATTCAGACGCACGCCGAACATCCACAGGTCGTCGTCGATCTCGAGGAAGGTGCGAGAGGGTGGCCCTCCCGCGTTGTTGACCAAGATGTCCACAGTCCCGAAGTGCCCAATGCCTTGCCGCACGAAATTCCTTGCCTGATCTGCATTGGTGAGATCGGCCGGGATTCCGATGATCTCCCCACCGGTTGCCGCTTTGATCTCTTCGACGGCGGCGGGCAGCTCGGGATCATCCAATGCACAAATGGCGAGCTTCGCCCCCTCGCGGCTCATCTCCAGAGCCACCGCCTTCCCCAAGCCCTGGCTTCCACCGGCGATAAATGCCACTTTACCCTGCAATCCCATATCCATAGCGAGCTCCTTGTCTGAATCGGACATCACATCGCCCCCGCAACCGCGAGAGCTCCAGAAAGCATTTCCAAGCGAGCCAGGCAGCACTCCATCCGCCAATGCATCAGGATTTGTAGAGCGCCTCCATCGCCTCCGTATAGACTCCCGGCTCCCGGTAAATGAAGAAGGGCGGATTGATCTTGAGCTCCTCGCCACCGCCTTTGAGACACTGAAGGTGCACCAGCCGGCCTTGATCCGCGGGATTGGAGAAGACCACCGTGAGCTCTTTGGGGCTGAAGCCGCGGCTGCGGGCTTCAACGATCAAATGGTCCAAGCGCGAGGCGGGATAGACGATGGCCAGCCTTCCTTTTGGGGGAAGGAGATACGATGCGGCGGCGATCACGTCGCCGACCGACCCTTCCAGCTCGTGTCGTGCGACAGCCTTTTCATCCTTTGGGTTGATTCGACCCGAATGGACACGTCGGTAGGGGGGGTTGCTCACAACCAGATCCACGGATCCGGCAGCGATGTGTCCACTCACATTCAGATGTCGATAATCGGCCTCCAGGATGCGGATTCTGTCCTCGAACCCGTTGATCTGCACGTTTTCACGCGCGAGGAATGCCAGGTCCGCCTGCAGCTCGATGCCGGTCAGCAGCCTTCCCTGCCGCCGATAGGCCATGAGGAGAAGCACCACCCCGCAGCCGGTCCCCAGATCGACGACACGGTCCCGCGGTCGGACGCGCGTGAGGCCGGCAAGGAGGATGGCGTCCACGGAAAACCGATAGCCCCCGGACTCCTGAAGGACCGTGAGCCGCCCGTCGAAGAGCGCATCTCGTGTCTTCAAGGGACTCTACCAGACCATCTCTTCGTCGGCCGGCAACGGATTGATCACCAGACCGCTTCCGACTTTGGGATAAAAGTAGGTGGCCTTATGAGGCATGATCAAGCCGGCGTTCGCCACCTCCTGCACCTGTTCGATGCGGGTTCCATTAATGAAAAAACCGGCGTCATACGTCCCGCCCTGAACCTGCGCCAGCGCTTCCCCGAGATCGTGCTTGAAATGGATGTTGTTCTCGTTGGCCAGAAAGGACTCCGAAAGGCCCATCAGGCGCCTGAGCAGCACGTGGTCCAAAACGACGACATCGAGCGTCCGCAGCACCTCGGGCACGCCGACGCTTTCAAGATAGTCCCGCACCGGATGTGTCTTGGCTTTAAGCAGGTAAAGAGCGCTTCCGCTCCGATGGGCGAACCCGAAAATGGTCTCCTTCTGCTCCCCATAAGCTCTCAAGGCTTCGCGCCAGGCCCCAATCCCTGACTCCGAAGCCACATAAGGCATCACGTCGAAGAAGGCGTCCACGGATTGAAGAATGACGTCGGGCTTGATGGCATCAAGATTTCGCAGGAGCCGGTGGGTCGGTAGAATGGTGAGTCCACCCTGGTTGAGGTTCGAGAGATACATCATCACGTACTCGTAAGGCGCCTTTTCTCGGATACTTCCGGCTTGGGCCCGTTGTATCCCTCGATACGTCAGCGCCGTCTCGTAGCGATGGTGCCCGTCGGCGATGAAGATGGCCTTATCCAGCATCAGATGTGACACATCTCGAAGAATATCCCAATGGTCGACCGGCCAGAGCCTGTGCTCCATCCCGGCCCGATCCCGAAACTTCATGGCGGGCTCGGACTGCACACCCTGCTTCAAAGCTCGGTGCACGGTCTCCCCCGGATCCGAATAGAGGGCAAAGATGGGGCTCAAATTCGCATGACAGGTCATCATCAGTCCCAGCCGTTCATCTTTGACCGCCTGGAACGTCCTTTCATGGGGCTTGACACCGCCGGAGCTGAAATCCTCCAGCCGCAGGGCGCAGATGAAACCGCATCGGGTTTGGGGCGGCATTGAAGGAAGCGAATAGTCCAATTCATAATAGTAGAGAGCCGGTTTGGGGTCGCGAAGCAGAATTTCGCTTTCCTGCCATTGGCGCAAGTACTGAGCCGCGCGGGTGTGGGGGTTGTCACGATCGTTGTCCCGGGACGTTGACTCCCCCAGCTCGATGCGGATCATGTTATGGGGACTGGCTGTATGAAAGGCTTGCTGTTCGGCAGGAGAAATCACGTCATACGGTGGGATCACCACCGAGCTGAGGTCGGAGATTTTCGACAGATTGTAGCGAAGCCCGCGGAATGGGGCAATTTGAGCCATAGCAGGAGATTCCTTTCTGATAGCGCACATTGAAAACGGCAATGAGGCGGCGGGGATCCATTCGCAGCGGATCCACCCGGCGGGTTTTCTTGCTAGCATAGCTGCAGGCATTTTACAAGCTGGTCCACCGCGCCGAGATCGCTGGGGAAGTCCGCTTCTAATCTTCAGGGCTCCGAGAACAGGAAGTAGCCAGTGACCTTGGGGTCGGGAGAGCTGTCAGCGGAAAAGGATCCCATTTCCTCCGCATACTTCTGGAACAGGGGCTCCAAATAGGCAAGCGCAGCCTTCTTCTGAGAGTCTCGAGACGTCCTGGCCTCCACCCTCGTGCGGATGACCGCCTCCAGCGTCTTCGGGTCGAGGGCTTTGACCTGAGCCGCCCACGGTCTTGGATCCAAAGGCAGCACGGACCAATCGCCCGATTCCATGGACCGAAACGCCGCGGTCCAGACCAGACTCCCGACCGTCACGTCTTCGATTTCCCGGATTTGCCCTTCCTGCCACAGTCGCCACTGCCAGACGTCCGTCTGATTGATACCGCAGAGATCCATGAGGTACCCCCCCGCCGCAATCGCATCGACAGCCTGTTTCGCTCGTTTGACATCCGCAAGCGTCTTGATGAGGCCTTCGCAAGGCCCCTTGAGCAGGAGCGCGTCGGAAGCCACGAGGCGCGGTGTCTTCTCCAGCAGATGCTCCGCAACGGCATACCAGGGCTCGTCGAGCACATTGACTCCGCCCGGCCAACGAGCGATATACCCACTTCGGATCACACGATGGAGACCTTGCCGTATCCTCCCCACCGCCTCGTGACCGCGGCGAAAGAGATCTTCCAGGTAGATTTCCGAGAGCTCTTGAGCACCGGTCTGAACATCGCCATGGGAGACCGTTTCGAGACCGAGGCCTACCCAGGCGATTGACTTCTGGACCGCCAGATGAAGGGATTGCGGGCTCTCCGACGACAAACCGTCAGCGACCATGACTTTGTTCGCGATGCTGGCCAGCTCGAGACGCAAGGTGTCCAGCAACGCCGGCTCCTCCACCAACTGAAGGGCACGATGGAGGAAATCCCCCTCGGAGACAAGGCTCAAAGCGAACGAAGGGGCAGAGGTCTCCAGGTCCGCCACATGAGCCCGTCTCCGGATACCCGGACTACGGCTGCCGAGGGCGCCATAAATGCTTATAGCATCGTAATAATCGGGTATGGCGTGGTCTTCCAGCCGCCCCCGATGAAAGCGGTAGGCGTCTTCTTCGACTTCCGCCTCCAGACTCCACAGCACGTGGTTCAGGAGCTCCCGATAGAACCCTTGGTTCACCTCGAAAAGCAGCTGAAGAATGCGCTCGATCAGGGCTTCATACTGCGGATACTGAGCCCCCCAGTAATACTGATCGTCCAGGGTGTTGGGAGGAAGCGTTTCCCGGGCTTCCAGCGGGTCCAGGTCTTCTTGGATGAGCGAGACCCGAGTCCACTTCTTGAACAGGCTGACCAGAAGCTCGAAATCCGTCTGATACAGCCACTCGAGAAGCTTCTTCGTGCTTGCCCCTTGCAGCCGCTCCAGCCACTGAAGAGCCTTGGCGGGAGCCAGGCTTTCTTTCTGCCACCACTCCACATCGAAGATGAGATTCAGCTGTTCGATCTTCGCGAGGGCCAGAAGCGGCAGAGAGTCGTCCGGCCCGATTTGCATGACCGTGAAGAAGAAGTCCTCGGCGGGCATCGCGGCGACCGCGGCCTCCGGATCCCGGCACTTGAGAATGAGCTCGAGCCTTTCTCGGGGGGCCATTTGCATGAGAAACGGCGCCAAGGCACGAGCGGGAAGCCCTTCCAGATCCTGCTGCTCAGTGCTGTTAGTCTCCTGATTCATTGCCTGCCTCTTCGCTGTGGTTAGACGGGAAGATGCTTGCCGCAATCCGCTTCCTCCTGTAAGCTGTGAGCATCTCTTCGCAGCCGAGCCCGCGGTCGGCCCGATTCTTCACATTCTGAAGATAAAGGATTTTAGCGAATACCATGAAGGCCTATCTGGTCAAGAGGCTTCTGCAGCTTATCCCAACTCTTCTGGGAATTTCGCTTCTTACGTTCTTGATCATCCAGCTCGCACCAGGCAACCCAGCCGTACTCAAACTGAAGATGGCGGGACAGGGGCAAGTCACCGAGACGGCGCTTTCAAAGCAAATTGTGGAAGAGACCAAGAAGCTATACGGTTTGGACAAGCCCATTCCCGTCCAGTACCTCCTTTGGGTGAAGCGGGTAGTCACTCTCGACTTCGGCGACTCCTTTAAAGATCACCGCAGAGTCATGGATAAGATTGCCGAACGGCTTCCCGTAACCATTCAATTAAATGTGATTTCCATCTTTCTCGTTTACCTGATCGCGATTCCGTTCGGCGTCTATTCCGCCACGAGGCCGAATACTCTCCCCGATCGCACGCTCACGCTGTTCTTTTTCTTCCTCTATTCACTACCGAGCTTTTGGGTGGCGGTGCTCCTCATGATGTTCTTGGGCGGCGGTGATTTCTGGGACGTCTTTCCGGTTTACGGGATCTCGTCGATCAGCGCTGAAAACTGGCCCTTCTGGCAGTGGCTGGCGGACCGCATTTGGCACTTGATCCTACCCGTCGTCTGCATGACCTACGGAGGACTCGCCTATCTCTCCCGGCTGACCCGAGCCGGCATGCTGGAAGTCATTCGAGAAGACTACGTCCGCACGGCTCGAGCCAAGGGGCTCAGTGAGCGGGTGGTGATCTTCAAGCACGCCTTCCGCAATGCGCTGCTTCCCATTGTGACGTTGCTGGCGTTTCTGCTCCCGTCCATGTTTGGGGGCAGCGTCATTATCGAATCCATTTTCTCTATCCCTGGAATGGGCCAGCTGGGATTCGAAGCGGTACTCAGTCGTGACTATCCTGTCATCATGGCGATCACCAGCATCTCGGCGCTTCTGACGTTGGTTGGATTGCTCATTGGTGATGTTCTCTACGCTGTTTTAGATCCCCGCATCAAGCTGGAATAATCACGATGATGCCCTCATCCCGGAAAGGCCGTTCGTCGCCCTCAGCGAGCCCTAGAACGTATTGGGGAATGGTTCGCCACCACTTCCAAAAAAAGCGCCTTGCCGTCACGGGTCTTTATGTAACGCTTTTCCTGTTTTGCGTCGCCATCTTCGCGCCCTTGCTCGCTAACGACCGACCGATCCTTGCCCGTGCGGAAGGACAGTGGCTTTTCCCGATCTTCTCGACCGTGGAAGGCTTGGGAACTGATTCGTGGCGCGACTTGAGAAAAGAGCATGGATTCCTCGTGCAGACGGACCTGCCCGGAGGAGGCTTTGCCCTCTGGCCTCCAGTACCCTACTCTCCCACCGAATATGACCTGTTTGAGAATCTGGCCGCTCCGAGCGGCAGGCACTGGCTCGGAACCGACGACAGCGGCCGTGACGTGCTGAGCCGCATGATCTATGGGGCGCGCATTTCCCTTTCGATCGGGTTCGTTGCAGAAGGAATCGCAGTGCTCATCGGAATTGTGCTGGGCGCGCTCGCGGGCTACTTCGGACGCTGGGTGGATCATTTGGTCAGCCGTACGATCGAGATTTTCACCACCATTCCGACCTTTTTTCTCATCATTGCCATCATCGCGTTTCTGCCCCCGAGCATCTACAACATCATGGTCGTGATCGGGCTCACGGGCTGGACGGGGGTCGCTCGATTTGTCAGGGCTGAATTCCTCAAGCTGAAGCAGTTGGATTTCGTCACGGCTTCACGCGCACTGGGAGGCTCCCACACGCACATCATTGTCCGCCACTTGATTCCAAACGCCATGGCACCGGTATTGGTATCCGCCGTCTTCGGCATCGCCGGTGCCATTTTGACGGAGTCGAGCCTCAGTTTCCTGGGATTCGGCGTTCCCCCGCCCACACCGAGCTGGGGAGACATTTTATCCCAGAGCCGGGACTATATCGAGTTCGCTTGGTGGCTGACCGTTTTTCCGGGTTTGGCCATCTTTGTGAGCATCACGGCCTACAACGTCGTGGGAGAAGGCCTCCGTGATGCCATGGACCCTAAACTATTCAAATAACAGGCCGATATGCCGACATCGCTACTCCATCCGTTTCCTGAGGACGCTCCGGCTGTGCTCAGTGTTTCCGAGCTGAATGTGCGCATCCGCTCCGTTCTGGAATTGAGCTTTCGCCAGGTCTGGGTGAGAGGCGAGATCTCCAACCTGAAGATTCCCGCATCGGGACACATGTATTTCACGCTGAAGGATGAGCAGAGCCAGATTCGAGCCGTCTTTTTCAAGACGCATCATCGCTCGCTGCGGTTTCAGCCCGAATCGGGACTTGCCGTGCTCTGCCAGGGCCGGGTGAGTGTTTACGAGCCCCGGGGTGAGTATCAGATCATCGTCGAGACCATGGAGCCGCAGGGATTAGGGGCCCTGCAGCTTGCATTCGAACAGTTGAAAAAGAAGCTGGACGCGGAAGGGCTTTTCGATATCGCGAAGAAGAAGCCACTTCCCCTTTGCTCTCAACGCATCGCGATCGTCACATCCCGGACCGGAGCGGCAATCCGCGATATTTTGAAAGTACTGGGCCGGAGCACGATCCCCCTCGACATCACGCTGCTCCCCGTACGGGTCCAGGGAATGGAGGCCGGTGGAGAGATCACGGCGGCCATCGACACCGTGGCTGACTTGACGGCACTCTATCGGTGGGATGTCCTTATCGTTGGACGGGGAGGAGGCAGCGTCGAGGATCTTTGGCCCTTTAACGAGGAGGCTGTGGCGCGCGCCCTGGCACGATGCCCGGTCCCCACGATTTCCGCCGTGGGGCATGAGATCGATTTTACCATATCCGATTTGGCCGCTGATGTTCGTGCCCCAACGCCAACGGCTGCTGCCGAGCTGCTCGTGTCACGAGCGCAGGAGTTTCAGCGGGCCCTTCACCAATGGCGTGACCGGCTCGTCCAATCGGTATCCAGCACGATCGAGCGTAACTCCCAGCGTGTGAGACTGCTGGAAAAGGGGGTTGTCGACCCGCGGCGTCGCATCGAGGACCTTCGAATGGCTTTGGACGACCGGCTCGATCGGATCCAGTTGGCCTGGTCTCGTCGCATGCTGGACCTCCATCTTCTCCAGAGGCACCTTGCCGAACGGCTGGCATCCTTGCATCCCGGACGAACAATCCAGCAGCACAGGATTCTTTTGAGCAAGGAGCTCAGCGCCCTCACCCTTCACTATCGGCAGGCTGTTGGCTCACAACGCGCGGCACTGCAGGAAGCGCTTTCGAGACTTGAAACGCTCAATCCCCTCGCAGTATTGTCACGTGGGTATTCCATTAGTTACCGCATGCCCGGACGCCGGATCATCCGCCGGTCCAGCGAGGTGAGAGAAGGGGATGCTGTAAGCATCCGTCTCTGGCAAGGCATTCTGGATTGTAGAGTGGAGCGAATCGAAGACCTGCCCCCCTCAGACGAAACGACCTCTCACGAATCACCGAAGGACAGATATGGCAAAGAAGAAAGGTGAGCCGTTCGAAGACTCACTCAAACGCCTCCAGGCTATTGTGGAGAAGATGGAACGGGGCGACCTCCCGCTGGAAGAGGCGGTTGAGGCTTATACCGAGGGAATCCGCCTGGTGCAGGCCTGCCATCAGAAGCTCGAGGAGGCCGAAAATCGCGTGCAGGTTCTCCTCAAGGATCAACAAGGAGCGTGGAGCGCGACACCGCTGGAGAGCGCTTCCTCGGCCGAGTCGGAGAGCACGCCGGAATAGGGGCTTTTTCCCGTCCGTTGCGATTTCTGTTGATTTTCCGTAGCGCATGAGCGAGATATGCTGGCTTCTTATTGAAAATGGCCCAAAGTCGCAATGTGGGATCAAATCAGTGGAAACACTCTTCCAAGAGTGCTAGACTCACGCCTACTTGCGGTAGATTGACTGGATGAAATGCGATGGCACAATTCAACCTGAAGCAATACCTGGGTGAACGCAAACAACTGGTAGAAGCCGCTCTCGAACGCGAATTCCCCCAACCGTCCGGACTCCAGAAAACCGTCATTGAAGCCGCACGCTACAGCCTTTTTGCCGGAGGCAAGAGGCTCCGCCCTATATTGTGTCTGGCTGCCGCGGAAGTGTGCGGCTCAAGTCCAGAGACCGTGATGCCCATGGCGTGTGCCTTGGAGATGATTCATACTTACTCGCTCATTCATGATGACCTGCCCGCCATGGACAACGATGACTACCGGCGCGGAATGCTGACGAGCCATAAGGTCTTCGGGGAGGCGATGGCGATCTTGGCGGGCGATGCCCTGCTTACCGAGGCTTTCGGCTTTGCAGCCAGGATGATGGACGGGAGCAATGTCTCTGCCGCTGCTGTTCTGAAGGCCATTCGCGTGCTGGTGAGGGCCTCCGGGTATAGGGGCATGATCGGCGGCCAGGTGATCGATTTGGAATCGGAATCCCGCGACGTAGACATGGCAACGGTCGAGTACATGCACATTCACAAGACTGGAGCCTTGATCGCCGGTTCTCTGGAAGTTGGCGCCCTGCTGGGGGGCGGATCGGAAGAAGACATAGCTTCACTCAAGCGATACGGCCATCATCTCGGCCTTGCCTTCCAAATCACGGACGATCTCCTTGATGTGGAAGGAGACGCTGCAGTCATGGGGAAAAAGCCCGGGTCGGATGCAGCAAAGAACAAGAAGACGTATCCGGCGCTGATTGGCATTTCGAGGTCCAAGGAGGCAGCACGCGAGCATGTGGACCAGACTTTGCAAACCCTGCAGCGATTCGATGAGAAGGCCGAGCCGCTCAGGGCAATTGCTCGGTATCTGCTGGTCAGGAAAGCCTGACGGGTGCGCGTGTCGACCATGGCCAAACCAACATTTGCATGACTCAGGAGAGATGGAACGTTGACTGACAACAAAGATCGCAAGACCCTGCTTTCACAAATAGACAGCCCCGCTCAGCTGAAACAGTTTACGCTGGCCCAGCTCCAACAGCTCGCCCAGGAAATCAGAGATTACATCATCTGCACCGTCGCCCAAACGGGTGGACATCTGGCACCCAATCTTGGAGTCGTCGAGCTGACGATTGCGCTGCACTTTGTCTTCGACGCTCCCCTCGATCGCATCATTTGGGATGTGGGCCACCAGGCTTACGCGCACAAGCTGCTCACAGGACGCCGGTCTCAATTTCAATCCTTGAGGCAGTTCGGAGGGATCAGCGGTTTCCCGAAACGTTCCGAAAGCAAGTACGACGCGTATGGAACGGGCCATTCCAGCACGTCCATCTCCGCCGCCCTTGGCATGACGGTCGCCCAGTCCCTCAAAGGCTCCGAGCACCGTGCCATTGCGGTGATCGGCGACGGGAGCATGACGGGCGGCCTTGCCTTCGAAGCCCTCAACCATGCCGGAGACCTCGACAAGAATCTCATTGTCGTCCTCAACGACAACGAAATGTCGATCTCCCCCAACGTGGGCGCACTGTCGTCGTTCCTGAGCCGGAAGCTTTCCAACAAGACCTTGATGTCTCTGAGGCGAGAGGTTGAAGCTGTCCTGAAATCCATCCCGAGCGTGGGACCGAATATCGTACAGCTTCTCAAGCGGAGTGAGGACTCGCTGATGAGCTTCTTCACGCCGGGCATGCTCTTCCAGGCCCTGAAGTTCCATTACATAGGGCCGATCAAAGGGCATCGCATCGATCGCCTGGTCGAGACCTTCGAAACGGCGCGACACCTGGAAGGCCCGGTTCTAATCCATGTCATGACTCAAAAAGGACGCGGCTATCACCCGGCCGAGTGCGACCCGACGAGCTTCCACGGCGTGGGATCCTTCGATATCGAGACGGGAAAGAGCTGCAGTCTGAGCAACGGCAAACCCTGCTCGCCGTCCTACACCGAGATTTTTGGGCGAACCATCGTCGAGCTGGCCGAGGCCAATCCCAAGATCATCGGCATCACTGCCGCCATGCCCCAGGGAACGGGACTCGAAGCGTTCGCCAATCGATTCCCCGACCGTTTCTTCGACGTGGGAATCGCCGAGCAGCACGCGGTCACCTTCGCCGCGGGCCTCGCCGCCGAAGGGCTGCGCCCCGTCGTCGCGGTGTACTCGACGTTCCTGCAGCGCGCCTATGACCAGATCATTCACGACGTCTGCCTTCAGGATCTTCCGGTGGTCTTTGCCATGGACCGCGGCGGACTGGTCGGTGAAGACGGTCCCACCCATCACGGGGCTTTCGATCTGTCCTTTCTACGGGTCATCCCCAATATGGTCCTGATGGCCCCAAAGGATGAAAATGAGCTGCGGCACATGCTCAAGACGGCCACCGAGCACCCCGGCCCTATCGCCATCCGGTACCCACGCGGCAACGGGGTTGGCATGCCGTTGGACGCTTCGATGGAGTCGATCCCCATCGGAAAGGGCGAAATCCTCCGCGAAGGAAGCGACGTGCTGCTCATCGCCATCGGACAGACGGTCCAGACGGCTCTCGAAGCTGCTGCAAAGCTTGAACAGCAGTCCATCCAGGTCACCGTCCTGAATGCGCGGTTCGTGAAACCTCTGGACCAGGACCTGATCCTCAAATGGGCGCATCACACCGGGCGGGTGATCACCGTCGAGGAAAACGCCCTCCAGGGGGGCTTTGGCTCCGCGGTGCTTGAAATGTTCCAGGAAAACAGCTTCCAACCCCGGTCGTTCATTCGTTTGGGGCTGCAAGATGCCTTCATCCCACACGGCGCTCAGGGCATCCTTAGGAATCGGTGCGGCATTGACGCCGAGGGCATCGAACGAGCTGTCCAGATGATAGTGGAATCCCATGATGGCCAACTCCTCCGTGCGATTGGACAAACTGCTCGTGGATAGGGGACTGGCGCCCAGCCGTGAGCGAGCACAAGCGCTCATCCTGGCCGCCAAAGTCCTGGTGAACGAGGCGCGGATCACGAAGGCCGGCCAGAAGGTTCTCGCTGACAGTGCCGTCCGTTTGGAAGGGGAGGACATCCCGTACGTCAGCCGCGGCGGACTGAAGCTCGAGCACGCGCTGCGGTTTTTTGGAGCGGACGTGCGCGGACTCGTCGCCATGGATGTGGGGGCATCGACGGGTGGCTTCACGGACTGCCTGCTCCAGAATGGCGCCCGGAGAGTCTACGCCGTGGACGTGGGTTACGGCCAGTTGGCGTGGACGCTGCGGCAGGACTCGCGTGTGGTCGTCCTGGAGCGGCACAATATCCGAAGCCTTGAGGCTTATCTCGTGCCGGAGCCCATCCAGATCGCGACAATCGACGCGTCATTCATTTCCCTCAGACTAGTGCTTCCGCAGGTATGCCGCTTCCTGGCTCAAAACGCCTGGCTTATCGCTCTGATCAAACCCCAGTTCGAGGCGGGCCGCGAGCATGTCGGGAAAGGCGGCGTGGTGCGGGACCCGGCGGTGCATGAGGCGGTCTGCCAAAGTGTCTCCGATAAATGCCGAGACCTCGGACTCACTGTTCTCGGCATAACACCCTCTCCGATCCTTGGCCCCAAGGGCAATCGCGAGCTCCTTCTAGCGGCGACCTCGCCTTCGATTTCAGACTGACGGGACTATGCTGCACTTGCATCTGGTCTTCATCGGCAAAACGACGTTCCCGGAGCTCGACGCAGGGATCCATCGTTATCTCGAGCGGCTGCGCCATTACGTCCTGGCGGACATCCATGTTGTCCGGGCGGAGAAGCTCACGGCCAAGATCCGCGAGGATCAGGTTCTGGAGCGTGAAGCCGATCGGGTCCTTCGGCTGGTGGGTAAGCAGGCCTATATGATGGTGTGGGATCCCAAGGGCCAGGAGATGGAGTCCCCCGAATTCGCCAAGTTCTTAAAGAAGCTGATTGAAGGCGGGATTTCAGAAGTCTGGATGATTCTGGGCGGACCGATTGGCCTCTCCGACCGGCTACGGGAGCAGGCCAAATCCGTCATGTCGTTCTCGAAGATGACGTTTCCCCACGACCTTTCCCGACTCATCGTCCTCGAGCAGCTCTACCGAGCCTTCACCATACTGAGGGGGGAGCCCTACCACAAATAGCGACGCTCCCCACGGATCGGCTTGTGGAATACCCGGCTGGAAATTCTATCCTTGACCCGCCCCCCGGCCCCTTTGAACAAATAGGGGTCAGGGGCGGTTAAGAAGCCGAACAGAAACAGATGAGCGCGCGACACCGGGGGCGGCCTACTGAACAGCGACCACTTCCGTCACCTGGGGGACGTCGGCCTTGATAATGCGCTCAATCCCGGCTTTGAGTGTCATCTGGCTCATCGGGCAGCCCCGGCAAGCTCCGGTCAAGCGCACTTTCACCGTAGTTCCTTCAACAGCCACCAGCTCAACACTCCCGCCATCCCGCTCCAACATCGGTCTCACTTTCGCCAATGCCTTTTCAACCTCTTCTTGCATCCTATTTCCTCCTGTCATTGAGTTTCCGCCTTCTATACCCGCTCGGCTTGCCAAAAGCAATGAAAAGGGCTCGCCCGGGTCTCCGGCGGAAGCGGGCGGAGCACGCGCTCGGCCTAGTGCCCCGTCAAAGTAATTATGCCGGGTAAGAGACACCCCTCCCCCCAACATTCAAGGGGGAGGTTGGGGGGAGGTAATGACCCGGCACAATCGATTTGACAGATCACTAGCTCATCATCGGATCAGGTGGTCGGAGGGGTATGCTGCCGCGATTGAAACCTTCTTGCGGC
>CAZIEW010000083.1:0-23018 GCA_964538515.1 uncultured Syntrophobacteraceae bacterium
CGAGGCCATGCGGCGTCTCAAGCCTGGCGATCAACTGGGCGTGCGCGGCCCCTTTGGAACCGCATGGCCCGTTTCGCGGGCCTACAGCAAGGATGTGGTCATCGTGGCGGGCGGCATCGGCCTGGCCCCGCTGCGCCCGGCCATCTACCAGATTCTCGCCGAGCGCGACCGGTTCGGAAAAGTCGTCCTGCTCTACGGCGCGCGAACGCAGGAAGACATCCTCTATCCGAATGAACTCAAACGCTGGGGCGGGCGTTTCGACCTCGACGTCTATGTGACCGTGGACCGCTCCACGACCAACTGGCGGGGCAACGTGGGCGTGGTGACCACGCTCGTGCGCAAGGCCCCGTTCGATCCCTTCGAGACCGTGGCGATGATCTGCGGCCCCGAGATCATGATGCGCTACACCGTGCAGGAACTGAGCAAGCGCGGCGTGAGCGACCAGAACATCTTTATTTCGCTGGAACGCAACATGAAGTGCGGCGTGGGCCAGTGCGGCCATTGCCAGTGCGGACCGCTGTTCATCTGCAAGGATGGCCCCGTGTTCCGCTACGCCGATATCCAGACCATCTTCGGTCAGCGGGAGTTGTGACGCGATGAAGGCCTCGAAAAAACCCAGACTTGCCGTGTGGAAATTCGCGTCGTGCGACGGCTGCCAGCTCAGCCTGCTCGATTGCGAAGATGAACTGCTCGACGTGGCCGGCGCGATCGAAATCGCCAATTTCCCCGAAGCCTCGCGCGCCGTCATGCGCGGCCCCTATGACGTCTCGCTCGTGGAAGGCTCGATCACCACGCCCCACGACGCCGAGCGCATCCACAAGGTGCGCCGCGTCTCGAAACTGCTCGTCGCCATCGGCTCCTGCGCCACGGCGGGGGGCATCCAGGCGCTGCGCAATTTCAAGGACGTGCGCGAATTCACGAGTTACGTCTATGCGCATCCCGATTATATCGAAACCCTCTCGCGCTCCACGCCCATCGCCGACCATGTGTTCGTGGACTTTGAACTGCGCGGCTGCCCGGTCAACAAGAGCCAGATCCTCGAGGCGCTCGCAGCCTGGCTGCAGGGACGAAAGCCGGACATCCCGCGCACCAGCGTCTGCATCGAGTGCAAACGCGAGCGGACGATCTGCATCATGGTTGCCCGGCGTGTGCCCTGCTTGGGCCCCGTTACCCAATCCGGCTGTGGGGCTCTCTGTCCCCGTTTCGGCCGAGGGTGCTACGGTTGCTTTGGTCCGAAGGAAACCCCGAACGTCACTTCACTGAGGAGCCTCATGGAAGACCTTGGTGTGGACCGTGATGAAATTCGCCGGGCTTTTAGAGCCTTCAATGCCTATGCGGAAGGATTTCGCGAGGAGGGCTAAACGCTTGAAGGGGAAAGACAAAGCAATTCAAGTGGAGTGCCTGGCCCGAATTGAAGGGGAAGCAGGACTCCGTGTGACCGTTCGTGACGGGAAGATCGTTTCCCCCCAGGTTCCCGTGCTCGAGCCGCCCAGACTCTTTGAAGCCTTCCTCAAGGGACGCAGCTACGTGGAAGTCCCGGACATCACGGCGCGCATCTGCGGGATTTGTCCGGTGGCCCACCAGTTGACCGCCGTGCAGGCCATCGAGAACGCTTTTTCCATCGATGTGGACCGCTCCATCCAAGCGTTGCGCGACATGCTCTACTGCGGGGAATGGATTGCAAGTCACAGCTTGCACGTCTTTCTGCTGCACGGGCCCGATTTCCTGGGATACGCCGACGGACTCCGGATGGCCAAGGACCACCCCGAAACAGTTCGTCGGGGCCTTGAGCTGAAAAAGATCGGCAATGAACTGGTCACTCTGATCGGAGGAAGAGAAGTCCACCCGGTGAACGTGCGAATCGGCGGCTTTTACCGTTTGCCGGAGTTGCGCGATCTAAGGCAAATGGAGGACAAGCTCAAGGGAGCGCTCGAAGGCGCGGTGGAAGCGGTTCGGTGGGCGTCGAAACTGCCATTTCCGGATTACGACCGGGATTACGAATTCGTTGCTCTGCAGGTCGATGGCGCCTACCCCTTGTACCGAGGCGAAATCGTCTCCAGCTCAGGATTGCGGCTCGTAGCGGACCACTACGAAGCAGTCTTCGTCGAAGCTCAGAGTCCCCACTCGCATGCGCTTCACTCCAAAATCAGGGGGTGCGGTTCCTCCGCCGGAGAACCCCTCGCGCCTTTCAACCTCAATCGAGACTCTCTACCCCCCTCGCGAGGGAAGCGTCCGAAATGGAGGGATTGGCCACTTCATGTCAGAATATCTTCCAAAGCATTGTCGTCCGGCGCATCGAAATCGTGCCGGCCTGCGAAAGGACCCCGGGGCTCATCGAGACCTACGAGCCCCCCCGATCCCCCGGTGTCGCAATCGCGCCCATGGCAGGCAGGGGATCCGGCTGCTCGGAAGCCCCAAGGGGGCCTGCTCTACCACCAATACGCTTTGGACGAGAACGGCATCGTCCGCGAGGCGAACATCATCCCCCCCACCGACCGAAATTGGTCTTCCATGGAGCAAGACCCTGCCAATTTAGTGACAAGAAACGTCAACACGGATGACTCTGAACTGAAAAGGCTATGTGAGCAGGCCATTCGAAGCGATGATCCCTGCATCTCCTGCGCGGCACACGTATTGGACATCTCGTAGGGATCCTTTAGTCTTCATGAATTTCGCACGTTTTTTGAATGCGACTATTGTTTTCAAGCAATCCTTGACGTCAACCGACGGGGAGAAGGTGGTGTCTCCCCGCTTCACGGAGACACCCGCCCGCAACCCGTTGTTCGAGGACATGAGGATACGGTGATTCCTGGCAGCAAGCACCGCGGTATCCATCTTCGCTGGTGTCGGAATCCAGGAAAGAGGGAATTGATCCCACGCACCCGATAGCCTTCTTGGCTGGGCCGCCAAAGAACCCCCTGAGCCATTAGGGAGGACGACATGAAAAGAACTGCATTGGTTTGTGTTCTACTGGGCTTACTCTTTCTCATCCCGACTCGAGAGCTCGCCAGCTCCAATGAATGCACGGCCCCTCCCTTTGTCACCACGGGTGCCTCCCCCCTCGTCATGATGGTCCTGGAGCGGGACCACAGGCTGTATTACGAAGCCTATAACGACGCTTCGGACCTCGATGAAGACGGATTGCTCGACGTCGGCTACAAGCACGCCATCGACTATTCGGGCTATTTCGATTCGAACAAGTGCTACAATTATGATTACACGTCGGGCACCTTCATTGCGACCCGACTGACCGCTGACAAGTACTGCGGTGGGGGCACCGGAACCTGCACCGGCAGCGGTGTCTGTGGCGAATGGGCCGGAAACTTCCTCAACTGGCTCTCCATGTCGCGGATGGACGTGCTGCGAAAGGTCCTCTATGGCGGACATCGCTCCACCGATACCACCACCAGCACCGTTCTCGAGGGGGTTTACATTCCCCAGGACGCCCACAGCTGGGGGAAAGAATACAAGGCCAGCGACACCCGCCAGCTGACGCCTTTTACGCAGCCCACCAGCGGCCAGCAGCACCTCTTCTGCATGACCAGCACGGAGGCAAACCAGCCCCACAAGATCCGAGTCGACAAAAGCGATTCCGGCAGAATCTGGGACTGGGCCAGCAAGGAGCGACCCGTTTGCAACGACCGAACCGGCGTGCTGGACTTCACCGTGCGGGTCAAGGTCTGTGATGACACCAATGGCACCGACTGGCTGGAGGGCAACTGCAGCAAATACGGCACGACCACGACGGACTACAAGCCCACCGGGATTCTGCAGAAATACGCCCAAGGAAACGGCAAGAAGCAGTGCTCCAAGACCTGGGTGACCTGTGACACAGCCCCGGAGAACTACTCCTGCACTGCTGCGGACGGCGTATGCATCGATGGCTCACAGCTTTACATCGGCCTCCTCACCGGGTCCTATACGAGTAATCTCGATGGAGGCGTTCTGCGGAAGAACCTGGGATCCATGTCGGATGAAATCGACTTGGACACCGGCGTTTTCAAGGCCCCGAGCGCCACTCAAGGCGGCATCATCAAGACCATCGACGGCCTGAAAACAGTAGGGTTTGATTACGGATCCCACTCATACGCCCGCTCTGCTCCCGGTTATTGTGACTGGATCACAACCCGGCCCATCCAGAACGGCGAATGTGTGATGTGGGGAAACCCGATCGGGGAGATGATGTATGAGACCCTTCGCTATCTCGGAGGGAAAGGCTCCTCGACAACCGATTTCACCAATGGAATCGCGACGGAGGACACTTTCGGCTTGTCGCTTCCCAGACCCGGCTGGGGCGTTTACGGGTCGGGCAACAAACCCTATCAAGTCTTTCCGGAATGCTCAAAGCCATTCATGTTGGTCATCAGCGACGTGAACACGAACTACGACTCCGACCACGTAACAGGAAAGTATTCTGGCTTCGGGGCCGCATTTTCTGGAGATCTGAACATCCAGGCCGAAACGCTCGCCAACAAGATTGGGACCAACGAATCCGTTGCTGGAGGCAACTGGTTCATCGGCCAGAGCGCATCGAACGATTTCACCTGCACCGCCAAATCGATTACCAATCTGGGCTCCATCCGAGGACTCTGTCCAGAAGAGCCCACCAAGCAGGGAAGCTTTTACCCCGCTTCTGCCGCGTTGTACGGCAAAACCCTTGTCCATGGAGACGTCAGCAGTCTGCCGGACGTGACCACCATGGCCGTCGCGCTCTCCTCCTCCGTTCCGGATATCAACATCAAGGTGGGAAATCAGAACGTTCGCATTGTGCCGACGGGGAAATCGGTGAGCGGCGGTTACAGCCTGACAACCAACTGCTACAACAGATGTCCCGGGGTCAAGGCGGACACCAGTGCTGACGGCAAGGGTTTGGAGCTCACCAAGGATGGGCCTTGTCAGGACGATGCCTATTGCCCGTCGAACCAGATCGTCGATTTTTACGTTGAGAACATCACCTATGACTCAAACAAAAATGTGACGGACGCGACGTTTCGAATCAACTTCGAAGACGTGGAGCAAGGGGCGGACCATGACATGGACGCCATCGTGTACTACAGGGTCGAAGCGGTGGGTACCAACCAGCTCCGTGTGTCGGTCTATTGCCCTGCCGCCGCCGGGTCGATCGACCAAGTGCTCGGGTTCGCGATTTCCGGGACAACTCAGGATGGTCTGTATCTGGTGGTGAGAGATTACGACGCGAATTCTGCGCCACCCGAGGTCGCCAAGCTGCCGAAGGGGACCGCGGCAGCCCCCTGGACTCATACCTTCACCGTCTCAGGAACCGCCGCAGGCATCCTGAAAGACCCCCTCTGGTATGCGGCCAAGTACGGCAGCTTCACGGACATCAACGGCAATAAGCTCCCCGACTTGAAAAGCGAGTGGGACAAGAGCGGCGAGGGGACCCCCGACAATTATTTCTACGTCACCAACCCGTTGCACCTTTACGAGCAGCTCGACAAGGCCTTCGCGTCGATCATGGGCCGCGTCGGCAGCGCGGGGGCCGTTGCAACGGTGACGCAGCAGGTGATGGGTCAAGACGTCATCGTCCGGGGAGCCTTCACCTCCTACGAAGACGATCCCTCGACTCTGCTCTGGAGAGGACACCTCGAGGCCTACTGGCCGTTTGGAGGATGTGCTTCTTACACCCTCCCGGAGGCGTGCAAGGCCGTTTCCGGCTGCAGCTGGCTGGACGCGGATCCCGTGACTCCGGCAACGCCGCCGGCTGTCACTCCTGATCCGGCGCCTCCCTCTTGCGCGCCGGCCTGCTCCGACGCGGCGTACCAGAGCCAAGCTGCTTGCCAGGCCAAGACCGGCTGCTCGTGGCACAATGAGCAGTGCACCGCCACAGCGAGCCTGTTTTCCACCTGCACGGACTACGGGACCAAATCCACTTGCGAATCGAACAATTCCTGCGCCTGGAAGACCACCGACCGTTGCTCGGGAATGATGTACAGTTTCCAGAGACCCGAGAACGCCGCGCGGTTCTGCCACGAGCATCATGACCACTGCTGGGAGGCGGAGGATTACATGCCAAGTGCCAGCAGCAGGACCATTTTCACGCTCCTCAGGGGAACTCAAAAATCCTTCACCAGCACCAACATCTGCACGGAAGCAGACGCGTTGGGGCTCACCGGGGACGGCGACTTCGCGCTGACCGATTGCGGCGATCTCGTGAGCTGGGTTCGCGGCAGTGACGGCTGGGCCAAGGGAAGGGATCGTTCGAACTGGGTTCTCGGCGACATCGTGTACTCCACCCCGGTGGTGGTCCAGGCTCCATCCTTGGGAAGCCTGCCTGCTGACGCGGCCGCGGCTACCTGTACGGGCTCCTGCCTCACTTCCTGCGAAGCTGGCACGGACTGCGCCAAGCAATGCTTCTATTGCTACCGCGAGCTACAGAAACACCGGAAGAAGATGATTTATGTGGGCGCCAACGATGGCATGCTCCATGCCTTCGTTGCCGGGATCTGGTGGCAGGATCCAAACCCTGATTTCGATGCCGACGGGGATGGCACCAAGGACGAAAGCCACTGGATCTACGATCCCAACGAGCCGAATTCAAGCTGCGACGGGCTGAACTGCGACGGCAAGGAGCAGATCGGAATCGAGACCTGGGCTTACATCCCGAGCAACCTGCTCTCAAAGTTGAAAGAGCTCGCCCGCCCCACGTACGGAACCGACAGCTGCCCCCATCGCTTCATGGTCGATCTTTCTCCCCAGGCCTGGGATGTGTTCATCGATCCCGATGGCGATCCCAGCGGCACTGGCGCGAACAGACAATGGCGGACGGTTCTCATCGGAGGCGAGCGGGAAGGGGGCGATACCTATTTTGCCCTTGACGTCACGGATCCCGATAATCCCAAAGTCCTGTGGGAGTTCCCAACCCTCCGCAACATGGTTCGCGTTTTCGAGTACGGAGGCAACCTCCAAGCGGAGCTGCCATACAGCAACAAGACGATCTACGAAAGCATCAAAGCGCTGCCCTCGACGTGGTCGGTCCCCTATGTCGGCAGACTGAACATCCCGAGCACCGTGAAGTTCCTGACCGCGGATCCGATTCCCGCCTGGGCTCCGGGCAACCCGTCTCCGACGTTGAGGGAGCGAGGGGGACCTGATTCCGCCGCCATTGACAAGCTCAGCGGCTGGTTTGCCGTGATCGGTGGCGGACCGAGGCTCTTCAAGCTCGATGATCTTCCGGCTTCCTTGACTCTGGAGCAGAAGCTTGCTGCCATGCGGCCAAACCTGCTCATGATCGACATCGAAAAGGGTGTGAACATCTTCCAGTATCACTGGCCGTTGCTTCAGGGCCTGATGCCCACCCGATGGCCCGATCAACAGACCTCAACCGGCAGCTATGTCCCCTATTCCATGACCAATCCTCTCGTTCTCGACCTCTGGGACGAAACTGGATCCGTCGGAAGCGACGGATTTCTGGACCACATCTACCTGGGAGACATCAATGGGTATTTCTACGGTCTGAAATTCAATATGGAAACGGGGCCGACCAAAGGGCTTGAGATGGACGTCTGGCCAACCAAGCCCATTAGTGCGGCCAATGTGAATGACGACATTTTCAGATCCGACACCCAGCCCATCGGGGTCCAGGCCGCCGCTGCTTTCGACCCGCAGCACAATGTGCGGTTGTACTTGGGCACCGGCAAGTATGACAACATTTATGGCCCCAAGAGTGACAAGACCGACAAGGAGCCCATGTCCTTCTACTCAAAAACCGAGAGTTTGATAAAACCCACCATCGAGCCCGGCGGGAGTGTCAGCAAGCTATCGGATAGTCCGACCGTATTCAGTGCCACCGCCAATGCAAAGGGTGAAGGCTCGACGGGGTACACCATGAACAGTTTCGGCATGGAAGTGCATTTCCATTGCGATTCAACGACGTACCAAACGGGGTGTACCTGGGTCAAATCGGACAAAACCCCCGACACGTGCGTCAATTCCGGCACCCCCTGCTGGAGCTGCATTTATGACTTCACGCACCCCGGTGAGCGCGTGGTGGACTCGGCGCTTGTGGCGGGAGGCATGGTCACATTCACCACCTTCGTGCCGACCAGCGATCCCTGTGCTTCGGGCGGGTATGCCTATATCTACATCCTGGATTACATGTGCGGCCCAATGACCACGGATCCTTTCAGAAACGCCGGGTTCACCGACAAGGGGGCCTTCGCCAACGTGAGCAAGACGTCCGATTACGGCAAGATGACCCAGGGTACCCAGACCGTCGGCTATGGAGCCATGTTGGGGCCGGGGATGCCGAGCCGACCGGTTCTCGATTCCTCCGGTGAGTACATGTTCGTGCAGACCAGCGATGGGGTTATTCACCGGATCAAGGTGGAGCTGGGCATGAAGCCCATGGAATTGAAAGGCTGGAAAGAAGAGTAACACCTGACTGGGCTGTGCTCTCGTAGAGAAGACCTCGCTACGAGAGCACAGCCTTTCTTTGCTCAAGCAACGCCCTTCGTGCTCACCTCACGGGGAGCCCTGCGGATGTCAGGCAGAAAAGCCGTGAAGACCCCGAGCAGAGGCAAGAACGAGCACAGCCGATAGACCGTCTCGATGCCGTAGGCATCCGCCAAGCCGCCAAGAACCGCCGCTCCGATTCCGGCCATTCCAAACGCCAGACCGAAAAAGAGCCCGGACACCATCCCCACCCTGCCGGGCATGAGCTCCTGCGCAAAAACCAGGATTGCTGAAAACGCCGACGCGAGAACGAGACCGATGACAAACGTCAGCGGTCCGGTCCACTCCAGGCTCACGTAGGGCAGCAGGAGCGTGAACGGGGCAACGCCGAGAATCGAGACCCAAATCACCCGCTTGCGGCCGATGCGATCCCCGATGGGCCCGCCCAGGACAGTTCCCGCCGCCACGGCGAAAAGGAAGACGAACAAGTGAATCTGCGCCGATTGGACGGAAACATGAAAACGACTCATCAGATAGAAGATGTAGTAGCTTCCAAGACTCGCCATGTAGAAGAATTTTGAGAATATCAGGACTAAGAGGACGACCATTGCTCCCGCCACGGTTCTCCCGGAAAACCGCCCGGAACGGGATTCCGAAGCGCCCCCTGGGATCTTTCTCTGCGTCAGTCGCCGTTCGTACCACCTTCCGACCTGATAGAGCACAAACGTCCCCAGCAGGGCGGCCCCGGAAAACCACGCAAGACTCGCTCGGCCCCAGGGAATCACGACCCAGGCTGCCAGGAGGGGCCCCGTCGAGCTGCCCGCATTGCCGCCCACTTGAAAGATCGATTGAGCCAAACCGTACCGCCCGCCGGAGGCCATTCGGGCCACGCGCGATGATTCCGGGTGGAAGACCGAAGACCCGGTGCCGACAAGGGCCGCGGCAAGCAGGACCATGGCATAATTGGGTGCCACCGCCATCATCATCAAACCCGTCAGCGTGCAGCTCATCCCGATGGCCAGCGAAAACGGTTTCGGGTGACGGTCCGTGTACAGCCCGACCACCGGCTGCAGGAGAGAAGCCGTGAGCTGAAACGCCAGCGTGATGAGGCCGATTTGTGTAAAGCTGAGCGAAAACGAGCTCTTGAGCAACGGATAAATCGCCGGAATCAAGGATTGGAGCATGTCGTTGAGAAAATGGGAAAAACTGATCGCACCCAGCACCTTGAATACAGTGCCTTCTACATGGCCTGACGGAGGGGCAACCGTCTCAACACGAGCACTCATGGAGTGTTCCTTGAAAGAGCATCACGGGAAAAGGCTTGGCCACACCAGTGGAGAAGATTGCTCCCACTGAATCCTCCGAAGCCGTCGCAACGGTCTGAATCGGGTGACGCCGACCTGCACTGCTGCTGTTTACGGGACGATCCAGACAGCAAGCCCCTCGGCCCCATGGAGGACCTTGTTGGTCACTCGCCCCATGACGAGCTCGCGCACGGCGGAAATTCCCCGACGTCCCAGCACCACCGTCCCGAATTCGCCGCGTCGAGCCAAAGCGAGGATGTCGGCAGCCCGGCTGATGCTCCCCATCGTCCACTCGGTTTGGATTCGCTCGGAGTCGATGCCGGCAGCCATGAGGCGGGATCGGTACATGTCAAACATCTGATTGATTCCCTGATTCAGATTCGCGGTAAGCTGCCTTTCCAGCTCCTCGCCGGTTTGCAGAAAGGTCGGGCCAAGAGTCGGCGGAAATCCTCTCACGGCATGAAACAATCGGATCTTGCAATCGGTTCCGCTCAGATAGGATGCCGCGAAGTCCACCGCCTTTCCGGAATTGGCGGACGCGTCCACCGCGATCAGGACGCGCTTGACCTGAGAGAGGCCCCCTACCACCCAGACGGGGATGGTCTGGAGACGCTGCACGATCTTGGTGGAGACGCTGCCAAGCAGAAGACTTTCCACTTTACCCAACCCTCTTCTCCCAATCACCACCGCATCGTAGCCGGTCCCCGCTTCCGCGATGATGTCTCGGGCGACGCCCACCCGCTGCGATCTCACCTCGAGATCCACGAAGCGCTCCGGAATTCCGGCATCCACAAGGATTTTTAGGCATCGATCCAGAAAACCTTCGGCAGATTTCCTGGCTTCCGACGCGTGATCCTCATACCGCGTCCTCATGTGTCGCATGAATGCCTCGTCCATGGGGACCTGCCAAAACACTTCCTCCTGAAATGCGGGGAGAATCAAGAGCAGTTTCAGCCTCGCACGAGATCCCATAGCCAAGTGAGCCATGTACCGAACAGCGTCCAAGGAATGGGATGAGCCATCCACGGCGACCAGCAGTCGCCCAAGCGACGTCATGACACGCCCTTTCGTTCTGATTCGATTGCGTTGTATCGGAAAGCAGGACCCTCATGAGCACAAAGCGCGACCCCTTCTCAGTGAATCCCTCCAGGAACATCCGCGGGGTGCCCTTTCAGCGTTTTCATGAGAAAGGTCAGCGGGACCATGGCAACGGTCAGCCAGGCAAAGAGCCAGAATACATCGTTGAAAGCAAGCATGCTCGCTTGACGGAGCACTTCCCGATAGACACCAGCAAGCAGAAGCCGCATGTCTCCAGGGCCACCCTGGGGCCCGATCGCATCGGAGAGACGGCTCGCCCATTCTTGCAGGGCAGGATTGTAAGGTGTCACATGCTCCACCAAGAAATTCTGATGGAGCTGAGCCCGCTGAGCAAGCAGGGTCGCGCTCACCGCAACCCCGAAGCTCCCTCCCAGATTCCTCAACAGGTTGAAGATACCCGAAGCATTGCCCATCTGCTCTTTGGGGATGTTGATGTAAGTGGAAGCCGCAAGGGGGACGAAAAAGAGCCCGATCCCGAAGCCCTGAACAAAGCGTGGCAAGGCGATCGACATGAAATCCGCCTCGAGGTTGAGCCCCCCCATCAGCCACAGGGAATAACCCAGAATGACCAGACCGATCGCGAGGAGAAAGCGCGCACTGACGCCCTTTTTCATGAGACCTCCCGCAATAGGCATAATGAACAGACTCGCCAGCCCGCCGGGTCCAAGCACAAATCCGGCCCACACGGCCGTATAGCCCATGAGAGTCTGAGCGTACAGCGGCAGCAGCACAAAGCCTCCGAACAAGGAGAAGAAGCCCATGAACATCACGAGGCATCCAATCGCAAACGTGCGGTCCCGAAAGACGCGCAGATTCACAACGGGGTGCTTGGCCCGAAGCTCTACAATTACAAATGCAGTAAGAGACGCCGCAGCTATGAGGCTGAGGGCGACGATGAAATTCGAGTCGAACCAGTCCTCCCGCTCTCCTTTGTCCAAAACGATCTGCAGGCATGCCAGGCCGACCATGATCAACCCCAGCCCCCAGTAGTCGATATTCAGCCGAGCCTTGCGGATATAGGCAGGATCATGAATGAGAAAGCCGGCCAGCACCACTGCGAGCACTCCCACGGGCAGGTTCACGTAGAACACCCAGCGCCAGCTCCAGTTGTCCGTAATCCAGCCGCCTACAACGGGCCCCAAGATGGGGGCGAACACGACCCCCATGCCGAAGACCGCCATGGCCATCCCATGCTCCGCAACAGGAAAGGCCTCAAGCAGAATCGCTTGGGAAAGCGGCTGCAGCCCACCTCCACCCAACCCTTGCAGGATGCGCGCAATCACCAAGATCTCCAGGGTCGGAGCTGCGCCGCACAGAAGCGAGCTCACCGTGAAAAGGGTGATCGAGAAAATCAGGTAGCGCTTGCGCCCGAAGACGCTGGCAAGCCAGCCCGTGATGGGGATGATCACCGCATTGGCCACCAGATATGACGTGAGGACCCAGGTCACCTCATCGACGCCCGCGCTGAGACTTCCCTGTATGTGCGGCAGAGAGACGTTCACCACGCTCGTATCCATGACCTCCAGGAACGTCGGCAGGATGACCGTCAAGGCCACGATCCATTTATTCGTCTGAGGAACTTGTGCTGGCTGCTCCATTCCTTTTCGTTCCACCCCTCATTCAGCCCCACTCGCCGAAGGGCACCTCGATACGCGAGGTCCTGTGCCTCAAGACCTCATAGCCGTCGACCGCTCGGGACCGATCCGGTGCAAGGCCCTTCTTGTCTCACATTTCATGTGCTTATGGCATGGAAATCTTGTCACACCAAGAACCCCGTTGACAAAAAGACCGCGCTGTATCTATGTGAAGGATGAGACGCCATTGGAGTTCCCGACGATGCGTTACAGAACGACCCTTCGAGCCCACGGAGCGTTTGACGAGGAATCGGTCCGAGGCTTTGGCTTTCGAGCGCGAAAACCGAGAAGCGAAACCTGAAGACGGAGATGAGAGCCCATGTGCGAAGCGAATGCTTACTTGCTCAAGGACGGACAGGAAGAATTGATTCTCGAGGCAGTGGACATCTTGGAGGAAGAAGGGGGACAAATCCGCATTGCCAATATATTTGGTGAGCAGAAGACGTTGAAGGCGAAAATTCGCCGCATGTCCCTGGTGGAGCACAAGATCATCCTCGAATGACATCGCCCAATACCCACCAGCCCCAGTCCGATAGCGGCGCTTTCCACGGCGGTGAACGGAGGAGCGAGCAGAGCCTCCGCGCCCTCTTGCCGCCGTGGCAGGCGGCGCTCCGAAATCGAATGATGTGCCGCAGGCTTTGAAGCGGCTACCTGCCGGAAACCTGGGTGGGCTTGCTCCTCTCTTCTCCCTTCGACACCTTCAGACGCTGGTCGCAGTACCAGTCGATCTGACGGCAGATGCCCCGAACGATCTTGACCTCTCGTGCTCTCAATCCTACGCGGCTGAAAAACTTCCGAACGCCCATCATCCAAAAGTCGGGATTCTGAGGATTGATGAAGTTGATCTTGGCCAGAGTCACCTTGAGATGATCGTACATGGCCTCCATCTCAATGCTGTTCGCGAGGCGGGGCACGAAGGCCTTAGGCTCGTCCGTGCTTGCCAGAAAAATTTCGTAGGCCAGGATCATGACCGCCTGTGCCAGGTTGAGCGACGCAAAATCCGCCGTCGGAATGGTAACCAGCACATCGCAATACTTGAGCTCCCGGTTCGCAAGTCCTCGATCCTCGGGACCGAAGAGAATCGCAACCCTGTTCTTGTGACTGAGGGGAATCAGCTCCTCGGCCAGCCGGCGGGGGCTTCGCACCGTCTGGCGGTGAGACCCCGTGCGCGCCGTGGTGCCGACGATGTACTGAAACGGCGCCAGAGCCTCCCGGAGGTCGTCGTGAACTTCCATGTCGGCCACAACGTCTTCGGCATTGTGGGTGGCCATCTTCAGAATGCGCGTGAGATCGCAATCGTATGGCTTGACCACGATGAGGCTGCCAATCCCCATGTTCTTCGCGGCTCGAGCCGCAGCGCCGATATTTTCGGGGAAATGGGGCTTGTAGAGGACCACCGACAGGCTCTCGGTCTTGATCTTCATGCGATCGGAGCTCCATGGGTCTCCGCGGCGGCAACCATGCGCTGACACGAGCAGGTTGGACCCATCGCTGCCCGACGGCATCGGTTGGGTCGAGGGGTCAGCTTGCTCACTGCCACTCCCTCCGCTTCTCGATGATGTAGCGCTCCAAGCGGTCTTTGTCCCGGGCAGCCTTCAGGTCCTCCAAAACACGATCCATTTCCCTTTCGATTCTCCCCGACATGACGTACTCGGACGGGATGAAACCGATGATCAACCCGATGAACGTTATGGCCGCATAACCCTGCAACGGGCTGCTGAACACGTCATGGAAGCGAACGAAAGCGTTCACCAAGCCGGTAAACGCATAGATCAGGGCAGCCGTCTCAACGGCCAGGCTGATGTGTTTTTGAAAAGGTTTGCGGATCAGCCGAAACGATCGCTTCCAGCGGACAGGATTACGGAGAACGTAATCCACGTACTGTGGCAGAGTCCCTTCTCTTTCCATGGTCCTGAGCTCATCAAGGAAGCGGGGCTTGAAGCGTTCCGCCTTGCGAGTAGCAAGGAAGGCACCCAGGATTCCCAATCCCGCCCCCAGAATCGCCGCACCGGCCAATAGCCATTCATCGCTCATGCGCACAGCCCGTTCAGGTAGCTAAACCCAAAAACGCAGAGAGACTTCCGTGGACTTCGCTAATACGCCGTCAAATGGAGGGTGCCGGGTAACACCCCCTTTCATTCCCCCCTCGAGGGGAGGGTGCTCTTTTGCCCCGCAGAACCTCTTTGACGGAGTACCCGTGCTCCAACAGGCGCGGATCAATTCCCGAAGGCGCTCCGAAGCCGCGGATCCTCCGCTCGGATCCAATCAAACAGGCGCTACTGATATCACCTCGGGCCTGGACTGATCAACGAGTTTTCTGTCTGCAATAAGAAGGTGGATTTTTTCGGATTGCTTTGGCATCTTACGGGCAAGTGACCGACGAAGGCTCACGCGGAGTCGCGCGTCTCAGCCGGCTCCCAGACCGATATCGATCGAGCACGCTACCCCCAGATCAGGAGAGATCGGATACCATGAACCGCCAAGGAAACCAACCGCACCCATCGGACAGGCTGGCACGCAAGGAAGTTGAAGACCAGCTCAAGGTCGTTTTCGACAGCATGCCCAACAAGGTCCCCGTTTATCTGTTCTCGAAAACAGGGGTGAACGATGTGCTCACCCAGGCCACACGGGACCTGATGCGCGCTTTTCGAAACCTGACCGACAAGATCGACTTTCGGGAATTCGATCTCGATCACGAGCTCGCCCGCAAATGGGAAGTGACGGTCGCACCCTGCCTCCTGTTCGACCCGGATCGTTACAACATCCGCTATTTGGGGGCTCCCTACGGTGAGGAAACGAGGACCCTGATGGGGACCATGATCCTGGTCGCCCACCGGCAGAGCAACCTCAGCGACCCCTCGCGGAAGGTTGTTCAGAAAGTGGATTCTCCCCGCCGCGTCAAGGTTTTCGTTAGCCCGACATGTCCTTATTGTCCTGAGCAGGCCATTCACGCGGTCAAGGCTGCCATCGAGAGTCCGGAGCTGATCTCCCTTGAGATGATCGACATCCAGGCCAATCCGGATTTGGCAAATCAATACGGGGCCTTTAGCGTGCCGCAGACCTTTGCGAACGATATCCTCATCGGACAGGGCCTTCAGCCCGAGGAGCTGTTCGTCCTATCGCTCGTCAAGCTCGAGCCGCAGACGGTCTTCATCCCGGAAAGCGATGCCCAGGAGGTCGAGACGGATCTGGTCATCATCGGTGGAGGGCCTGCCGGACTGACGGCCGGCATCTACGCGGTGCGGAGCGGCCTCCGAACGGCGGTGATCGAGCGAGGGCCCTTGGGAGGCCAGGTTGCGACCACACCGGTCGTGGAAAATTACCCGGGGTTCTCACGCGTCCCGGGAAAGACGCTTGTGGACATTGTCGTGAGCCATGCCCTGGAATACGTGCAGATCTTCCAGGGAGAAGAGGTCGTGGAGGTCAAACAAGGCGAGCCGATCACGGTGGTCACGACCCGCCGACGATTCCTGACTAAAACGGTGATCCTTGCAACCGGCGCCAATTACAAGAAGCTCGACATTCCTGGCGAAGCGGAGCTGGGAGGACGTGGGGTGAGTTATTGCGCCACCTGCGACGGTCCCCTTTTCGTGAAGAAGAAGGTCATCGTTGTCGGTGGGGGGAACAGCGCCCTGACGGAAGCCTTGTACCTCCATCACATCGGGGTCGGTGTGACGATTGTCCACCGCCGCGACACCTTCCGCGGACAGGAGCACCTCGCACGCGACGTCAAGATCAACGAAATCCCCGTGCTCTGGAGCACAGAGCTGAAGGAGATCCGCGGGAAAGAACGGGTGACGGAGGTCGTGCTGGTCAACAACCAAACGGGTGAGACCAGCGTGATGCCTACGGACGGCGTGTTTGTGGCGGTCGGATACGCTCCCACCGTTGAGCTTGCCCAGAGAGTTGGAGTGGCTCTCACGGAGGACGGGTTCATCAAGCGGGACGACCGGCACCGAACAAACATCAAGGGCATCTACTCGGCGGGGGACGTCGAAGGGGGCTTCAAACAGATCGTCACCGCCATGGGGCAGGGCGCCGAGGCGGCGTTGTCCGTCTTCGAAGACATCATGCACTCCGGAAAGTAGCTTCCCGCCGGCCTACCCAAGACGAATCCGGGCGTCCTCTTGCGATGTCGTGGAGCCGTCCTTATCAAGAAAAGGAAACAAGCCCGATCCAGACAACGATAGGAGGACAGGCCATGGCTTATACATGCAAGAACTGCGGGGCGGTGGCCGATGCACCCGGTCATCTGTGCAATCCCTGCGGCGACAAGGCGAAGTGCAGCTTCTGTGGGGCTCCTGCAGTGGATCCCCTCCACATATGCAAAGACAAGCTGGCTGCCATGAAGTATGTCTGCGACGGCTGCGGACGGGTTGCCATGGAAGCAGGGCATCTTTGCAAGCCCACCCCCATTGGATGACGTCACCCTCGATGCGCGGGCACGGCTTCTGCCTTCCCACGCTCGAGACTCTTCCGAGAACAGAAAGCCGGCTCATCGCGAGATGCGCCGGCTTTTGATTTCATGCTCCCCCGAAACGCTCTCTGTCCATCTGCCAAGAGCGACCGCAACACAGTCCGAAAATCGTTGAACCTCGCGCGCCGACAACCGTTCAGTCTTGTAAAAGGAAAGCATTTCAAACTCACAGTTCGGCGCGCACGCCTGGAGGATTGCCGTCTTCAGAGCCCGCTTGACGGGCATCCTCATCACCAGGCGGTCCACCCACCAGGGTGAGCCCAAAGAAGTGACGGCCGTCATCCTTCGCAAGCCCAGCAAGCGTGGTCGGATGGGACCGAAGTCATTCGCGTGCTCATACGCGATGCCTGGAGCCCACACCCGGTCGAACCATCCCTTGAGAATGGCAGGGAAGCCGAACCACCACGTTGGAAAGATCAGCACAATGCCTTCTGCTGCCGACAGCCGCTCAATCTCGCCTTTGACAGCCCGCCCATCATAAGGCCCCGTATAGTAGGTTTGCCGCTCCATGGACGTGAGAGAAGGCTCAAAGCCATTTCGGTACAAATCCTCGACGGTCACCTGGTGCCCCATACCCCTCAAGACGTTGGATGCCCGCGCTTCCAGCGTCGCGCACAGGCTGTCGGCCAATGGGTGAGCCGTGACGATCAAGCAATTCAAGATCTTTTCCTCCTTGTCCATCGCCGCCTTCCAGGGATCTCGGGAGCATGAGGCGATGCCGGTGGGCAGGCTGGCCCTGCAAGGCCCATAACCATCCCGGATCGCGTCTTCGTGTCTTCTTAAGAGCTTGGATTGGATGGTTTTGATGATCTATTATGTCCCCAAGCCGTTTGCAGACCCAGCACTTCCATCTTCTGGACAGGGACCAGGCAAGCCGATGCATGAGCCAGCAGGATTGCCGACAGGACAGGGGGATCCCGATGAGCACACGCAACCTTTCTTTCATGATGCAGCCCGGATCCATTGCGCTTGTCGGGGTCGAGAAAAGCCGAGTCGCCTTCGCGGCCGCGATCGCAGGAAACGTGCGGGAAGCCGGCTTCAAAGGGGAGCTCTTCGCGGTGGGCTCCGAGCACAGAGGTCTCAACGACGTCACCGGTTGCCCGACCACGGCGGACTTGCCTCACCCACCGGACCTTGCCGTGATTTGCTCCGATCCGGACTCCGTGCCCAATCTCATCGCTTCCCTTGGGGCCCTCGGGGTAAAGGCGGCCATCATTCTCGCGGGGGAGGAAGGCAAGGGCGGCATCGAGCGGTGCGGCGAGCTCCGCGTGGCAGCCATGGAGGCTGCGGAGTCTTACCCCATAAGGCTCCTGGGCTTCTCCAGCTTCGGCGTGATGGTCCCGGAGGTCTCTCTCAACGCGAGCTTGGCCCATCGTCAGCCCCTCAAGGGCAACCTGGCCTTCATCACTCAGTCCTGCGGCGTGCTGGCCTCAGTCCTGGACTGGGCCACCTCCCGCAACATCGGCTTTTCCCACCTCGTTTCGCTTGGCACCATGGTCGACGTCGATTTGGGGGACATGCTCGATTATCTCACCAATGATACCCGCTCACAAGCGATCCTACTCCACGTCGAGCGCGTCACCGATGCCAGGAAATTCATGTCGGCCGCCCGAATGGCCGCGCGGGTGAAGCCCGTGATCGTTCTTAAAGGAGGGCATCGCGCAACGGCACGCACCCTTCTCACAGGCGCCCATCAAGCAGCGGCTCTGGCCGACGCCGTATACGCGGCGGCATTTCGCCGCGCCGGCATGCTGCGGGTTTTCGACATCCAGGAGCTCTTCGATGCCGTTCAGACCCTCTCCAAAGCACGATCGCTGGCGGGAGACCGGCTGGCGATCCTGACGAACAGCCGAGGAATCGGTATCCTGGCAGCCGATGCCCTGGCGGCGGAAGGAGGGCACCTTGCTGAGCTGGCCCCAGACACCGTCGCCCGCCTCTCGGAGCTCCTCCCGGACTGCTGGTCCATCCGCAACCCGGTCGACCTTCAAGCCGAGACGGCCGCCGATGTGACGGCTCGAGCACTCCAGATTCTCCTGGAAGACCGCGGGGCCGATGTTGTCTTGGTGCTGCATGCACCGAGCGCACTCTCGTCGGGAGGAGAAGCCGCGCGCACGATCGTTGACACACTCCAGGAGAGCAGCCTGAAGCCAAAGAGAGTCCGTCTGCTTACCTGCTGGCTTGGAGACAGCTCGGGCAACGAAGCCCGCAGGCTGTTCGCTGAAAACGGCGTGCTGACGTACGACACGCCGACTGGCGCGGTGCGTGGCTTCATGCAGGTCGTGCGGTATCGACGCAATCAGGAAATGCTCATGGAAACGGTGCCGAGCATCCCGGAGACCTTCTCGCCCGACCGCGAGCGTGCCCGGCGCGTGGTGGACGGGAGCCTCGCCCGGGGAGAGGCATGGGTCGCCGAAAGCGACGCCAAGGATCTGTTGGACGCTTACGGCCTGCGCGCTCAGAGGTCCGCTCTTCAGCGGCTCCCCCATGAGCTGCTCGTGAGGACCCTGGTGGATGAGTGCTTCGGTCCGGTGATCCTCTTCGGACATGGCGGAGCTTCAGCCGATCTCATCGGGGACATGGCACCGGCACTCCCTCCCCTCAACCTGCTCCTGGCTCGTGAAGTGATCGAGCGAACGCGGGTCGCGCGGCGCCTGCATGAACCGGATGAGGCGTTGGGCAGCCTCGTGAACGAGGCTGCGCTTGCACTGATCAAAGTCGCCCAGCTCATCTCCGACATCCCGGAAATTGTGGAGCTGGAGCTCAATCCGCTGGTTTTCGACCACAGCGGGATTGTCGCGCTGGGGGCACGGGTTCGGGTGGAGGCTGTCGTCGACCCGGATGCGCGGCGCCTGGCGATCCGGCCTTATCCGCGTGAACTGGAGGAGATCGTCACGCTCCCCGACGGGCATCGCCTCCTCCTGCGCCCGATCCGACCGGAGGACGAGCCGGCCTACCTGAGCCTCTTCGCCTCCCTCCCGCCTGAAGATATCTTCCTGCGGTTCATGCACCCGATGAAAGTTTTGTCACACTCCCTCGCCGCGCGCCTGACCCAGCTGGACTATGACCGCGAAATGGCCCTGGTCCTCGTCGACGAGCAAGGCCCGGAAGGACCGGTGCTTTGCGGCGGTGTGCGCATCACTGCGGATGCGGACAACGATCGGGCGGAATTCGCCATCATGCTGCGACGGGACATGACGGGCCTGGGGCTTGGACCTCTGATGATGCGGCGGATCATCGACTATGCCAGAAAACGGGGGATACGGGAGATCTACGGAGAGGTCCTGAGCGAAAACAGACCGATGCTGCGGCTCTGCCGGGCTCTCGGCTTCAGCACCCAGCGCATGCTCGATGATCCCGGCGTGATCCTCGCATCCCTGGTGCTCTGATTGGGGTCGAAGCTCATGACCTGGAAAAGGTCTGCATCTTCGCTGTGAGGTAACTCATGCACCCATTGAGGGTTGCGAGGGCGGGAAAATCCTCCTCCGGGATGGTGATCTTCAGCTGCTCCTGCAGCGATAGAGCAAAGTTCAGAAAATCGACCGAGTCGAACCCAAATTGATCACGATACCTCAGGTCGGGATTGAGGTTCTCGATATCTGCCTCCGGGGCGATTTGGCGAAGCCGATCCAGGATCAGCTCACGAATCTGCTCCTCGCGCATCATGATTCTCCTGCATGAAAGAAAGAGCCCGCTTCATGACCAGCGAGGCTCTTTAGGGATGCTCGCTTCCTCAGGGGAGCAGCCGCCTGCAATTGGCAACCGGGACCTTCTGGCCTTTGGGGTTTTCCAACGCCCCTTCCAGGAGCCCATACGGGTCATTGTGGAACGTGACGGCGTCCACGATGAAGATACAGGTGGATGCATCCAGAACCCCTTCCGCCCGCACGCGAACCGTCCAGTCGAAAACCGTGACCGGGAAAGGCTCCTCCATTTCCTGGCAGCTTCTCAGGTCGGCGGTCATCACGCCACGGAAGCGGCCATTCCCAAGGGACCGCAGGGTGACAGCCCGGAGAAGACCTTCCCTCTTGTTGCCCTGGCAATAAGCGGCGCAAAAGTCTTGGATCTTCTGTGCCAACGGGGTGTTTTTCCGCACCTTGTCAGTGACGTCCTCCTGAGCGAATGCCCCGTTGTGAATCAGCGCCAAGAAGACCAGCGAGACGGCCAAGGCCAGCCTCTTCAGGCCGATGCGCAGCCCCATGCGACAACCCATGATCGGTCTCGTTGGGGTCATGCACGCAAGCTCTGGCTGTCTCACCGAGACCCGCTGCTCCATCGGGGCTCTCCTTGTTTTGTCAATCAGAATGGATGGCACTCATTATGGCACGAAACAGCCCTTGGGCGCCATCGGAGTTTGCCGCCCCAAGCCAGGCGGCTCGATGTACCTTTTTTGCGCGCCGTTCTCACGGGTGAGAAAATTTCGGTACTTTACCTTTTGGATTTTCGGACTTATTTTTAGAAAACATCCGACACGGATTATTAGCACCAGAAAAAATCCAATCTCAAGAGCCTCTTACAAGGCACCCGCAACCTCGAAGCACTTTGGCACTCCATTTGCTTTTGGATTTATCAACACTTCAGAACATTGATTATGAATTTACATTTGCCGCTGGTTATTCATGTGATCAATACCTCACTTTATTTGTATACTGGATTCAATCTGTGATCCGGTTGCGCTTTAATTAATAATTACATCTTCTTGATTGACTTATTTTCTAGGTATAGATGTCAGGTATTCTTTTTTGAGCATTAATGGATAGCGGTTGAGAAAGGAGGTGAGAAACATACTTATGGCACCGATATATATATTTATAGTATCTCTTGAAAATCAAGATCGTTGAGTCACGTCACCACCACCCATAACCAAAAGGAGCACATCATGAAGAGAGTGTCCTTCCGATCGATCAGAATGGCTGGTCCATGTCTCTTGGCCGCGTTGTTTCTTCTGGCAGGCTCGTCCATGGTCTTTGCTCAGGTACAAATGAAAGACGTACTCAAGGAAACGGCCAAAGAAGGCGCCATGGAGATGATGGGGGTCAAGAAGCCCGTTCAGGGGCAAGCGGAGATGATGGACGGGGCAAAGAAGATGATGGACGGCAAGAAGATGATGAAGGCCGACCTGGTGAAGGATGGTCAGATCAAGGAAGGGGCGGCCCTGGAAGGTGAAGTGATGATGTCGGATGGCTACGAGATGGTCATGGAGGGCGACAAGCTTCTTCAAGCTCAAAAAATTCCAGACGGCAAGAAGAAGATGATTGACGGCTCCAAGATGATGGTGGATGCCAAGAAGAAGATGATGGCCGATCTCGAAAAGAAGTCCATGACCAAGACAGCGACTCCTTCAGCAGGCCAGACCATGATGCAAGATGGCGAGGTGTTGATGAAGAACGCCGAAATGATGCTGCTCAAGTAAGAGACCGGAGCCCCGACGTCGAGGCTCACCAGCGTTGATCTTCTCAACAAGGAGGCTTTTCATGAAGCGTGGCATGATCGTTCTGTTTGCGGTTGCCTTGTTCTCCACGATGGCGTTTGCGGCTGGCCCGACCCAGTATCAGTGGACGGGGACGGTGCTGGAGGTAAAAGACGACGTGATCGTCGTTCAGAAGGGGAAGGAGAAGTGGGAGATTGGCCGGGACAAGGAAACAAAGGTTTCGGGTGGCGAGCTCAAGGTCGGGGCCAAGGTGACGGTCTATTACACCATGAAGGCCGCGAGCGTTGAGGTGAAAAGCGAAGCCAAGAAAACCGAGCAGAAGAAGCCCGAGACCTCGACGACAGCTCCCAAAAAACCATAGGGCTGAGCCCATTGGGAAGGTCGCGCCGATTGTCACGCCGCGTCCAACAGAGCACCCCCCGGACATCAGGTGCCAGTCCGTGGGGTGCTGTTGGTTTGCGTATCCGGCGGTTCTTTAGGGAGCGCGTAAGCCCTATGAGGTGAACGGCAAGAAATAGCCATCCGCCCAGCAATTCCCGGAGCCCCGCCCCATGGCCCCATCTTCGCTGACAGCTTTTGCACGATGTTAGCTCGGGCGGAGTAAAAGGGCAGGCTCATGATGGATTCCGAGTTGCTTGAGAAAAGCCGTCGATTGAATAAATAGT
>CAZIEW010000084.1:0-2646 GCA_964538515.1 uncultured Syntrophobacteraceae bacterium
ATTCCCTTCCTGGTCTCTCATCTTGCTGTGAATATTCTTCGCCTCGATATACAAGAACGTCAGATGCGTGAGAATATCATAGATTTCACTGAAGCCACACGTGATGACAAAGCACATTTCCCGTTCACTGATACGATAGGATATCCTCCGGCGCTTCGCGGGCTGAAGCATCTCAAAGGGAGTGTCCCCCAGATCCTCCTCCGAGGTCATCACAAAGCGGCTGCATTCCTCGATTCCCCTCGGGAGTCGATCCATGACGTATTCCAGCCCTTTGAGCTCGATGCTTCTGGGGTCGTTCATGGATCCATAGATCTCGGGGCTGAGCGTCTTCAGGGCATCCTGCAGGACCTGCCCGGAACGTCCGTTCATCTTGAAGCGACCGATCAACAGGAGCGCATCGGCTGCGATCCTGAAATTGCGTATGGCCAATCTTCCCGCGTGTGAGCGTGAGGTTTCTTCCATAAGGGTCCTTCCTTGACGGCCGAGCCGCCCTTCGAGGTACAGAAGCTCGACAGGAGCTCCCGGTCATAAGCGTCACGCCTGAGCAGGTTGCGGCCCCCCGTCACAGGCGCCCGGATCGAGATCGTCTCCTCTCACGGGTAGCTTTGACCCGTGGGCCGGATCGTGATCTCGTTGACGTTCACATGGGGTGGCAGCGTGAGCAGCCAGTGAATCCCCTCGGCGATGGCCTGCGGCTCGAGCAGCTTCCCGAATTGGGCAGCCGCGTTTCCGAAGTTTTCCGCATTGTAGCCGGCCACATCCTGGAATTCACTGAGCACGATACCGGGCATCACCAACGAAACCCGAACCCCGTACGCGCAGATCTCCCGGCGAAGCCCCTCGGCGATGGCGCCGATTGCAAATTTGCTTGATCCGTAAAAGGCGCTGAAAGGCGAAACATTGCGTCCCACCACGGAGCCGATGACCACGATATCCCCACTTTTCTGTTGAGCCATGGCCTGGCCGGCCCGACGCATGAGGTGGGCGGCTCCCAGGACGTTGACCTGGTACATCTGCTCCCATTGGGATTCTTCACTGCTGAGGAGCCCTCCCGCCAGTCCGCGGCCGGCGTTCACGACAACGATGTCGATCCGACCTCCCCCGGCTTCCCAGCCCAAAGCGCGATCCAGCAGCGCATCGATGTCAGCCGTAACGCTTGCATCCCCCGGCACAGCCAGGGCTCTGCCCCCTTCCCTGACAATTGTCGCGGCCAGCTCATCCAGGCGGTCTTTGCGACGGGCATTGACCACGACCGAGGCGCCTCCCCGAGCCAATGTAAGTGCGGTGGCGTATCCAATGCCGGAGCTCGCTCCGGTAATGACAGCGGTCTTACCCGAAAGCGGTCTATTCATGGGCGACTCTCCTTGTTCAAAGAGTAAGGGAGGAACGGTCCGAAGCCAAGAGAAACGAAAGCCATGATGCTACCGGATTATGGCCGATTTAGCTACCCGCAAGAAGGTCCGTATGATCGCGGATCGATAGAATCCGGCAAGACCTATTCACAAGACCATGAAGCTTTTGAAGAAGTTTGCGGGAAGGTTTTCGCGGTGGTATATGTGACCTATCGGAGCGTGGTGCAGGGGATTCCCACTGAATGGTGGCGTACCGTGAGTTAACCCTCAATGGGGAATAGGGCGTATGGCAGATCTGAGCAACAGGGTGGACCGGTTTTTTGAGCTCCTGAGCACCCAGAGACTGGAGCAAATGGGCGATTTCTTGACAGAAGAGGCACGTCTCTTCTTTCCGAAGACGCAGCCGCTCATCGGCAAAGAGAAAATCCTCAAGTTCTTTCAAGTACTTTTCCGGCAGTATCCTCAGCTCACTTTTGTCGTCGAGCACACCATCGCGCAGGACAACAAGGTCGCCGCCCATTGGAGAAACAAGGGAATCACGCGAAAGAATGAGCCCTATGAGAATGAAGGGGTAACCTTGTTCTTCTTTGAGGAAGAGCGTGTCTCCATGATGAGCGACTTTTTCAAAGACACCGGAAAGTTTTGAATATTAGGAGCGGTCGACTCGCCAAGACACCGGCCAAGCTGATTCAGGGGAGAGAGACATGGGAAAGGATCTGATCAAGGTCGATGCGATTGGCATGAGCGAACCGGACATAAGCCATATTCCCAAGAGCGTTGAAGGGGTGGACCTCGTTTTCTATGCACGCGAAATGGCCCATCTCCAAACCTATTTTCGCATCAACGCCAATACCAAGATCGCCTACTTTGACAGGTTCTATGGCCTCTCCGGCACCTTCAAAACGTACAAGAAGCGCAAGTGGGACGACGCCCAACGATTCGATCCCCTTAACCCGCTGCACCTGGGCTGGGGAGGAAGGGGAACCGCAGACGGCCTTGGCGGTCCGCCGAGCGTCGGCGACTTTCTGATCGGCCAACTGACTCCCTGGCTATTCGAGAAAGCGCTCCTCAGGACAAGTTATTTTGTGGCCCTGACCTGTGATGACAAGCACGTTCCCGCCTTGCGGAAGTATCTGCATCACCAAGAGCAGGCTCGAGTCTTCGCTTCATGGTCGACAAGAAATCCCGAGCCTGAAGAGGGAGCGGTGAATCGGATGACCATCGAGCAGTGGTCCAAGATCACAGGCCCCAAAAGGGCTTCGGTCACTTTCCAGCAGCTCTACGATGCCATGGC
>CAZIEW010000084.1:2746-19393 GCA_964538515.1 uncultured Syntrophobacteraceae bacterium
GAAAAACGGTTGTTCTGCCCCAAGCTGGCCGCCGCCCCGGATATCGTTTACTCGCCCGAGCGTCTGACGGTTCCGCTGATCCGGAAGGACGACGGCTCGGGCTTTCGTGAGGCGAGCTGGGATGAGGCCCTCGACCTGGTGGCTGCCCGCTTTCTCCATCATCGGAAGGAGTCGGGAGCCCAGTCGGTTGCCTGGCTGCGGGGCATGGCCGCCGACTGGGGAGCCCCCTGGGATTATCCCAATCGGCTCATGAATGCTTTCGGCTCACCCAATACCATCGGAAACGGCTCCATTTGCTTCGTGGCCCGCGATTTCGCGCATTCCTACACCTATGGGTCCATGGCTTTCTCGGAAGCAAAAAACGCCCGATGCGTGATCGTCTGGGGCAAAAACGACGGAAACACCGCGCTGGGTGCGGCTGAGTCCATCCAGTATGCCAAGGAGCAGGGGGCAACCCTGGTCGTCATCGATCCCGTGGAGACGGCCCTTGCCCGCAAGGCGGACCTCTGGCTGCAGATCAAACCGGGCCACGACGGACTCCTCGCCATGGCCATGATCCACGAAATGATCGAGAACGGCTGGGTTGACTCCCAGTTCGTCGAGCACCACACCGTCGGCTTCGATCGGCTCAAAGCCGTCGCGGCCCGATACCCGGCCGAAGCCGTCGCGGAGAAGATTTGGCTGACGGCGGATCGGATCAGGGAGGTGGCGCGACTCTATGCCACCACGAAACCCTCCTCCATCATTGACGGCAACGGTCTGGACATGCACCGCGAGGTGTTCGACACCACCCGGGCCATAGCCATGCTGAGGGCTCTGAGTGGAAATCTGGACAAACCGGGCGGCGACGTTCTGCCGCAGCCGATACCGGTCCGCAACATTCAGCTGAAAGATCGCCTCCCAGACAGCGTGGAGCCCATCACCCGCGACTACCCGCTGTTCAATACCTTCAGCGAGACCTGGGGCAACCAGGTCCAGGGCTGTCTCATCGATGCGATCCTCGACGGAGCCCCCTATCCGGTCAACATGGTGGTGGTCCAGACCGGCAACCCCGTGATCACCATGGCGGATTCAACACGGGCTCGGGAGGCGTTCACCAAGCTGGAAACGCTGGTGGTCATCGAGATGTTTCTGACCGAAACGGCCAAGCTGGCTGATGTCATCTTGCCGGCTGCCAGCTGCTTTGAAACGACCCAGCTCAACCGTTTCTCCATCCGCAACAATCCAATGCTTTTGCAAAACGCGGTGATCCCGCCCGTGGGGCAATCCTGGCCCAACTGGCGGATCGTTTTCGAGCTGGGCCGAAGGCTGGGGCTTGCCGCCGATTTTCCCTGGCAGACCGCCGAAGAGGCCATCGATTATCAGTTGGAGCCCACGGGAGTCACCGTGGAAAAGCTGCGGCAGCACGGCAACGGCCTTCGAATCGAGGAGCTCCGGTACGAAAAATATAGGGAAGGCGGCTTCAAGACGCCTTCGGGCAAGGTTGAATTCTTCTCCGAACGACTGGCCGGAGCCGGATTGCCAGGCGTACCCTTTGAGCATGGCTTGGGCGAAGACCCGATCAGCTTCGCCGATCGAAGCGACGAATACCCCCTGCTGGGAATCAGCGGGAGCCGCGACATCCGCTTCACCAATTCCCAGTTTCGCAACATTCCCGCGCTGCTTGAGGGCGGCCCGGGCTGCGTGGTCGACATTCACCCCGAAGATGCCCGGCGCTATGACCTGAAGGAGGGGGACCCGGTGCGAATCGAATCCCCGAAAGGCGCCGTTGAAATGGCTGCGAGGCTTTCGACGACGGTGCGCCCCGGAATGGTCCGCCTCTCCTGGGGATGGGGCGAGCACGACCCGCGCGCCAATCTCAACACACTGACCGAGGACGAGCGGCGCGGTCCGACGACCGGCACATCCACCAGCAGAAGCTTCATGTGCCGACTGAGCAAACCGCAACGCCCTTAGGACAGCGTAGCGAATGTTTTCATTCCCCCTTCAGGGGGGCAGGGGGGTCTTGTCTCGCCCGGCACAATCATTTTGACGGACCACTGGGACTCGCCGTTGAAGACCTTAAGAACGGCTTGCCCTTGGTAGCTCGCTCAAGTAAAATGACGCTTCAGGCGTTGCGGGATACTCCGAACAACTGATTGCCGGTGATCGGAGCCTCTTGATCGGAGTCTTTTCACGTTCGGTTACCCTCTTTGATGTTGGACGGAGAGTTTGGCGATTGAGGCCGGTAGTTCTGTCCGTAAGGCTTCCGATGGTCCTCTGGTATCTGTAGGCGACCACAGAGAGGAGCTCAAATGAGAAGATGGGTCTTTGCAGCATTGTTGGTCTTAGTCACCGGCTACACGGGCGTGTCGGTTGCGGAAGACACCACGTTCGACCCCGGCAGATCCACGCGAGTCACCATCCCAATCCTCAAGATTCCATTTGGAGCAATCCAGGATCCCGATGATGCGAAGAACAAGGAGGAGGTTCCCAAATTAAGAGAGAAGGATAAAAAGGAAAAAACCGAAGAGGAAATCAAGGAAGAAAAGAGGCAGGCGGCACTCGACAAAAAAGTCGATGATGCCATCAAAAAGGCGCGAGGAGAGCCAATAACGGAAGAGAAATAGCTTCTTGGAGCTTACGTCAAACTAGTAAAGATCTTTTGTATCTTCGTCTTCCTCTTCTTCCTCCTCATCCTCTGTATCGTTTTCTTTTTGTTTGAAAGCTGCTCGGTTGACTATTTCGCCCGGTGTTCCTACTTGTGCCCAATTGTAAACCTCAATAGCGTTTTCATAGATCAATCGAATGCACCCATGGGAAGCCGCGTAGCTCGGAAGAATACCTCCATGCAAAAAATAATTCCCGAAGAGCCTTAATGAATAAGGCATCCACGCATTATCGTATTTTGTAGAGTAATGATTCCTTTCCTTGGATAAGATGACAAATCGTCTCGCCGGTGTTCCGTATCTTCCGGATGAAATCGGAAACAAATGCATCAGCTTTCCGTATTCATAAAGCCCAAGGCACTGTTCGCCGAGGTCAATCAGAATGAATTGCGGCAACCGGGAGATGGTCGCGATGTACTCGGGAAGAATCTTGGGCCTAATGGCATAGTTGAGTGGAACATAAATGAATTCTACATCCGTGCTGAGGCTATCCGGCCCGTCCACGACGGCCATCGGCTCCAGCCGGTTGATGAGGGCGATACGCTGACGATAAAATTCAAAGTTGTGATCGAAGTATTTCACAAAGCGGCAGAAATAGCTGATGGACTGCCCTTTGCGAAGAAATATTCTGAGGCATGGGACACCATCCACCTCAACGATTTCACGGTCGGTAGGAAATTTTAGAAGCTCGGCGTATAGCCTTCGGTCAATCGAAACGGGCTCGGCGAAAGCGGCCATGGAGAACGACGACAGAATTGCGAAAATGATCCCGAAGGAGAGCCCTCTCCTTGATTCATATCCCATGATTTCTCGACCCAATCCAGCAGTGAGATCGCAGCGGAAGCCGTTTCAGACCAACATCCTCGAACGCCGATCGGCCCTTATTCGAATCGCGCCTTCCAAGCCTGCAGCTTCTCATGCGGCCACCGAACACAGAAGGCCGGCTTCCCTTTCATCACCAGCTTCGTGCACGTGTCGTCACCATCCGGATCGCAGTGCACGATCTCCTCTTCACGTCCTTCCCTCACCTTGGAAGGCCAGTCAGGATCCGCCCAGAGAACACGCGCGAGCCCGATCAAATCGGCCTTGCCATCCGCGATGATCGATTCGGCCAGTTTGCCCGAGGCGATGCGGCCGGCTGCGATCACGGGAACGGACACCGCCCGCTTCACGGCTGAAGCCAGATCGACCATGTAACCCTGCTGTTTGCACCGTTCCACCACATGCGGCAGAAAGAAGGATTCGTAGGTCCCTCCCATGACTGAAAGATAAGCCACTCCGGCGCCCTCCAGTATCTTGGCCGCCTCGCACGCCTCATCGATCTCGAGACCGCCTTCGAGCCATTCGCTCGCCAGGAACCGGTAGCCCACGGGGAAGTCCCGCACCGCCGCCTGCACCGCGCCCAGGACCTCCACGGGGAATCGACAACGGTTCTGCACAGACCCCCCATAAACATCGTTTCGCCGATTGGTTCTCGGGGAGATGAACTGGGCCAGCAGGTAGCCCGTGCCGCCGTGAAGCTCGACCATGTCAAATCCCGCCTCCATGACGCGCCGGGCCGCATCGGCATACTTGCCGACAAGGTACTGGATTTCATCGGGGGTGAGAGGTTTGGGGGTGCGACCAAAGGCCTCCACCGCCGATGGGGCGAGCGGCTGCGAGGCCATGCCGGCGAAGCGGCCCGCATGATTGATCTGAAGACACGCCAAGGCACCCTCTTCCTTGATGGCTCGAGCCAGCCGGGCAAGGCCGTCCAAAGAGCCGTCCGTATCCACACGCAAGGTTCGGTTGGATCCGCTCCCGACGGGATGGTCGATGGTGGCGTTTTCAACGACCACCAGCGCGACACCGCTTCCTGCCATCAACCGATAATGCTCCAACAGCAGAGGGCTTACCGTGCCCCCTTCACCCGCATAGCCCAGGTACAACGGCGCCATGGTGAGCCTGTTCTTGAGCTCCAATCCTCCCACTTTGAGCGGGGAAAAAACGTGATCCAGCATAGACGCTCCTTTCCGGCAATATCGACGCGAGCCGCCAACTCCCCGTCACGTGTCCGAGCCCGTGCCGGCAAGAGCGCTCCAGCCCCGCACCCAGGCCAAAGCCTGCCCGCTCGAGCTCCCAACGCCGATGATTCGGTTTAGGGTTATTTCGCACTCATTGGCTGCCTGCCGCCTCATGCTCTTTACTGCTGATAATAACCCGTCAACTTGGCCTCCCCCAGCACCTTGCCCTGAATGGCCTGCTTGAAGGCGTTCAGGGATGGCTGCGCGTCCAGCTCCACCTTTTCAACATTCAGAGCATACACGGTCACCACATAGGGATGCCTCCCCGAGCCCCTTGGAGGGCGGGGCCCCCCGTATCCCTTGTCTCCGTAGGAGTTGGACAGCTCCTGGCAGCCCGCGGGCATCTTCTTCCTGGATGCGCCTTCTTCCAGCGAGATCGTGGCAGCGGGAATATTGATCACCATCCAGTGAATCCAATCGTTGGCCACGGGATGCGGGTCGATCATGGTGAGTGCGAAAGACTTCGTCCCTTCCGGCGGACTGCTCCAACTCAATGGAATCGACACGTTACTGCCGCCGATGTCCGACATCACATACTTGTTGGGGATGGAGCCCCCATCCTTGAATGCGGCAGTGGTCACCTTGAAGGCAGCCTCCCCGAAGCTCATCGCCGTGAAGAAAGCCACCAGGCAAATGGACAGGCCCCACGTTACCACCCCTTTCATGATTCTACCTCCCATCAGCTTCTTCGAAAGGGTTCGCTGCATCGCTCCTGAGCCACCACCCGGCTCCAGGGCCAAAGCCATGAGCCCGCGGCGGCAGTGCAGGACTTCGCCCCCGTCTGAGGACACATAGACTGTTACATCTTCGTGAAGACAAGATCTATTTTTTTCGTATGCCTTTTTCTGAAATCATGACTTTAGGGCAAGGGCCGCGTATAATCGACGCGAATCGTTCCCCGTGCTCGATCCGTTTCACTTCGAACCGAAACGCTCGAACGGCAGATCCCGCTCCAACCTCCAAGCGCTGACCAATCACAAGAGCCGGCGGATGCCACCCTGCGTGCCTGAGGAGGAGAGCCATTTCGGTCGAGAATCCCAGAAAGGCAGCCATACTCAGCTTTGTGGTCTCTCTGATCCTGCTCTTGGGAGGTCGGCACCCGGCCAAGGATCACGTACCGCCCTATCCCGGTGAGGTCCTGGATACGGCCGGCAAGGTGGTCTTCACCAAGGCCGACATCTTCCGGGGATAGGACTGCTTCTGGGGGGCGCGCGGGGCGTGCTCGCGCTCTGGTGCCGGGCGCTGCCGGGGCGGCGATCCTAAGACTGCGAGGGCCAACATGCTGCGCGTATTCCGTCACGACATTCTCGACCCCACCAAATTTGTCACGACGCTGGAGCTCGTTCCCAGCAGGGAATCCAAAGGGCGCCAGATCGACAGTATCCTGCAGGTCGCCGCAGACGCCTATTCCGACGGACGGATCTCCGCCGTTTCCATCACCGATAATCCGGGAGGAAACCCGTCGTTGAGCCCGGACGTGATCGGCCATGAAATCTTCCGGCTCGGCATGGATGTGATCATTCATTTCACCTGCCGCGATTCGAACCGGATCGGCATGGAAAGCCGCGCCTGGCAGCTGGACCGCATGGGAATGAAAAACATCCTGGCTCTGACCGGCGATTATTCCGGAGCCGGTTTCGGGGGTCAGGGAATGCCTGTGTTCGACCTCGATTCGGTGAACCTCATCTGCGCGCTGACCATGTTGAGCAGCAAGATCGAAGAGCGGGGCGACCCGGAGGGATTTTTGATCGGCTGCGCCGTATCGCCCTTCAAGAGCACGGAAGCCGAGACCTTTACGCAATATGCCAAGCTCTGCCGGAAGGTATCCTCCGGTGCTCACTTCGTCATCACGCAGCTGGGCTACGACGCCCGCAAGTTTCAGGAGCTGTTGAAGGTCCAGCGCGACCTCGGGATCGCCCCCCCCACCCTGGCATCGGTGTACCATCTGACGCCGAAGGTCGCGCAGATCATGAACAGCGGCAGGATTCCCGGGGTCGTCGTCACCGACAAGCTGCGCGACACGATCGAAGCGGAATGGCACAGCAAGCAAGCGGGGCGCAAGGCGGCCATCGAGCGGTCAGCCAGGCTGATTGCCGTGGTCAAGGGGCTGGGATATCGCGGTGTCCATCTCGCCGGGATCCACCAACGTTTTGAGACTGCCGCCCACATTCTGGACCGGGCGGCGCAGATCGAGCATCGTTGGGAGGAGTTTGTCCCCGAATTCGATTTCCCGCAGAAAGACGGCTTCTATTTCTACAGGAAAGACTCCAGGTCGGGACTGCTGACAGACGAGCCCGGCACCTTCCGCGCGACGTCAACACGGTTGGAGCGTGCCGGCTACAAAGGGCTCAAGCGCAGCCACGACCTTTTGTTCGCATTCGACAGCCCTCTTGCGCGCGGACTGGGCCTCATAGCGCGCCAGCTGGACAAACGGCGGGCGGGGCATTTGGTGATGCACGTGTTGGAGGACGCGGTGAAAACGGTGCTCCTCGAGTGCCGCCGCTGCGGCGATTGCGCGATTCAGCACGTGGCCTTTCTGTGTCCGGAATCGCAGTGCCCCAAGCACATCCGCAACGGACCGTGCGGCGGCAGCCACGACGGCCGGTGCGAGGTGTATCCGGAAAAGCATTGCGTGTGGTTCAGGGCGTACAGACGTCTGGCGGCGGTCGGCGAGACACGAAAGCTGGCGTTTGGCTGCGTACCGCCCCGCATGTGGGAGCTCAACCGGACGTCCTCATGGCTCAACTTCCACCTGCGACGCGATCATCAAAGCATGGGGATCGAAATCGCCAATTTCTGCAGTGTCCCTCGCTGTCGCATGCCGACTGCGTTCCTGGCGGGAAGCCGGAGCGAAGATGATTGAGGTGGGCGACGGCCAGATCCGTTCGCATGGGATTTCGCTCTCCGTTCTCAATCCCCCCACAGGGCGTCGGACAGGCCCGAGAGGCGCCGTGTGGAGCGCAGGATAGCCTGTCGCAGGACGGCCTCGGGGCCCAGGACGGTGACCTTCCTCCTGGCGCGCGTGATAGCGGTGTAAACCAGCTCACGGCTCAGGACCAGTGAGTCTCGGTCCGGCAGGATCAGGAGAACGTCATCGAATTCCGAGCCCTGGCTCTTGTGAACCGTCATGGCCCATACGGTTTCATGCTCGGGGAGCCGTTGAGGCGTGAAGCTTCTGAAAGAGCCCTCGGCCCCTGGGAAGAAGACTCGGTAATCGGTCCCGGTGACGATATCGGGAAGGTAGAGTCCAACGTCGCCGTTGAACAGGCGAAGGGTGTAGTCGTTGCGCTGGATCAGGACCGGCCTGCCCACGTACCATTTACGGCCGCTTTGGATGAGTCCCTCTTCATCCAGGATCGCCTCCACGAGCCGATTCAACGCGCTCACACCACACAACCCCTCCCGCAGCGCACACAGGATCCTGAAGCCCTCGAAGGCGTCGAACGCCTCCTTGAGACGTCCGTCGGCGTCATCCCCGACGGGGCCGGCCAGATCGTTGACCGTTTCAAGGTACGGCCTGAGCCCCCCAATCACGTGGTCTCGGATGATTCTTTCGAGCTGGACGCAGGAGGCCGTCTCGGTCCAGGCCAGATCGGCATGAGCGCCCGCTCTCAGCATCGAAACCGCGCTGTCGGCATCGCTTTGCCTCACCCTCGAACTGAAGCGGGCAATGCCGCTCTCCCCCGAGAAACGGTAGCTTTTCTGAAGCTCGATGATGCAGTCCCTGGCCGCTGCTCCTGCCCCGTCCGCGATGAGCGACGCATCCAAGGCCGCGCCGCACGCCTTTTCACAGGCGATTGAAAAATCCTTGGAATAGACGATCCTTCCTCCCGTCCGGCAGATGTCTCCCAGCACCGCTCCCGCCTCGACCGAGGCGAGCTGGTCCCGGTCCCCGAGCAGAATCAGTCTGGCCTGGGAAGGGAGCGCCTGGACCAGTTTGGACATGAGGGGGAGGTCCACCATGGAAGCCTCGTCCACGACCAGCACATCGAGGGGCAGCGGGTGCTCTTCGTTGTGCCTGAAAGAGGGAGAGCCCGGGATACTCCCCAGGAGGCGGTGAAGGGTGGAGGCGGCTTCGGGAATGGCTCCTCTCACTTCCTCTGAAGCGGCGAGCTTCCCTTTGGCGTTTTTGATGGCTTCCTGGAGTCTTGCGGCGGCCTTTCCGGTCGGAGCCGCAAGCGCCACGCGCAGCGTCCGGCCGGGATTGAGCTCAAGGAGCAGCGCGAGGATCCTGGCTACCGTCGTCGTCTTGCCCGTTCCAGGGCCGCCCGAGACGACGCAGAAGCGGTTGCGAACGCTCGCAAGCGCCGCCACTTTCTGCCAGTCGATCTCCACTCCCTCCGCAGGGAACAGGCGATCGAGTCGCTCCCGGAGAGCGGAGCCATCTCCTGCATCGGGTGCTCTCGCAATCCTCGCCCTGAGAGCGTCGGCGAGCTTCTGCTGGTACTCCCAGTAGCGGTACAGGTAAAGCCTTCCGGATTCATCCAGAACGAGGGGCCTGTAGTCGCCCGGCGCGCCAACCACGGGGCTTTTTCTGAGCGTTTCATACCATGGCTCAAAATCCGGAACGAGCTTCGCGGCCTCACGGTTGTCGAGGAATCCCCTGGGTGCGACCCGCAGATCCAGGCAGATGTGCCCCTGCCCGGTGGCACGGCTCACCAGGGCGGCGGCCAGAGCGAGCTCGGGCTCCCTGCTCGCTCCGAGACGCATCATGAGCCGTGCGAAGTGGAAATCCAGCGCGGAGAGCTCGCCCACCGCAACAAGAGATTTCAAGGTTTCTTCCGTCACGGGTGTTTCGTCCTTCCGGTAAGCGCCTCACTCAACGTCTCGATGGAGGCGCATGAGGGTCGGTCCCTGTAGACGCCGTACTCCGGCCCGTGAGTCGGGTCGATGCCTCTCAGAAACAGATAGAGAACCTCACCGAAGTGGTCTTCGTAGCTGTATTTGGGAATCCGCGTCCGCAAAAACTGGTGCACGGCCACCGTGTAGAGCGTGTACTGAAGATCGTACAAGCTCTCCCTCACCGCCTTTTTGAGCGATTCCCGGCCGTAATCCTCGATGCATGGCCCCAAAAAATTGGACTTCCAGTCAACGATGTAAAAACGGCCGTTGGCCTCGAAAACCAGGTCGATAAACCCCTTCATGAAGCCTTCGACGGCATCGAATCGGAACCGGTCTCGGTTGGCCGAAGCCCCCGCTCCGGTGCCGGTCCCCACGTGGCGGCTGAAGAGCTCCGTCAGGTCGGAGCCGTGCAGTCGCTGGAGAGGAAAATAGAATTCGAGCTCCGTCAGCCGCCTGGAGGTGGGGACATCTGAAAGGCGAAAGCCCCCAAACGTGGAAGGCAGCTCCACACTGAGGACGTTTTGGATCATCCGGCAGAGAACCTCTGCCCACGCAGGGTCCAACCCCTGGACCCCAAGCTCCTTGAGAACGACACCGCGCATGGCCTCCGGGTCTGGATCCGTGAAATCCAGCTTTTCGAAGACCGTATGGAGAAGGATGCCCGAGGCCGTCCCCTTGGGAAACGAAAAGACATCGCGGGTCTGATCCTGCTTCCGGTCCAGTGGGGGTGGGGGCTCAGGCGCCGATTCGTCCCGGTCCGCCAGCTCCGCCTTATGGGCCTGCTTGAGGATCAGGGAGGAAAAGCTTGAGATGCCCCACACGCGGTCAAGGCTCCCGGTAAACGGCCGGCTCGAAAGCGCGACGGCCTGGCTAGTACTGGGCGGCGAAAGTCCTAAACTGGCTGAACCGTCAATTCCCCCCTTCAGGGGGGCCAGGGGCGTGTCATGACATCCGGAAGATCCTTGCTCTGCGACAGTTTCAACACCCCCCTGCCCCCCTTCATGGGGGAATGAAAACATTCGCCACGCTGTACCAGCCCCCGGAGGCAGGACCCGGCCCGCTTCGAGAACCATCTCCCGGAGCTCGATGGCCCCACCGGCTTTGCTCTCCAGCGCCTCGAGATCGGCTCGCACCGCGTCGTCATCCAGCACCTTGAACCGGTTATCCAGAAACGAGAGCGTCCCGTCCCAGCCGGTCGTGACCGAAGGGTGAAAGAGATAAGCGGGAGCTGAGGTCCCGGCGCCGTTGAAGGGGCCCCAGACGACCGTGCAGCGGTTTTTGGCCCGGGTCAAGGCCACGTACAGAAGTCTCAAATTCTCCGCCAGCTGCTCTCTCCCGGCCAGGGCACGGTGCTCGTCTCCCTGGGGAGAGCCCAGGTCGAGGGTCAGCCTCATACCGTCCCCTTCGTCGTGGAAGACGAACGGACCGCTCTTGGGCTTCGAATCCTGCCACAGGAAGGGGCAAAATACGATGGGGTACTCGAGCCCCTTGCTCTTGTGGATCGTGACGATCCGGACGGCGTTCTCATCGCTTTCGAGCCGGAGCTGATGCTCCTCCAGCCGCGGCGTGCTCTCGTCTCGTTGGCTGGAAAGCCACTTGAGGAGAGCGGACATCTTGAAGCCATTTTCCAGGGCCGCCTGGTGCAACACCTCCGAGAGGTGGAGGACGTTCGTACAGCGCCGCTCCCCGTTTTCGAGCGTCATCAGGCGGGGGAGGCTTTCATTGTCCACAAGCAGCCGGCGAAACATCCGGAAGAAGCCGAACTTCGACCACACGTCGTGGTATTCGGCAAACGCGAGAAGCCAGCGCTCCCATCCCATCTCGTCTTCCATGAGCCGGCCGATCTCCTCGCCGCTCACCCCCAGGAGGTCCGTCGCCAGGGCCGCCCGGATGAGACTTTCATGACCCGGGTTGGCGATGGCGGTGAGGAGACGCTCCAGCTCCAGCGCCTCGGCGGTGTCGAACAGGTTTTCCGTACTGTAGAGAACGCTGTGAAGATTGTGGCTCGCCAGGGACCGTTGAACATCCCTGGCCTCCTGGTTGGTGCGGACCAGGACGGCGATGTCTCCCTCCCGCACGGGTCGCTCCCCGATGAGCGCCCTTCCCTCGCGGCCGAGGCCGACGAGCGCCGAAATCTCGCCCGCCACCGCATCGATGATGAGGGGACGCGCCTTTCCCTTGGGGATGGGAACCGCGTCGGAAACCGCCGAGCCTTTGAGAAGCCACAGCTGGAACGGGGCCGGCTGTCGCCCGTCCACCTGGAGAAGCTCGTGCTTTTTGGCTTTGGCCGCCCTAGCCGGTTTGAACCCGATGGCATCAAAGACGAAAGCGGGATGCTCCTGGTCAAAGACCGCATTCACCCCCGAGATGAGAGCCGGCTCCGAGCGCCAGTTTTCGCTCAGGGTGTAGCGCCGGGAGACCTGCCTCGCAGCCTCCATGTAGCTGAAAATGTCCGCACCGCGGAATCCGTAGATGGCCTGCTTGGGGTCTCCGATGAGGAAAAGCGGGGAGCTCCCGTCCCCGAAAATCCTCTGGAAGATCGCATACTGGATGGAATCCGTATCCTGGAACTCATCGATGAGGGCCGCCTTGAACCGCTCCTTCACAATCCCCGCAAGGCGATCCCCACCGGGCCCGGTCAGGGCCCGTTCGAGCTTGACCAGGAGATCGTCGAAAAAGAGGATGCTCTTGCTGGCCTTCCGCTTTTCGAGCTGCGTGCGCACATGCTCGATGAAGGCAACTTTGAGCCCCAGGATGCGGGCGTTGTAGGCGGCCTGGAGGTCCCCGGCGGCTTTCCGCAGCGTTTCGGCGAGCCCGAAGAAAGGATGGGAGGGGGGCGAATGGCCCTTCTTGACCGCCTGCGCAATGGCACCCCAGGTGAGCTTTTCGAAGCTCTTGCACAGGCCGATGCTCACGCACTCCCCCTGAAACAGGACATCCATCTCACGGATCCACCCCGGAATGCTGGTCTGCCGGTACTTGCTTCGGCTGAGGGCCGGGCTCTCCAAGAGGATCGCCCCGACAGCCTCGCGGCTCAAAGCCCAGGAGCGGGCAACCGTTTCAAACGCCTCGAGGAAGCGGTCCTCCTCGTCCCGGCAGTCGGTCAAGTCCTGGTCCGGGATGACCTTGAGGTGAGGATTGAAAAGGTTCTTTCCCACCAGGGAGTGGAGCGCCTCGGGGGACAGGCCGGATGTCCGGGCGTAGGAATAAAAGAGCGGCGATGTCGCATAGAAGTGCTCTCTCCAGAAGTCCTGGACGATGTCCCGCACCAACCTCTCCTGGTCCGTCACAAGCTCGGCATCGAAGAGCATCCCGCTCGCGAAGGCGTGGTCCTGCAGCGTTCGAAGGCAGAAGCCGTGGATGGTGAAGATGGCCGCCTGGTCAAAATCACTGAGGGCGCAGTTGAGCTTCCGAAGGGCGGACTCTTTCGAGACGGGATCCGGGTGACGATCGAGGAGACCCTGAAGGAACGGGTCGTCGGTCGTGGCTTCCGCAAAGGCATCCACGGCCTCCCGGAGGCGTCTGCGGACCCGGTCCTTGAGCTCACTCGTGGCGGCTTCGGTGAAAGTCACAACCAGGATCTGCTGAATGAGCACGCCGAGCTCCAGGATCAGGCGCAGGACGAGCCCCGTGATGGCGTAGGTCTTTCCGGTCCCGGCGCTCGCCTCGATGAGGTTCGTGCCTTCGAGGGCTGTCTCGAGAAGGTCCAGCTCTCTCATCGCCCCCGTCTTGTCCCCTGCGGCCTTCGCGCCATTGCGTCGCGATGCAGACGGTTCCGGGGATGTGCGCGGCTCAGGCATCGTTCGCAACCTCCTCCATGCAGCGAAACAACGGCTCGAAGACTTCCGCCGCGATCGTTTCGAATTCGGCATCCAAAGGGCCCATGGACCGAAAGCACAGGTCGAGGTAGGGGTCTTTGATCTCGCCTCGCTTGTGGTCGCTTCCTTCCCAGACGAGCCGCGCCCCGTCGAGCGCCTGCTCGCGCGTCTTCTGCTTGAGCAGGCGGGCTTGCAGGTAGTCGAAAGAGGAAGCGGGGAAGAAGCCGAGCGGCCGGACCAGCCCTCGCCGGTAGAGATCGAGGAGGCGGGCGAGGATCTCACCACTTTCCGCCACGGCACCGTATTGCACGGCATGCCAGCCCCCCCCGTCCAGGCCGATGAGCAGGCTCTCCCGGGGATATCCGGGCTCGGCGAGGCAATTCAGAGCCAGGTGCGGGATCCAAGCGCCGAGATGGTCCTTGGCCTTGATCCCAGCATAGCGGTACTTCAACAGGTGGTCCCGAAAGATCGGATGGATCGTGCCCGTCAGGTGGAAGTCCCCGATATCGAGCCGAACATCGAGCGGCATCAGGGGCTCTGACCGGAGGTACGGCTCCATCCGGGCGGCGAAGAGCTCGACTCCCCGGCTCATTTCCGTAAATGTGAAATCCCCCGGCGTTCCATGGGGGAGCCTCCCCGATGCTTTGAAAAGCGCCTGGCGGTCTCTCGGAGAGGCTCCGCCGAGTGCAGCCGCCACGAGATCCTGCTGGATCAGGTAGCTCTCCAGACCGTCCAGCTCGAAGCACTCGGCCTCTTCAAGAAGCGCGCTCTCCTCATCCAGGAAGATCCCGAGCCGTTTATTCAGGAGGTATTTGGAAGGGTTGGTGAAGAAGCGGACCAGGTCGTCCACGCTCACCGTCCTGAAGGCTTCACCGGGCTCGGAAAGCTCGCCCGTGATGAAGATGCGCTCGGCGCGCTTTTCCGCAACGAGACACCGCGCCTCGGCGAGGTGCTCGCGGGAGTAGGAGAAAAGTCCGGCGTCATGATTCGTGAAATAGGCCGGGTTGAATGGCTGAAGCCGGTGCCGGGTGACAAACCAGTCTTTCCCCACGCCCCCCTCCTTTGTGAAATGGGCGTTGATGTGATCCGCGAGCTCACTCACGAGAACGGAAGGAGGGATGAGGCTGTTGTCCTGGGAGCTTTGTCCCGTGTAGCTGATATACAGCACGTTTCGGGCAGAGAGGATGGCTTCGAGGAACAGGTAGCGGTCCTCGTGCCGGAGGGATCGGTCACCGGGCCGAGGGCTGCTGGCCACGAGATCGAGCTCGAGAACCTTCGACTGCCTCGGGAAGGCGTTTTCGTTCATGCCGATGAGGCACAGCACCCGGAACGGGATGCTCCGCATGGGAAGCATGGAGCAGAAGGTGACGCCGCCGGTGATGAAGCCCTGGCCGAGATCCGCTTGTTCGAGGTCCCTCGCGAGTGTCCACTTGAGGAGGTCCAGGCCGATGGCGTCTTGGAACCCGGAGACCTCCTGGACCCGTTTCAACCGGGCCACGACCTGCCTGAGACTCTGCAGTTCGAGCTCGGAATCCTCGTCGGCGTGAAAGAAGCGGGCGAGGGCCGCAAGGAGATGGTCGGCCCAGCCGGCAAGCGACCTTGGCTCATCGAGGGAGGAAAGGAACTGGAAAAGCTCCTCGAGAAACGAAAGGAGCCCTCCCAGAAGGGCTGCTTCTCCGCCTTCGATGTTGTCGAAGGGGAGAATGCCCTTGAAGACCTTTGTTTCCCGCCCGGGCATGGCATAGCCGAGGAGGAGCCGGTCTACGCCTGCGGCCCAGGTATTTTCCCGGAAGGCCACGGGGGCCCACTGGCGCCTGGCCGCTTCGTCGATTCCCCACCGGATGCGCACATCCCGCACCCACCCGGAGACGATCTCGAAATCGGATTCCGTGAGGTCAAACCGGGCCAGCACCGGCGGCGATTCCAGGATGTTCAAGACCTGCGGCGCCGTCAGCCTCTCGCCGTGCAGCTCCAGGATGGCCAGCAGGGTTTCGGCCATCCTGTTCTTTTTCCGCATGTTCCGGTCCGCGATGCTGTGCGGGATTCGCAGGGCAGCGTCAGGGGAGTCGAAAACGGCGTGGATGAAGGGGGCGTAGGATTCGATATCGGGGGCCATGACGAGGATGTCCCTGGGCTGAAGATCCGGGTCGTGCTGGAGGAGATCGAGGAGGTGATCGTGCAGGACCTCCACTTCGCGCATGGCGCTGTGGCAGGAGTGGATCTGAACGGAGCGGTCATCGGCGGCGACGATCCCGCCGTCCGGAGAGTCCGGGGGCCCCTCCTCCAGGCGCAGGATGGAGGATTGGATGCGGGTCAGGAGGCTCCCCTCGCCGGGCTCTTCGAAGACGTCCAATTCCTGGCAGTCCATGTCGAGCAGGAGATCAAAGAAATCCCGCCCCTGCATCCCCATGGAAGCCAGGAGGCTGTTCCCCTGCTCCATGTGAAGGTCCACGGTCGACACCCCCTTGAAGGATTCGGAGAGGGCGTGCCGCCTCATCTCTTTCCTGCCGGCAATGTCTCCCCAGTACTCCCGGCACGGGCTGAGGGTGAAGAGGACCACGTCGATCAGGCGGGAGAGCGCCTTTAGGATCTGTACGTGGTAAGGAGGGAGGTAGGAGATCCCGAAGAGGGTGATGCGTTGAGGAAGTTCGAGATCGCCCGGAGCGGCCACGGCCAGCTTCTCCAGGAGCTGTTCTTTGAGGGATGCTCGGTGCTCTTTTTCCCGGCCCCTGGAGACGTCCCGCCACAGCACGGCCTGCCAGTGATCTTCGAGACCCGCGTCCCAGCCGGCGACCATCTCGGGGCGGTAGATGACATACTGGTTGAACGCCTCCGCGATGCGCTGGGACAGCTGCAGCCCTTTGAGGCTATAGCCGGGCTCTCGGAGGTAGTGCCCAATGATCTCGAAGCCCGGGGTCTTGAGAAGGCGGTTCAGGAGCTCCAAGATCTTCCAGGTGCTGAAGGGAGGATCAAACGGGGATTCATCCGGAAGCGACGGCAGGATTTTTCGAAAGATATCGTAGACGAAAGCATTGGGGAACGGAAAGGCCACATTGGCGCAGACCCCGAGACGCGCCGCGAGCTGCATGCGAAGCCAGCGCTCCATGCCCTTGCTCTGGACCAGGATGATCTCTTTGTCGAAGGGAGAAGCGAGCGGGGTCTTCAGCACCTCCGCGAGCGCCTCCACGAGAGCCTCAAGTCGGTTTCCCCTATAGAGCATCAAGGTTTGCACGTCGTTTCCTTGAATCGAGCGGCTATCTGACCAGGAGCTGCCTG
>CAZIEW010000085.1:0-19351 GCA_964538515.1 uncultured Syntrophobacteraceae bacterium
TGTAGCAGTTGCCGCAGAACATGCAGCGGCTGTTGTTGATTTCCACGCTCTTCATCTCGCCAACCTTCTTGGGCTTGATGGCCGCGGTCGGGCAGGCAGCGATGACGAGCGGGATTTCGCAGACGTTCTGCACACGCTCATGCTCGACGAAGGGCGGCTTGCGGTGCACGCCGAGAATGGCGATATCCGAGCAGTGAACGGCGCCGCACATATTCAGGCAACAAGCCAGGGCAATACGGACCTGAGCAGGCAGCTTATGCGAGCCAAAATACTCGAAGAGATCGTCCATGACCGCTTTCACTACACCCGAAGCGTCGATGGCGGGCGTGTGGCAATGCGCCCAGCCCTGAGTATGGACGATGTTGGTGATGCTGTTGCCCGTCCCGCCGATCGGAAACCAGTTGCCACGGCTCCGGAGGTCGGTGATCAACGGCTGCAGTTTGGCCTTGTCGCTGACCAGGAACTCCACGTTGTTTCGGGTGGTGAAGCGCAGGTAACCATCGCAGTACTTGTCGGCGATATCGCACATCTCGCGAATGAGATCGACCGTGATGAGGCGGGCCGCTCCGCAGCGGACCGAATACAGCTCGGCACCGCTTTCGGCGACGTGCAGCAGCACGCCCGGCTCGAGGATTTCATGATACTTCCACTTCCCGAAGTTGTCTTTGACGATCGGGGGCATAAACTTGTCGTACTTGGGAGGACCGATATCGGTAATGCGGTCTGCCATGATATTATTCGGATCAAAAGGCATAGCTCCACCTCCTAGGCCTGATGGCGTTGACGAAATGCTTTGGCGTCATGTTCCCAACCACCGGGGACTTCCGCGGGATCGTAGAAAATATAGGGATTGTAGCGCGGCGTATTGACCATGCGTGGATCCGGCGTCAGCTCAACGGCCTTGAGGAATTCACGCAGACCCAGGCGCTGAATCGTCTCGCCCAAACGCTCGCGGTTCTTGCCTTCCTCCATCCACCAATCCCACATCTTTTCCACGAAGGAGTGGAACTCTTCGTACGGCGGCTCCATTTTGATAAATGGAATGACCACGCTGCCCAGCTGAGCGCCTTCCAGAATCGGAGCCTTGGCGCCGACTAGAATGGTCGCCCCCGTATCCACACCGGGCTTCAGGGCGCGAGGCATGACGCGGATGCAGTGCATGCAGCGCGTGCAGTCCTCATCCCAGATCTTCAGGGCCTTGCCATCATACTCCATGCACTTGGTCGGGCAAAGATCGAGGACTTCCTTCTTAATATCGAGCGCTCTCTTGCCTTCGCCGCCGGCGCCGCCGTGCACCAGGAACTCACCGGCCACATACGCCTTGACGGCTTCCTGGTCGATGCGAATCTTATCGCGCCAGGTTCCGATGATGGCGCAGTCGGAGCGGGCAATAGCGGCCACGCAGTCGCACGGGCAGCCCGAGCATTTGAACTTGAACTTGTAGGGGAACATTGGACGATGCAGGGCATCCTGGTACTGCATGGTGCAGTCGTAGATGATGTCCTGAGTGTTGATGCAGGACCATTCGCACCGGGCCATGCCCACGCAGCCTTCCGGCGTTCTCAGGTTCGAGCCGGACCCCCCAAGATCCATCCCCATTTCATGGGTGAGGTCGTAGAAGCAGGGCTCCAGGCTGTCCGTGACCGTACCCAGAAGAATGATGTCACCCGTGGAGCCGTGCATATTGGTCACACCACTGCCATGCTTCTCCCACAGATCGCACAGCCTGCGGAGAACGTCCGAATTGTAGAACTTGCTCGCCGGCTGATTCACGCGCATCGTGTGAAAATGGGCCACGCCAGGGAAAAGGTCGGGACGGTCGCAATAGCGCCCGATGACACCACCGCCGTACCCGAAGACACCCACGATACCGCCGTGCTTCCAGTGCCCTTCCTTATCCCGGTAGGACATCTCCATCAGGCCCAGCCAATCTTCACACATGGGCTTCCTGGCCGCGATTCGCTTCATGTCGGTAACGAAGCTCGGCCATGGACCCTTTTCTAGTTCATCAAGCATAGGAGTTGCATGCTTAAGCGCCATTCCATCTACCTCCATAGGCCATTGTCTGATTGATATTCAATGCTTTCATTGATCTCGGTAATGGATTACGTCGAATCTTCCCCTTTCCACCTCCTTCCAAACAAAAACTGTTTCCTCGCAGAGAAACCTAGCGGCAACGGCATGGAACCCGTTCGACTCATGAGACCCGGAAAATATCGCACGAGAAGCATGAAGCTAGTTCATGCCACCTTCTTCTTTGGCCACGTCGTCTGCGCCGGGAAGCATATACATCGTGGTGCTGCCGCTCGACCAGTATTTGAGCTTCCCTTCGTTAACCAGCTCATTGACGATCTTCTTCGCCTGCATCATCTTGATTTCCGGAATGGCCTTGCACAGATCATTGAAATAATGCTTGGTCTTCTTTTGCTGTTTCACCCATTCCAAGATTTTCGCTTTTGCTTCTTCACTCATTTTGTCCTCCTTGAGACGTGCGGAACACAGATGAAAACTAAGGGCCCTCAATGGGCTTTCCTCAGAGTGCAGTCTGAAAGTGAAAGCATTCACGTTGCCTGCATAGCGCGCCGGCCACCCTTTGTCAATAGAAAACTCCCTGAGAAATCAGCAGCAAAACGCCCCCTCCGGGAGCCGGATCCAAAGGAAGGGGAGCTTCCCTTGACACCCATTCTCCTTGTTGTTAAGAAACGCATGTCCTTCTTCCACGGCTGATCCGGGTCACTCCTGCGCACCGTTGTCCCGGCAGGCATTGGAGGTGCTCTTTCTCCCCGGGAGGCAGCGCACGCCTTGACCGAGCCGAGCGGGACAAGCGGGCCAAGTGCTTTTTTGCGCGACATTCTGTTAGACCATTGTGACCCATGAAGCAAGGAAAATGAGAATCCTATGGCACACCAACTCGACAAAGACACACTGACCAGACTGAACCTGCACATCAAGTATCTCAAGGACCGCGTCTTCTTTGAGCCCGGATCCGCGATGCTTCATTACAATCTCGCCCTGGCCTATTTCCAGAAGGACTTCGTCGAGGAGGCCCTCTCGGAGTTCAAGCAGGCCGTGGAATGCGATCCCAATCATGTCGAGTCTTACATCAACATGGGGGCGATCTATTTTCAGAAGGGGGATCTCGATCAGTGCATTGCGATGAACCGCAAAGCCATTGAAATCGATCCCAATCAGCCCAAAGCCCATGCCAATCTGGCCTTCGCTCTCCTCCAGGCGGGGAGCCCCGCGGAAGCCATTGCCAGCAGCAAACGGGCCATCGCCCTCGTCCCACAATACATCCAGGCTTACAACACCATCGCCGTTGCCTGCGCTCAGACCGGCGATCTCGAAGGGAGCATCGAGGCCTGTCAATCCATCGTGAAGCTCAACCCTAACTTCGCTCCCGCTCACTGCAATCTCGCCACGGTCTACCGGATGCAGGGGAGGCTCGACCTTGCCAAGCAGCACTATGAGCAGGCTAAAGCCCTGGGATATCCAATGGACCCCGCCACGGAAGCCGAGCTGACCCAGTAGGGCCATTGCCGCTTCAGGAAGAGAATCGCCTCCGATGAAAATTCAAAAGGATAGTTTTGTCGTCGTCGAGTCCGTCGTGCAGCTCGACGACGGGACATATGTCAAAGGCGAAAACGGTCCCGTGTCCATGAACTTTGTCGCGGGGTACAACCAGGTGCTGCCGGCGTTGGAGCAGCGACTGATGGGTGCAGAAGCGGGGATGGAGCTCCAATTCGTGATCCCTGCGGCGCATGCTTTCGGAGTCAGGGACGAGTCCCTCGTTCGCACGCGCACGCTCGACGATTTTCCGGAGGGGAGGCGGTTGGAGCCAGGCAAGTGGGCTGTGGCCACCAACGAAGATACGGGTGCCCAGTACGGATACTACGTCGTCCAAAAAAGCGAAACATCCGTTGTTTTGGATTTCAACCATCCATTGGCCGGCAAGGACCTTCACTATCGCCTGAAGGTGTGCCTGGTGCGCCCCTCGACACGGGAAGAGCTCGAATATCTTCGCCCCTGTGAGCAAGCGGAAGCCGAGACCGCGCCCTCCCCGTTCCAGGCGTCTTTGCGGTAGGGATTAGGAGGAAGTCACCTTCTTGTTCTCGGCGAGCCACACGCAGAAATGGTACAGGGCCCTCGCCCGCGTCTCCTCCTTGATGATGCCGGTTCCCAGCTCGAAGAGCTCCTTGTGAACCGCTACGGACTCGGCGTTCTGCTCGCTCGAGGCATAAAACTCCTTCAGCCACGCCGAAGCCTGCATGGAAGCGTTGCTGAAGATCCTCTCCCTCGGGTCTTTCGGCTCCTGAAACGGGTCCCAGTTTTCATATCCCACCCTGAGGATCCGCTCCTGCCCCTTCTTTGACATTCCGTCGAAAACCGCTCGTTTCCGGTTTTCGTATTCATCCCGACTGTAGGTCATGGCTCATCCCGATCAGGTCAACTGGTTAAGGGCGCGTCCCAGAACAGCTTGAGACGAATCTTCTTGAACTCGCGGGTGCTGAAGAGGATTTGATAGTCGTCCAACCCAATGGCGCTTCCCAGCCGAGCGGCTGTCCCTTTGCACTCGTCGACCGTCCTCCCGTGCACCATGGCGTAGAGGTTGTAAGGCCATTCGGGGTAAGACGGACGATGATAGCAATGGCTCACTTCGGCAAACGATGCCAGGATGGAACCTTTTTCGGAGATTGTCTCCTCCGGACAGTGCCAGACCACCATCCCGTTGGCGCTGAAGCCTGCCTGCCGGTGGTTCAGCACCGCCGCAAATCGACGCATGATGCCGCGCTGGATCCAATCCGACATGAGGGACAACAGCGTCGATTCGTCGAGGCTCAACGTCTCCGCCCAGGCTCCAAACGGCCGCTCGACCAGAGGCAAATCCTCCTGGATACAGCGGACGATCCGGACGTTCTCGAGCGTGGGAACGAAGGAAGCACTCGCCTCCAGCTGCGGACCCGCCCCGCGCTCCTCGGCGGCATCCGGCTCTGCATCCTCCAGGACGTCGAGGACCACCTCAAGCTTGAATTTCTTCTCGGCGGGCAGAACGAGCGCCCGCCATCCGCCCGCCTGCTCGGCCAGCGCGGCCACTTTTCCTTCGAGGGACTGCCCAGGAGGGACCGCGAGCGTATACCACATGTTGAACCGCCCCTCCCTCAAGTAATTGTGGCTGACACCAGGATACGCATTGACCACAGCGGCCGCCCGCTCCAGATGCTCCTCGGGGACCGCCATCGCCACGAGGCTGCTTCGGTACCCCAAAGCCCCCGTGTTGAAAATCGCGCTGATTTGTCGCACAATGCGGCGCGTTTTCAGGGTGCCAATACGCTGCTGGACTTCCATCGGAGTGAGGCCCAGGCCCTCGGCGAGGGATCGGTAGGGCTCCGCTGTCAGGGGAAAGGACCGTTGCACGCGATCCAAAATTATCCTGTCGACGCTTTCCAAAACGTTCGCTCCTGACCAAGTCAATGGCACACATGAACCGGATGCGCCTTTCCCAGCGCATCCAGTTGGAAATATAGGGTCTCTGTCACACTCGATGCAACCCAAAGTTCAGCACGAGCACCCCTGCTCAGCCACAAAACCGCTGTCAGTCAGGGACTAGACAAGGAATTGCTTGAATGCCCAAATTCTCAGTCATACAGGCCCATTCCCCCACAATCCGACTCATGATCGCCTCGCAGGCCGGTCCCGTTGAGCTTGACAGGCACAGCGCCGACCTGCCCCTTCCTCAAGGACCGGACGGCGACGCCCCTCTTCTGCACTATGGGCCTTACCTCACCGGTCTCCGGGATCTCCTCCTGCGGGATGGCTCCGGCCCTTTGATTCAAGCCGTCTCGCGGCGCTCGGGCTTACCCGTTTCAGCGACCGACCTGCGCGGCGTGGATATCATCAGCGAGAAACATGGCGCGTTGTACAATGTGGCTTGTGCCCGCGTCTTCCTCGCAGACCGCGACTATGCCTTTGCATTGACTTCGGCCGTGACGGACTTTCAGAAAGCCGTCATGACCCGGGAGGCCCAAGCCCTGCAAGAAGTCCAGGCGATCCTAGGTGAGGATCTCCTTCCCCACCTCCGCTTCGAAGGGGAAGCCGAGTACCTGGACAAGAAGAACGGACCTGGAAAGCTCAAGGTTCTCATCACCGACTGGCTCGATGATTTCCATGAATTCCATCTTTGCAGAACCCGGGCGGATCATGTTTTCGCGACGGAAGTTTGGCACGGGAGCCGAGGCAAGCTCCTGCTCACCGCCCCTCAGGCCGCCGAAGCGTACCGAAAGGCAGCACGCCTCCTCACGCTTTGTTACGACAACGCCTCAGGCCGACAGGTCTATCCGTGGCACCATGCAGCGGGCGATTTCGTCATCCGGTGTGACAATGAGTCAATCGATGTGCGCCTCATCACCGTAAGAGATTACAAGCGGCTCATTCACGAGGATGGGGAAGAGCAAAACCCACTCCTGAGCCTGCTCCACTTCTTTCTGAACCTCACCCTTCGCATGCGCTTGGACCGACTCGAGGGGACCGGAGAGCTGGCCTGGATGGGTCGGTCATGCCTCGATGCCTGTGCGGCCGGGTTCCTCGATGCGTGCCGCGTCAAGCACGCCCAATCGAGCGGTTTTCCCGATGCACCGGAAATCCTCGGTGTCTTGCAGTCCTTCGAGGAGACCGAGCTCTACGAGCTACTTCAAATCGCCGCGGCAGACGGCCTGATCGAGCCGGATGAAGCGCCGTTTCTCGCTCATCACCTTGCCGAGCACGCCAGCGAATTGAGCCATCTGCTTGTGACCCTTGGAGCGTGAAGCACCTGGGCCGGCATCGCGTTTCGCAATAGAAGACTTATAATGGATTTGGGAGAATCAAGCCAGGAAAGCAAAACACCGTCGCTTCACCAGCGCATTCTCCCCAAGGGAGCCAGGTTCCCCCCTCCTTTTCCTGGCTCCCTTTCTTCGTGACCCGCTCCCGCAAGGCCCGCCCTGAGCGTCTGAAGCACGACGCGCCCCTTCGCGTCGTTCCTGAGAATTTCAACCTTCCCGTCCGCAAGAGAATTGACACGAGACTGAGTTAAGCACTAATGTACAAAATTTGATAGCAGCTTACGCTCTACTCGGTACCTTCAACGCACCCTATCCGTGTGGGATCTGCCCCAGTCCGATCCCACTCAACTCACATTTCACGGGGAGGAAGTAATGAGCAAGCTCCTTTGGCAGCCGTCTGAAGAACGGATCCGCAGCACCAACATGTACCATTTCATGCAATTTGTGAATGAACGTCATGGAAAGGCCTTCAAAACCTACGATGACTTGTACCGATGGTCCGTTTCTGAAATCCCGGCCTTTTGGGCTGCCATCTGGGATTACGGGCAGGTTATCTATAGCGAGCCTTATACGCAGGTGGTGGATGATCCCCAGCATATGCCGGGGGCCAAATGGTTTGACGGTGCAAAGCTCAACTTCGCTGAAAACCTTCTCCGGTATCGCGACGACAAGATCGCCCTGAGCTTTCGTGGGGAGAGCGCTTCGGAAACGGTTCACACCACTTATGCAGAGCTTTATGATCTGGTAGCTCGTCTCGCCAAATCCCTGCGCGCCATGGGCATCAAACCGGGGGACCGGGTGGCCGGTTTCATGCCCAACATGACGGAGACCGTGATTGCGATGCTCGCCGCGACCAGTATTGGAGCCATTTGGTCGTCGTGCTCCCCTGACTTCGGCATCAAGGGAGTCTTGGATCGGTTCGGCCAGATCGAGCCGCGAGTCTTGTTTACGGCGAACGGGTACAGCTACAGCGGGAAGAAATTCGATTCTCTCGGACAGATCGGCGAAGTCGTCAAGCAAATCCCCAGCATCGAGAGAGTCATCGTGGCTCCTTACACGGAAGCCAGCCCGGATCCCGGACGGGTACCGAACGGCGTGCTCTTCGGAGACTTCCTGGCGAAGGAAGACGGGCTCACCATCGAATTCGAGCAGCTTCCAGCCAACCATCCGCTCTACATCATGTACTCGTCCGGCACGACGGGCGTCCCCAAGTGCATCGTGCATGGAGCTGTTGGCACTCTGCTGCAGCACATCAAGGAGCTTAAGCTCCACACCGACCTGAAGCGCGAAGACACGATCTTCTACTACACGACCTGCGGCTGGATGATGTGGAACTGGCTGGTTTCGTCCCTCACTCAGGGGGCAAGGCTGCTGCTCTTTGACGGCTCTCCCTTCTTCCCACGTCCCGAAGCCCTCTGGCGACTGGCCCAGGATGAGAAGGTGAGCATCTTCGGGACGAGCGCGAAGTATCTCGCGGCCGTGGAAAAGGCCGATGTGCGGCCCAAGCAGACGCTCGATCTCACCCCCCTCAAGGCCGTGCTTTCCACCGGCTCGCCCCTGTCGATCGAAAGCTTCGAGTACGTTTATCGAGACATCAAAGAGGAGCTTTGCCTGTCTTCCATCTCCGGCGGCACGGACATCATTTCCTGCTTTGCTCTCGGAAATCCCATTGGTCCCGTGTACGCCGGCGAGCTGCAATGCCGTGGTCTGGGCATGAAGGTTGAAGCCTGGAACGACGAGGGCAAGCACGTGGTCGGGGAGAAAGGCGAGCTTGTCTGCACCGCCGCTGCGCCCTCCATGCCCATCTATTTCTGGAATGACCCCGATGGGAAGAAGTACCGGGGCGCGTACTTCGAAATGTATCCCAACATCTGGAATCACGGGGACTACATCGAAGTCACCGAGCGCGGCGGCGTGGTCATCTACGGCCGGTCCGACGCCACGCTCAACCCGGGCGGCGTCCGCATCGGGACCGCGGAGATCTACCGGCAAGTGGAGAACATCCCGGAGGTTCTCGACAGCCTCGTGGTGGGACAGGATTGGGACAACGACGTTCGCGTCATCCTCTTTGTGAAGCTGCGAGACGGCGTTGAGCTCACCGAAGAGCTGGAAAAGCGGATCAAGACCATGATCCGTCAGAACACGACGCCGCGGCACGTCCCCGGCAAGATCATCGCCATCGCCGACATCCCCTACACGATCAGTGGCAAGAAGGTGGAACTGGCGGTTCGCAAGGTCATTCACAACCAGGAAGTCAAGAACAGAGACGCCCTCGCCAATCCCCAGGCACTGGAGCTCTACAAGGACATCAAGGCGCTTCAGTCGTGATGGGCAAAACGTGTCATTGAGCCAGCCACCCCAGAGGCCGGCTGCAAAGCCTGCCTCTGGGGGCAAAGCCGACGTTGGGCATCAGGGATGAAGCAGCCTGTCGTAAAGCGCTTTGAGCGCTTCGACCGTCCGCTCGATGGGGAATTGCTCCGCCTTTGCGCGAGCGGATCGGCCCATTTCGTGCCGAAACCGCTCGTCGCACAGCCGGCTGAGGCGGTCCGCCATGGTCTCGATGTCCCGGCCGGATTCAATCAGAAAGCCGTCCGCTCCCTCGTCGATGATCTCCGCGGCGCCGCAATGCCGAGTCGTGATGACGGGCAGCCCCGATGCCATCGCCTCCAGCACGACACTCGGAAAGGGGTCGTAGAGGGTGGGAAGCAGGAACAGGTCCGCGCCGGCGTAAAAGGGCACAACGTCTTCCTGAGGTCCCCAGAACGTCACACGCGACTCGATCCCAAGCGTTCGGGCCAATCTCCTGTGGCGTGGGACCCTCCCTTTGCCCACCACCCAGACGTGAGCGCCCCCCGTGCTCCGGGCGACGGCGCGCAGCAGGGGCTCAAGCCCTTTGCGCTCGAAGCCGGATCCGACAAACAGCACAACAGGTGTGTCCCGCTCCAGCCCCACGCGATGCCGCAGCGCCTCCCCGACTTGAGCCCGCCGGCCCGGTTGGAATCGTTCCAGGTCGACCCCATTGTAGATGGTGTGGATGCGCGAGGCGTCGATTCGAAAGCGGGTGAGGATCTCCTCCCGGACCATATTGGAATTGACGATCACAGCCTTCAGATCGGGAGATTCGAGCAATTCACGCTCGAGCCAAAGCCTGAATCGGTGGAACGGATTGGCGCGAATGGACCGGCGCCGGATCCAGCCAAGCTGGGAGAGCCTTAATTCGAGCCATCGCGCGTGAACCCCGTCTCCTGCGCGATACACGTGCTGACACAACGTTCTTTCGTTCGACTGGACGAGATCGTAGTGGCCCTGACGAACGGCTCTCCCGACCAGGTACACAAACGACGCATAAGCCAGAATCGCCGGCCAGCCCGGACCGGCGACGCGATGGAGGACCGGCCCGGAAGGCGCCGCCTCCTTCCACCGGCGGGCGTACAGATGCACCTCGTCCCCGCGCAAGGCGAGATGCTCCATGAGCAACTGCGTAAACCGCTCGGCGCCCCCGTATGGGTCATACCGGTATCGGATGAAGGCTACTTTCATGGACCTCAGTGGTCACTGCTTGATGAGGCGTGAGTAGAGCTCGAGCATGCGGTCGATCGTCTGCTCGCGCGTGTAGTGCTCGGCCACCAGCGCCTTGCCCCGAGCGGCACGCACGGCGGCCCCCTGCCGGTCGGATAGGACCTGAGCAATGGCCTCGGCAAGGGATTCCGGATCGCCCGGCGGGACGCCCACCGCGGTTTCGCCTGGGATCGCCACCTCATTGATGCCCCCGACGTCGGAGGCGATCACCGGGGTCTCCATGGCATGGGCCTGCAAAATGGTTTGGGGAACCCCTTCGGGAATTCTGGCTGAAAGCACCAGCACATCCAGGTCGGCCATGATTTGAGGGATGTCGCGCCGAAAGCCCGTCATCAGGATTCGGCCTCGGTGAAGGGAGCCGGCGAGCGCCGCTTCAAGCCGTTCGCGCATCCAGCCGTCACCGACCAGCACGAAGACTACATCCGCGCAGCGGCTGGCCATTCGTTCAGCCGCCTGCAGAAACACATCCGGCCCTTTGTCGCCCCTGAGCACCGTGATCATGCCAACCAGACGCGAGCCCTGCTCCAGGCCAAGCTCCGAGCGAAACAATCCTTTTTCGACGCCGGGATGGAACCGCGTCGTATCGACTCCGGTCGGAACGGAAACGATCTTGCCCGCCGGGACACCGCGCTCCACCATTCCCGCCTTGATGGATTCACTGGTCGTGACGATCCGGTCGCAAAGGCAGCCGTAGACCATCCTTCCGAAAACATGCTTTCGAATGGGGTTGGCCACATGACGGCAGCGCACCACCGGAAGGCCGAGAAGGCGAGCGGCAAGTCCCGCGCTCCAGCCGTCCTTGGAGCCGTGAGCACTCACGAGGTCGATCCGCTCTCGCCGCAGAATCGAGAGGAAGCGTGCCACGGCCACCGGATCGACACTGCCCCGCATGGTCACCGTGTAGACTTTGAGACCCCGGCGGTCCGCCTCTTCGACAATCTTGGTGCCGGGCCGGGCTGCAAGCACCGATGAAACGCCGTGGCCCGCAAGATCCTCCATTTCCATGAGAACCCGAAGCTCCTGGCCTCCCAGGTGCTGGGAAGACTCCGTATGCAGGATGCGCATCAGAGCATCCTTTCCAGAAACGCCGCCAACCGCTCGTTGTAGCGATCAAGCGAATAGCGGCGCTCAACGGTCTCCCGGGCGGCCATGGCCAGCCGTTCCCGGAGGGCGGGCTCCGCGACGAGCATTTCGAGCGCACTGGCCCACTGCGGATCGTCCTCCGCCAGAAGGCCGTTTTCACCGTGACGGATGATCTCCCGGTTGATTCCGACCGGTGAGGCCACGGCGGCGGCTCCGGCCGCCATGTATTGAAGGAGTTTATAGCCTCCTTTTCCGCGGGTCCAAAGGTCGTCCGCCAGGGGCATGACCCCGATGTCGAAGCTCCGCAGATCGGCTGCTTCATCCGCGGCGCTCCAGGGCTTATACTCCACGTCGACCCCGGGCAGCTCCGGCTTTGCGTCGGAGACCACCTTGACGACCACCTCCATCGTTCCCTCGTAGCGCTCACACACCGCTCGAAGAGCGCCGGCGATCCGCTTGAGATGGCGAAGATTTCCCCGCGTCCCGACCCAACCGATCACAACCCGATCGGGATGATGCTTCCTGGGGCTGGCGGTCAAGGCTGCCGTATCGACGGGTGTTGGCAGCACCAGGATGCCGTCATCCTCGGCCTCCGGTCGCACACGTGCTGCGCGGGCAAGCTCGGCGAGCGTGCTGTTTCCGGCGATCACCCCCTTGCAGCCTGCCGCCATTGCAGCAAAGCGGCGGAAGAACTTCCCGGTCACGACCTCGTTGCGCTCGATTTCGTGAAACATCACGGCATCGTCGAGATCAAAGACAAGTCGCGGATTCACCCGCCTCATCAAGGCCAGCTCGAAACGGCGCAACAGCTTCTTCTGGACCACCACGAGATCGTGCCGCCGCACCTCGAAAGCCATCCCGATGCGCCCGACAATCCCGCGAGGAAGCTCTCGCACCGTTATGACATGGCCCCGGCGCTCGAGGAACGGCGCGCTTTCCAGGATGCGCTTGCGACTGCTGGGCTTATCGACACCGATGATATAAAAAAGGATCCTCGCCGCGGCCACCCCACCACCCCCGAAATGCTTCGATCCTAACGGACTCAACGCGGAAGCAGCTCCTCGTACTGCCGGCAAACCGCCTGCACATGTCCCTCGATCGAATACTCTTTCTCCGCCTTTGCTCTGGCCCGCAGACCCATCTCTCTCAGCTCGAATCGTTTCTCCAGGGCGGCGAGCATGGCTTTTCCAAGTGCTTCCTCGTCGCCGCGGGGAATCAAGAATCCGGTTCGGCCATCCTCGATCATCCACGGGATCTCGCCCACATCGGTCGCGATCGCAGGCTTCCCGCAAGCCATCGCCTCGATGAGGCTCCTTGGAAAGCCTTCCCAGAGAGAGGGAATCACCAGCATATCGATCGCAGCCATGACTTCCGGGATGCATGCAAGTCGACCGGTCATCACGACGCGCTCTCCCAATCCCCCCTGTGCGCTGATGTAGTCGCGAACCTGACGCTCCTCCTCGGGCAGGCCGTCTCCAACCACCAGGAAGAAACCCTCTGCGCCCGAATCGGCCACCCGACGAGCCGCTCTCAGAAACGCGAGAGTCCCCTTCCGTTGCTCGATGGTGCCGACAATCCCGAAGACAAACGCGTGAGCCGGAATCCCGAGCCGTTCTCTCAAGGGACTTCCATCGATTTCGGGTCGGAACGTTTCGGTGTTGACTCCGTTGTAGATCTTCACAACCCGACCCTCCCCCCGAAAAGCCATCTCCAGTTCAGAAGACACGACGAGAATACGATCGGAAAGGCGACGAATCCAGTGCTTCAGCCTTCGAACCCTCTTACCCGCCGGGTCTTCGCGAATGTGCCAGAGCACCGGAAGGCGTCTCAGCTTGGCCGCAATGCCGACGTACTTCGAAAAAGGCACCGCACTGTTGAGGTGAGCCAGCCGAATATGCTCCTCGTCGATCACACGCAGCGCGTCCCTGACCAACCGCCAGCCCAGCCGGCCCTTGCCTGTCAGGACGCGGGTCGAAATCCCGCGATCCCGAAGCTCGCCGGCCAAGGGCCCCTCCTTGGCAAAGACGACCGTCGGGCGGTAGACACTTCGGTCGAGTCCCAGGACGAGCTGCGCCAGGCTGACGGCTGAGCCCTTCAATGCAGGCGTGTGCGATGCGTACAGAACAGGATGCATGCGGTGCCGGCCCCTTGGAAAACGCGAGGATGAAGACCCACGAGCATCGGGACTAAAGACTGCTCTCAACGGGATCCATGGTCTGGTGTATCTGAGAAAACTGCAGGTCGTACAACCGTCTGTATTCCCCGTAGCCGCGGAGAAGGTCTTCGTGGCGCCCTTCTTCCACAATTCGGCCATTGGCCATCGCGACGATCCGGTCCGCGTTCTTGATGGTCGAGAGCCGATGCGCGATGACCAGCGTCGTCCGACCCTCCATGAGGTTCTCCAGAGCCCGCTGCACCTCCTGCTCCGAGTCGCTGTCAAGGGCCGACGTCGCTTCGTCGAGGATGAGAATAGGCGCGTCTTTGAGCAGAGCACGAGCGATGCAGAGGCGCTGGCGCTGCCCCCCCGACAGGCGGACCCCCTGCTCTCCGATGACCGTGTCGAAGCCATTGGGCATCTTCATGATGAAATCATAGGCGTTGGCTGACTTCGCAGCCGAGATGATCTCGTCCTCACCCTTGCGGATGTCCCCGTAGGCGATGTTGTTGCGGACGGTGTCATTGAAGAGGATGGACTGCTGCGTCACGATGCCGATCTGGGATCTCAGGGATGTGATCGTCAGATTCCGAATGTCGACTCCGTTTATCAGGATCGCCCCCTCGCTCACTTCATAGAAGCGCGGGATCAGGTTCACCAGGGTTGTCTTGCCGGCTCCGCTCATGCCCACAAGAGCAACGACTTCCCCGGGAGCGACTTTCAGGCAGACGTCCCTGAGGACCATTTCCGTTCCATAGCGGAAAGAGACGTTGTCGAACTCAATGCTGTAGCTCCCTGGAAGGAGCTCCAAAGCGTCAGGACGGTCTTTGATCTCCGGCTCCATGTCCAAGACTTCATAGACCCTCTCGGCCGCGGCCACTCCCGCCTGGATCGAGTTGTTCATGTTCGTCAGCTTCTTCACGGGCTCGTACAGCATGATCATGGCGCCCATGAACGAGAAGAAATTGCCGGGCGTCGATTCGCCCCGCAGAACGCTGTGGCCGCCGTACCAGATGATGGTAACCGTCCCCAGACCTCCGAGCAGCTCCATGACCGGGCTTGAGAGCGACCGCACCTTGACGCTTCTCAGGATGGTCTTGAGGTGGTGCATGTTGTGCTTATAGAACCGCTTCGACTCGTACCATTCCATGCCGAAGGCCTTGACGACACGAATGCCCATGATGGTTTCATGAAGGCTCGTCATCAGACGAGCCAGGGATTGCTGATTGTTCTTGCTGATCTTTCGCAGCTTGCGCCCGAAAAGCCAGATGGGAATCGCGGAGATGGGGAGCACGATAATGGCGATAATGGCCAGCTTCCAATCCCGGTAGAAGATGACGCCGAGCAGAACGATCGCCGTGAAGAACTCCTTGATGATCCCCGAGATGGTATCTGAAACCGAGGACTGCATGAGGTTCACATCGGAGACGATGCGGGACATGAGCATGCCTGTCGGCATATGGTCGAAAAACGACAGGTGCAAATATTGGATGTGGTCATAGAGCTTCTGCCGCATTCCCGTCACGACGCTCAGACCGACGGACCCCATGAGATAGGCGTTGCTGTAAGCACAGACCCCCTTGACCACAAACAGGACAAGGACCGCTAGGGGCATGAACTGCAGCATCTGCGCGTTCTTGTTGATGAAAACATCGTCCAGGACGGGCTTGATCAAATAAGCCACCGCACCCGTGCAGCCCCCGACGAGCAGCATTGAGATCATGGACAGAGCCAGCCGCTTCCAATAGGGCAGCGCCAGCGCCAAAACGCGTTTGTAGATTTCCATCGGCCCCTTCTTCTCCCTTACGTTCGCTCGGTTGCCCGAAAATACTTCAAAAAGGTGTAATAGGCATACGAGATGGCTAGGAAAAAGCCGGCCCGTCCATCCAGAAAGCCGCCCTTGAGGCCATACATCTTCATGAAGGTGAACAACGGTCGAAAAACCATCGACACCCAACCGGGGTTACGCCCCACCGTCACCACCTCATCCGCCGCCAATCGACTGTAGCGCTCCATTCGCGACAGGTAATCCTCAACCGAAGCATAGGTAAAATGCTCCATCGGCTGCATCAAATAACCGGTCTTCCCATCCAAAACCACCCTCTCGTGCACGGCCCGCTCGGCAAACCGCCCGGCTCCCTTGCGGAAAAGCCGCAGCGAATAATCCGGGTACCAGCCGCCATGTCGGATCCAGCGACCGCAAAAGTAGTTCCTGCGCGCCACATGGTATCCATCCTTCGGCCCATCCGCCTCGAGGATCGCCTCGATCTCACTGCGCAAACCGGGGGTTACCCGCTCATCCGCATCAATGCTGAGAATCCAAGGTCCGCGAGCCTTGTCCAAGGCGAAATTTTTCTGTGCCGCAAAGCCGTGCCATGGCTCCTCAAAAACCGTCGCCCCCAGACTTCGGGCGATCTCGGCCGTCCCGTCCTCGCTGAACTGATCGACGACGACGATTTCCGAAGCCCATTGAAGGGTCCGAAGGCAATCACGGATGTTGGCCGCCTCGTTTCGGGTGATGAGGGTCGCCGAAAGCTTCTCCATGCCCGTCAGCCATTTCTTCGCTCGATACGGCCTTGCGCGGACAGCAAGGCCGCGAGCACCTGCTCGACCGAAATCCCTTCCATACACCGCCACTGCGCGCATTTCCTGCGCTTGAAGCAGGGCGAGCAGGGCAAGCTCGATCGGATAATCGTATGCATGCCTCCGTAGGGCCCCGTGCGATCCGGACTGGTTGGCCCGAAGAGCGCAAGCACGGGAACGTTCAGGCCGGCAGCGATGTGCATCGGACCCGTGTCGTTTGATATCAGCCACTTCGCGCGACGGATGATCTCAACCAGCTCACGGAGGCTCGTCCGTCCCGCCAGCGAAACGGCTCTCCCCGCCGAATGACCCACAACAACGGAGGCCAGCCCAGCGTCCGCCTTGCCGGCCACCACCAACGACGTCCAGGGAAGACGGGAGGCCAGCTCCCCAAAGCGCTCCGCAGGCCATTTCTTGGCCTCTCCTCCCGCCGATGGCGCCATCACCACATAGTGCTCCGGGAGCGTTGCCAGCAGTGGAGACTCAACCGGAGGGGAAAAGGCGTGGCGGACGGGGTCTGCCGAGCAGCCCAGGAAACGTGCTATCTGCAGATAGCGGTCGATGGCATGCACATCCCTTCCGCCTCTCACACGGTGCGTGTAGAAAAACGGACTGGTTTCCCGGCCTTCTCTAAACCCGATTCTAACGGGGCATCGGGTGAGACCCGCGATCAAGCCGCTCCGAAAGAGTCCCTGAAGGTCCACGACCCAGTCAAACCGCTCCGCCCTCAGGTCTCGCCCGAGCCCCCAAAGCGCACGCAATGTCTCACCGGCGGATTCCAGTCGCTTCCATCGATCCTTGTCAATGATCCAAAGCCTGCTGATCTTCGGGTTATCCCGAAGGATACCGTCGAGCCCCCTGGCCACCACCCAGTGAACCTCGGCATCCGGAAATCGATCCGTAAAGGCGTGCAGGAAGGTGAGTCCATGCACCACGTCGCCGAGCGCGCTCGGCTTGATGACGAGAACCTTTCGTGGCAAGACGTCGGAAAGGTTTCTTCCGGATACGGCTCTACTTCTCATGGCTGCACGACCAGTCCCATTGGACCCGCTCAGTATGGAGAAACAGGTGAATCATCGCCACGCTTCAACCAGGGTGGGACCTTACTGCCAAAGACGCCCCCCCTTGTCAACTCCCGCAAGCCGGGACCCTCCCGTTTCCCGGATGTCCGGTGTGGGCTTTTCAAAAAATATCTGCTATAAGCATCTCCCAACCGGAAGCTGAAACATCCTCAAGATCGAGGCTGCAGTCGTTGCCGCCGCTTCATAGGCCCGTTTCGAGCTCGCGGGAGAAAAGGCCGCCGGGCGCATTTTCGGCTGCAGTTAGTCTTTTGTAAGCGGTTGAGAAATGTCTTATAGTAGAATCTCGAATAAGCATGACAGCCGTAGAGATCCCGGGTGAAGTTGCCCGGATGCGGCCGTGTCGATGTCCTATAGATCTATCAGGAGCCATCATGATCGAGACACTGACTTATGTGAAGAACTTTCTACGGGATCGCCAGGTTGCTTCGATTACCCCCACGTCGCAATTCGGAGTCCGGGGATTGTGCGGCACCATTGACTTCAAACAAACACGCGTCATCGTTGAATACGGCCCCGGAACCGGGGTTTTCACCCACTATCTCCTCCGGAACATGCGATCTGACAGCAAGCTCATCGCCATCGAGCGTAACCGGGATTTCGGCTCTTTCCTCAAGCAGACCATCCATGATCCCCGCATCAAGATTTTCAACGACAGCGCCGAGAACGTGATCGACACCCTGAGCGCGTGCAAAGAATCTGCAGCCGATTATGTCATTTCGGGCATCCCTTTCATGTGGATCCCGGACGACGTCAAAGACAAGATCATCGAGAGCACCTACAAGGCTCTCAAGCCCGGAGGCAAATTCCTCGTGTACCAGACATGCCTCCAGCTGGACTGCCATCTCAAAGTCCATCTCGAGCACGTGTTCGGCCCCGTGCACGCACGCTACGAAATCAGGAACTTTCCTCCATTGCGCCTTTATGAGGCGACCAAGTCGACGGCGGCGTTTCAGCTGCCCGGAAACGGCGGCAACGGACACAACGGAAGCAACGGCAAGAACGGAAACGGGCACGGGCGTTGACATTCGCAAGGGGCACCGCCGACAGCCGGGGGGTCCATCGTGACGAGTAACGCATCGCATCCACCCGGTTCTTCAATGCTTCGGGACCGCCCCGACCCTGACAGTTTTCACTTCCGAGGTCTTCATCCGCTAGTGTGCCTGGGCACAGCCAGCGATCGGTACGGCGGCTGGATCGGGCAGATTTATTCCCCGGACCGCTATTCGGGCCGATTGAGCACACGGTCCCATAGGGTCGGCGGAAAGTCTTATCGAGAACAGGTGCTCCCGGTGGACAGCGTCGCCGAGTATTTTGAGCATTTTTCGGTTCTTGAGATTGATTTTACCTTCTATGGCCTTCTGTTGTCGGAAGACGGCAGACCGACCTCGACGTATGCCGTCCTTGAGAGCTACCGTGATCATCTCCCCGAAGGTGCCCGGATCTTCCTGAAAGCCCCCCAAACGATTTTCGCCCAGAAAATCCGGGAAGCCGGCCAGTTTGTGCCAAACCCGCGCTACCTGGATCACCGGGTTTTTTCTGAAAGCTTTTACTACCCGGCCGTTCGTCTCTTGGAAGACCGTCTTGCCGGGCTCCTTTTTGAGCAGGAATACCAGCGGCAAACGGAACGGGTGCCTGCAACGGCGCTCGCCGATGGTCTTGAGCGCTTTTTCGACCACATCCCCGAGGATTCCCGGTATCACGTGGAACTGCGCACGGAGTCCTACCTGGGGCCGGAAATCTTCCGTGTGCTGGATCGTCATGGGGTCGGCCAAGTCTTCTCCCGCTGGACCTGGCTCCCTCCACTTCCCAAACAACTGGCCCGTGCCAATGGGCGTTTTTTCAGCCGGGCGCGCGATTGCGTGATCCGCGTGATGACACCCATCGGGATGCGCTACGAGGAGGCTTACGCCAAGGCGTTTCCATTTGATCGAATGGTTGATGCCTTGTTTCAGTCCGCCCTCGTGGATGAGACCATCCATATCGCTCGAGCAGCCATGGAACAGAATATCATGGTGAACGTCTTGATCAACAACCGCGCAGGGGGCAACGCC
>CAZIEW010000086.1:0-18684 GCA_964538515.1 uncultured Syntrophobacteraceae bacterium
TGAGCGTGAAGGAGCTCAGCGTCGACTCAGGGACTTCGGAATCGAGTGTCGACAGCCTCGATCGCCGACATATTCACGAGGGCGTCGAAGAGCTCCTTGCCTTCCAGTTTTTCCAGGTGCACCAGATGGTTGCCAACCTCCTTGACCACTCCCGTCAGCGTCTTGCCTGAATCGAGATGGATTGACACTTTCTTTCCCGCCAGGGCCTTGAGATTGTCGGCCATGGTGCTGTTGACATTGTAGCTGACTCCCTCTGCGGCAAGGACCTTGCCTTGTTGTCCATGAGGCAGCAGCGGCACAGCCAGCACGATGCCGCAGAGCATGAGGAGACAGACCCTTCTCAAGCCGAGCGTTCCTTCGGAAGTTCCCCGCATGTTCCTCTCCTTGTGCCGGTTGTTCGTTAGCGCCAGTAGTCAAAAGAATTGTCACGCCGGTAGCGTCTTGGAGGAGCGAAGAGCTTCAAGAGCCCAATGCCAACCAAGAAGCCACCGATGTGAGCCCACCAGGCGATTCCGGTAAATGCCTGTGCTCCTGCGAACAGGGAAAAAGCCCCGCTGAAGAACTGCAGCAGAAACCAGAGTCCGAGGAAGACGTAAGCCGGCAGCTCCATGAGCGTGAAAAAGAAAAAAATCGGAACGAACGTGAGGATCCTTGCCCCTGGATACAGGATGAAGTAGGCCCCCATGACACCGGCAACGGCGCCGCTCGCTCCGATGGTGGGGACCGTAGAGCCGAGGTTGGTGAGCACATGGATGAGCCCCGCGAGGACTCCGCTCAGCAGGTAAAAAGCCAGATACCGAGCATGCCCCAGGTAGCTCTCGACGTTGTCCCCGAAGATGTTCAAGATCCACATGTTCCCGATCAAGTGAAGCCATCCGCCGTGCATAAAGACCGAGCTGAGCAGGGGAACGAGCTTGCCGACCCCGCTCAGTCCCAGCCCCGGCTTCTGACCGAAGACAGCAGCAGGCACCAACCCGTACTTCATGAGATAGCTCTGGAGCTGTGGACCCAGGCTGAGCTGAAACAGAAAGGCGACCGTGCAGGATGCAATGATCATATAGGTCACCACAGGTGTTCCCGAGGACGGGTTGGTGTCTCGTATGGGGATCATTTCCTGCACGCTCCCTTCTTGCTGAGATAGGCTTTGAGGTCTTGGAGCACCTCGGGCAGGCTGGACTGCTCAAAGCGCATTCCCGCGGCAGCGATGACCGAATGCCGCCGGTAGGGATCCACTTCGAAATGCCAGGGTCTCACGCGGATGGGCTTTCCGGAGGCTGTCAGGTAATCCTGGAAGCGGGACACTTCGGCCATCAACGCTTCATAGTCGTCTTTCCCGTAGACCGTCCCGTCGAATTCACCGAAGGAGCACCGACCGAAAAGGACCAGGCAGTCTCCCGTGGCCTCGGATCCGACCCGCTCCAGGGAGATCTCGAGTTCCGGAAAGGGGGCGAAGAACGGGTCCACATGGTAGAGCTCGGTGAATTCCCCCACTGGAATGCCGTAGCCGGAGCCGCCGGATTTCTGGTCCTTGGACTGATCGAGAAACGTCCTCAAATAGCGCGATAACAGGTCAAATTCCGCATGGGGCACGGATAGGCCGATACTGATGATCCGTGCGTGTCCCTGTCCGAAGGGCGGCTCTCCCTGAACCATCCGGACCTTGTCATGGAGCGTTGGGTTGATCTGCTGGAGGTAGCTCATGAACTGTCTTGCCAGGACTTCCTTTTCGGCATAGTTCAGCGTCGCCGGTCCGATGTCCACCTTGTCGAGGTCCTGCCCGTATTCGAAATTGCTGGCCAGAATCAGGTGGTAGCATTCGGGAGCACGCATCACGTGGAACCCTTCCTCCTCGAAATCTCGCATCAGGCTCATGGTGCGGTTCTTCAGAAAAATGTCCCGGATGACGTCGTTTTCGGTGTCCCCCCGCTCCTTGGCCTGAACGACCATGAGCTCGTGCAGCCAGTGCGTGCACCATGTGGTGCAAAGCATGAGCATCTTCAGGGTCTTCAGCACTTCGGCACCGAGCTGGTCCCCTTTGTACTGGATTTGAGGCTCGAAGACGAAGTCCTCCACCCGCACATCCTTCAATCGCAAGGCTCGCCTCCGGTCGCGCGGCGGGATGTAGCGCAGGCACGTCGCAAAGGCCTTGAGCAGCTCCTTTTCGCTCACGGCAGCGGTGTTTTCCCGAAGCGCCCGCTCCATGTGCTGGTAGCCTTCCAGCTCCAGCTCCCATTGGTAATGCAGGTCGAGAAGCGTGTCGTAGTCGCATTCGTGGTAACCCGCCTCATCAAACTGGTATCGAAGGTATTCCCAGTCGACGTAGAGCTTCTTCCGTCCCCTGCGGTCCTCCAGAAAGTCGCTGGCCGTCGTGAATCCAAGGATGCCGCGCTCGCCGTCCACGAAGACCCTCTTGCCGAGATGGCGGGCGACGAGGCTTTCCGGATTGAGAGCGACGTGGTCGTTTGACGTGGTGAGCACCGGTTTGCCTTGCGCGTCGACCAGGTTGATCAGGTAGGGCTTGCAGTAGGCGACGGCGGATACGGCTTCGTGTCCCGTCGTGTTTCCGTCGCAGCGAACGATCCCTCTCACCAGGGGATGATTCACCGCCACGTCGTTTTCCCCGTAGGGACGCCTGCGCAGCAGGATGACCTCTTGGCCGGCGTGGGCCAGGTCGAGGGCGCTTTCGGTCCCGAAGGTCAAGATGCCGCTGTCGGCGCTGTCGGTGATGGGCTCCCCCCTGGCCAGGACGACATAATCGTGAAAGTTCTCGCGCAGAGCCTTTTCCGGTTGCTCGAGGGCGGTATTAATGATCATCGAGGCCTGCTGGATGTTGGTCTTGCCTTCGTCCACCAGGTCCCACATGGCGCGCACGGTGGCGTTGGACGTCATCCTCAGCGGTCTGCGCTGGAGGACGTAAATCTTGCGGTTCTCAACGGTGAGCTCGATGTCGAGCGGACGTTTCGAAAACGCCTCGAAGCGCTCCCGAAGGATCAGCAAACGCTCGAAGATGTCGGGAAACTCCCGCTGGAGGTCAACGGTGTGGCGAAGGGGCTTGCGCAACCTTCCGGAAACGATCTTGTCGCACTGGACCTTCGGTGCCCACTCGATGATCATCTCGTTGGCTCCCGTGCGCTGGTTGCGCGTAAAAAGGACGCCACTCAGACAATTCTGCTCGTCCCGGTTCCCGAAGACCATCTCCTGGATGACCACGGCCGTGCCCATGTCGTCGGAGACCTTCGGCTTGCGGGATCGCCTTGCCTCCATGGCGGTGGGAGACATCCAGGAGCTCAAGATGGCCTCGATGGCGTTTCGCAGCTGCCGGTTCAAATCCTGCTCGAAAACGGGGGGCAGGGAAGGGTGTCTTGACAAGCGAAGCACTTCCTTGAATCGTCGGATGAGGTCCTTGAGCAAAGGGATGGCAATGGAGCCTTCGTTCCCGGCGCGTGCCCGCATGATGGCTTCGTAGAACGGTTCGTAGGGAATTCCGAGCACGACTTCGCCATACATGCGGATGGCGGTGAGGTAGGTCGTCCTAACGAAGCTCTCATCCTTGCCTGCGTCGATCAGCGCATGGACCACCTCGTCATTCAACCCGACGTTCAGGACCGTGCTGAGCGCTCCAGGAAGCGAAACCGGGGCTCCGCCGCGCACCGCCACGATGAGCGGCATCCTTCCGCTCCTGTCGCCGAAGCGGCGTCCCTTACGCTCCTCAAGTCGGTGCATCTCCTCCCGGATCCGTGCGCACGTCTCCTCCGTCAGGCGGTTCCCCGACTCGTGATACTCTCGCCAGACTTCCGTTGACAGGACGAACCCGTCCGGCACCGCAATGAGGTCGTCCATCTCTTGAAAGACCACTTGCATGTGACGCATGTCCTCGACAAGCTTGGCCCCTTTGGCCCCAAGGAGCTCAACCTGAGTCGGGTCCGCGTCTTGGAAGGCAACGATCAAAGGATCGCGCGCCATGGCGGTTTCTCTCCTTCGGGAAATTATAGCCCTTTAGCCGTCCGGTATGCTTCGAAAAACCGTCTTGTAGGTCAGACCTTCCCCCGGCATTCGGTCCGAGTCCACGAGCTGGATTCTTGCCCCGATTCCGAGCATGCGTCGCATGTGTGAGCGAACAAGCTCCAGGTATTGGGATCGGCCTCCATCGGGAAGCACCGCCGTCTGGGGTCTTTGGATGAGCAATTCGAGATGGTCCCCGATCCCGAAGGTCGTGTGAATGATGAGCCTGAAATCCTCAAGGGCTGGATCGATTGTCCGCAGCAGGGCTTCGACATCTTCGGGATAGAACGGGATCCCGCGGATCGCCACGCGATTGTCTGTCCTTCGAAGGACCGGGGAGATCCTGAGTGAGGTGCGACCGCACCGGCAGGGGGCATCGTGGAGGACCGTGACATCCCCCGTGCGGTAACGGACAAGAGGGTATCCTTCGGCGGTCAGCGTGGTGAGGACAAGCTCCCCTTCCATTCCAGGGGGGAGCGGCTGTCCCGTGACCGGGTGGACTGTCTCGGCAAGAAACTGGTCTTCGGCGAGGTGCAGCCCCTGGCGCGCAGGGCATTCTCCGGCCATTCCCGGCTCGACCATTTCCGTGACGCCGTAGAGCCCGTAGACGGGCACACCCAGCGCCGCCTCCAGATGCTCGCGCAACGCCTCGGGGATCGGGTCCGGACCCAGGAGCACCAGGCGCAGGTGCAGGCTGTTGCGGCTCATTTGAAGCCGTTTCATGGTTTCGACAATGTGGAGGGCGAAGGAGGAGGTCGTGGCAAGAACCGTCGACCGGAAGTCCTGCATGATCTGAAGCTGGAGCGTTGCCGAAACCGTCGCCGAGGGAGCCAGGGTGGCGCCCAGGGCTTCGGCCGCAAGATTGAAGGTGAAGGCGCCGGGGAAGAGGCTGAAGTTGAAGGCGATCTGCACCACATCCCGGTCGGTCACGCCGAGCTGCTCGTAAAGGCGTACCATGAGAGACTGCCACATGGCGGTGTCGTGCTTCGTGAAGCCGATCACAACGGGCTTCCCCTGAAGACCCGGCGCCGCGCTGCTGATCTTGAGACGGACGATGCTCCGGAGCGGCACCGCAAAAAGGCCGTACGGATAATGAGCGGCCAAGTCCTGACGCGTGGTGAACGGAAAGCGTAGGAACTGCCCGGGGTCGCCCATCTCCTCCGGGAGAATTCCCAGCTCGTCCATGCGCTGCCGATAGAAATCGACCTTGAAGTAGGCTCGGTTCAGGGTCGTCTGCAATCGTTCAAGCTGCAGTTGGCGGACCTGGTCGCGAGGCAGCGAATCGATGGTCTGGTGTGACATGATCCATCCCTACCTTTCCCATTTGTGCTCGTAGTCCTTCCCGAGGTAGGCCCGCTGAACGTCATCGTTTTCCTGAAGCTCTTCCGCGCTTCCGGAGAGCACGATCCGCCCGTTTTCCAGCACGTAGCCGCGCTGTGCGATCCCCAGGGCGCCCATGGCATTCTGCTCGACCAGCAGAACCGTTACTCCCTGCTGGTGAAGCACGGACACGGTCCGATAGATCTCTTCGACGATGAGCGGCGCAAGCCCCATGGAGGGCTCATCCAGAATGAGGAGCCGCGGCTTGGCCATGAGCGCCCTCCCGATGGAAAGCATTTGCTGCTCCCCGCCGCTCAAGGTCCCCGCCTTGTTGCCCTGTCGACTTGAAAGGGCCGGGAAAAGGCTCAGCACATCGGGCAGATGGTGCTCCACATGCCTGCGTCCGTGAACGTAGCCCCCGAGCTCGAGGTTCTCGCGCACGGTCAGGTTGGGGAAAAGCTGCCTTGCTTCCGGCACCTGCACGAGACCCAGCTTGACAATGTGCTCGGGAGCCGTCGTGTGGATCGGTACGCCCTCGAAAAAGATCTCACCTTCCGATGGACGCTGAAGCCCGCTGATCGTTCGAAGGAGCGTGCTCTTCCCCGCTCCGTTCGCCCCGATGAGCGCGACGATCTCCCCTGGCAGCACATGAAAGCTGAGCCGCCGCAAAACCTGGATGGAGCCGTATCGCGCCGAGACTCCGGATACCTTCAACATGCTGGTCTGCCCTCACATCGGGAGCCTTTCCCCTTGGCTCCCAGGTACGCCGCGATGACCCTCGGGTTGAGTTGAATCTCCCTGGGAGTACCGGCAGCGATCCGGGTTCCATGCTGAAGCACCACGATGCGGTCGGCAAGGCTCATCACCACGTTCATGTCGTGCTCGACCAGTATTATCCCCATGCCGCCCTGCCTGAGCAAGGAGACATACTGGACCAGCTCGCGGCTCTCTCTCGGGTTCAACCCCCCGACGGGCTCATCGAGAAGCATGACGGAGGGACCCAGAGCCAGTGCCCGCGCAAGCTCAACCAGTTTGTGCTCGAGGAGACTCAGCTGCCGAGCGGGCGCGAACGCCCGCTCGGCCAAGCCGAGCAGATCGAGAAGCGCCATGGCTCGAGCAATCAGCGCTTGCTCCTCCCGTCTCTCCCAGGGTGCATGCAGGCTTGTTGCGATGAAACCCGCCCGGCCATGGACATGACAGCCGAGCAGCACGTTCTCCAGCGTTGTCATGTGCCCGTAGACTTGTGCGGTCTGGAAGGTTCGTCCGATTCCCGCTTTCGCGATCTCGTGGGGCTTGCGGCTCAGGATCGGCCTTCCGTTCAAAATCGCCTGCCCCGAGTCCGGCTTGATGAGTCCCGAGACCACGTTGAGGAAGGTGGTCTTGCCCGCGCCGTTCGGGCCGATCAGCGCCAGGATCTCACCGGGTCTGACGTCGAGGCTCACTTCATTCAAGGCCTGGAGGCCACCGAAGCTCAACGAAATATCCTGTAAGCTCAACAGGGAAGGAAGGGGTGTCGCGCTGGAGGGAGGGTCCGGTGACCGGCGGTCCACGAGTTGTTCGCTCACACGAGCCCGCAGGTCCTCGTTGTCGTGTGGTCGTCTTGCTTCGGGCAGCTTGGCCTCCGCGGCGGGAAGTCGCTTTCCAATGCGGCCAAGCACGGCCGTCAGGGCTGGAAGCAGACCCTCGGGGCAGAACACAAGCGCTCCCATTAGAATGAGCCCATAGAAGAGCACATGGACGTCCTCGAAAGCGTGGAGGAGCTCGGGAAGCCAGGTCAGCAGGACCACGCCGGCAAGACCGCCCCACAGGTTCCCCATCCCGCCCACGGCAACCATGGTCACGGTCTGGACCGAATAGAAGATATCAAACGATTTGGGACTGATGAAGGTGACGTAATGGGCGTAGCAGAAGCCGGCAACCGCGGCATAAAGGGCGCTGACCACGAAAAGAATCACTTTGTAGCGAAAGGAGGGAATGCCCACCGCACTGGCCGTGAGTGGTCGCTCGTGGACGGCATGAAGGGCGCGTCCGAGGCGGGAGTCCATCAGGTTCAGCGCCAGAGCCGTCAGCGCCAGAAGGACCCCCCATAGGAAGAAGAAAAACTGTCGGTCCGAGGTCAAGACCCAAGCCCCGATCTTGAGCTTGGGAATGGAAGGGAAGCCGGACGGGCCGCCGGTCCAGCCCTCGAGCTGTCCCATCAGGATGCTGACGATGATATTGAAGCCGAGCGTGGCCATGACAAGGTAATGGCCTTCCAACCGGAGTGTGGGAAGCGCCAGACAGAAGGCCGTCAAGGCAACCACTGCCAGCGAGAACAGCAGCGCCGCGGGGAGCGGCCATTGCCAGGTCGTGCTGGCGATGGCCGAAAGGTAGGCCCCGAGACCATAGAAGGCGGCATGCCCCAGAGAAACCTGTCCGGACGAGGCAATGAACAGATTCAACCCGAGCACGACGATGGCGTTCAGCGCGATCACATTGAGGAGAAGGAAGAGGTACGAGTTGGCGATCATCTGCGCAAGGATGCCGAGGGTCGCTCCCAAAAGGAGCAGCCATCGCCAGTCTCGAGGTACGAACGGCATGAATCTGCGAGGGTTGTTGGGGGTTTGACTGGAATGCACGTGCGTCTCAAAGCCTCCGCACGCGGACGTGTCCAAAAAGCCCCGCGGGTCGGACAAAAAGGATCGCCAGCAGGACGACGAAGGCCAGGGCGTCTTTGTACGCGGAAGAGATGAAGCCAGCCCCCATGGATTCGAGCACCCCCAGCAGCAGGCCGCCAACGACCGCGCCCAACGTGCTCCCGTACCCACCCAGAATGGCGGCCGCAAAGCCTTTTAGCCCCAGCATGAGCCCGGCGTCATAGCTCATGCTCGTGATGGGGGTTACCAGGATCCCGGCCAGAGCACCAAGTCCCCCTGCCAAGGCGAAGGCAAGGGACACGACGCGTCGAACCGAGATCCCCAGCAGGAGGGCGCCCTGCGGATTGTCCGCCGCGGCGCGCATGGCTTTTCCGAGGAGCGTGCGGTGGAAGAAAAGATAGAGAGATCCCAGCACGACCAGCGAGAGCGCCAGGATCCAAAGCGATTGAGGCATGATCGCGGCGTGGAGGAAGACGATCGGGGACTCGCCGCCCAGGGGGGGATAAATGTGCGCGTTCTTGCCCCAACTGATCATGCTCGCGCCCCTCAGGGAGATGGAGGCCCCGACCGTGATCATGACCAGCGTGAGGACCTCCCGATTCCTAGCGTGTCGAATGGGGCCCTGCTCGAGGGCGACTCCGACCGCGGCGACCGCGACAACCGCGATCAGGAAAGCCGGCAGCATCGGGACATGAAGACCCTGCATCAGAAAGACCGCGATCATGGCACCCAGCATGACGAAATCACCCTGAGCGAAGTTCACGAGCCCCGTGGCGTTCTGGATGAGGCAGAAGCCCAGGGCGATCAGGGCGTAGATGCTTCCGTTGGTGATGCCGGATACCAGGAACTGGGGAACGAGTGTCCAGAGCATGGCGGGCCTACAGCCGCCTTCGAGCTTCCTCCCAGCCGGCTGAAAAGGCTGCAAGGCTGCTTTCGAGCCGTTTTCCTCCGGAGGCCGTCAGGGTTTCCCTGAGCGATTCCGGGTCGCAAAAGAGCACATCGGAAGCTGCCGCGAACCCGAGCATCACGAGATTGGCCGCCACGGCGGAGCCAAGCGCTGCTGCGATCCCGGTGGCGTCAATCGTTCCCGGGAGCTCGGAGCTTGGGGCATTGAGGAGAAGAACGCCTCCCGGCTTCAAGTAGAATCCATGGGCTGCGGGGGCATCCGGGTGGAGTGCCAAGAGGACATCCGCTCGCCCTGGGCGGATCAGGGGACTGGCGAGGGGGGGCTGCCCCGTGGGCGAGGCATCACGCCGCTGAACCTTGAGATGGCTGATGACGTTTCCTCCCCGCTGGGCCATTCCGTGCGTTTCGGAAACGAGCACCGAATAGCCGAGCCGCAGGGCGGTCTCCGCAAGCAGCTTGGTTACGAACAGGATCCCCTGTCCGCCAACACCGCTGATGATGATCTGCTGCATCACGCTCTCTTTCATGCTTCGTCCTGGGGCCGGTCCCGGACCTCGAGGGCCCTGTGGGGGCACACGTGTACGCATACGCCGCATCCCGAGCACAGCGCAGCATCAATTTGAATGGGCTGTTTTTCCCCCGTGGGAGTCAGCGCGGGGCATTCGAAATGCGTGATGCAGAAGTGGCATCCCTCGCATTTCTCGCTCACCACAACCTGGAGACGCGCCCAGCTCTGCACCTGGCTTCGATCCATCAGGCACGGCCGCTTGGCAATCACCACCGCCACGGTCCCGCCATCGGACCTGGCATGCTCTCCCGCCTTCTTCAGGGCGGCAACGGTCGCTTTGAAATCGTACGGATCGACCTCCTCGCAGACCGTGACGCCACAAGCTTTGACCAGGGCGGGAATGGAAACGGACGGCACTGCGGAGCCGTCCAAGGCACGACCGGCGGCGGGGGTCGGCTGGTGCCCCGTCATGGCGGTCGTGCTGTTGTCCAGGATCACGAGCACGAATCGGGCTCCCTGGACGACCGCATTGATCAGAGGCGGGATGCCTGCATGATAGAACGTTGAATCGCCAATGGTCGCACAGATGGGCGGAAAATCCTCACGCACCGCCTTGAAGGCGTGGTAGAATCCCGATGCCTGACTGATGGCTGCCCCCATGCACAGGACGGTGTCGACCGCGCCCAGGTTGAGCCCCAGGGTGTAGCAGCCGATGTCTCCGGGATAGACTCCCTTCGGGAAGGCTTTCTTAATGGCAAAAAAAGCGGCCCGATGGGGACAGCCCGCGCAAAGGGTGGGCCTGCGGCCCCCGCCGCCTGGCCCGACGATCTCCGGCGACGCAGGCAGACCGAGAAATCCCCGCAGAATCCTCTCGACTCCTTCGGGCAGAAGCTCCCCGGCGGAGGGAACCGTACCGTTGAAGCGCCCGCTGACCTTCTCCCTGCTCCGCAGTTGAAGCTCCATGACAGGATCGGTCTCTTCAAGCACGAGAATCCGCTCATACCTGGAAAGGATGTCCTGCGAAAACGCAGGAGGGAGCGGATGGGGCATGGGAACGGCGTACAGAGGGACCGCATCGAGCAGACCAAGGTCTCCGAGCACCTCCTGGGCATGCGCCAGGGCAACCCCCGATGCCACAACCGCAACCCGCTCGAGAGAGGCATCCGAAGGATGCCTCCGGACCCCGGCAGAGGCTGGAGCCTCCAGGTCTGCGCCCGCTTGGTCGGCCGTGTCCCGGAGGAGCTTTTCGTTGATCAGGCGGGGGAGACAAGACGGTTCAGAACCGATGGCGGCAATTTTCCCGTTCAACTGGTGGTGCAACGAGAGCCTGAATTTGGGCGTGGCCGCCCAGCGCGTGGGGTCTTTGTCGAACACGGGCGGACGCGGATCCGTTGTAAAGGGCCTTATTTCGAGGTCCTGGCGGGCATGGCACACGCGGGTGGTCGACCGGAGCATGACGGGGATCTCGTAGCGCTCGGATAGCCGGAACGCCTCGCAGACCAGGTCGCGGGCATGCTCGGGGGAAGACGGATCCAGAACGGGAATCTTGGCCATCATGGCGTACATCCGGCTGTCCTGCTCCGTTTGGGAGCTGTGCGGTCCTGGATCGTCGGCGACGATCAAGACGAATCCGCCCTTGACGCCCGTGTAGGCGGCGCTCATGAGGGGGTCGGCCGCGACATTCAATCCCACCTGCTTCATGATGGCCGCCGAGCGCCGGCCGACGAAGCTGTTCGTGAGGGCGACCTCAAAGGCGACCTTTTCGTTGATGGACCATTCCAGGTGGATGGGGAGCTGGTCACGGTCCTTCAGGCGCACCAGGGCGGCAAGGATTTCGGATGCAGGGGTCCCGGGATAGGACGTCGCAACGGTGCAGGCCGACTCGAGCAGTCCCAGGGCGATGGCTTCGTTGCCGAGCAGAATTTGCCGTGTTTCCAAGTCTCCGTTCACTCTCTTTCATCAATCCGGGGAGATGCTCGTCCGGTCGCTCAAGGTGTGGGCTGGCTGACTTACCGTAGCCCTTCTAGCAAAGGGGCGGCAGGGGGTCAAGCTGGAAGCGGGGCAGGAAATGGATTGACTTTTCGCAGTCGACGGTTTATCGCTTGTGCACATTATGCAAATTGTGCAATTTTGCGGGTCTCCTTGCACTTGAGAGTGCAAGGAGACCCGCAGTGGATCGCTCATCGAGGGGGACGGCATGATCGTTCTGCGCATCAACCAGCTGGCCGAGCAGTTGGGCGTACACCGCAACACCGTTCGCAACTGGATCAAGAGCGGCAAGCTTCCGACGCGGTCCGTCAGCGGAAAGCGTTACCTGGTCTCGGAGAACGATTTCGGCAAGTTGTGCCACGAGTTCGGGATCGATCGCTCCACGCTGCGCCTCAAATACGTGCGGAGTGCATCCGCGGAGGAAGAGAAGGACTACGGTCTGCTCCAGGAGAACCTTCGTCAGGTACGGCCCAAGGCAGAGGCGCTCCGACCCACCGCACAGTGGGGGGATCTTTGCCTGACCTGCGGCAGCTGCGCCAGCGGTTGTCCGATCTCCGGCGTCGACGGGCTCGATCCCAGGAAAGCGCTCCGGATGGTGACACTGGGGTTGGAGCAGGAGTTGATCGAATCGCAATGGGCCTGGAAGTGCACGCTGTGCGGCAAGTGTGAAGAGTCCTGCCCCATGAATGTCGAGATCGTCGAGGTTCTGACGCGCGTCCGCGGGCTGCGTGATCGCCAAAAAGTGCCGGGCCCGCTTCACAAGGGCGTGCTCATGTGCATCGAAAAGGGGAACAACCTCGGCATTCCCAAGGAAGACTTCGTGCAGCTCCTGAACGACCTGGCGGTGGACATGGTCGAGGAGGGGGCGCGAGCCTTCACGGCCCCCGTCGACGTCAAGGGGGCCAACCTGCTGGTCTCCGTCAATTCCAAGGAGCCCTTCGCCGAGCCGGACGACATGAAGTTCTGGTGGAGGATCTTCCACGCAGCCGGCGAATCCTGGACGATTCCCTCCGAGAACTGGGAAGGGGTGAACTGGGGGCTTTTTACCGGAGACGAAGCGGCGGTGAAAGCCATCGTTGGCCACCAGGTGGAGAACATGTACCGGCTGGGGTGCAAGACGCTCCTTCTCCCGGAATGAGGTCATGGGTACTTTGCAACCCGGTACGGGTTGAATCGATGGTTCAAGGACGATCTCAAGAACTTCGACGTGGTGTCCATCTTCGACCTGCTCATGAGTTACCTGAAGGAAGGGAGAATTCAGGTGAGCGACTCGATCCACCGGGAGCTGACCACTTATCACGACCCCTGCCATTACGGCCGGAGGTCGCTCAAGGCATTCGGCCACGGCTACTTCGAAGAGGGACGATGGATCACGCGTCAGTGCGCTCCGAATTTCGTAGATATGGTTCCAAGCCATGAGGGGAGCTACTGCTGCGGGGCGGGAGGGGGGGCCTGGGCGATGCCGTTCCGGGAGGAGCGCGTTCTCCACGGTGCCTTCAAGGCGCGGCAGATTGCCAACACTGGGGCAAAACTGGTGATCGCTCCCTGTCACAACTGCCGGGACCAGATCATGAAAAGCCTTCGCAAGGAATATGACCTCGACGTTCAAGTGAAGTATCTCTGGGAGCTGGTTGCCGACTCGCTGGTGACTTCCGAGCGCTGAGGTCATAGAGCTTGGCCGGGTGGTGTCGGGTGTTGGGTGTCGGGTGTCGGGGGTATTCGCAATCTGAGGTCGCAATCGGGAGATTGACCTGAAACCTGACACCCGACACCCGACACCTGACACCGAATGAAGGTCTTTCCGCATAAGAGAAACGAGGACGGATGATGCTGCTGGAAAAACTGGGGTCAGTTCTGGTGGTGGGGGGCGGGATCGCCGGCGTTCAAGCGGCGCTTGATCTCGCCAACAGCGGTTTTTTTGTTCACCTGATCGAGCGAACCGGAGCGATCGGTGGCTCCATGGCCAAACTGGACAAGACCTTTCCTACCAACGACTGCTCCATGTGAATCCTGTCGCCAAAGCTGGTGGAGTGCGGTCGGCACTTGAACATTGATCTGATGACCCTGACGGAGCTGGTGCGGGTCGAAGGGGAGCTGGGGCAGTTCTCGGTCGGTCTGCGCCGCTATCCCCGTTACGTGGATATGGACAAGTGCATCGCTTGTGGCGAATGCGCTCGACAGTGTCCGAAGAGCGTCAGGGACGACTACAACGAGCGCATCGGCTCGCGCAAAGCCATCTATGTCAAGTATCCCCAGGCCGTGCCCCTCAAGTACCAAATCGACCCGGACGTCTGTATCCGGCTGAACAGCGGCAAGTGCGGCGTGTGTGCCGAGGTCTGTCCCGCGGGTGCCGTGCACTTCGAGGATTCCGAGAAGGAGATCACGCTGCAGGTGGGCTCCATCATCCTGGCTCCGGGCTACAAGCCGTTCAGTCCCCAGGGCGTGCGCACCTGGGGATACGGGATGTTTCCCAACGTGATCACATCGCTTGAGCTCGAACGGTATCTCTCGGCGTCCGGACCGACGGAAGGTGAGCTGCGCCGGCCCTCGGACGGCAAAGAGATCAAGAAAATCGCGTTCCTGCAGTGTGTCGGGAGCCGGGATTACAACAAGTCCTCCCACGGCTACTGCTCCTCGGTCTGCTGCATGACCGCCCTCAAAGAGGCGGTGATCGCTACCGACCACGTGAAGGAGCTGGAAGCGACGGTCTTCTTCATCGACATGCGAACGCACGGGAAAGACTTTGAGCGCTACTACGAGCGAGCCCGGGGCAAAGGGGTTCGATTCCGCCGGTGCCGCGTGCATTCCTTGGAGCCGGGGAGGGGCGAGGGCGACATCTACCTGCGCTACATCACGGACGAGGGCAAGCAGGTCAAAGAAGAGTTCGATCTCGTGGTGCTGTCGGTCGGTATGGAGCCGTCGACGGACGGATTGCGTCTGGCCCGTTCGATCGGCATCGACCTGAGCGGGGACGGTTTTGCGGTGACATCCTCCTTTGAGCCCGTCACGACCAGCAAGGCGGGGATCTACGTGTGTGGGACCTTCTCCGGTCCCAAAGACATTCCCCAGTCCGTGATGCAAGCTTCGGCCGCCGCCGCCGCCGCTGCGACGCCCCTGGTCGATGTCCGCTATTCGATGTCGCAGACCAGGGAGTATCCACCGGAAGTGGACGTGGTCAATGATGAGCCTCGCGTCGGGGTTTTCATATGCCACTGCGGCTCCAACATTTCATCCGTCATCGACGTGGAGGTGCTTGCCGAATACGCCGCCACCCTACCGCACGTGGTCCATGTGGAGCGGAACTTGTTCTCGTGCTCGCAGGACAGCCAGGTCGCCATGCGGGAGCAGATCGCCCGCAACCGGTTGAACCGGGTGGTGGTGGCCGCCTGCACGCCGCGAACGCACGAAGAGCTGTTTCGGGAAACCCTCCGGGCTTCGGGGTTAAACGAGCACCTCTTTGAGATGGCCAATATCCGCAACCAAGTCGCTTGGGTCCATGCGACCGACCGGGATGCCGCAAATCGGAAGGCCAGGGATGTGCTTCGCATGGCGGTGACGAAGGTGGGCCTGCTGACACCGCTCATGCCCGTTGCGGTCACCGTGAATCCTCAAGCCCTGGTGATCGGCGGCGGGGTAGCCGGGATGGTTGCCGCCTTGGGGCTGGCCAATCAGGGGTTTCCCGTTCACCTCATCGAGAAGAGCAGCCAGCTGGGAGGCAACGCGCGGCACCTTTACAAGACGTGGAAACGGGAGTCCATCCAGGAGTACGTGGAAGGCCTGGTGGCCCAGGTCAAGGAGCATCCGTTCATCACGGTCCACATGAAGGCGCGGATCAGTCACTCCGAAGGATTCGTGGGGAATTTTCGAACCACCGTGGAGAAGCCTCACTGCGTGTCCACCATCGACCACGGGATCGTGATCCTGGCGGTCGGGGGGCAGGCCTACAAACCGGATGAATATGCGTATGGTCAGTCCCCGCGCGTTCTGACCGCGCTCGAATTCGACAAGCTGCACCTGGTGGGGGACGAGCGCATCCGTTACGGAAAGAGCTTCGTCTTCATCCAGTGCGTGGGATCCCGCAACGCGGATCGACCTTATTGCTCCCGCGTGTGCTGCACTCATTCCATCCAGGCGGCCATTGCCCTCAAGGAGGAAGACCCCGGGCGCAACGTCTTCATCCTTTATCGGGACATCCGGTCCTTCGGCCAGCGGGAAGAGCTCTACACCCGGGCAAGGGAGCTCGGCGTCATCTTCATGAACTACGATCTGCACCAGAAGCCCATTGTCCGTCCCGGAGACAGCGAAGTGAGCGTCGTCGCCTGGGATCACGTGCTGCACGATGCGTTCCGCATCACGGCGGACGTCGTGGTGCTTGCCACGGCTATCGTGCCTCAAGCGGATGTCCGCGACCTTGCGCGTCTCTATCGGCTTCCGGTGGACGCAGACGGCTTCCTGCAGGAAGCGCATGTCAAATTGAGGCCGGTGGATTTTTCAAGCGACGGTCTGTATCTGGCGGGGATCGCCCACTACCCCAAGCCCATCGAGGAGGTCATCGCCCAGGCTCTTGCGGCGGTGGCCCGAGCGGCAACGGTGCTCGCCAACCGGCGCATTGCCCTCGACTCCGTCAAGGCTCGGGCCGACGACACAAAATGCGACGGGTGCGCCCTGTGCCTCGATGTCTGTCCCTACGATGCCATCGCGATCGAAGGCACGGTGGGAGGCGACGAAGGGTGGCGCATTCTGGTGAATCCTATCCGATGCAAAGGCTGCGGGAGCTGTCAAGCGACCTGCCCCAAAGACGCCATCAATGTGGGTGGGTTTTCCTATCGGCAGCTCAAGGCTCAGGTGGATGCCGTCCTATCCTGACGCCACCGAATCGTTTGGCAACGTTGGAGCTCTCGGCTGAAAGCGCGCATTTCTCCCTCTACTCTCTGACTTCGGGTGGATCATGAAAAAGGAGCGAAAGAAGACCAAGGTTCGTGCGGAGCGCGTGGACACCAAGTGCGGCGCTATCGCGCACATGACGGTGGACGAGATCAAGGAGCGGATCATCGGGGAAAACGTGAACGTCACTTGTCCGGAGTGCGGCGCCATTCATCTGACTCGAGAGGAGGCCGAAGAGGCGGCGACCAGGAAGATCACACAGTCGCCACGATTCAAGAAAATAAAGCTGGAGGTGGAAGAGTAGGCTAAACGTTGCAGCAGCGAACCCAGTGGCCGGGCTCAATCTCCCTCAACGGCGGGACCGCCTCGGTGCACTGCGTCGTCGCTAGATCACAACGGCTCCTGTACGAGCAATGCGGCGCGAGGGGCATGGCGGCGGCAACCTCGGACGGGCTCACCGACCGACGCTTTCGGGCTCGAGGGTCCGGGATGGGAACGGCGTCCAACAACCGCTTGGTATACGGGTGGAGCGGATTCTTATAAAGCTCCTCCTTGGTTGCCAATTCGACAATCCGACCGAGGTACATCACCGCCACGCGGTCGCTGATGTGGCGGACCACCGTGAGATCGTGCGAGATGAAGAGGTAGGTGAGGCCAAAGGACTCCTGCAGGTCCTGGAGCAGGTTGATGATCTGGGCTTGGATCGACACGTCCAGGGCGGAAAGGGGCTCGTCACAGATCACGAGCTCCGGGTGGAGGGCGAGGGCTCGGGCGATGCCGATCCTCTGGCGCTGTCCACCGCTGAATTCGTGCGGGTAACGATCGTACTCCCTCTCATGCAGCCCGACCGTCTCCATGATGGCGAGGGTCTTCGCGCGTCTTTCCGCAGGCGTTCCGATCCGATGAATCTGAAGACCCTCCCCGATGATCCGGCCGATGGTTTGCCGCGGGTTGAGCGACGAATAGGGGTCCTGGAAGATGATCTGCATGCGGCGGCGAAGGCGGTGCAGTTCCGCGCCGTCCAACTCGAGGACGTTGTGCCCGTCGTAGTAGACTTCTCCGGATGTGGGCATCTCCAACCTCAAGATCAGTCTCCCCAGCGTGGACTTTCCGCAGCCGCTCTCCCCCACCAGCCCCAGCGTTTCTCCTCGACGGAGCGTGAGATCGATCCCGTCCACCGCTCGCACCGATCCCACTTCTCGTCGCATGAAGCCCCGAGTGATGGGGTAGTGCTTTTTGAGATCCGTCAGTACGAGGAGGTCATCTACCGTTGAAGTCTCAATCACGGGAGGGCTCCTTTTCCTGCAGCCAGCATCGCACGCCGCGGGCTGGAGCCGGCGCAAACAGGGGGGGCTCGGGATCCACGAAGCAGCGCTCGAAAGCATATTGGCACCTTGTGTTGAACTTGCATCCGGGAGGAAGGTCGAGGAGGCTGGGAACCACCCCCGGAATGGGATCCAGCCGCCGAGACACCTCACCGGACCTTCGGGCCGGGATGGAGCGCATCAGCCCCTGCGTGTAGGGATGGAGGGGCGTCTCGAACAGCTCCAGGACCGTAGAGCTTTCGACCACGCGCCCCGCATACATGACCACGACCTCCTCGGCTGTCTCGGCAACCACGCCCAAGTCATGGGTGATGAGAAGGATCGACGTGCCCGTCGATGCCTGCATTTCCTGCAGAAGGGCAAGGATCTGCGCCTGGATGGTCACATCGAGGGCGGTTGTGGGCTCGTCCGCGATCAGAATCTGAGGTCTGCAGGCGAGCGCCATGGCGATCATGGCCCGCTGCCGCATGCCTCCGCTCATCTGGTGTGGATAATCCCGCATGCGGAGCCTCGGACTCGGGATCCCCACCTGGTCCAGAAGATCGACGACCTGCTCCAAGGCCTCTTTCCGGCTTGCCTGTCGGTGTCGTTGAAGAACCTCAGCGATTTGGTCCTCAATTCGGAAGACCGGGTTGAGCGAGGTCATGGGCTCCTGGAAGATCATGGAGATGCGGTTTCCGCGGATGGCCTGCATTTCCTTTTCGGAAAGGGAGAGAAGGTTTTGCCCATCGAACCAGGCTTCGCCGCCCACGACTCTTCCTGGAGGGGAGAGGAGCCCCATGATGGACAGGGCCGTGACACTCTTTCCGCATCCGGATTCACCGACGAGGGCAAGCACCTGGCCGTGCTCGATCTGGAAGCTCACACCGTCCACGGCCTTCGCCACCCCGCCCTCGGTGAAAAAGTAGGTCTGCAGCTCCTTGACCTCGAGCTCGTGGCTCGCCATGAACCCCACGGGATGAATCGCTTGCATGGACAGGGATCCTTTCACGCCACCGGGGGCTGGGCATTCGCTTCCTGGGCCAGAAAGCGAAGCGCAAGCTGCCTTGCGATCAGGGGGGCGTTGCCCCCTGCGCGGTTGTTGATCAAGACGTTCACCATGATATTCTGTTCC
>CAZIEW010000087.1:0-13891 GCA_964538515.1 uncultured Syntrophobacteraceae bacterium
ACGGCAAGACGCGTCAAGGCAAGCAGAAGTACTTGTGCTTGATGTGCGGGAGGCAATTCACGCCGGGAAGAAAAAGGGAAGAGGTCCGAGAAAGGCCCGTGTGCCCTTCATGCAAGAATCCGATGCACGCCTACAAACGAGAAGGAGACAGCGTCCGATTCCGCTGCTCCTCTTACCCCAAGTGCAGGACCTTTCTGACCATTACGCTTTAATACTGCAGCGAGACATCCAGACCCGATCCGGATCTGCGAAGGTCTCCTCTCCCTCATCGAGAGATTGAGGCGAGGGGAATCCGCGCGAATGTCGAAAGGCGAAATGGACACGAGGTCCATGGGAGACCGATCCCACGTCGACTCGCCAACAGCCTTGATCTTCTCTTGCAGGCTCGTGACGCTTGGCATCTGTCCCCCACTTGAGCTTGGCGAAGGCACGGAGGCTTTGCGAATCCACCAGCGAGTACAACCTCGCGCAGCTTCTCAATAACCGGGGCAACCGTGTGTATCGTCGCGTAGCTGTAGGTCGGGTTTTCAACCCGACATCCTTGACCCGTAGCCGGTCGGGATAAAATCCCGACCGACACGTATTGAGAAGTTACGTTTCTTGGGGTGCCGCGGATGAGGCGAAAAGGTAAGCTCAAATTCCAGGGTTTTCCAAAGAAAGCCAGCGAATTAGGGTTTTCAGATGGGCAAACTATCTCATGCGAGCTGCTCTCGCATGGAATCTGTGGGGCAGTCACGTCCAACACTCTAATATCATTGAGTGATTATCTCCAATGATTAGCTGATATACCGCAAAAACAGACTTCAAAATACCCCTTGCAACTTCCCTTGCCATCCTATTATTAGCGAACCAGCAAAAAATAGACTCGAGAGACATTTTCATAGCCACACTTCAGAATCATTTCCTTTGCCTACTGCTTTCTGCTTCGGTTTAGGGGTAATCGCAACAGGCGGATGCTCTCCATCCGTTGGATGAAGCCATGGAATCGCCTGTCAAGTCCCGGCGGAGCCATATCACCTTCACCGGTACGGCACAGCACTTTAAGAATCAGGGCCAGACCCAGGATATTCTGATCAGCTGGTGGGGGTTTCTTGCTGGGCCGTCGGCTCCAGTTCTCCTGAAGAGACCCCGTCGAAGACGCCCGCGAAGGGGCGAACTGCAAGACCGTCGACGGTCGCGACTCGCAGTCTCAAACGTCGTCAGCCATTGTTGGCCGCCACGGTCATACGCTTCAATAGGCCGAGCCATGGAAGAGAGGGAGGCATGACGATGAGCGAAGACACGAAAGCCAAGCAGCCAGAGCCAGAGGGGCCGGATCATCGGCACAAGATGGATGGAGTGATGCGTCGCTTGCTCGAAATGGAGGATGCGGCCCTCCGCAAGCGAGTCACTCAGGACCGGCAGCGATTGACGCGCCTGAAAAAGCGGATTGCCGAAGATGTGATTCAGGCCGTACCGGAGGGGTTGGATGGGCACCCGGTGGGCGCGAAGCGAGAAGGGGCCTCTTCGGGTGAGGCGGAGCGGATCCGAAGCCAGCTGCTTCGGCTGCGCGAGCGCGAGCTTTTGCCAAACCGCATCGCAGCGTTGGTGGAGCGCGATGTGCTTCCCAAAGTACACGTGCGGGCGATCGTCACCTTCACCGGGAACCGCAAGGACTTGGAGGGACTGGGCTTCCAGGTCCGCGCCCAGGCTCAGGATGTCTTCACCGTGGTGGGGACTCTCCGGCAGCTCAGGACTCTGGCGGCACAACCCGCCTGCCGGAGGGTGCGGTCGCCGCGCATGTACTTTCCAGCGGTTGAAAACGCCAGCGCTCAAGCGGAAATTGCCGCCGTTCACGACCCCAGGCCCTTGAACCCCAACGGCTACCAGGGAAACGGCATCGTGGTGGGCATCATCGACAGCGCGCTGGATGTGACCCACCACACTTTTCGCGACCCGGGCGGGACGCACGGCACGCGGTTGCTCTACTATTGGGTTCAATCGCCCTACACGCTGGATGCGGCTGGAAATGTTGTCTGGCCCACCCTGGCCACCCTGCCGGGCCAGGATCCCGCGGCTTGGAGCGCAGCCGCTGCCGCAGGCACGCGCCCCAACTTCAACGGCTTGAGCTACGGGCGTCTCTACACCCAGGGAGACGTCGACACGGCAATCGGACTGGCCAGCCCGTACGGGACGGGCAACAATCAGATCTGCTGTGAGCCCTGGTACCAGGTTACGGCGACCGGCGTTTCGAGCGAGCACGGCACCCACTGTGCCGGAATCGCCGCCGGCAACGGGCGCGAGGCGAACTGGAACACCAACCCCACCCACGTGGGTGCGGCCCCGCAGGCCACCCTCATCTATGTTTGCACCCGGCTTCTCAGCGCGGATGTGAACCGGGACGGTACGTGGGAAGACGCCATCCTGGACGGAATCGATTTCATCTTTCGCGCCGCCGCCTTCCACAACATGCCGGCGGTGATCAGCATCAGCCAGGGAAACAACCTGGGGCCGCACAACGGCGCCTCAGACAGTGATCAGGCGATCGACGCCTTCCTCAACTCGTTTTTCAACCGCTCGGTGGTGCTGGCAGCCGGCAACGACAACGACAACAACGGCTACCGCAGCGGCAGTCTGGCCGGGACCGGCACGGTGAGCTTCGCCCTCACCGACAACCGGAACCTTCCCTGCTACCTGGACATCTGGAACAGCGGCCCCGAGCTGGACTATCGGATCGGTCGCGGCGGTGCGGATTCAGGCTGGCGTACCGCGGGACAGGACTACACGGGAAACGTTGGAGGGCACGATATCCAGGTTGACCGGGACGCGGATCCAGGCGGAGGTCTCAGAAACATCCGCATGTTTTTCGAAGACGCGCAATTGGGCGATGCGTACACGATCGAGCTGCGGAACCCGCACGCCACGCAGCAGGCCGATTACACCGTGTGGACCGGCTCGCAAGGGTGGTGGGCGACCGTGGCCGGCTCATCCCAAAACGCCCGTACTCTGGCCGATTCCGCCTGCTGCAAATCCCTGCTGACCGTTGGGGCAGCCCTTAAGGTCATCCCCGCCAATCCCGCGTCAGGGGAGCAGGTGACGGCATACAGCGGCGCTGGCCCGACGGTGGACGGACGCGTCAAGCCCGAGCTCGTGGCCGTGGGCGACTCGGTCACTTCGGCCGCTTCCGACCAAGCCAGCGGCTGGGTCCAGATGAGCGGCACCAGCATGGCGACGCCCCTGGTGGCGGGATCGATCGCCCTGCTCTTCGACGCCTACCGCCGGCCACCGCTCAACCTGCGCCTCAACCAGGACTCGATCAAAGCCCTGCTCATCCAGCACACCAACCGGTTGAACCTGAGCCTCGACCCGGCGCAGCCAGGCTACGTGGCCGAGCAGCGCAACCGGTACGGCAACGGCCGGCTTCGCCTGATTGACGCCATCGATCAGAGCCAGCCGCCCCCGGATGTGGACGTGTGGATCCGCACTGCCCACGACGACTACGGGCAGGAGCCCTACACCGGCGAGTGCTTTTGCGGCGCACCGGACATCCGCGTTTGCCAGGCGGGTACCAATAACGAGATCACCCAGCTCACCTGGGGCACGACCTATGACGTCAAAGTGACGGTGCGCAACCTGGGCGATTCGAACGCCGTGGGAACCGTCGTGAGGCTCAAGTACACCACTCCCCACACCGCACCCAGCAGCTGGTTCGAGGCCGAAGACGCCGCCAACAACAAGCTCTCGCAGACGGTGACGGTAAACGCCATGGACCAGGAGGAGCTGATCTTTCACTGGCGCCCCCAAGCGGCCGAGCTGAGCGCCCCGGCCGGGCAGACGCACTTCTGCCTCCTCGCCGAGGTGGATCACGCTGCCGACCCCCTCACTTTTCCCGCCCCGACCGCCGCCGGGGGCAGTGCCTGGGCGACGAACATCAAGGGCACCAACAACGTCGCTCTGCGCAACCTTCACATCCAGTGACGAGGAGGATGAGATGAGCACATCAACCGATGCCTATTTCTGGACAGGCAAGCAGCCTTTCCGTTTGAGCGCAAGCGGCCTGAAAGAGGACACCCTGCGGATCGTTCCCAAGGACCGCAAGACGGAGACCCTGTTCACACTGCTTCTGCCGACCCTTTGCATCACCTACGCGGACATGACGTTCCAAAACGCGGTAGGAGGCTTGCAGGCCAATTACCCGGCATCGCGGGCGTACGGACCGGCCTACTTCGACCCACCGGTCGAGATCCACGGGGAACAGGAGATCGAACGATTGACCTATATCCGTGGCGCACAGAGGGTGGTGATCGGACGGAAGGAGACACGGGTGGAATTCCCTTCCTGGAAGGAGCTGGTGATCCCCCGTCTCCGGCTGGACCAGAAGGCCCCGGCCGAAGCGGTCTTGTCCGCCGACCACGTGTCCGTACGCATCGATGAGCCGCTCTCGGTGCTGGTGATGCAGTTCGCCGATGGCCGGCATATCGGCGGCGTGAACATCCGGGCACACCACCCGAAGTACAGGCCGCCTCAGATCAAGCAGGAGTACGACCTCTGGGTGCGGGTGCTGGATGCCGGCGAGATGGAGCCCCTGGTGGAAGCACGTGTGGACATCTGGCACTGGGACCCGGCAGCCGTCGGACCCGCGGGACCCGGAGTCTTCCGCCTGGACGATCAAAAGTGGACGGCCGGAAACGGTTGGATTTCCGCTCCCGGCCGCCCATCCGGCGAGCTGGAAGCCGTGACCGTGCATTTGCCCGGTTGGCGCGTGACGCCTCGCTGCTACCGTCCGCTCCCCGGGCAGCCGGTGCAGCTCACGTTGCGCGCCTGGCCGATGCAGTCGTCCGTGATTCGCTATGTTTGGCAGAAGGGCAGCACTCTGGAAGGCCTAGCGGCACTGTGCGGTCAGGATCCACAAGCGCTCTTGAAGCTCAACGGGCTGCGAGATGCTTCGGCGCTGCGCCCGGGCGTGCGCATCAGCCTGCCGTGCCATGCCGGAGCGCTCCGTTTGGATCCAGGGGAGACGCCCCAAGCGGTGGCGAAGCGTTTCCACTTTGAGGACCTCAAGGTCTTGGCCGAGGCGAACGGCTTGCCCGACCTGGCGGATTACGACGGCACCCTGGAGCTGCGGTTGCCCGGATGGCATTTCTTTCACGCCCGGCCCGGGGATACCTTGGAGACATTCGATCGGCTGTTCAACCGCTCACCAGGCTCGTGCGTGGCGGCAGGGCGAGCCTTTCGCCCCCATCCCGGCTTGCTCTACTCGGGAGAGGTGGTCGGCGTGCCCGTCGGTACAGCGCGGTGAACGTCATCAATCATACGAACGTGATGCCAGATGCTGGATGCCGGATAGAGACCCTTCGGGTGTGCGCTCGATTCATCCAGCATCTGGCATCTAGCATCGATCTCGCACAGGCGCAGAACTTCTGCCGTGCTGTAATGGGATCTGTCGGCCACTTTCAACCGAGGAGGACGAGATGGGGGCGATTTTCAATGAGAATTTAATCTTCCGCCAGGGAAACGGCCCCGACGTGGAGCTCATCGTCAATGGCGACGAGTTCTATGCCCGTTACGAGACCCCCGACGGCTATACGGTCGTCTACGACCTGGACCTCGCTCTCTATTGCTACGCCGATGTGCAGGACGGGCAGTTCGTGTCCACGGCTACACCCATCGGCAAGGGTCCACCGGTCGGGCTTCGGCGGCATCTCAAGGAGTCGCCCGAAGTGCGCAACGAGAAATTCCGCCGGCGCTACGAGGCGCTTCGCCCACCCGAGCTCTCCGCGGCGCCTCATATGCTGCGCACCATCGGTCCCAACCGGGGGCTTCTGGAGGGCCGTCGCGTGAGCACCGGCCAGGTATGCGGCCTCACGATTCTGGTGGAGTTCGCCGACCTGCCGTTGACCGTCACGGTCTCGGATGTCGAGGAAATGCTCAATGGAGCAAATTATTCGGCCAACGGCAATTTCTGCTCGGTCCGCGAGTATTTTCAACTGATTTCAAACGGCAAGCTCGACTACACGAACGTCGTCATGGGTCCCGTGACGTTGTCGAAGAAACAAGAGTATTACAAGAACAACCTGTTGGTGAAAGAAGCACTCGACAGCGTCGCCAGAGATCTCAACAATGACTTTGCCCGGTTTGACTCCAGGGGTGAGCGCATCATCGACGCCGTCAACTTCCTGTACGCGGGCCGCACGGTGTACGAGGGCGAGCTGTGGCCCCACAACTTCACGGTCGATTTGCAGTACGGCAGCTACCGCACCCACTTTTACATGCTCACGAGCTCCGGCCGGAGCCGCGTGGACCTGTCCATCGGCACCTTCTGTCACGAGTCCGGACACTTGCTGTGCCGTTTTCCGGACCTGTACGACTACGGCGAGCGCGACGGCGATTTTGAAGAAAGCCACGGCATTGGTGTTTACTGCCTCATGGGCTCCGGCAATCACCTGGATCGCGGTCGCACGCCGTCGCCCGTGTGCGGCTATCTGCGGGACCTTGTCGGCTGGGCGGACAACCGGATCGCACTGGGATCTTCCGGCGAGCTCGAAGCCCGACACGGGGACTATGGGAGCGTGCTGAAGTACGAGACCAACAAGCCCAATGAGTACTTCATCGTCGAAAACCGCAGCCAATTGGGACTGGACCTCCATCTGCCCTCTTCCGGGCTCGCCGTCTACCACTGCGACTGGCGCGGCTCCAACGAGTGGCAGGGCGGAACGGCAAACCGCCATTATCAGTGCGGCCTCCTGCAGGCCGACGGCCACCTGGACCTGGAAAAGAACCTCAACGGCGGCGACGCCGGCGATCTCTTCGCCAACCGCTCCGGGACAGTGCTCTCCAACCAGACGACGCCATCCTCGCGGCAATGGGACAGTTCGGACTCAGGACTCGTGATCGGCGACATCAGCGCTCCCGGTGAGCGCATGACCTTTCGCATCGGCGTCGCCACCGCGGGAAACATCGCCCGGGGAGAAGTCACCGCGGACGCGCTGATTCCCGACAATCAACCGGCAGGGATACAAAGCACGATGGCTCTCGGCGAGCGCGGCCGGGTCAAATCCATCCGTGCCCGTGTTTCCATCATCCATCCTTACGTCGGTGATCTTCAGGTCGAGCTGATCACGCCTTCCGGCAAGCGCGCCATGCTCCATGACCGGGCCGGTGGCGGCCAGGACGATCTGAAGCAGACCTGGGATTCGGCCGCTTTGCCGGCGCTCCAGGCGCTCAAAGGGGAGCCGGTCGAAGGGCTTTGGACCCTTGCCATCCGTGACGTGGCCCTGCGGGACACCGGGCGGCTCAATTGGTGGGGGCTGGAGGTAGAATATGACGCGACCGATCAGACCGTCACGGGATCGGCACGGCCCAACCTCCCCATTCCCGATGCAAACCCTCAAGGGATCCAGAGCTCTATTTCCATTGGGGATGCGGGAACAGCGAAGGACATCAAGGTCTCGGTGAAGATCGCTCACACCTATTGCGGCGATCTCCTGATCGACCTCGTGGCGCCGTCGGGCCGAAGCGCCATGCTGCACAACCGTTCCGGAGGCAGCCAGGACAACTTGCACGTGACCTACGACGCCTCGTCCACCTCCGCACTGGTCGGTCTGCTCGGGGAGGCCATCCAGGGGAACTGGACGTTGCGTGTGCGGGATTTGGCGGCCATGGACACCGGGACCCTGGAAGAGTGGTCATTGGTGCTGAGCCATTGACGGCTGAGCTTTGGCAGCACACCTGCGGAGGGCAAGTCTCGTCGCAGCACGTGCTATGGTCGCTTGAAGGAGCGGGAAATGACCGGGGGCGGAGCTGGCTCCGCCCCCGGGAAGTGCCATGTATCTATGGGGTGGAGGGTGCCGTCCCCGTGCCTCTGAGGGATCGCGTGGCTCCGCCGCCGCCGGTGAACGTTGCCGTTCCGGTGTAATTGATCGCCGAGCTGGGTGAGAACTGGATCGTCACGGTGGTCGACTCGCCTGCAGCGAGGAGATAGGTGGAGTCTCCAGAAACGATGTCAAATCCGTCTCCAGCGAGGGTCACTTCGCCGTCAAGAGTATCCGCCCCGATATTGGTTATGGTGAACTTCTTTTCGGCAGTCGACCCCACCGCCACCGAGCCGAAGTCCATGGTGCCCGCTGGCGTAACAGAGAGGATGGGGCTCGTCGCAATGTCCAGGTTGCCGCCCAGCGTGCAATAGTAATTCGGTGTCTTAAGATACAGCTTCAAGCGGGGGAATCCGGTGGTGTTGTAGAGGGTTCCCTGCATGGGACCGGTGCCAAGGAAACCGGGTCCATTGTCTACGGTGATGGTGCCATAAGCGTTGGCCAGCTTAATGTTGTCTTGGAAAGGGTCGATAATGAAGGTCCCAGATACGTCGATTTCGGTCGACGTTCCACCCATGTTTACTTCTCCTTGCCCGGTTACTTTAAAAAATGGGAACTTGAGAGCGTCTTCCTCCTTGACCTGGATATCGAGCCCCTTGGAGAAAATCCCTTTGCCGCTAATGCCCCCTGCGATGGTCTTACCGGTCAGCACCGCGAACGATGACGGCATGGGGCGCCCGACCACGGTAATCTTCTTCGGTGCCGATGAATTCAGCTTCAATGTTCCTGATAGCACGAGCTTATCGTAGGTCTTGGTGAATTTTCCCTTTGTAATGGTGAGTGTCCCAATTGAAGCTGCGGATTCATCCTCCAGTGTGAGGGACCCGTAGATGAAGCCACGATAGTTGACAGACAGGCTCTGGCCGTCAGTGATGTGGAAAAAGGTGCTCACGGGTTGATAAAAGAAACCGTCGCCTTCGATCGCAAAGCTTCCGCCAATGAAGTTGGATACGGTTATCTTCGCTTTTCCAAGTTGTTGGCCCGCAATCGCGATGAACCAATCTCCTTCAGGGGTCGACGCGGCGAATGCGGCAGTTCCACCGATGAGAGACAGGCACCACAGCCAGCAAACCAGAGCCATCCCTGTTTTTGTTTTCATGAGTGGTCTCCATGTCCTGAGGTGAGGATACGGTGTTCCGATTCTGACGTCTATTCGGCGTTGGATATGAATCAGCCCCGGATTGGGGTTACTCTCGGAATAACGCTTGGAAAAGCATGCTTTCGCTCAGCACTCTAAAGCAAACACTGCGATGGATACAAGTGGAAGTTGCAGGCATGGAGCATCGCATTTCCCAATGGCTGCAGCTCGTAGGCCCCCATGTCGGAGGGGCAGGAAGTCATGTCCTCTTGCCGGCTGGCGGGATTTCCCGTCACGTTGGCTCAGATCGGGCTTCAAGAGCCAACCCGGGAACTGCTGGAACCGATCGCGCTGCGCGCGGTCCAAACGGGTGAGTCCACTCACAACGAGCGTTGTGAGGTCTCGTCGGCGCAACTTGTGGATGCCATCGTGAGGGTCGACGAACGGGGACGGTCGTGGCAGCTATGAGCTCGTTTCACATCAGTCTTGCCGCGGTGGCACCAGGACCGTGCGATTCCCGTTGCTTTCCATGGCGCTGACGAGGCCGGAGGCTTCCATTTGCTCGACGAGGCGGGCGGCGCGGTTGTAACCGATCCGGAGCTGGCGTTGAACCGCGGAGATCGACGCCCGGCGGGTGCTGATCACGAACGCGACGGCTTCGTCATACAGCGGGTCGGTATCCTCGTCGAACCGATCGGCCTCCGCTGACGGGCTCTCCGCGTCGGTCGATCCCTCGAGCACGCCCTCCACATAATCGGGCTCGCCGAACTGCTTTAAATACGCGGCCACGGCATGGACTTCGTCGTCCGCGACGAAGGCGCCATGCACGCGCTGGGGATAGCCGGTGCCCGGAGGCAGGTAGAGCATGTCTCCCTGCCCCAGCAAGCATTCCGCTCCCATTTGGTCGAGAATGGTGCGGCTGTCGATCTTGGAGGAAACCTGGAACGCGATCCGGGTTGGAATGTTGGCCTTGATGAGCCCCGTGATGACGTCGACCGACGGGCGCTGGGTCGCGATGATGAGATGAATCCCGGCAGCCCGTGCTTTCTGGGCAAGGCGGGCAATCAGCTCCTCGATCTTCTTGCCAGCCACCATCATCAGATCGGCGAGCTCATCGACCACGACCACCACGTAGGGGAGCTCCGAGAGCAGCACCGGGCTGTCCTGGTCCGAGGAGAACGTATCGACGAGCGGCTCCCCGAGCGAGGCCGCTTCCCGCACCTTTTGATTGTAGCCCGCCAGGTTCCGGACCCGCAGGCCGCTCATCAGCCGGTAGCGCCGCTCCATTTCCCCCACGCACCAGGTCAGCGCGTTGGCGGCAAGCTTCATGTCCGTGACCACCGGCGCCAGCAGATGCGGAATGCCGTCGTAAATCGAGAGCTCCAGCATTTTGGGGTCGATCATCACGAACCGCACCTCGTCCGGCGTCGCCCGGTACAGGAGCGACAGGATCATGGCGTTCACGCCGACGGATTTTCCCGAGCCGGTCGTTCCCGCTACGAGCAAGTGCGGGGCCTTGGCCAGATCCGCCACCACGGGCTCTCCAATGATGTCCTTGCCCAGCACCATGGCCAGTTTGGAGGGATGGGACTGGAAGAGATCGGAGGACAAGACTTCCGATAGACGGATCATCTGGCGGCGCGGATTCGGCAGCTCAAGTCCCATGCAGGTCTTGCCCGGAATGGTCTCCACCACGCGGATAGAGGCCACGCCCAGGGCGCGCGCCAGGTCCTTCACGAGGCTCACCACCTGCCCGCCGCGCACGCCCATGGCCGGTTGGATCTCGTAGCGGGTGATGACCGGTCCCGCATAGGCGTCCTGCACGTTCACCTTGACACGAAATTCGGCGAGCTTCTCCTCGATCAGGATCCCGCCGTCGATCAAATCGTCCTGACTCATCGGTGCGACGACGGAATCGGCGGGGGAGAGCAGGGAAAGCGGTGGCATCCAGCTCTCGCCGGGGTGCCCCGCCCGGGGCGCACTGACAGACTCACCCTCCCCGTGAGCGGTGAGCGGTCGATCCGCCGCCAGCTCGGAAGCGGGCTTTTGGAGGTCCGTATCCCATGGACGGTCGTCAAAAAGGGTTTCCAAGCGCGGCAGTCCGTTCGGTATGGACGGGGACGAGAGGGGACGCCCCAAAACAAAACCGTCTTCCGTCTTTCGAGAGGTCGGCTCGAGTGCGGAGACTTTGAGGACCGGAATGGAATCCATTTGACCTGGAGCTGGGGCTCCGGGCTCCTCGGGCGTGAGGAGCCGTCCCAATGGTCTCGAGGTCTCAGGCGGTGGCCCGGGCTTGGCCCATGTCGTTTCCGGCAGCATCGCTTCATCCGCGACCGGAGCCGAAGACGACGGCACCGGCTCGCGCTCAGCGAGACTCGCGGGTGCGTCCGAGCCATTGCTCGCATTGCGGGCGAGACGTGATCGGCGGGCATAGTCATCGATTCTCGCCGCTACCTTCGACGGCAAATGAGGCCTGACGGGCTGAGACCCGGGAGCGTCGGCCGGTGCGCCGGAAGTCTTGAAGGCGGGATCTTGGAGCCCCTCAGCGGGTGGATGGTGCGGGACCTGTCGAGCCCTCCTTGCGAGCTTCTCACCGTAGGTTCCCTTCAGCCGCCGCTGAACTTCCTCGATCTCGATCACCTCCGGGACCGCCTCGGCGGAGTCGGTCTCGGATACCGGCGTTCGGCCGGGCAGCCGTTTGTCTCGATACCTCCGCTCCAGGTTCTTCAAGACGGAGGGGAGGTCGATCATCTCCTTCGCTTCTTCCCGGCCGGCGGGCTGCTCGCGATCCTGTTCCTCCGCCCGGGGTGCACCGGCCAATCGGAACGCGTTTTGCGGACGCAGAGCGGCCTCCTCCGATGGCTCTTTGCCGTGGGTTCTCAGGGTCCAGGTGTGAACCGGTGGCGCTTGTCGAACGGGAGCTTCCGCCCGCACCTGCCGAGATGCCTGAGTGGGACCCTGGAGCGGGTTGCGGCGAGACGCGCTGCCGCGTGCTTGGAGCCATGCATCTTCCTCTTCTTTGTCCGGCTTCCCTTCGGGGAGTGAGGGAGTGAATGGGCGCACCAGCCACGGCAGTCTGGCGCCGGCGGCTTCCAGGATCTCTCTCCAGGAGCGCCCCAACCAGATCGGAACCACGATCCCGAGCCCGAATACCGCCAAGGGCACTGCGATCCAGCTCGCCCACAGGGCCAGCGCCGCTGCGGCGATCACGCACGCCAGACCCAGTATCCACCAACCATTGCCTGAAATTCTTCGAAACACAGTCACTGCACCTGCCCATTTGCTCAAGGCGTCTTCGATTCTCCCGGGAAGCGTCGGGGGAGAGCCTCCAAAACGCAATTTCCCTTTCCTGAGCACTCTTCGTGAGGGAGAGGAGATAGACGCATACCCCGAAGATTCCTCCCGCAACCCTGCTCCTATCCGTTCCAGATTCGATGGGAGGAATTTATTTTGGGCTCGTGATTAAACGCCTTGGAAACCGTTAAGTCAAGCCGCGTGTGGACTTCGAGTCGATCGAGCTCAAGACGGGGGCAAGAAAGGGGCATCCCGCTGCGAAGGACCTTCCGAGGTCATTCCCGCCGGAAGAAAGATGCGTGAATGACCTCGGAGCCGCAGGTCGCCGAGTGTTTGTGTGCTGGCTGTCGCTTCATCCCCTTCAGCCTTCAGCGGACCCTGGAGGGGAAGCCCATGGGCCTATTCCTGTTTGCTGACCGTAACATGCTTGATTTCTCGAAACGCTCTCTGAGCGTAGCTGGTCAGGTAGACTGAGTCCATGGCCTGATGGTCCTCTTTGCCAAGCGAGATGGTTAACCCCGTAAGAGCATTTTTATCTAAGGATTCCAGGGCCTGGATGAAGTTTTCGCGCGTGAGGGATTGCCCGGCCTTCTCCAGCCCCTTTACCGTGAGCTTTGCCGCAAGGAAGCCCTCGAGGCTGACGAACCCGAATTTGTCCCCCGGATACACTTTGCTGAACAACTCCTGGTACTCGCGGACGGCCGGATTGGAGGTATCCCAGGGCAGGGGCACCACTTGTGAGATGATGACATTCTCCGTGGCCTCCTGAAGCTCCTGAACAAGTGATTCACTGCCCACGAAGGATATGTTGCAGAACAGGGTGTTTTTCAGGCCGGCGTTTTTTGCGCCCTTAATGAAATTGGCACACGGTAGATAGGCCCCAACCATGATGACGGCATCGGGATTCACAGCCTTGACTCGATCGAACACCTCTTTGGGTATATCGGGGAAGTTTCGGACATACGTTTCCATCGAAGCGAGCTGCAGGCTTCGCTTTTGAAGGGCTGCCTTCGTTGCCTCCAGTCCAGCTTTTCCATAATCATCGTCTTGATAAAAAATAGAGATTCTCTTTACTCCCTTATCTCCAACGATATATTGCGTAAGAGCCTCAATTTCTTCGTCATATCCGGCTCTAAAATTCACAGCCAGCTTATTGAAGGGTTCTCTCAGAAATCGAGCGCCGGTCAGCGGCATGATGAAAGGCGTGTTGTTCTTTTCCGCGATGGGCAAGGCAACCTTGGAGGTGGGTGTCCCAACCTCGCCGAAGAGAGCAAAGACTTTCTGCTCCTTAATCAGATTCTCCGTGTTGGTAATGGTCAGATTGGGCTCATAACCGTCGTTGACAACAATATGCTCAATCAATTTTCCATTGACCCCGCCCTTGGAGTTGACATGGTCAAAATAAGCTTTGGCTCCCTTGAACATGTAAACGCCCAAATCCTTCGTCGGACCGCTCAAAGCACAGGACTGGCCCAGTTTGATGGATTCGGTCGCCGGTTTGTCCGTTGCCCACGCCGGGTGACCACCACAGAGTGCAAGAATTGACAGAGTTGGTATTAGCAGCTTCAGCTTCATCGTTCTCTCCCGTTTCATCGAAGTTCAGTCCTTCTCCCAACGTCCCATGGCATCCAGCCGCACCGTTCGTGCCAGCAGGCTCCCTCCATGAATG
>CAZIEW010000087.1:13991-17814 GCA_964538515.1 uncultured Syntrophobacteraceae bacterium
AAAATAATCGTTGTCGTTCTGGGTGCTCCCGTCTATTTTGGCGGAAAGACGCCGGAAAATGAAATCGCGCCAAGGTTGAATCGGCATCAATCTCTTGGCTGGGGTCGAAGGGTGTACCCCATGAACCTTGAGGGCCAACGTCGATGACCAAGAATCTCACCGAAATTCTGGCTCCCCTGATGGTGGCGATGGTCGCGGGTGGCTTGATTGGACTCGAGAGGAGCTACAACGGGCATTCCGCCGGTTTTCGGACGCACACGCTGGTGTGCATGGCCTCGAGCGTGCTGATGCTCGTGTCGGTCTATCAAACGGATTGGCTGGCTCACGCCGTCAGTGAAAGCGTGCGGATCGACCCAACCCGGATGGCACAGGGCATCATGACGGGCATCGGCTTCCTGGGTGCCGGCGTGATCATGCGGGAAGGATTGTCGATTCGCGGGCTTACGACCGCCGCCTCCATCTGGATCACGGCAGCCATCGGAATTCTGGCCGGCGTGGGCTTCTACGGGGCGGTTGGCATGGTCATCCTGCTGACGCTCGGAACATTGACCTTCTTCAGATGGATCGAGTCACGGCTTCCAACCCTCAGCTATGCCCAATGCTCCCTGCGTGTCAACTACAACGCCCCCATGTCGGAGAGTGACCTTAGAGACCTGCTCGCTCAATATGGCTTTGACGTCGTTCACTTGAGTTATTCCTTCACTCAGGATACCGTGGCGGTCTATCGCTACGACATGAGGATTCGCACCCGCAAACAGCAGAACTTCGAAAGGCTGGCTCGGACGTTGTCCAAGCTCGACCAGATCCTTGAATTTCGAATCTCCTTGACCGGCGATTGAACAGACAAAACCATGAGGAGGGTCCATGCAAGAGCTTGTTGCGATCCTCGTTGTACTGCCCCTTTTGTCCGGCACGGCCTGCCTTTTTACCGGTCGAGCAGCTGCACTCCGGTCCTGGATCGTGGTGCTCACGGGATGTACGCTGATCCTGTGCTCGCTCCTGCTCACGGCCCATGTGCCGTTCTCCTACTCGCCCCAGATGCCCTTCGATGGCAGTCTGCACAGTTTCATTCAAGGGCCGGACTTCGCGCTCATGGCCGCCATCCTGATCTTCGCCATCAAGGTGCGGAGCAGGATGGCCATCTTCCTGTCGAGCCTGCAGATCGTGCTGGTGACCTGGCTCGAGATCTTTCAGATCCAGGGCGGGACGGCATTTCAGTCGGTTTACTGTGACCAGTTGGGGCTCATCCTGGTCCTGATCGTCTCCATCGTGGGATCGATCATCTGCTTTCAGGCGATCCCATACATGAAGCACCACGAGGAGCACCTGCGGCTCGCGCGATCGGGCCAGCCCAGGTTCTTCTTTGTCCTGCTCGCCTTTCTCGGCATCATGAACGGCATGATCCTGTCCAACGATCTGACCGTGATGCATTTCTTTTTCGAGTGCACCACGCTGTGCTCTTTCCTGCTGATCGGCCATGACGGAACGCCAACCGCCACCCGCAACGCCGTGCGTGCCCTGTGGATGAACACGTTCGGCTGCGTGGCCTTCGTGGTCGGGATGATCGTGATCGATCTCAAACTGGGGACGCTCGATCTACAGGCGATCATCCACATTCGTCCCGGCGCCGGGTTTCCCTTTCTAGGGCTGGCATTGCTCTGCCTCGCCGCCTTCGTCAAGTCCGCCCAGTTCCCTTTTCAGAGCTGGCTGCTGGGGGCCATGGTGGCTCCGACGCCGGTTTCCGCCCTGCTGCACTCGAGCACCATGGTCAAGATCGGCGTCTTTTTGGTGATCCGGCTGTCGCCCGCCATGCAGGGGACGTTTCTCGGCCAGTGCGTGGCGCTGTTCGGAGGCGTGAGCTTTCTGGCCGGCGCCGCGCTGGCCGTGGGGCAGAGCAACGGCAAGAAGGTGCTGGCCTACTCCACCATCAGCAACCTCGGGCTGATCTTTGCCTGCGCGGGATTGGGCACGGCGGAGGCCATCACGGCGGGGACGCTGCTCATCCTCTTCCATGCGTTGGTCAAGGCGCTGCTGTTCCTTTCGGTGGGTGCCATCGAGCAAGTTATCGAGAGTCGGGACATCGAAGACATGCGCGGTCTTTACGCCAGGATGCCGATCACGGCGCTCATCACCGTGGTGGGGGTGATCATGATGATTATGCCGCCTTTCGGTCTCGTTCTGGGCAAGTGGATGGCTTTGGAAGCCGCGGCTGCAACGCTGCCCGTGATTTTCTTCCTGGCCTTCGGGAGCGCCCTTACCGTCCTCTATTGGGCGCGGTGGGCGGGGACGCTCATGAGCGACCCCTTCGCCGGGAGGTTCAGGCCGGAGAGCCAGCCGGTTCTGACGTGGATAGCCTTGATCTCCCTGGCTTGCGGCGCTGGAGGCTTGAGCGTCGCTGCGCCATGGGTCTACCGGTGGCTGTTCGTTCTGCCCGGGTCGGTCGGTGGTCCGACGGCGTACCTGTCGGGATCAGGGGTTTTGGAAAACAGTGTCGGCGTGTTCGCCGTGGCTCCGCTGAGTATTGTGGCCATTCTGGCGTTCTTCCACGCCGTTTGGGCCCTCGGGAGAGCGCGCGGGGCTCGCGTCGTTGCGCCTTACTTGAGCGGGATCCAAACCGCCGAGCCTCAGGTCTTTGTCGGTCCCATGGGACGCCCGGTGAAGGCGGAGGCGAGAAACTACTATCTCTCGTCCCTGTTCGGCGAGGCCAGGCTGACCGGCTGGATCGACCTTGTCGCGGGACTCCTGCTGATTCTGATGCTGGGAAGCACGCTATGAGCCTAAGCCCGGATTGGCTTCTCATTTTGGTGGGCTTGGTCGCCGGCCCCGCGGTCGGAGGCTGTGTCAGCGGAGTCGATCGCATCGTGACCGCCCGCTGCCAATCGCGCGTCGGCCCTCCGCTGCTGCAGCCCTTCTACGATGTGGCGAAGCTGCTCAGCAAGGAGCCGCTGGTGGTGAACATCTGGCAGGTGTTCTGCGCCTACGGTTATCTGGCCGCCGCATCCATTTCCGTGGTGCTCTTCTTCCTGCGGTCCGATCTGTTGCTCATTTTACTGATCCAGGCGGTGGGAGCCCTCTTTCTGGTGCTCGGTGCGTTTTCCTCGACGTCGCCGTTCAGCCAGGTCGGGGCCCACCGGGAGCTTCTGCAGATCCTATGTTACGAGCCGTTGCTCATCCTGGTTGCGGTCGGAATTTACCTGAAGACCGGCAGCTTCAAGATCGGTCGCATCTACGAAGTCGGGAGTCCGCTTTTGCTGCATCTCCCCTTTTTGTTCGTGGTCTTCTCCTATGCGCTGACCATCAAGCTGCGGAAGTCCCCGTTTGACCTGTCGACCTCCCATCACGGCCACCAGGAGCTGGTCAAAGGGCTCCTGACCGACTATTCGGGCCCCTTCCTGGCTCTGGTCGAGATCGGCCATTGGTATGAAGTGGTGCTCATGCTCGGGCTTTGCTCGCTGTTCTGGGCCACTTCCTGGGTTGGCATGGCGGGGCTGGTCGTGGTCGCGTACTTCCTGGAAATTCTTGTCGACAACGTTTCCGCCCGCTTGAACTGGCGGTGGATGCTGGGCTACGTGTGGGCGCTGGGGGTGACGCTGTCCCTGTTCAATCTCGTGTGGCTGACCATGCGCTAGGAGCTGAGCATGTTGAAACGGTTCCTTAGAAAGGCACGGGGCAAGTCGCCCTGGGTCCTGCACTTCGACTGCGGCAGCTGCAATGGCTGCGACATCGAGGTGCTCGCGTGCCTGACCCCCCTTTACGACGTGGAGCGATTCGGCATCGTCAACGTGGGCAATCCCATGCACGCCGACGTGCTGCTGGTCACGGG
>CAZIEW010000088.1:0-17392 GCA_964538515.1 uncultured Syntrophobacteraceae bacterium
GACTGCAGACTCTGGATCTGCCTACCTAGGTTCGAATCCTAGTCCCCCAGCCACATTTGGTCCCATCGTCTAGCGGTCTAGGACGTCGGCCTCTCACGCCGGAGACACGGGTTCGAGTCCCGTTGGGACTACCAGAAAAATCAGGGGATTAGCGAGATGATCGCTAATCCCCTTTCTCGTTCTGCCAGTGCTCTGTCAACTTTACTCTTTGATTCCCCCTTGTATGTTGCTGATGGAAGCGGCAGGGGGCGGACACATGAAGCGACTTCCCCGACTGTTGGGGAGCATCTCTCGGCGCACTCCTAACCTCCGGCGACACGGAGTCAGGAGGCGAGGAATGGGGCGGACCGGAACCGTGCTCGGATCGTGCCTGTACCCGGTCGTCACTTTGCTTGTCCGGTGCAGCGCAGGCCAAGTGCATCTGCCGGAGCCAGGAGCGAGACGAGGGAATACGCCTTGCTCCCGCGGCAAGCGACCGCGGAGCCGAAGGCGTAGCGGTCTTTGATTGCCGTGCGACTCACGCCGCTGTCGATCGCACTTCTTCCACCCATTCAAGAGACGTGACAACCTGGAAGAGGGGATACAGCGGATTGCGGCGATAAACCTCCAGGGTCTTCTGGTGAATCTCCTCGGACCATGATGCGCAGCAGTCTTCCAGCAGGACCGCTTTGAAATCGGAGCACACCGCATCCAGGGCGGTTGTGAGCACACAGAAGTTGGTGGCGATGCCGGCTACGGCGCAGAGCGTCACGCGCTGGTCTCGGAGCCAAGAAGTCAAATCCGTTCCCCAAAATGCTGAGAATCTGGGTTTGGGCAGCCACAAGTCTTCGGGCCGACAATCGAGCTCGTCAATGACCGTCGCGCCGTCGGTTCCTTTTAGGGAATGGGGCTTCATGCGGCCGCTGAAGATGAAATCCGCTTTGTCGAATGCATCGGTGGAAAAGACGATGGGCCATGATTCCTCTCTGAAGACACCGACGAGTCGGTTGATGGGATCGATGATCCGTCTCGCCATGGGAGTGATCGGAAGGCTCCTCGACGCATCGAAGTTGTCCTTGACCATGTCGATGATCAGGAGTGCAGGTCTTTCGTCTGAATGAGTGGCCATGGGATTCCTCGATTCTGGTCTGGAAATTTACTCTGCAAGTGACATGGAAGCAGCACCAGGTTTGAAGTTGACGATCTGCCCCCACCTTGCTCCCGTGATTCTCATGGGTTGTGAAGGCCGACCAGCTCCGAGTGGATCCGGGCGATGTCCGCGGCGAACCGGTCGGGTGCCGACTCGGAGAGGGTGCGGTAAATGGCAAGCGCTTCCTCGAAGGCTTTGGTCGCGGCTTCCCTGTTGCCGGCATCGCGATGGAGGATGCCGAGGTTGTTGAGTGTTCCGGCCACATACGGGAGATAGGCGGCGGGGTTCTGGGATGCGAGATCCCGGCAGATTCGGAGTGACTCCTCATAGGCGGTCAAGGCCTCCACGCGGCGGGTCAGGGCTCGGTGCAGTCCCCCCAGGTTGTTGAGCGTCACGGCGATGCAAGGCTGGTTGGTCTCGGCGGGGGGCGTCGCACCGTGGCCGCAAATCCGGAGCGCCTCGTCGAAGGCCTTTTCGGCATCTTCCGGGCGCTTTCGGGCTTGCTGAACAATACCCAAGTTGTTCAAAATCGCCGCCACGCTGGGGAGGTGGAGGTCCGGAGCGGTCTGCGCCAGCTCCCGGTAAAGGGTCAAGGCCTCTTCCAACGGTTGCACCGCATCCTCCATGATCCCCTCATCCTGGAGGCTCGCTGCGAGCCTTGTCAGTGCCAGGGCCAGATCGAGGCGGATGGCGGTTTGGGGGGTGCGCGAGACGATGATGCGCAAGGACTTGACGGCCTCCTCATAGGATTTCCGTGCATTGCGCGGTTGGCCCTGATCTCGATAAAGATCGCCCAGACGGATCAGGGTCAGGCGCACATAAGCGGAATACGTGTCGGGCCTCGATGTCGCGAGCGTGCGGTAGGTCTTGAGCGCATCCTGGAAGGCCCTTGTCGCTTCTTTCAAGTGGTTCTCCTCCTGGTGGAACATGCCAAGATGGATCTGGGACATCGCGACGTAGGGCAGGTAGGTTGCCTGATCCCGCGCGGCCAGCTCCCGGTAGGTTTTCAGCGCGGTCTCGTAGGCTTTCAACGCATCCCGATACCGATCGGCGTCCCGATGGAAGGTGCCGAGCCGGTTCAGCGAAAAGGCCGTTTCGACCAGATAGCGCTCCCAACCGCGCCCGGCCAGCTGGCGGTAGATCTTCACCAATTCTTCATAGACTTTCCGAACGTCCGCGGGACGATTGAGCTCGACGAGCAGAGCGCTCATGTCCTCCAATGTCGAGGCAACTTCGGGCAAATACTGCTCGGGGTTGCGGGTCGCCAGGGCTCGGCGGACCTTGAGCGCCTCCTCAAGAGACTTGCGGGCGATCTCTCCCCGGCCCTGTGCCTGCTCCATGGCTGAAAGCCAGGTCAGGGTCCTTGCCACGGCGGGTTGATAACCTTCCGGATTTCGGTCCGCAAGGCCGCGGTAGATCTTGAGGGCTTCCGCGTGAGCACTCCCTGCGTCTCCGAAAGAGCCCTGCCGTTGGTGGAATTGGGCGACCACGTTCAGAGCGGCCGCCAGCTTCGGCAGGTGGGCTCCGGCATCCTTGCCGGCGAGGTCTCGATACAGCGAGATGGCTCGATCAAAGGCGGGTCTGGCTTCCTTCGTCCCTTTCTGAGCCCCGTAGATGATCCCCAACTGGAGCCATGCTTCGGCGATTCGCGGCGCGCTGCCGCTCTTCTTTGCCAGCTCGAGACTCTCTTGGGATCGAGCTGTGGCCTCATCGCCGCGATTCACGCTTTTCAGAAAGCCTGCGTAGTCGAGGGCGGCGTCCATATCGTCCGGCCTCAAAGCCAGGGCGGATCGGTAGGCCGCGTCGGCATCGGCAAACCGCATGGTGAGCGTCAGGAAGTGCCCCTTGAGCTGTCTGTCGAGACTCGCCCGAGCGGAATTGTCCCCATCAGGCGATGAGCTTCCGCCCGCATTGTCTTCGCACTGACTGCTGTCCTGCTGGCCGAGGACCTTCAAGGCGCCATCGAGCTCCCCTGCCAGGAAGAGCCGCATCGCCTGACGGGAGAGGGGAGAGGCGCCCTCCCGATTGATCCGCGCCAGACCTTGCGCAAGGGTTGGGATGGCCGCCTCCACCTGGTCAAGGTTTCTTCGAAGATCGGCCAGCTCGCTCAGGGCGGCATCTTTCGACTTTGTCAGGTCGTTTACGCTCCGCCGGTAGCGCTCGTCAAGGATCTTCATGGCTGTCGCGCGGGCCAGGCGTCGTGCCATTTCCTCCCGGTTGTCCTCCCGGCAGAGGAGAAGCACCAGGGGAGTACCTTGGGGCTCCGTCTCGATGGTGAGCTCCAGGAGGACATCGTTGACCACTCGATAGCCTTCCTTGTGGACGACCAGCTCTATGGTCTCGCCCGCGCTCTTGTCCGGGAGATCGAGCGTGAAAGCTCCTTTGGCGTCGGTTGCGGCGTGCGCCGTCTCGTGAGCGGCCGTGATCGAGACACCCGGGACAGGGGCTCCCCCCAGTTCATCGGCGAGTACCAGGCCCTTGACAAAGGCCGCCTCCACATCGGTCGCTCCCAGCAGAGCAAGGGCCGCCATCAGGGTTGCCGTGAATCGGAGCATACCAGTCGAAGCCCGTTTCTAGGGGACGCTGCATCTCGATACACCGATCGTCGATCATGGTCATGATAATTTCACTCACTTTCAATCACTACGATTTTTTCCGGAGGATTCGGAAAATCCCTCATTGCCAATGAGAAATGGTACAGTGGGCTTCCGTTGGAGTCCTCCACAAGACACAGGCAGAGGCTGTGCCATGACGCATTCTTGCCCCCGAGAGCTCGCTTTGGTTCTTAATGAGCGATGGGATCACGTCCCCGCTGCCTGGAGCGGTGAGCCGGTGGGGCAGGTTTGTGCTTCCGATCGGTTGCCGGATTTGCCCGACCTGGAATTCCTCCTTTCCGCCTGCTACCAGGCGAGTCTGATGCGGGATGAGGGCCGGCCGGTTACCTTTCGACTGCTTCTTCGAGACCCCAGCCGTATCGAAACAAGCGACGGGCCACCTGCCGGGCTTCATCGGCTCCTTTTCAGTGGATCTCGGATCTTGGACGAGCAAGAGCTCCGGCGTCTTTCGTCGGCCGCGGATTTCAACCGGTCCCTCATTGGAGTGAGCCTGAATGCGGATAGCGAGCTTCGGATCTGGGGACTTGTCAATTCGGGCTCCCGTTGGCTTCAAGCCGTCCATGGAGGGCGGAAGGTCTGTGGGCTTCTTCCTCCCTCGCTCGTCATTCGCGTGTCCGGCCCGGGGCGCCTCGCGGTCTGCAAGGGATCGAAAACCGTCGCCATACTGAATGCGGGCCGCATCTCATGCCAGACGCTCGATGCTCCGGTTCCACCCTGGCTGGTGGCATACTTCGAGCCCGCGGACCATGGCGCGCCCGCCCGGTACCGACCGGGTCCGGAGGCTGCCGCACGATCCCGGGCAACCTTCGAAAAGGCCTTCCTCATGACGCTCACGCAACAGGTTTACAAACGCATTCTGAGCATGATGCGCGGTTTCCAGCATGGCGGGACGATCATCCTGATTCCGCCGGAGCGAGCAGCTGAGCTGAGCGAGCCGAACCCGTACCTGGACATTCGGTATCCATTCGTGGACGAGGAGCCGCGTTATCGCTTGGGAACCCTGTATGTGCAGCTTCTGAGCGCGCTGGTCGAGGAAGGACTGGAGCGTAAGCGGGAAAATCGCCCGATTGGCTGGGGCGATTACGTCGCGAGCGAAAGCAGTGCGATCGAGCGGTTGGATGAAGCGATCTTTGAAGCTGCTCATTTCATCGTCGATCTGACCACGATGGATGGAGCCGTGGTCATGACCAGGAGTCTCGAGCTGCTTGGCTTCGGCGCTGAAATCCTCGGCGGGTCGAAAACGATCGATACCGTTGCAAGGGTGACGAATGCCAGGGGAGAGGAGAGGCAAATCGAATCCACACACCGGGTTGGTACACGGCATGGGTCCACGTACCGGTTGTGTCAGGAGCGGCGTGACGCCGTCGCGGTCGTGGCGTCTCAGGACGGCCTCGTGCGCATCGTCTTCCGGAAGGACGACATGGTTGCTTACTGGGATCAGGTGGCCGTGAGCGTCCTGGATCTATGAGCCATGGAACTACATGGTATTCTTCGACAAGATACACTTTTTCCCCCATTGTTCCAGCAATCCGCTTGCTTATACTCAAGCACGCCTTTAATCGAGCGACACAATCACGAATGGATTGCCCTGTACCGGGTTTCCCGCTGAGGCAGCATTCCCTAACCCGCATCAATGCTGTTCTGGAAGGAGTGATTGTAAGGTCATGGGAAAGCGTGCGCGCTTCCTTCTTACCGGTTTCCTCCTCCACTGTTGGCTCCTGACAGCGATCTCCTGCTGGGGCGGTGAACTGGTCCCGGCATCGAGCAGGGTACCCGTGGGAGAAGGCGCTGGCGTTGAAACTCACCATGGGAAGACCCTCCCTCGGGAATGGCTGGCGAGAACGCCAAGACCACGCGACCCGAGCTTGGTGGTGTCGGTTGAAGCCGTCCTGGGAAACTCCTTCCAGTCGGGGGAGATGATCCTGGTCGACGTGAGAGCCCCGGCCCAATGTGCTGGGCTTCGAATTCCTGGGTCTGTCAGCCTCCCGCTCTTTGCTGTCAAGACGAAGGCATATCTCAAGAACCGCAATGTGGTGCTGCTCAACGAAGGCTACGGTTACAGTGACTTGGAGGAGGAATGCAGGCGGCTGAGGGCGTTGGGGTTCAAGGCTTCGATCCTGGATGGCGGCCTTCGGCGCTGGGTTGAGCGCGGTGGAGCGGTCGAGGGCCATGCGGCTCTTCGGGGCACGATCGGCGAGGTGCCCCCGCAGGTCTTCTTCCAGGAACGGCATTACGAGAACTGGGTTGTAATCGATGTCTCGGAGTCCGTCGATGGCGAAATGGCCTCGTTGCTTCCCGAAGCCTACCGCGTCGATCTCGGCAAGGGGCTCGATGGGGGGATCTCGCGGTTGAGAGCCATTGGGGAGCAGAACCAGCATAAACCTTTTCTCGCCTTTCTGATCGTGAATCGTGACGGGGAGGGGTATGAGCGGCTGGATCGCCTGATGCGGGAAGCCGGCTTGCGGGAGGTCTACTTCTTGGAAGGAGGTTTGCAGACCTACGAGGCATTCCTGATCCAACAGGCGGCTCTTCTGGATCCTCCCAGCTCCGGGAAGGAGACGATCACCCGTTGCACAAGCTGCCCATGAAACGAATTGCCTTGGCCCTTTTGGCCCTTTGCCTTGGATGGCTCCTTGTCGCACTCGTCGTGAGCCATATCGCAGATAGGGGAAGCGCCGGGATTCCGGACCCGGGGATCGCCTACCCCCGAAAGATGCGGGCTCAATACAGCTTCACCCTCCAAAATGAGACGGATCGTCTGCTGGAACGGGCGGAGCTTTGGACAAGCGCTCCCGTGAAACAAACGGCGGCGCAGAGATGCGATCGCATCGAGGCCTCGCATCCGTACGAGCTTCTCGAGGACAGACTTGGAAACCAAGTGCTGCACTTCACGTTTAAAGACCTTCCTCCTTATGGATCCAAGATTGTCAGGGTCAGGGCCGAGCTTTCCGTCTCGGACATCCCGAACCGGATCATACCGGGGAGCGTCGACGACGCACTCCGTCCGGAGAGATACATCGAATCGGACGACCCCAAAGTGGCGCAGCTCGCCAGGGACATTCGGGTCGATCCGGCGGCGAGCCGGGCTCAGGCGATTTTTCGTTGGATTTCCGAGAATATCCGTGACGCCGAGTATACCCGGGAAGACCGCGGGGCGCTCGATTGCCTCACGCGAAGGGCAGGGGACTGCACCGAGCAGATGTACCTTTTCATCGCCTTGTGCCGGGCCGCCGGCATCCCCGCCAGAGGCGTCGGCGGGTACGTCTGCGAGGGGGATTGCATCTTCAGACCGAACGATTACCACAACTGGGCCGAGCTCCTCCAGGACGGGATCTGGCAGTTGGCAGACCCCCAGAAGCGGGTGTTCATCGAAAACCCATCACGGTACATTGCCATGCGGGTGATGGGGTCGAGTGACCGCCAGGACGAGAGTCTCTTGAAAAGGTTTCACCGCCTTCGTTTCGAAGGGGACGGCCTCAAGGTCAGAATGAGCGAGTAGGTGAATGCTCGCAAACGATCCCCCCACCTTCATCCCATCCGTTTATGGGCTGGCTTCCAGCCTCCACCCGATCGTCTCGGCAGTGATCCTGTCCCTTTTCTTGCGATGTTTTCTGAAAGATGCACCGGTATTTGGGAGAGCGTTCGAGGGGAAAGGGCGCGCTGGGGAGCTCTTCCCGATCGCCGATGACGAGAAGCCCTGTGGCGGGGAGCGTATCAACGATTTGAGACAATGCTCGTATCCTGATGGGCATGTCGAAATAGGTGAGCAGGTTGTTGCGAAGCAGGACGAGATCGAAGTGAGCACAGGGCGGTGTCTCCTGGATGAAATCGTGGCGCACCCAATGGATCCCCTGCTTGAGCTCCTCCCGGATGGCGAATCCCGCCGGATCCGGTTTAAAATACGCTTGCAGTATGGCTGCGGGAAGGCCCTTGACGCTGCTTGGACCATAGATTCCCACGCGGGCCCTCTCGAGAACGGCCGGGCTCATGTCGGTCGCCCACACCTCAATGGCCGGCATATCTGGAAACCGTTTCCGAGCCCTGTCCCACGCCATGCGCAGGCTGTACGCTTCCTCGCCGCAGGAGCATCCGGCGGACCAGGCTCGAATGGCCCAAGCCCTCTCCTTTACGGCTCTGCAAGCCAGCTTAGGGAGCAAGGACTTTTCCAGGACCTCCCAAAGGTGCCGGTCGCGGTAGAAGCGACTGATGGAAACCGTAAGCAGCTCATGGGCTGCTTTCGCCGCATGCGGGCTTGTCTCCAGCCACCTCAGGTAATCGTCGACGCTACGCTGTCCGCCCTCCTGCATGTGACGCGCGAGACGCTTTTTCACTCCCTTTCGGACGCGCCGGTACCCTGCCCACGAGAGATCGAAATGATCGAGGATGCGTCGAAACGCGTCGTCATCCATGGGAATCGATCCCTCCATGTCGCCGTTTGAGGATCCTCGGTGCAGCGCCTCCGCCAGTCCCGTCAGGCAACCATCTACTTCACCCCGACGATCGACAGAAAGTCCTCTTCCATCGTGTCCTTGGGGTACTCGATGATCCGACCGAGCTCCTTGCCGTCCTTGAGGAAAATGATCGTCGGAACCCGCTGAATGTCGTACTTTTCCGCGAGGCCGCCTCCGTCGCTCTTGCCGAGATCCACGCCGTACATGGTGATGGAAATCTTTGAGTTTTTGGCAGCGTCCAGGATCTTCAGGAGCTTTGGAGACTCCCGCTGGGAGTCTCCGCACCAGGTCCCAAGAAACATGACGATCGACAGCGGCCCCTTGATGCCCTTGATCTTGGCCACAGCCTTCTTGTCGGGGACGTACTGGTCGGCATTCTCCTTGAAAAGGGGGCACTCTTTGTAGAGATCCTTTTGGGTCAGCTCACCGACGAGCATTTCCCCGCGGTCCCCCGTCTGTTTCGTGAAGGCTTCCACCGGCGCGCCAAGGAGTGAAACGGAAAGGACCAAGGCTAGAGCAGCAACCACTGCCGCTGACAATGAATACCGCGCTGCCGCAAAATCTTTCATGAAGAGACTCCTTTCCTCCATCGCTACCAGGGTCTGAGCGTAAACGGGCTGGAGTCTTTGACCACCTCGCCGGGACGCCTGTTCGCGATCTGTACGAACTGGTCCGCCCACTCGTCGATGATGACATTGGCTTCGCCATACCAGGTGAGGGCCCTCAGATTGACCGGAGCGACCTTTCCCTGCTCCCGGTCGGCGGCCATGGCCAGCACGTCTCCCGTGCCCGTGTCGACGATCCTGGCTTCGAAAGCAACGGTTGCCTTTGCACCGGATTGCTTTGCTCCGGCCTGAACGGCCACGCCTGATCCGTAAGGCGCCGCGATGGACATGGCTTCCAGCACGGGATTGCTGGGCACGAGCTCGGTCAAAGCCAGCTCAAGGGTGAGGGAGCCGGGCTCGGGCGAGCGCAGCACGGCGAAGCGATTCCGGGGGTCCTTCCGGAAGGCCTCCTCGAACTTGTCCTGCATGTAATGGGCGACTTTGCGGGCGTCCTTTTCCATGTCGTCCTGACGGAAGTTTTTCTGCCACCAGTTTGACTCCAGCAGGTATTGAGTGTTCACATCCTTGATATAAATCGACTTATACGGCTTCCAGTCCACGCCCGCCTTCACCCAGACCTTGTTGAACGGAAGATCCTCTCGCTTGGTCATTTCATTGACGGGGACGAAGCCGGCCCCCTCCGAAGGTTTGGCTTTCATCTTCTCACAGCCGGTCAGGCCAAAGGTCAGGAGGGCAAGAATTGCCACAACGCTTCGGTACCACGCAGCCTTCATCTCATTTCCTTTCCAAATCCGCTAGAAAACAAACCCAATCCGATTGTCCACATTTTCGGTAATCTGGCCACCGAGCTTCGCCATCTGATCCTTTGCCATCTTGCTCGCCACGCCGGTGGTCCAGACCTCGAATTTCTTCACACCGGGGTTGGCGGCTTTGTAGGCCGAGATGGCCATGGGGACCCGCTCGCTCGCGCGCTCGGTCCAGATGGCCCGATCCAGGGGAAGTGGGATGAGCACCGCCCCGCTCGTTGCCCTGGCAAACACAAGCGGCCCGTACACGCTGATGTCTCGAATGGGCGAGACCTTCGCGTGGTAGCCTTTCATGGTTTCAGCGATCTGCATGAAGAAGTTGGCCGACTCCTCGTCTTCCGCCGTGAGGGCCTGCTGAATGAAATTCTCACGACCCTTGGCGCCGGACAGGGATTCAAGGGAAGTGACAATCACCGTGTCATGCGTCACCGTGTAGGCTTGATGGTCCAGAAAGCGCGACGCCAGCCCCGGGGAGACGCCCATGGACTCCAGCTTCTGCTGATTGATCTCGCGAAGCCGCTGGGGCGGGTAATCCCTGAGCAGATCGTTCAGCTGCTGAGACATTCGGGTGAGGGAGACGGCGGTCACGGCCGGGCCGCCGATGGGCGCCAACGCTGCGGAGAGAGAAAGGGACCCGATGGCGGTTGCCCATGCCACGCCGTTGAGCTCTTCCTGCAGCACGTTGTTGCTGGAGTACACATCCACGCCCAGCTTGGAGGCGAGCTCGCGCTTGTTGGACGAGACGGCCAAAGCCTGCTTGACCTTGCTGTCCTCCCCCGGTCCGGCTTTGGTCGAGAGGCCTGTCGCTACGTTCCCGAAGAGTCGGGCCACCCCTTTGGGGATTCCGCTGATGGTGTCCACCGGATCTGTGAGCATATTCGCACCAAATTCCAACGGCTGGGACGCGGCTTTCTTGACGCCGTTCAGGTAGGCTTCACTCTTCCGAACCTCTTTCAGCGAGGCGATGGCTCCGATTTCCCGGATCACCTTGCGCAGGGCCATGTCGCCCGTGACCCGAAACTGGCCGTAGTCCGAATCGACGATGTAATGGTGCATGTATCCGTAAAAGGGCACCTGGTCGCGAACGCGGTAGTGGGGGCCCGCCAGGAGCTGGGGCGGCAAAATGGCCGACGCCTTCTGAGCAACGGGGACCTCGAATTTCGAGGCGCCCGCCGCGGCGTGGCCCGTGACGGGGAGCAGGACCAATCCGAGGATAGAAATCAGGATGATTCGCCGCGCTCCTTCGAGACCTGGACGAGCACAAGACATGGGTGACTCCTTGGGTTGGATGTGAGTGTCTGTTTGAGGGAGCCCTACTGCAGGTCCCTGACCAATCGTTGAAATTCTCTCGACTCTGCGAGAATGCGGCGCGCGGCATCCCGCAATTTGTCCACTTCCTCGGGCTTCAGAACGAACGAGGTGGGAAGCTGCTTGAAGTACTTGCGCTCCGCCTCATCGTTTAGAGCATCAAACCGCACTTGAACGAGGTAGAATTCGATGTCCCCGCAGGAGCCCGGCTCCGTGGACACAGGACCCGAGCCGCAGCGCCCTTTGCGGATTTCGTCGGCCCAGCGGGCGAAGTTTTCGTTGAGCAGGGCAACCGTCTCCAGGTTGTACCGTTCGATGGCGATGGACGAGTAGGATTCGAGCATGGCCCCAAAGGGGGGCACCTTTTCCCAGCGGTCCCACCGGTCGTTGGTCTCGGTCTCAGCGTTCACCACGATGAAGACGATCTTGTGCACGTTCAACATCCCGGCCTGCTTCATGGTGGTCCAGGGATCCCCCATCAGTGTCACTCGCTCGAGGACGGCCCGAAGGCCCAGGTTGTCCGCGACGCCCCCGTCCACCAGGTGCACATAGGGTTTCTTCTCGGAATCCAGGAACGGCAGCATGTTGTTCGCCAAATCGATCCGTCGGGAGGAAATGTCCCGGGGAGGCGTCATGGCTTCCCTGAGGGCTTCGGGCATGGTGAAGCCGCACCGGCCGGCGTAATTGCGCAGCGTGATGGGGCTCAGCACGATGGGCACGGCGGAGGATGCGGCACAGGCCCGGGCAACGGGAAAGGAGCTCAGGTCCGAGCAGATCAAATCGAAGGCATCTTGAATGAAAGAAACCCGCGTTCCATGAACCATGTCCGTGGCGTTGATGACGATCAGGGGCTTTTTCTGAGCGTACATGTCCCCGAAGGTGCGGTGCTCGAAAACATACTTGTCGTAAATGTCCGCCGCCAGGTCGCTCCGATCGTAGTAAGCGGAGAAGAGCTTCACCCAGTTGATCGGGTTGAACAAGATCCCCCGGGTGAGTTGCCCCTGGATGTTCTTTTTCAGGAATTTGGATTCGAAGTCCTCGAAAATGCGATCCCGGAAGAGGCCGTAATAGCCCGCAGTGAAGCTGCCTCCAGAAACGCCCGAAATCCAGTCCACCTCGTCCAGCAGCCGCCTCTGCTGCCCATGGTTGTAAACGGGCGTATCACGGAGGGCCTCGAGCACGCCGTATGAAAACGCGGCAGCCCGCGTCCCGCCGCCGGAAAAAGAAAGCATGAGCAGCAGTTCGTCGTTGTCATCCGGAGCGACCAGGTTCCTTCCCCGGTAACCCGCTGCGGGGTCGACGCGGCTCAGAGGCTGGTTGACCGGGTAATGGGCACAGCCGGTTGCGAATGCAGCAAGGATCAGACTGCAGGCCCAACTGAGCTTGAACCTGCTCATCATCCTGCTTCCCATTCGTTTATGCTCGCCAAGATGACTCACGCTCAGCCTCCCTTGTGCAGCTCAAAGCAGCGCCACAGCGTCGACGCCCGAAAGCGGACGACTAGCCGGCCTGTTCAACGCCCCATTGAGAACCGTCACGGCTGAGGCCCCATCCGTTGTGCCTTGATGGCCTGGAAACGGTCCATGGCAATGAGCCACAGTTGCTTCCAGGTTGGCCAGTCGTGCTCTCCTTCCACCGTGAAGACATTTTCCGGGGGGAGGAGCTCTCCTAAGATGCGAGACTGTTCTGCGAATATGTCGTCCTTTCCAAAACCCAGAAAGATATTTGCAGCCCGTTTCGGGTCTGAAACATATTCTTTTAAAGACATCCAGAGACGGCAGGCCTGGCCCCATCCAATAAAGGGGCAATCCTTGTAGTTCTCGAGGCCTCCAGCTTTAACGATTGCATTAGACTGTCTTGAACCGCTGATAAAGGGAGAAAGAACAAATATGGCTTCAATGTCATTTGGATACTTTGTGGCATAGAGGAGAACCCCATGGCCACCCATTGATATTCCGATGAGGTAAATTTCCTTGTAGCCATCTGACTTGGCAGGTAAAATAACTTGCTTTCTGAAAATATCGACAAATTCATCATGAAAGTAGATGCGAGGTCTAATATTTAACGTCACAACGTCAGCATCGAGTCCGTGCTCCCTCATCGCATCGATGAAGCCTTGCTGTTCGAAATGGACACCTTTGCCTCCAAAGCCTGGGAACAAGACAACGAGCGATCGTCGCATTCCGCTGACGCTGGACGTTGTCTCGATGTGGATCGCATTGCTTTTCCATAAGCCCGAGCACCCCAGGGGGAAGAACAAAACGAAAACCAATGCACCGCTCAGAAGTCTTCGTCTGGTCATCCACCTCTCCTCGCTCGCTCGATCCCGGCAGGTCCCTTCGGTCTCAAGTCCCGTTTGAGCACTCGGCAGGGAAGGCCGCAGCATAGCCCATTGTGAGCGTCTTGTTCGAGCCTGGAGTGCATGCACTGCGCAAGGACTGCAAAGACGCCCGCGAGGAGCTTATGCCACGGAGCTCCGGGGTCCGCTGGTCAACGCGCTCGGTCACCCCGGTCTCTTGGTCCGCCGAGCGCCAACGTCGGGCCTTCCCAAACAGGCTCTACAGGGTGGCAAATGGTACAGAACGGGGAGATGCGATGCTATTGGACTTTGGTCCAATGAGGCGGGGCGGATCGAGGCTTCCCCCTAATCGAGGCTGACTTCGTGGTCGGTGAGCTTCTCTTGCCATCTCAGAGCGCTTTGGCTATCCCTTGTGATGCGCCACGGTCCCGGGCAATGAGACTCCTCGCTGCCTGTTCCATCCCCTGGAAAAGTGCCCTGTAGACCTCGCAATACGGGTCCTTTCGAAAGACATCGCCGTAGACGGAATAGGCCCTGACCGGGCAGCCTCCATGGCACAGGCTCAAGTAGTCGCAATCCAGGCAGTCCTCGTTTTCGATGAGTACACCGGGCCTCGTCAGAAGCTGGTATCGGGCGGCACTTTTGGACAAAAGCTCCGTCAGACTGCTGCAATCGAAAAGATTGCCAAACCGGGCATCGGGGTACGAGGTGACCCAGCAGTCACACTGAGCCACATTTCCACTTGGATCGATGCAGACGAATTCCTTGGCGCAGTTCTCCCTCCAGATGCACACGAGGTCGTTGATTCCCTCGGTAAAAAAACGCAGCAGTCTGTCGAAAGGAGAGACACGGACTCGCTCGAGGGAACCGCTTTTTATCCAGATATCAGCAAGATTGTGGAGAAATGCGATCAGCCGAGGGGCATCGAGGGGATACCCCAACTTCACGGTATTGGCGGCACCTCCGGGAAAAGGCGTGTTGACCTGGATGTCGGTTACGCCCAGCTCATCGACAAAATAGGAATAGAACCGCTCGGCGCCCCCTTTCAGCGTCAGCGCATTGGGAAGCGCGATGATCCCGACCTCGATCCCCGCGTCCTTGGCTTCCCGGAGCTTCCGGGTCCAAAGGTTTTCGTATTCCTTCGGACCCCCGCCCGCAACCTTCCTGTAGATGTTGGGGTAGTCCATGGACGATCCCACGGAGCCGCCGAACATCTCCGAGACCACGCGATTCCAATGGGGACCGTAGGCGAGCAGGTTGGACTGCAGGTAGTGGAAGACTTGTCGATTCATCGATGCCGCGAGCTCACGGATGACGTCCTGAGCCCGAAGAAACCATTCAGGGGGGAGGGTCATCACCTCTCCCCCCTGCCAGTAGACGGACAACGTCTCGATTTCGCTCCGTTCCAGATGCTCCAAAACGGCTCGCATCAGCACGGTGAGCTGGTCTAGGGTGAGGCGCGCATCCGATTTGTGCTCGAAGCAGTAATCGCATTCGGCGTTGCATTGAAGCGTCGGCAGCAGAATGAGGGAGAAAGGATGCCCGGTCATGACAACGGCTCCCCTCCCTCACCCGCTAACGATGCCAAATCTTTTCGTAGCTGCCCGGCCGCTGCGTGAAGCGTTTCGAAGATAGCCTTCACTCCCTCACAGGAATAGTGCCTGTCGGGCCATTTGAAGTAGCCGCAGCATTCCGCGAGATAGTCACAAGCGGAGCATTCCCCTCCGCTCGCCAAAGAGCCGGCCCTGAGGCCTTGCGTGAAAGTCACCTGGTCCCCGCTCAGCTCGCAACCGGCGAGACCTCTGGGAAGTACCTGTTTACCGTCCTCCGCGATGGTGCGGATCTGCGAGGGATCTTCTTCCTGGATGGACCAAAGGGTCAGGGACTCCTTGCGATAGTAGGCCAGAAGCAGACTGTGGAAATACTCGACCGGTTGTGAAACCGTCGACTGGTGCAAATACGCACTCACGACGCGCTCCATCTCCAGGATCAGACTCGGCTCCGGCTGGGAGACGACGAGCTTCACCGCGAAGTTCAAGGCGAGAGCGAGTTTAACGACGCTGCTGAACCCGGCGACGACCGGAACCGTCACCCGGACAGACCGTCTCGCAAGGAGTGTCGTCCATCGATAGAGGAGCGGAAGATCTTTCTCAACATCCTGGACCACGAGATCCACCGGAACCTCCGGGCTCCAGCTCAGCAGAGGTCCGGGATCTGCCCCCAAGGAAAGCACCTGGATATAGGCGACTCTCCCCAGATCCTCCATGGAAAGGCTCCTGATGATCTCGGCCGGGTCGTCGTGACGCACGATTAGCTGGCGACCCCGGTAAGCCTCAACCCATTCAGCCGGAATGTTGTAAACAAGTGCATCCACCTGGGCCCCTCGCACCGAAAACCTTCATGACTCCTGCCGGCCCCAATCAGAACCGGTTGACCCAGGCACCGCCCCCGTTGACCCATGCTGCCCCTCGGTTTGCCCAGACGCCTCCTCCAACGGCGCGATTCGCCCAGGCGCCGCCACCGCCTCCCCCGTTCACCCAAGCTCCGCCTCCCCCACCAGCACGGTTTGCCCAGGCGCCTCCGCCTCCGCCGCGGTTCGCCCAGGCGCCCGCTGCATGCGCCTCGCGATCGGCTCCAGATCTTGCTTCAGTCAGAAGAGCCCCTCCGATAACAGCCAGAGACCACTTTCCCAGAGAAAGGAGAAAGCGTCTTCTGCCCATCATCTCTTCTTCTTTCGCGTCGTGCTCGTGAGTCACCTGCCCTTTCGAATCGTGATCCATGTCCAGTCTCCCGTCTTTTCGCTGATGTGTTAAGCCCGTCCACGATGAAGCGAGTCCCGTTTCCGCCAAGAGTAGGGGGAGCGTCGCGTCCATGTGGCCAGAGCCTTTCCGCTCTATTTTGCCTGTTCAGCCCCGAGCCTGGAGAAGTGAAGGCAAACAATCCGCCACTTGCCTTTCACCTGGGTCAGAGTCCCGGACATGTTGAAGACGCGCTCCTTCTTCTCGTTGCTCACGATTCCATCGATCCTGACGGTGGCGGCGAACCAGGCCGTGCCTCCCTTGGAGCCGACGGCTGCGTATTCCGCGCCGAATGTCAATGTCCCGGGCTCAAAACGGCTGAAAATTTGGTTGTAGGCCCCCCCGATGGCCTCCTCGCCCACATAGATTTCGCCGGGTCCCGTACCCATCAGGGTGATGTTCGGATCTGGAGCGTACGTGTCCATGATTCCCTTCAGGTCTTGACCGCTGAGGGCTTGATTGTGCTGTTCCAGCAGTGCTTTCACTTCGCCCGCAACCCTTGACTCGTGCTGTTTCGCGAGACACGGTGAGGCGAGCACCAGGCAGACCAGGACGATCAAGAGCAAACCCCCTTTTCGAACCATAGCTTCTCCTTTCGTTTGGCTGGTTTGAGGAAACGAGACCATCATGCCGGCCGACCGCGCCATCCACCAAGCGCGTGCCAGCCGCTGCCCATGGCACACCGAAACGTTCGGGATCCCATGCAAGCTGCCGGTGGAGCCAACGTCCGATCCCGGAGGAAGAAAAGGTCGACGAGCCTGCAGCAAGACATATGACAGCTCATACGCTTAAAGAACATTGTACCTTGGTCCAATCCTGCTGCCCGAGAGGGTGGGCAGGGATCTTTACTTGGGGAGCCCGTGAGCCTTCTTTTCCACCACAGTCATTGCTGTTCTTCCGGAGCACCTAAAAGGGCCAAGAACCGATGACGCCTTTCCCGACGTAGGACAAATAGGGACTCACTCTGTTTGCACCGTAGCGCCTTCCGTAAGTTCTTCGGCTCTGCTCACCCATCCGCCACCCATGACTTTGTAGAGATTGATGTGGGAAACGAGGAGCGCGGTCATGGATTGGGAATAGGCGAGCTCAGCGGGGAAAAGCTGTGACTCGGCGTTGAGCACCGTCAGATACTGGGTGTAGCCCCCCTGGTACTGCAGCCAGGCAAGGCGGTCGTATTCCTTGAGGGACCCAACCAGAGCCCGCTGGGCCGCAAGCTGGTCCGCGAGCTTCTGACGAATGACGAGAGCATTTTCGACGTCGCTGAAGGCGCTCAGGATCGCATTCTGGTAGCTTTCGAGAGCGGCCTTCTGCTGGGCCTCGGCCTGCTTGACCTGGCCCCGGATCGCCCCGGCGGTGAAAATGGGGCCGGTAAACGTGCCCGCGTAGCTCCAAATCTTGGACGGCCCCGTGAAAAGGTCGG
>CAZIEW010000089.1:0-16415 GCA_964538515.1 uncultured Syntrophobacteraceae bacterium
GCGATCGTGCTCTCGCACGTCCCCTACCGAAGAACCCTGGCCGCTCAACCACTGTCCCACCAGGGAATCGCACAGGGTTCGAAGACGTCCGGCCAAGGCTTCCGGGGTGACAAGCTCCACGCACGACCCGACTGATCGCGCCTTTTCCATGTATGCTTCGATCCTGTCGGAGCCTGTCATCGAGGTCCCTGCCTCCTGTTTCGCCACCACGCTCGAAAGGACTCCTCTCCCTGAGCCCTCGGGAGGTCGCGGCACGACGTCCAATTGCCCAGGACCGACCCAACGATTCGATCCTTAACCAGTCGGTTGGCCCTCCCGAGTAACCCACGCAATCCCCGAAGTCCGCCCTGATACAAGACCGGGCTCAATGCCGCCGACGCAAGTCCATCGGCAGCCAGTCTCGCGCCCAGTCTGCCACTCTCCCGGAGGGCGCGCAGCATGCGGTGGAAGTCCGGAAGAGGAATCTTCATGGGACAGACCTCGGCGCACCGCCCGCATAGAGTGCAGGCGTCGGGAAGATCCGCGTAGGTTTCGAGCCCCCAAAGAAGCGGTGAGATCACATCGCCCATTGGTCCCGGATAAACGGATTCGTACGCATGGCCGCCCACGGACTGGTAGACGGGGCAACTGTTCAGACAGGCGCCGCAGTGGAGGCAGTGCAGCATCTCGCGAAAGGGTCCACCAACCAGCCTGGAGCGCCCGTTGTCGAGAAAAACAACGTGCAGCTCCTCGGGACCCTCCTCCTCGCCCGGCCTCCGCGGCCCGGTGATGAGGGTGACGTAGCTCGACGACACCTGCCCCGTGGCCGAGCGGATCAAAAGCGTGAGGAAATCCGGCAGATCGGCAATCGCGGGGATGATTTTGTCCATGCCGACAATGGCAATCTGGACCGGAGGCAGGCTCGTCGTCAACCGGCCGTTTCCCTCGTTGCTCACCAGCACCAGCGTCCCCGTATCCGCGGCGGCGAAATTGGCGCCCGTGATCCCGATGTCCGCCGACAAAAATCGCTCCCGAAGCGCACGCCGAGCCGCCGTCACCAAGCCTTCGATGTTCAGGTCTTCTGGGGCTCCGAGGATGTCATGGAAGAGCGCCGCCACCTGGGCCCGGTTTCGGTGGATGGCGGGCGCCAGGATGTGGGACGGCTTCTCCCCGGCGATCTGGATGACGAATTCGCCAAGATCCGTCTCCGTGACCGTCACCCCGGCTTCGGCCAGGATCTCATTGAGAGACACTTCCTCGGCGGTCATGGACTTGGACTTCACGGCCGTTCGAGCCCCCCGCTCCCTGGCAATCCGGCTCACGATGCGCGCCACCTCGCCGGCATCCCTGGCAAAATGGGGCACTCCTCCAAGAAGTTTCAGCCGCTCCCCGAACTGCCGGACAAAGCGGTCGAGATTTCCCGAGACCTCGAGCTTTCTTCCCCGTCCCCATTCCCGCAGCGCCTCGAAGCCCGGCGTTGCGGCCACACCGGCCGCGCGGAGGTCGAAGAGCAGGTTGGCTGTCTTGCGGATGGCCGCGCCGAGGGTCTCGTCGGCGACCGCCTTCGCCGAAGCTGCTCGGAAATCACGCTTTCCCGGCATCATGGCGCTCCTCCACCAAACGCTTCGGCCATCAGCTCCGCCAGGTGCATGAATCGGATTCCGTCCAGACCGCGGCGCCGTGCCCCTCCAGCCAGGTGAGTCAGGCAGCTCAGATCGAGGGAAACGACCTGCGACGCCCCCGTCTCCAGAATCCTCCCCAGCTTGTCCCCCATCAGTCGCCCCGAAACCTCCGGCAGCTTCACGCTGAAGCTCCCCCCAAAGCCGCAGCACACCTCGCCATCGGCCAGGGGAACGAATGAATCGCCCAGCATTTGCGTGAGATATCCTTCGGCAACCCCACGCAGCCCAACGCCCCTGAGCGTTCTGCAGCTGGAGTGATAGGTGGTTGTGCGAGGCCAAGGGTGCTGCGGAAGGTCCCGGACGCACACAACCCGCTCCAGGTATTCGCAAAACTCAAAGGTCCGCCTCCCGAGCGCACGCAGACGCCCCTGGAGATCCGGCGCTTCCGGAAACAGCTCCGCATAATGGTTTCGAACGGCATCCACACAGGATGAGCTCAACGCCACGACCGTATCCGCCCCTTCGAAGACTTCGAGGAACCGCCGCGCCAGCCGTCGCGCCCCATCGAGGTGGCCGGTATTCTGCCATGGCTGCCCGCAGCACGTCTGCAGCTCAGGGAAGTCGATTCTTACCCCCAGCGCTTCCAGAACCCGGACCGCGGCGCGTGCCGTCGACGGGTACAGCGTGTCGGCCATGCAGGTGATGAACAGGGAAGAGCGCAATGGCGTCATAGGAATAGGTTTCGGGTGTCAGGTATCACACCAATAGATACTTCTTACGCACATTCTCGTTCTCGCGCAGCTCGTCGATGGTGCCATCGTAGCGGATGGTGCCGTTGTCGATGATGTAGCCACGATCGCTCAGCCGGAGGGCGACCTGCTGGTTTTGCTCGGCGAGCAGCACGGTAAGACCTCGCGCCTTCAATTCGCCGATCCTTTCTTCGAGCATCTGCACGATGAGCGGAGCCAGCCCTTCGGTGGGCTCGTCCAGGAGCAGGAGCCGCGGGTTGGTCACCAAGGCCCTTGCGATCGTCAGCATTTGCCGCTCCCCTCCACTCAGATACCCAGCCTTTCGCGTGGCGATGGGTTTCAGAGCGGGAAAGAGCTCGTAGACGGTTTGGCGATCCCACTGGGATCGTCCATCGGGGTGCCGCTCGGAAATTTCGAGGTTCTCCTCCACCGTGAGATCGCCGAAGACCACGCGATCGTCCGGCACGAAGCCGATTCCCAGTCGCGCGATCTGGAATGGCTTTCTTCCGGCCAACGGGCTTTCCCGAAAGACGATGGTGCCGCGCTTGGGGGGCGTCAGTCCCATGATGCTGCGCATCGTCGTGGATTTGCCCGCGCCGTTTCGCCCGAGCAGGCAGACCACTTCCCCCTGTCCCACCGACAGGGAGACGCCGCGCAGAATGTGGCTCAACCCGTAGTAGGTGTGGATGGCCTCGACCCTGAGCATTCAGTCGCTCCCTCCGAGGTAGGCCTCTCGGACGGCCTGATCCTGCCGCACGACATCCGGCCGACCCTGGATGATCGTTCGACCGGCTCGCAGCACCATGATCTCGTCGGAGATGGAAAAAACCAGCTCCACATTGTGCTCGCAGAAGAGCACCGTGAGCCCGAATTCAACGGAAAGCCGGCGGATGAGATCCATGCAGAGCGCCGTTTCCTCGGGCGACATGCCGGCTGTGGGCTCATCCAAAATCAGGAGCTCCGGCCGGGTGCTCAGAGCGATGGCGATCTCCAGCACCTTTTGGTCCCCATACGAGAGCGTGCCGCTGACCCGCCCTGCCAGACCCTGGAGCCCGACGCTTTCCAGCACCTGCATCGTCTCACGCATAAAGAGGCTTCTCGCGGACCGGAACAGACTCCCCGCCTTCCCCTCGCACGCGAGGACCGCAGCCTGGACATTTTCGAAAACGGTCATGCGGCTGAAAATGTTCACGATCTGGAAAGCGAGGCTGATCCCCTTGCGACAGATTTCGTGCGGCGGAAGGCCCGTGATGGGCTCTCCCTTGAAAAAAATGCGCCCCCCATCCGGCTTCATGTGCCCTGTGATCAGCCGAAAGAGAGTGGACTTGCCCGCCCCGTTTGGCCCGATGACAGCCACGATCTTCCCCCGATCCACCTGGAGGTTGGCATCGGCCACCGCCATGAACCGATCGAAGGATTTTGCGACGCCTTCCACCCGGAGCATCTAAGCTTCCTCTCCCCGTTCGAAGCCGCGCCGGGAGGTCACCCACTTCCCGAAGGACCCGCACACGCCGTCCGGCAGGAAAAAGATCAGCACCAGCAGGAGAACACCGAGAATCAGCGTCCAGTGCTCGGTGTACATGCCCGCAAAGGTCCTGAGACCGATGATGAAGGCCGCCCCGAACATGGGACCGAGAAACGTATACCAGCCCCCGAGGAGACACATGATGAGGATCTCCAGGGAAAGCGCCCAAAAGAGCAGATCGGGCACCACGGACCCCTCCACCACCACGTAGAGGGACCCCGCGATACCCGCGAAAAATGCCGCTATCACCACCCCGGCCAGCTGATGGCGCCGCACGTTGATGCCGATCGCCTCGCTCCTCCCGGGATTGTCCCGGATCGCTTGGAAGATCCTCCCGAACGGGGACCCCACGATCCGATGCATGACGAGCAGGCACGCGAAGGCCACGAGCAGCGTGAACGTGTAAGCGCCACGCGCAGATGAGATTAAATCCGGGAGGGGAACGCCATGGATGCCGTCTCCCCCGCCGGTGAAAGAATACCAGCGATACACCACGACCCAAACCAGCGACCCCAGGGAAATCTGGAGCATCCCGAAATAGAGGTTCGACAGCCGTACGCAGATCGCGCCGATCAGCGCCCCGAGGAGGGTCGAGGCAATGGGAGCCGCAACCAGCGCCAGCCAGAAAGGCGCGTGGGCCTTCGTGATCAAGAGCGTGAACGCGTAAGCCCCGGTTCCATAAAAAGCCGCATGATGAAACTGGTACATCCCGCCGTAGCCCAGCACCAGGTTGAGACTGGTTGCCAAAAGCCCCATCACCAGGATGAGCGACAGCAAATAGACGTAGAACCGTGGTAGCACAGCGGGCAAAAACAACAGCAGTACAAGAACCGCAACTGCAAACGACACAGAAACCGGAAAACGCCGCAACATCAATGCACACCCCGAGCCACCAGACGTCTTGGCCTGCACCCAGCCAGCGCACTCATCATCGTTCTCCTGTCCCTATCGTCTCTCACGTCTTTTGAATCCCTTCTACCACGTCGCTTTCAGCAACCCAGCCGGCCGCAGCAGCAAGACGACAATCACCGCCACATAAGGAAACACAATGGCAAACTGCGGCCAGACCATCACACCCAGGGAATCGGTGAGTCCAAAGATCAGCGACCCAAGGAGTGCCCCCCAGATATTTCCCAAGCCGCCCATGATCACGATCAAAAATGCCTCGACAATGATCGTGTGATCCATGCCCTGGGTGATGTTCTGGGTCGGCGCCACGAGAGCCCCGCCGAGACCGGCCATGAAGCAGCCGATCATGAACACCGCCGCGAAGACCCAGCTCACGTTAATGCCCACAGCCCCAACCATCTCGCGATGCACGGCGGCTGCTCGAGAAATCTTGCCGATCTTGGTTCTATTCGTCAAAAACCACAGCCCAAACGCCACCATCGGGCCGACGCAAAGCAGGAAGAAATTATAGCGAGGGAGGTGCAGGCCGGCCCAGGTAAAAGAGCCCTGGAGCTCGACCGGGAGCGAGAGAGACCGGTAATCGGATCCCCAGACGATCTTCACCAGGTCTTGGAAAATGAGCATGATGGAAAAGGTGAAGAGCAGCAGCATGAGGTGCTCCCGGTCGTAAAGGCGGCTAAGAAGCGCTCGTTCAACCAGGAGACTGATCAAAGCCACGGCGAGGGGAGCCGCCAGAAGCGCCACGAAGAAGCCAACGGTGCTGCCTCCAAGAGCCGCGCTGACCGTGTACGCGACGAAAGCGCCGATCATGTACAACGATCCATGGAAGACATTGGGGATCCGAAGAACCCCGAGAACGAGACTCAACCCCGAAGCGACGATAAAGAGAATCGTGGTCTTGCTCAGCCCAACGAGAATCTGTTGACTGACGGCGCTCAAGCTCATTTGGAAGGCAAAGCTCAACGCAGCTCCTTATCGTCCCCTTGCTCCGCGCCTCTATTTCTCTCGCCGCTTTTTGACATCCTCAACACTCGGCACGACCTTCTCGGGTGGTATCTGAACAAAATCGGCCCCAACCAGATAGGGGTGATCCGGCGACTTCTTGGTGACCCCCATATACATGGGCAACAAGACCTGGTGATCGTAAGCCCGCATGGTCACGTCTCCCACGGGGCTCGGCACCGTCATCCCCTCCAGGGCGTCGACGAATGTTTCCGCGTCCACCTTTCCCGCTTTCTCGTAGGCCTTTTGAATGAAGGTTGCGGCGAGGAGACCAGAGAGGCCGCCAATGTTGGGCTCCCGCTGAAAACGAGCCATGAACTCCTTCACGAACGCTTCGTTCTCCGGCGTGACCGGGTAATAGGAGTGATAGTTGGACGTCGCCAGGATTCCTTCCGGGGCATCGGCTCCGAGGGGCTGGACCAGGTCGGTGGCCGTGTGCATGAAGATCGGGAGCTTTTCGTTGAGCGCCGTGGCTTTGATGGTCTTAAGCAGGGGCACCGAATCGCGACCACCCGTTGCCGCGATGAGGCAATCCGGCTTTGCGGGCAGGATAGCCGTCATGTACGGCGTAAAATCGGGCTCCCCAAGCTTCCACCAGGATTCGCCAAGCAGCTCGACTTCAGGCTTCAGCTTCTTGAGGCTCTCCCACACCGCGTTGGCCAGCGCATGACCGTACTCGTAATCGCTTCCCGCAATCCAATACTTCACGTAAGGCTTCGTTGCCAGCACCTCGGCGGCAGCCCTGCCAATCATGGCCGTGTTCTCATTCACTGAAAACACGTAGCGATGCCCGTTCGCCCCCGTGATGTTGTCGCTCTTCCCGAGCGTAACCAAGAAGGGGACCTTCTCCTTTTTGCATAAGTCCGAAATGGCCAAGGAAAGCGCGCTGTTGATCGTCCCGACCAGCACATCCACCTGCTCCTTCATGATGAGCTCCTTGGCCTGGCTCAATCCGACGTCCACCTTGTTGCCATCGTCTCTTGTAACGATCTCCACCTTGCTCCCGAGGATGCCCCCGGAGCTGTTGATCCGATCGATGACCATGGTGAGCGCGTCGCGAACGTCGTTGGTGTACAAACTCGGTGGACCACTGTACGTATCGACGATGCCGATCTTGATCGTCTTGGCGGCCGCAGGCGCAAGCCCTGCGAGCACCAAGCTTGCGAAGAGGGCAAAACACACAACCAGGCAGATCGTTCTTCGTGCCACCATACCCGTCTCCCCTTCCGTGTTGAGGCGATGTAAGCTCTGGTTATCGATGGAGTTTTTAAAGAATCGACGCAACTCCGGCAGCGGCGGGTAACATAGATTGGGGGGGAAAAGTTGTCAAGACATACGCGGAGCGCTTTAAGAAATTGAAGCAGCCATTGAAGCTGAAACTCCTGCCAGGATGCTCGCGTTCATGACCCCGCGAAGGACGCCCTCAAGATTTCATTCCCAAAGCGTCCTCGAGGCGAGCGCACCCTTCCAAGCTGATACGCTCCAAAATGGGAGTGCTCTAATTAGGCACCGTAGTTTGACTGATATCCGCATCATGGTCTGCCATTTTGGAGAGGGCAATCCCCTCTTTTCAGGTCACTCCCCGCCGGAGGGCTCCCCGCCATCACTGAATTTAATCTACGGAGATCACTCATGAATCGCGCTCGCCCACCTCACGACGTACCCGTGGCACAAGTAATGATACGCAGCATTGATTAAGTACGTACTTTCCCACTAAGGATGAATTTGATGGAATGGGCTTCCCGTCATCTCGACCCTGTGGAGAGATCCTTGAGATCCCTCACACTCGCTCGGGAAGACAACGGCCCACCGCGCAAGGGTCCCGAGCACAGCCTGATTCGAGGGAGGCTCTTGGAATGATGGCAAGCCGCTTCCATCCAATCGAGACCATCGACGCGCAACGCGCGCGTAATCACGCACGCGGATCCGATACCGGCACTCCATCACAATACCTACTATTACGTACTAACTTGACCTTATTTACATCTATGTGGATGAGCCTAGATTCTTTGTTGACGAGGTTGAAGGGCAAGAATCAGGATTGAGCTCGCTTTCAACTTGTCGGGCGCCGATTGCGCACCCGGGGAATAAGAAACCATGGCAAGCACATGGCAAGCAAGCTGCTCCCATCGCTTTCACCGTGCCTTCGCGAGTGCACGCAATGCAAGCGATCGGCGCTCACCTCTTCGCGCCAAGCCTCATGGTGAAACGGGAAGGATAGGCATTGAAAAAACCATATGTCCGCTGATGGCCGTGGAAAGCAGCGCCAGAGAATTCACCGAATCGGCCGCACCACAATCGGGATAAAGGAGAGACACCATGAGAAAGACAGCGTACTTAGGATTTGTACTGGCGGCAGCGCTGACCATGGCTCCAACAGCGTGGGCTCAGTTGGTGCCCCATGGAAGTCTGGGGCCGGTCAATCCCTTGAATGGATTCCCTACGTATGTGCAAGACATCAATGGGGTACAATTGGACCTGCCAACCCCGCCCATTGGAGATGGCGTCAATGCGCCCACCATGATTTTCGATCCGATCATTGCAGGAAATACCCTGTCCCAAGCTACCGGCTTCGGCGCCGAAGCGTTCTATCATACCGCAGATGCCCGCATTGACTTGCCCAACGGCGGCCGAGCCTTGCTGGTCCTGGGCATCGAGGCGGCCTACGGGGCTGGAGACCCCGACCCTCTCGCCCCCCCGGACGAATTTCTCTTTGCAAGAGTAAGGGTCCGATTTGATGCCACCGTGGAGGGGACGTATTCCGTGACTCACCCCTGGGGCACGGAATCCCTAACGGTTACCGCCGCTGATGTGGGCAGCCGGTTCAGCTACACCAACGACTGGGGCGGGTTCGCTCCTATTCCGAATGCAACAACTCCTATCCCTTCAAGCTTCGAGCGCATCCTGTACTCGCCCAAAGAGTGGCGCTTCCTGCGAGCCGACACCCTGGCCGTGGGCGTCGATCCCAACTCCTGGATCGGCGACGGTGTGACCGAGACGACAGTCCAAGGCGGCCTGAATAATGTCAATCGCTTTACCATTGTCGGCCCGCCCAACGCCTTTGGACCTGGCGTCAGTACCGTGACCACTGACCTGTTCACCGTATCCGGACATATACTTGGAGGAGTTGTCCCGCCTCCGCCGCCCCCACCCGCGGCCGACACGATAACCATAACCCGAGCCCGGCTGCGTGGCACCCAAGTGGATGTCCGGGCTACCTCCAGCAACGGCTTCCCCATGACCGCGGAGCTTTTTGCGGGCGGAGTCGGTGGCACTCTGGTTGGCAGCGGCAACCTTGGGCCCAATGGCAGAGCGAATATTTCCTTTAGCGCGAGGCCCGACACAGTGCGGGTGCATTCCACCTCTAATAATCCTGCCATACTCGGCGGGTCAGCCAGCGCTCCAGTGCAATGACAGCGCGGAGGTGAGCCTGCCATGACTGCGTTGCCGTGACCGAGCCGGAGCATTCCGGCGGCGATGGTGATTCACCTGACCAATCGGCGGGTGGTGCAAGTAGAGCATCATCCGCCTCTTTTGCTGTCGCCAGCCCAAAGCAAAGCAATATCGATAGGCAAGAATCAGCCCACACGGACTTCACCTAAGCTCGCGCAGCGCTCAGGTATTCAGGACGTCCCGAACCCTCTCGGCAAGGGACCGGATGGAAAAGGGCTTCTGAAGGTAAGGCACTCCACCGTCCAGCACTCCGTGGTCGCCGACCACATCGACGGGGTAGCCCGACATGAAGATCACTTTCAGATCATGGCGCCGACCGTGCAGCCGCTGCCATAGCTCCATGCCACTCATGTTGGGCAGGACGACATCCGTCAGCAGCAGATGAAGGGGCCCCTCGTGCGCTTCCAGTAGCTCGAGGGCCGCTAGGCCGTCCTGAGCCTGGAGCACCCTGTAACCTTGACGATTGAGAATTCGAACGGCGAGGTCTCGAACCTGGTCTTCGTCCTCCACAATCAAGACGGTCTCGGTCCCGAAATCAAGCACCCCGTCATCACCCATGGACCTGGCTGGCAGGAGTGGCTCCCGGGGCTTCGGGAAATACAGGTGAAACCGCGAGCCTCGCCCCGGCTCGCTTACCACCCGAATATGACCCCCATGCTGCTTCACAATCCCGTACACGGTAGACAGCCCGAGCCCTGTCCCTTTACCGACCTCCCGAGTGGTGAAAAACGGGTCGAACACCCGGCGCACGGTTTCCTGGTCCATGCCTTCACCCGTGTCGCTCATGAGCAGCATCACATAAGGCCCCACCTTGACTTCTTCATCGCCCCACGCTTCGCCGTCAAATGACACCTCCGCCGTTTCGATTCTCAGCGTACCACCGTGAGGCATGGCATCCTGAGCATTCACGGCGAGGTTGAGAATGACCTGCTCGATCTGCGCCCGGTCCCCCAGAATCTGGCCGGCAGACGGCGAGAGCACCGACTCGAGGACAATGTCCTCCCGGAGCGTGCGCCGCAGCATTCCTGTGAAAGAAGAAATCACTTCGTTCAGATCCACGGGCTTGATCTCGAGTGCTTGCTTGCGTGCAAACGCGAGAAGCTGCGAAACAAGGTCCCTGCATCGGCGCGCACACACGACAATCTGCTGCGCCATGGCCCGCGACGGATCATTCCCCTCCAGGTCGTGAATCAGCATATCGCCGTAACCCAGGATGGGTGTGAGCATGTTGTTGAATTCATGGGCGATCCCACCCGCAAGGCGCCCGACCGATTCAAGCTTCTGGGATTGAAGGAGCTGCGCTTCGAGCTTCTGCTTCTCCGCTTCCGCTTGTTTTCGCTCGCTGATATCCCGCGTGACGCCCATGATTCCCACGGGCCTGCCCTCCTCATCACGAATGAAGGCTGCACGCAGCTCCGCCCAGAATTGAGAACCGTCCTTGCGGCATTCCTGAATCTCCATGACTCGCGACCGGTTTGGATCCACTCCCGGGAGCCCATCCCGGGCCAGCTCCTCGGAAAGAGCCCGGCTGAGCTGTTTGAAGGACTCCGGGGTTACGACGTCTTTCACCTGCAGGGACTGCCATTCCTCAGCGCTCCACTGATGGAGCTTCATGGCGGAAGGGCTCACATACGTGAAGCTCATGCCCAAGTCCACGGACCAGATGACATCCGAAACATTTTCGGCGAGGAGCCGATACCGCTGCTCGCACGCCAGGGCCTCCGCTTTCCGATTGTTCAACAACTGCCTCTCAAGGACCTCGAGCAGGGAGGCAGCCACAATCGAAAGCCATGGCACCATTCCGTCCGGGACTCCCAGACGATACAGGCAGCGGCCCACGTACTCTCGTGAATGCGTTGCCGCCTTCACGACCAGGACCCCCGCGAGCATGTCCGTAACGGGTCCCGGAACCGAAGCCAGGAAGGCCTCCAGCCTGTGGACGTCCTCGGAATAAAGGCAGAAAGGACGACTGCCGAGCTGATCCAGAGAAGGCTCCGGATCCAGGCGAAAGCCCTCGGGAGGAGGATCGGTCAGTGAGACGAGCTGAAACAGAGCCATGCCCTCACCTCATAGGAACGGAATACGGGAGGCACTCCCAACCAGCTGCGGAACAGAGCACAAGGTCGCCGAACAGCAGTGCACGAAAAAACCAATTCTTTGGACGGATTACGAAGGCAGCTCAACACCCCCACAGTGCTCGCTCATTATAGAGCTTCGGCCCCTCCACGTGCAACGTCTCATTTCTGACAGGACATCCTGCTTCACCCGAAGCCTGCCACCCTCATGGTCCCTAACGGTCGAATTTGCCGAGTCCGCGGCAACCCCCCTATTTTCCGTTTTGCTCTTGGGCCGCAAATTTGATATTGACAAAACTTGTTTGTGGATCTTGACTCGACTGCCCATTCCTTGTCGGCTTCCTTTTCCATCTCTTCATCGGCTGCACGCGGTTGAGGTTCACGGGACCATTCTGCGGTGTTTTCGAGCGCATCGGGGTTGCTTGGTGAGCAGCCGGGGAAGTCCTCGGCTGGCTTGGAATTCCAGGCGAAGGTTGAGTTCGGTAGGCTCATTGCTAGAGGGAGATTTAGAATGGATTTTCAGTTGACCGACGAACAACGCATGATCAAGGAAACCGTTTACAAATGGTCCGTTAATGAGCTGGGACCGATCCAGGAAAAGATCGACGACGACGACTGGTTTCCCCCTGATTTCTTCAAAAAATGCGCGGAAATCGGCATCTTGGGCATCACCATGGACGAGAAGTACGGCGGCCTGGGAGGCGACGTTCTGATGCAGGCCCTCGCCATCGAAGAGATGAGCCGCATTTGCCCCGCCCTGGCCATGAGCTATGGAGCCCATTCGAATCTCTGCGCCAACAATATCCATAAGAATGCCAATGAAGCCCTAAAGGAAAAATACCTCCCCCCGCTGATCCGGGGCGAAAAGATCGGGGCATTGGGCTTGACCGAGCCCAATGCAGGCTCCGACGCCATGAGCATCCGCACCCGCGCCGTGAAGATGGGTGACAAGTACATCTTGAACGGATCCAAGATTTTCATCACCAACGGCCCCGTCGCCGACACGCTTCTCGTTTACGCCAAGACCTCCCCGGACCTGGGTGCCAAAGGCATCAGCGCCTTCATCGTGGAAAAGGAGTTCCCCGGTTTTTCCGTTTCCCGGAAGCTGAAAAAGTGCGGCATGCGCGGGTCGCCGACTGCCGAGCTTCTGTTCGAGAACTGCGAGGTGCCGGCCGAGAACCTGGTGGGTCAAGAGAACATGGGCGTGCACGTCATGACGAGCGGCCTCGACATCGAGCGCATCGTCCTCGCTGCGGGCTCGGTCGGTATGGCGCAGCAGGCACTGGAATACTCCATTCGCTACTCGGTCGAGCGTGAGCAGTTCGGTCAGCCCATCGCCAATTTCCAGATGATCCAGCAGAAGCTGGCGGACATGTACGCTCGAACGGAAGCAGCCCGACTGCTGGTTTACAAGGCGGCGATCATGGCCCAGGGAGCGGCGAGAGGCGGAAAGGGAACGGAGCTGACCCGGCTGGCCGCGGCGGCTATCCTGTTTGCCGGCGAAACGGCAACCTGGGTCTGCGACCAAGGCATCCAGATCCATGGCGGCTACGGCTACTGCCTGGAATTCCCCGTTCAGAAACTGTGGCGCGATGCGAAGCTTTATGAGATCGGGGCCGGGACCAGTGAGATTCGCCGGATGATCATCGCCCGCGAGCTGACCCGGGAAGAATTCGCCCGCAAAGCCCAGCGCTAAGGTTGGCTTACCGGCCCTAAACCGAGAAACGAGCTGATGCAACTGCAAGCAAGGTCACGCAGAGACGCAAGGACGCAGAGGGCCATGGTGGTGCCACGCGACTTCGTGTCCCTGCGTGAGCCCGATTAAGCTCGACATACCACTGCCGAATCGCTCACCCTACAGCTGAAAGGGACTCGTCTATGGAAGAACAACTGGTCCTCGAAGAGCGGAAAGACCAAGTCGCCATCCTCACGCTCAACCGCCCCGATGCCATGAACTCGCTCAATTTCGGCATGCTCCGCGCTCTCAAGATCAAGATGGAAGCCCTGCAGTTCGATCCCGACGTCCGTGTCGTCATCGTGACCGGAGCGGGAGGGAAGTCCTTCTGCGCCGGTGCCGACCTCAAAGAGCGTGCTTCCCTCTCGGAAGTGCAGGTCAAGGAGTTCATCCTCACGATCCGGGGGCTCTTCTCCTTCATCGAAAACCTGCCCAAGCCGGTGATCGCCGCCGTGAATGGGATTGCCTTGGGAGGCGGCACCGAGCTGGCGCTGGCCTGTGATCTCAGGATCGCGTCCTCGACGGCCTCGATGGGCCTCACTGAGACACGCCTGGCCATCATTCCGGGAGCGGGCGGAACCCAGCGACTGCCCCGACTCGTCGGCCGAGGCAAAGCCAAGGAGCTCATCTTCACGGGCCGTCGCGTCGACGCCCAGGAAGCCCTCCAGATCGGCCTGGTGAATAAGGTCGCCGCGCCCGAAGCCCTGCTCGACGAATGTCTCGCCATGGCGACCATGATTTGCGAAACCGGCCCCATCGCCATCCAACAAGCGAAATACGCCATCAACTACGGGCTCGAAACGGACATCAACACCGGCCTGGCCATTGAATCCAACGCCTATTGGATCACGATCCCGACCGAGGATCGCCTGGAAGGACTGGCCTCCTTCAGAGAAAAACGAAAGCCCGTCTACAAGGGCAGGTAGGCAGCAGCCACGCACACGTCGATGTCGAAAAGGACGGAACATGACCGACACGAAAGCAGAAAACCGGGCGTTTTGGGAAAATGAGGAGCTCCGACTGGATGGCCGGGTGTACGAGGCTGTCTGGCCGGGAGGAGAAAAGGCCGTCGAGCGTCTGGCAAAACAGGGGAAGCAGCCCGTTCGGGAGCTCATCCGAAAGCTGATCGACCCCGGCACGGAATACTACGAGCTGAGCCGCCTGGCGGGCTTCGGGATGTTTTACCCGGAGGTGGACGACGTCCCCTGCGGCGGCATCGTGACAGGGCTGGGAAAGATCCATGGCAACTGGACCATGATCGTGGCCAATGACAGCCGCGTGAAGGCCGGAACCTATTTCCCCATCACCCTGAAAAAGCACATGCGGGCCCAGGCCATCGCCGAGCGCTGCGGGCTGAACTGCGTCTACATCGCCGACTCGGGCGGGGCTTACCTCCCCATGCAGGCCGATGTCTTTCCGGACGACCAGCACTTCGGATCCATGTTCTACAACATGGCGCGCATGTCGGCCATGGGGCTCAAGCAGATCACCCTGAGCACGGGCGGCAACACGGCGGGCGGGGCCTACATCGTGTTCATGGCCTGCCAGTCCGTCATGATCGACAAGATGTCCTATTCTTTCCTGGGCGGCCCCCCGCTGGTCAAGGCGGCGACCGGCGAGGTGATCTCCGCCGAGGACCTGGGTGGAGCCCGCGTGCACACGCAGATTTCCGGCGGTGCGGACCATTTTTGCAAGAACCAGGACGAAGCCATCGAGCGCGTCCGGGAGGTCCTGTCTCTCGAGCGACCCCAGAAGCTCCACATTCACCGGTATGCCGAAGTCCCGCCGCGTGTGCCCGTGGAGAGCATCTACGAGATGCTGCCGGCCAAGATCCATCAGGGGATGAATGTCCGGGACTTCCTCGGGGCCATCGCCGACGACAGTCATTTCATCGAATACAAGCGGATGTACGCCCCGGGCCGAGGCGACAACATCGTGGCCGGAAAGCTGCGCATCAAGGGCATCCCGGTCGGAATCATCGCCTCCAACGGACTCGGGATCATCTTTGCCGAAGCGGCGCGGAAGGCGACCGAATGGATCATCCGCTGCTCGCAGGAAAAGACCCCGCTCTTGTTCGTGCAAAGCTCCCCCGGCTACATGGTGGGGTCCGAGTCCGAGCACATGGGAATCGGAAAATACGGAGCCGACATGGTGCGCTCGGTCTCCTGCGCCCAGGTGCCGCGGATCCAGCTCGTCATCGGCCCCGACAACGGGGCAGCCAACTACGGTATGTGCGGCCGCGCCTATCGGCCCCACTTCCTGTTCCACACCATGCGCTCCAGAACGTCGGTCATGAGCGGCCGCTCGGCGGCTTCCGTGCTTCTCTCCATCGAGGAGCGCAAGCGGGCCGTCTCGGGAAATCCCATGAGCGAAGGCGAAAAGCAGGCCTTCAGCCAGCAGATGACGGAAAAGTACGACGGCGAGGCGCATCCTTTCTACTGCGGCGCGCGGCTCTTGAACGACCGAGTGCTTAAGTTCAACGAGATACGTGACTGGCTGGCAATGGCCTTTGAGGTGAGCATGCTCAAGCCTGTCGGTGAGCCGGCCTTTGGCAATCTGCGGTTCTAGCGAGCGCGACCTCTCAGCGAGTGGAGCGACCGGACTCCGAGCATGGTCGCTGGCGACCCCCGGGGTGATCACCCCATTCAACAGCACACCTGCATCAGGCAAGGAGCACATTCATGGCAAAGAAGACGACAGAGTACGATTATTGGAAAATCTTCCCGAGGATGCCCAAGAAGGTGACCATCGGGGATATCACGATTCGAGACGGGTTCCAGCACCTTGAGAAGTTCATTTCCACCAAGGCGAAGATTTTTTACGGCCAGGAGCTGATCCTCGCCGGCTGCCGCGAGCTGGAAGTGACGAACCTGGGTGCCGTCACGACGACGCCGCAGTTCGTGGACGCCGATGAAGTCATGAAGGCCATGCGCAGCGACGACTTCAGGAAGCGCGCCGCCAAGAAAGGCATCGACATTGATAAGGACGTGACCCTCACTTGTGTGACCATTCGCGAGACCGCCGTCGACCGTGCCATCGCCATGAAGCAGGCCGGTTACGGTCCCGACCGCATTCTCATGATGGTTTCCACCGACGAGGAGCACCATTTCGCCAATTCGGGCACGACCCTCCCCAACTACTGGAAGGAAGCCGAGCGGTGCATCAAGAAGGCCCGGGATGTCGGCATCAAGATGTGCGGCACGGTGAGCACCATCTGGGGAAGCCCCATCAGCGGCGCCACGAAGCTCGAAGACGCCGTCGAATTCACGAAGCGCTGGTTCGAGATCGGGGCCCCCGACATTGAGCACGCGGACCACGACGGATCGGCCAACGCCTTCGACGTGTACCGGTATTTCTCGATGATCC
>CAZIEW010000090.1:0-15984 GCA_964538515.1 uncultured Syntrophobacteraceae bacterium
GCAGGCCAGGAGGGATTCGAACCCCCAACCCTCGGATTTGGAGTCCGATGCTCTAACCGTTAGAGCTACTGGCCTGTTGGGTAGCATCCATATACTGATTTCGGTCCGGTCTGTAAAGTCAAAATCGTTGCCGATACCGCAGTGGGCTTTGAAGGCACTCCAGGGCTGCGGGGCAGTGAATCCAATCAGTCCAACGCTCGCCTCGCCCAGTCCATCTGATGCTCCCGTTGCTCATTCTCACCTTCCCTTTTTTGTGAAAGATAGTTTCTGCATGGCACAAAAAATGAATATTATTGAATTTGCTTGTTGCCATATAGATGTTAGTTCGGTTAATAGTGATAACAGTCAGTTATTCTCAGCACCTCCATTAGAAACGTCGCATGGAGTCAAGGGGGGAGCCATGAAAATACGCTATTGCAGAAAGTACGAAAAGTACGTGAGTCAGCAGCACTGTGAATTCTTTAACGAGGGCAAGGGCTGCGAGTTTTACAGCTCCGCCAGTTGGAGCAGCATCAAAGACCTCCTGCGCGATGAAGACCGTCCCAAATGGGAAGTGAACGAAGTCATTAAGCCTTTTAAGTGCAACCTGCTTGACAGAGACTACCTGAACCAGATCACCAGGAGACGGCGCCTGTCGAGAAGGGCTTTCGGGGCTCGAATGTGAGATCAAACGACAGCCATCTCCTCTCAATTGCCTAAGATTTTAGAATTATTCCATTCCCTCGCGACGAGCCCGCGTGCGAAGCGCAGTTCCATCCGCGTGATGGGCGGACATTGTAGGGCCAAGCATCTCTCCCATTGATGTTCGCGCTCCTCCTGTGCTAAGAAACTACCTTCGTTATTACACCCGCTAATGGACCGCCTCCATTCTTTGCGAACGACGCCTAATCCGTGGTATCCCGGCATATCGCGAAAAGGCAGGGTTTCCCTTGGCTTAAACCCGGCGAAACCTTCACCCTGTGGAATAGTGAGCGTGAGTCATGTTCAAGAAACTATTGATTGCAAACCGCGGTGAGATTGCCATCCGAATCATGCGATCGGCTCAGGAGCTGGGGATCAAGACGGTCGCCATCTACGAAGAGACCGACAAGACGGCCATGCACATCATGAAAGCCGATGAGGCGATCTGCATCGGGTCGGGACCTCGCAAGGATTACCTCAACATCGACCGGATCATCCAGGCCGCCCAGAGCACGGGGGCGGATGCGATCCACCCGGGCTATGGCTTTCTCGCGGAGAACCCCGAATTCCCACTCAAGTGCACGGACGCAGGACTTGCCTTTATCGGGCCTCCTCCCCAGGTCATCATCGACATGGGCGACAAGGTCATCGCCCGGCGTGTCATGGCCAAAGCGGGTATTCAAGGGATTCCGGGGACAGACATCCTGGAAGCGGGCGATGCGGGCGAGCGCCAGGCCATCCGATTCGCCGAGCAGTATGGTTTTCCGATTATGATCAAGGCCGTTGCAGGCGGCGGGGGCCGAGGCATCCGGGCGACCCAGAGCATGGACGAGCTGATCAAGGGCCTGAAGATGGCTCGATCCGAAGCCCGCATGGCATTCGGCCGGGATGACATCTACCTCGAAAAAGGCCTCCGCAACCCGCGCCACGTTGAGGTTCAGATCCTCGCCGACAATTACGGAAAGGTCATTCATCTCGGAACGCGCAATTGCTCCATCCAGCGCCGCCACCAGAAGCTCATTGAAATCGCCCCGGCCTTACTCCCGCCCCTCGTTTCCGAGCGCATTTGCCAGGAAGCCGTGCGCGCCGCCCAGGCGACCGGATACATCAACGCCGGCACCGTCGAGTTCCTCCTTGACGACGAAGACCGCTACCATTTCCTCGAGGTCAACACCCGCATCCAGGTGGAGCACACCATTTCAGAAATGATCACGGGGATCGACATTGTCCGCGAGCAGATCCGTATCGCGGCGGGTGAGCCTCTCTCTTTTTCGCAGGAAGATGTCACCTTTCGTGGGGTGGCGATCGAGCTTCGCATCAACGCCGAAGACCCGAAGAGCAACTTCATGGCAAGCCCCGGGGTCGTCGAAATCTACCACTCGCCCGGCGGTCACGGCACGCGTCTCGACGGCGCCGTTTATCAGGGGTACGAGATTCCGCGCTACTATGATTCCATGCTGGTCAAGCTGACCGTGTACGGCTTCACCTGGCGAGAGGCCGTCGATCGACTCAGGCGTACTCTCGACGGGTTCATGATCGCCGGGGTCAAAACGACGATTCCTTTCTACAAGCAGATCGTCAACGACCCCGACTTCATCGAGCAACGTTTTGACACCTCTTATATCGAGACCCATCCGCATCTCCTGGCTTACCAGGAGGACACGCGCAATGTCGAAAAGCTGGCAAGCCTCATCGCCGAGATCAACGCACGCGGCTACAATCCGTACGCTGAATCGCCGTGAGTCGCCAGTGCCCTTTGCAGGCTGAGCGTTCCTTGGCGATTAAATAGAACAATTCACCGCAAAGACGCGAAGGACGCAAAGAAAGACAAAAGTGAACCCGTTGCGACCTTTGCGCCTTTGCGGTGAGAATTTTTTCAGGAGCCTTTTCCCATGATGGATCGTGAACGTGTCACTCCTCAGATGAAATCCCGCGAGATCTTGGATTTTCTGCGCCGGACAGACGGGTATTTTCTGACAAACAACGAGCGCGATGTCTCCCAATCCGACTTCAAGTGTCGCCTCATGCCCCACACGACGCTCCGGGTGGCGCCTTACCGGGACGACACGGGATATTTCGCCTTCGAAATTTCGGGCGGTGCTTCGATCCACGTCGATCTCATGCGCAAGCAGATCAACCCGTTCGAAAAGCTCCGGCTGGTCCGCAAAGCCATGCCCCACACCCTGCTCCAGACGGTGTGCCGCGGCCGCAACCTTTTCGGGTATCGCCCCTACCCCGACAACGTGCTGCGCATGACCGTCCGGCTCTTCGCCCGCTACATCGACGTGTGGCGGCTGTACGATTTCCTGAATCACGTTCCCAACCTGAAGGTGGTTGCCGAAGAAGTGCAGCGGGCGGGGAAGATCCTGATGCCGTGCATCTGCTTCAGCACCGGCGCGGGACACACGGACGAATTCTACGTCGCCAAGGTGGGAGAGATTCTCTCCACGCTCGGCGAAGACATTATCTTGTGCATCAAGAACCACTCGGCGGTAGGGTCTCCCCGGCGCATCACGCAGCTGGTGGAAGCCATTCGCAAGGCCTTCCCGGACCTGCTCCTTGCCTACCACGGCCACAATACCGACGGCAATGACCTCGGCCGCATGGCTCAGGCGGTACTGGCCGGCGTCAAGATCGTCGAGGTCTCCGACCATGGGCTTGGCGGGATGTACAGCCAGGCTCCGGCCTTGAGCCTCATGCAAGTTTTGACGGACTACGGGCTCAAAGCACCGGGATTCAAGGTCCAGCCCCTCGTCGACGCATCGGATCTTCTGCGACGCGAAAGACGGCTCTACGACCGATTCGAAAGCCCTTACCGGGGATTCGACCCGACGGTCAAACGACACAAACTGACTGGAGGCGCGGCCAGCATCGCCTTTGAGCAAGCCGAGCAGTACGGCCTCCTGGAGCGGATCCACGAAGTCTTCGCCGAGCTCGTCGCGGTCAACCGCGAAATGGGGAATATCTGGTCGGTCACTCCGGGGAGCCAGATTCTCTGGACCACCGCCGTCAACAACGTGCTCCACGGGCGCTACGAAAAACCCTCCGACGACCTCAAACGGCTGCTCCTCGGCCGCTACGGCCCATTTCCCTTCTATGAGCCCCAGGAATGGATCTACCAGAAAGTCCTGGAAGCGAACCGGACGGACGGCAAGAAGTGGCACCAGATTCTGTCCGAGGAGGCAGGCATCCAGGATCTCCCCGACGAGGACGTGGATCATCGCAAACGTCAGCTCGAAGCACACCTCAAACGGCCCGTGAACGAAGAGGAGCTGTGCCTTTACCTGCAATTCCCACGGGATGCGATGGAATATTTCCGGTTCGAGGACCGTTTCGGAAAGACGTGGCTGATCCCGCCCGACATCTGGTATCGGCGAGGCGGCTTTGCGGACGGGACACGGATCAGCCTTCCGGACTACGACGGCAAGACCCACCAGATCGATGTCGTCTCCACACGTCATTCGGGTGATCTCGTCCACACGTCCCTGCTGGTGGACTATCATTTCCAGACCTACACGACGCCCGTTGGCCCGAAGAAGTCAGCGTGAGCATCTGCTGGATTGGGGCGGAAGGTTTCGAGACGACGGCGCGCCGGCCAGAACGATTCGCATGAGTCGTCCTGGCCGTTTTTGTATGAGGTCGGGGGCAAGAACAATTGATCTGTCGGCACCCCGACCCCGTTTCGGTAGTGCCGCCTTCCACGGCGGCGTTCAGCAGATTGAGCCTGTGACCTGCACCGCCTCGCCGCCATGGACGGCGGCGCTGCCATCGTGATCGATGGGATTCTGTTGTATCCTATTGTCTGAGGCTGTTTTCAGGGACATGCATGCCCATGATCGAGCCCACCATCGACCTGTTCATCGATTACCTTTCCGTCGAGCGGGGGCTCAGCGGGAATACGCTGCAAGCCTACAGCTCGGACCTGGCGGAGCTGAGCGGAGCCATCCGCGAAGCCTTTGGGGTCAGCGACTGGGCTCACGTCACGCGCGAGCACCTTCTCGCTCACCTGGATCGCCTTGCGGCCACCCTTTCTGAAAAGAGCCGCGCCCGGAAGCTGGCATCCATCCGCTCGTTTTTCAAGTTCCTGGAAGCACGGGGGATCGTTTCCGAAAACCCCGCCGGCCGCATCCGCTTTCCCAAGACATCGCGGCGGCTTCCGCACGCCTTGTCCTTCGAGGAGGTCGAGACCCTGCTCGCGCAGCCCGACCCGTCCCGTCCACTGGGACAGCGGGATAGAGCCATATTCGAAATGATGTACGCAACGGGGCTTCGAGTCAGCGAGCTCACGGAGCTCACGTTGCGACAGGTCCACATGGATGCGGGGTATGTGATCCTTCGCGGCAAGGGGGACAAGGAGCGCGTCGTTCCCATGGGTGAATACGCCGCGGAGGCGCTCAAGACGTATTTGGTCGATGCCCGGCCGGTTCTCGGGAAGAAGGGCAAGCCCTCCCACGTCTTTCTGAACCATCGGGGCGAGAAATTGAGCCGGCAGGGAATCTGGAAAATCATCAAACAGCATGCCCTGAAAGCCGGCATCCGCCAAAGCCTGACCCCCCACATGCTCCGGCACTCCTTTGCGACCCATCTGATCGAAAATGGTGCCGACCTTCGGTCCGTTCAAACCCTGCTCGGACACGTGGATATTTCCACGACTCAGATCTATACTCACGTGGCTCGTGCCCGGCTGAAAGAGATCCACAAGCAGCATCATCCGAGAGGATGATCAGTACAGGGCGGCGCCGGGAGAAAACCTCGTTGATGATATTGAGTCACTTAGGTGGTATTTCGTGATCGTCACGAAATCCCACCTCTCCTCAACCACCCCTTGGAGGCGCACGGTGATCGACCTCATGGCCTCAAATCCTTCTCGATCGGATGACAGGAACGCGACATGGAAGTGATCACGACCCACGTGAATGCGGACTTCGACGCGATGGCTTCCATGATTGCAGCGAAGAAGCTCTACCCCGATGCCGCCTTGGTCTTCCCCGGATCCCAGGAACGGACCCTGCGGAATTTCTTTATCAAGTCCACCATGTACCTGTATGACTTCCGGAGGATCCGGGACCTGGATCTCGACGAAGTCCGGCGTCTGATCATCGTGGACACGCGGCAAATGTCCCGGATCGGCCGATTCGACTCGCTGATCGGGCGCGAAGGGATTGAAATCATCATCTACGACCACCATCCGGACGCAGCGGACGACATCCAGGCCGACCACCTTATTTGGAAGCCCGTCGGAGCCAGCGTGACGATCCTGACCCAGATCCTCCGCGAGCGCCAGATCGCGCTCACCCCCGAAGAAGCGACCCTCCTCAGCCTCGGGCTTTTTGAGGACACGGGCTCTTTCACCTTCAACTCAACCACGCCCGAGGATTTCGAAGCCGCAGCCTACCTGCGCCGCTGTGGGGCGGACCTCAACGTGATCTCCGACATCATCAGCCAAGAGCTTACACCCGAGCAGGTAACCGTGCTGAACGAGATGATTCACACGGCGAAAACGATGAACATTCACGGCATCGACGTCTGCGTGGTCTCGGTTTCCCTTGAGAAGTACCTGGGGGACTTCGCCCTGCTCGTCCACAAATTCAAGGACATCCATAACCTCGATGTGGTGTTCGCGCTCGCTCGCATGGACGACCGGATCTACCTGGTCGGCCGGAGCCGCATCCCTGAAGTGAACGCCGGCCAGATCGCCTCGTTTTTCGACGGCGGAGGCCACGCGACCGCTGCATCCGCCGCCATCAAGGACCTGACCCTCGTGCAGGCCGAAAACCGCCTGATCGAGGTCCTGAGAAGCTGCATCAACCCCTTTCCCACGGCCGAGCACCTCATGACGAGCCCCGCCATCACGGTGGACATCAATGCCACCATCGGGGAGGCTGAGCAGGTGATGGTCAAGTACAACATCAACTCCATGCCCGTCCTGGAGAACGGCAAAGTCGCGGGCGTGATCAACCGCCAGTTTCTGGAAAAGGCCATTTTTCACGGACTTCAAAAGCAGTCCATGCGGGAGTTCCTGAACCCGGACTTTGCGATCGTCCAGCCGACGGCGACGCTGCTCGAGATCCAAACCTACCTCGTCGAGCATCAGCAGCGGATCCTCCCCGTGGTCCAGGACGGCGACCTGGTCGGCGTCATCACGCGCAGGGACCTGCTGAACTTTCTGGTGAGCGACCAGTCGGTCACCCCTCGGCCCCTGTACGGCGAACGGGACGGAGCCCAGACCCAGGCCCACTGGCCCAAGCGCAAGAACGTCGCGGGCGCCCTGCGGGAACAGCTTTCGCGCCCCATTATCGATCGCCTCAAGCGGTTCGGTGACCACGCCGAGCGGCTTCATTTCAAGGCCTACATCGTCGGCGGCTTCGTGCGCGATCTATTGCTGCGTCGACCGAACCTGGACATCGATATCGTCGTCGAAGGCGACGCCATCGAGTTCGCCCGCACGTTCGCCCAGGAGCACGACGTCCGCATTCGCAGTCACAAGAAGTTCAACACGGCCATGATCATTTTTCCGGACGGGCTGCGCGTGGACGTCGCCACCGCCCGGTACGAATACTACCAGCACCCCGCCGCGCTCCCCGTTGTGGAGGCCGGCTCGCTTAAGCTCGACCTCTACCGGCGGGATTTCACGATCAACACCCTCGCGATCGGGCTCAATCCGGACCAGTTCGGCCACCTCATCGACTTCTTCGGCGGGCAGCGGGACCTGAAGGACAAGGCCATCCGCGTCCTGCACAACTTGAGCTTCGTCGAGGACCCCACGCGGATCCTGCGGGCGCTTCGCTTCGAGCAGCGATTCGGCTTTCGCATCGGAAAGCAGACCACGGCCCTGATCCGTAACGCCATCCGCATGGGACTTCTCCAGAAGATAGGCGGGTATCGGTTGTTCCATGAAGTGCAGCTGATCCTCATGGAGGACGATCCGGTCCCGGTTCTCCGCCGTATGGCTGAGCACGGAGTCCTGGCGGTCTTTTCGCCCAAGATGCGCTTCGACCAGAAGATGGAGGACCTCTTCGCCCGTTTGAAGGAAGTCATCTCGTGGTACGGGCTGAGCTTTCTCGGAGAGCCCCTCGAGCCCTGGTGGGTTTATTTCCTGGGCCTCATGACGCGGCTCCCCAAGGAGGATCTCGTCGAGGCATTGGCCCGGCTCGAGCTCACGCCCACGCTGTGCGAGCGTCTCCAGTGGGTTTACAGGCGCGCGGAGGAGGTCCTGTGGGGGCTTTTCCAGTTGCCCGATTACCGACCGAGTGATATCTATCGGGCTCTTCAGCCCTTTAAAGCCGAGGAGCTGCTTTTCCTGATGGCAAGAACGCAGCGTGAAGAAACCCGAAAGACGATCAGCCATTATATGAGCCGCTACCGCGGGATGAAGTCCGAGATTCGCGGCCAGGATCTAAAGGACCTGGGCGTTCCGCCCGGGCCCGTCTACAAGAAGATCCTGGAAGAGATCCTCGACGGGCGCTTGAATGGCGAGCTGAAAAGCCGCCAGGACGAGCTGGATTACATTCTGCGCCAGTACCCAGGGATTTTCAAGACGGCCCCGGACGGGCGAATCCCGTGGCCGGCGGAGTGAAGCACAGCCCATGATCGGAAACCTCATCGCGAACGCCTCCCTGTATGTCGTTCCCCTGCTGCTGGCCGTAACGGCCCACGAGGTCGCACACGGCTGGGTAGCGGACAAGCGCGGGGACCCCACGGCCAGAAACCTGGGCCGCATCACGCTGAACCCGTTCGCGCACATCGACCTCGTCGGGACAATCATCCTACCGGCCATCCTGATCCTCTTTCAGATGCAGTTCCTCTTCGGCTGGGCCAAGCCGGTGCCGGTTCGCTTCGAGAACCTCCGCGGAGGGCGGAAAGACATGGCCTTGGTGGCTGCATCGGGACCGATCGCCAACCTGCTGCTGGCGGTCGCAAGCGCCCTCGTCTACCGAGCCGTGCTTGCCGGCAACGAAATGGGGCTTGCCATGACGAACGGACTCTTTGCCTTTGTCGCGGTGCCCCTGAAAAGCATGGCCGCCAAGTCGGTTGAGCTCAATCTGGTTCTCATGACCCTGAACCTGCTTCCCGTCCCTCCTTTGGACGGCGGGCGCATCCTGGTCGGCCTTTTGCCCGAAAACCTGGGGACCATGCTCGAGCACCTCGAGCGTTTCGGCCTCCTGATCGTCTTGCTTCTGATCGGAACCGACGCCTGGGGATACGTCATGCATCCGATCCTCAAAGCGTTCCTTCGTTTCTTTCTTTACTGAGGAGTTATGACACGATGACAGAGCGTAAGCGCATCCTGAGCGGCATGCGTCCCACGGGGCGCCTCCATATCGGCAACCTGCACGGTGCTCTCGACAACTGGGTTCAATTGCAGAGCCAATACGAGTGCTTTTTTTTTGTGGCGGACTGGCATGCGCTGACAACCGACTACGCCACGCCCGGTCAAATCGAAGCCAACACCTGGGACATGGTCCTGGATTGGCTCGCCGCCGGACTCGACCCCGAACGCTGCACCCTGTTCATCCAGTCGTCGGTCAAGGAGCATGCGGAGCTCTATTTGCTGCTCGCCATGATTACCCCACTCCCCTGGCTGGAGCGTAATCCGACCTACAAGGAGCAGCAGCAGCAAATCACCCAGAAAGACCTGGCCACGTACGGTTTTCTGGGCTATCCCGTCCTGCAGGCAGCCGACATCATCATCTACCGGGCCCACGGAGTCCCCGTCGGCAAGGACCAGCTCCCTCACGTGGAAATGACTCGTGAGATCGCCCGCCGCTTCAATTTCATGTACGAAAAGGAGGTCTTCCCCATCCCCGACGCCTTACTGACGGAGGTGCCGGTCCTCCCCGGCACGGATGGACGGAAGATGAGCAAGAGCTACGGCAATTGCATTTACATCACGGAGCCGGAAGAGGTCATCACGGACAAAATCCTCAAGATGATGACCGACCCGGCGCGTGTGCGGCGCAAAGATCCCGGCGATCCCGAAAAGTGCCCGGTTTTCGCCTACCACAAGATCTACTCTTCCCACGCCGAAATTGCGGAGGTGGCCCAGGGCTGCCGCACGGCCGGGATCGGCTGCGTGGACTGCAAGAAGATTCTCATCAAGAACGTCCTGGCAAAGCTTTCCCCGATGCGGGAGAGAAGACTCCGGCTGGAAGCCAGGATGGAGGACGTTCATGAGACGATCCGGGGCGGGATCGAAGCCGCCCGCAAGGAAGCCGTCCGGACGATGGAGCTGGTTCGAAGCGCCGTCGGGATGGGTGGCGTCGTTTAGCCCCTGAGCAAACGAATTCCTGCGCCTTTGCCATAGGTTAAGAATCTTCTCTCTTCACCGCGGAGAACGCGGAGGACGCAGAGGGGGTGATCGCAACTTCTCAACACGTGTGGGCAACGGCAGGGTTGTAGTTGTAGGTCGGGTTTCTTACCCGACACCTTGTCGGAAGAGCTGTCGGGATTGGAATCCCGACCTACTTTTTTTGAAGGTGCGGTAATCATCAAAGTACCTGTTGGATTTCTCTGCGATCTCAGCGCTCTCTGCTCTGAAAATGTCCGCCACCGATCCCCTTTTCATTGGTTTGGGTGATGGCGACTCATGAGGGACTGCGGTGAGGTCCGGCGTTGTTTCGAAGCGCAAGGATTCATGCTTAACAAGCATAGCTGTGAGGCCCGGTTGAGGAAAAAGAGCGAAGAACAAAGAGGGACGGTGGTCAAACGGAGGCCCAAGGCCGACCAGGCACAAGTGAGTGCTCCGAAGGAAGTGGTCCCCAAGGCGCCTCCTCCCCGGATCACGCAGGAGGAGGTCCCGTCGGGCGCCTGCATGCGTCTGCAAAAGTATTTTTCCCAGGCCGGAATCATGTCGCGACGGGCCGCCGAAGACGCCATCCAGCAGGGCCGGGTCCAGCTCAATGGACGAGTTGTGACTGCCATGGGGGTCCAGATCGATCCGACCCGAGACGAGGTGAGGCTGGACGGGGAGCTTGTCACAGCGGCCCAGAGCCTTCACTATCTCCTCTTTTACAAGCCAAAACATTGTGTTACAACACTACGCGATCCCCAGGGACGCAAGACGGTCATGGACTACCTGCCTCCCCTGGGAGCGCGCGTGTTCCCGGTCGGCAGGCTGGACTACGACGCCGAGGGCGCGTTGATTCTGACGAACGATGGACGTCTCGCGCACCGACTTCAGCACCCGCGCTTCGGGGTTCCCAAGGTCTACGAGATCAAGGTGAAGGGACACCCCACGGGTGAGACCCTCGACCGGCTGGCCACTGGCGTTCAGCTGGCGGAGGGCGTGACGGCACCCGCAGAGGTTTTGGTGCTTCGCTCGCTCCCTAGGGCGGTCTGGCTCAAAATCGTCCTGCACCAGGGATGGAATCGTCAGCTCAAGCGGATGGGCGAAGCCGTCGGTCACCCGGTCCTCAAGATCAAGCGGATTGCTTACGGGCCCTTGACCCTGGGTCGCATGAAGCCGGGTGAGTGGCGACCGCTCACGGCGCTTGAGCGACGGACGCTCGAACAGGCTGCTTCCGAATCGGACAAGAGTCCCAAGCGCTGAGGAAGCTGCCTTTCCACCCAGGCATCGCTTGGTAACCATCATGGAGTGCCTCCGAAGCTATGAGCTCAAAGAGACGGGGTGGCTACGCTTACAGTCTCGAGGATACCCCGACGGTCGCCGGTCCCGGCCCACGGAAGCCGGACAGCAAGAAGTCGCCGTCGGGCAAGAAAATGATTTGGGTGGTCGCGGGCATCACCGCAACAGCATTCGCCGTTCTCGCCTTTCTCTACACCGCCTCCGCGGGGCTTTCTTCCTTCTCACCGTTCCCCAAGCAGCTCATTGCGCTCCGACTTCAGCTGAACGGCAAGGAGGTGATCCTGATGCCGGGCACCCAGTGCATGGTGAATCCCAAAGACACCATCCAGCTTCAGGAGATCAAGACGGATGGATGGCTGTCCTGGGGCGTGCGTCTGGTGTCGTCGGAGCTGGACACGAAAGTGATCCGGGAGCGCACGGTCACCATCAAGGATCTTTGGCCCAAGGAGTCCTTTGAGAAGCCCAAGACGGTCGAGATCGAGGTCCAATCCTGGAAGAACCCCATCGGGCGGGTGTCCTTCCTGATTCAACTGGATGCGAAAGATTGGCTTCAAAAGGCGAGCGCCGCCGAAAGCGACGAGCGCAAAGCGGAATACCTCGAAAAGGCGCTCCAGGAAAATCCGGGGAATGTCCTCGTCAAGACGCAGCTGGCCGGTCTTTACTTCGAGAGCAAGAAGTACAATGAGGCCGTGAAGCTCTACAAGGAAGTCGATGAATCAGGAAAGTCGAAGACGATTCTCGAGCGTCTGTTGTCCATTTATCAGATCCAGAACCGGGAAGACGACGCCCTGATGACCTACCTCGACCTGCTTCGCCTTTCCGAAGACCCCGAGGTATTCAAGCAGTTCCTGCAGTACGCCCAGAAGCGCAAGTCCAAAGAAGAGCTGGGACGCTTCCTGGAGCGGCATCAAAACGAAATTCCACGGGCCTTCCAGAGCTCGGTGTTCCTGGTCCTGGCCGACGTCTCGACGCAAACCAAGAACTGGCGCAAGGCGGCAGACAGCTATGAAAAGGTTATCCGCTCGGGCGTCAAGGACCCGGACGTTCTCTACAATCTCGCCGTAACCTACCAGCACAACAACGACCTGGACCGCGCCATCACGGCACTTGAGCGCTACCTGCAAAAGAACCCGGGGGACCAGAAAAGCTGGATGATGCTGGCCGAATGGCAGGAGAAAAAAGGCAGCGCATCGCAGGCCCGGAACACCTACGAAACGCTGCTCGAAAAGAACCCCCACAACAAGGAAGCTCTGGTACGGCTGCTGGCCATCCTCGAGAAGACCAACGACAAGGCGGCCCTCCAGCAGGCGTATGAAAAGATGGCCCAGCTGAACCCGAAGGATAAGACGGTGCTCTACAACCTGGCCGTGCTCCACTACGAGGGTAAGCGCTGGCCGAAAGCCACGGAAGCCTTCGAGGCCCTCGCTGCCCAAGACCCGAAGGACATCAAGGTCCGCAAGTATCTCCTGGACCTCTACCGCAAGCAGAAAAACCAGGAGGCCTTTCTCAAGACCCTGCAAACCCTCTCACAGCTCGAGCCGGGCAACACCGCCTATTTTGACGAGCTGTATGCGTATTACAAGGAGAAGCAGGATTACAAGGGGATGGTGTCCGCATTCCGGGAAGCGGCCGAAAAGCACCCGGATTCCACCAGCCTCCACAAGTACCTGCTGACGGGCCTCCTGGCGCAGCAGGACAAGAAAGGGGCCGTCAAGGAGCTCGAGCAGCTCATCCGGCTCGAGCCGAAAGAGCCGAAGCACGTGCGTCAGGCGGCCAATCTGTACCAGGACCTCGGCGACTACGGGCAGGCGGCCAAGAAGGTCAAACAGCTCATGGCGTTGAAGCCCAACGAAAAGAAGCAGCTTGAAGATGAGTACCTGAACCTGGTTCGTCTCCAGATGTCGGGTGGCGAAAAGCCCAAGCCCTCGTCCACCCCCGATGCCCAACCGTCGACGGGGCAGCCGCGCTCGGTCCCCAAGCCAAAGCCACCGGCACAGCCTACGCAGCCGGCAAAGCCAGCAAAACCGGCCAAGCCCCCCGCCCAGTGACGGGATTGACAGCCACTCCCCATGTCGCTGTTAGGAGTCAGAAGCAGCTGCAGTGCCTGACGGGATTCGGGCCTCGGAGTTTCCTATTGCATGCGCTACGGTTTTGATTTATAGACTCTGTGTCTTCGGGCGGGTAACTCAGCGGTGAGAGTGCCATCCTCACACGGTGGAAGTCGGAGGTTCGAATCCTCTTCCGCCCACCAGAAAAACCTTACGGGGAGTCAATCCACAAAGACTGGCTCCCCGTTTTTCGTTTTACATTGGTGTATCAGTAAATCATTCCGGAGGCTTACGGAGCACTGATACCTTCCCGTTTACATTCCGCACGAACTTGGCGGCAGAAGGGGTATTTTCTTCCCCTGAAATTTTGTGATCATCCTGCGCGAGGCTGGCCGGTGAAGATGTAAGGTTTAAGCCCAAGTGCAGAGAGCCAATCCAGTTACACGGGACTGAGGGGTCGGCTGAGTCTTCGCACAGAGCCGGTTCTGATCACAGTGGTGTTTTTGAACTTGGCGGTGACCATGAGGGCTGTGGGAGCAGTCGTTGGTTTGTTATCCCAGCCGATCAAGGGGGTTCCGGTTTGTTCGACATGCTTTCTGAGGGACCTTTCGATGAGCCTCCAGATCAGAAGCGATATGAGCAGGATGAGCCCCAGGGCTTCAATGCGCTCTTCTGATTTGAGGAAGATCGCATTGACCACGGCAGGGTCTTTGAGGAACGTGAAGTTCTGCTCCACGCCATGTTGCTCTTTGTAAAGGGAGAGGATCTCTTTGGCGTCGGTGGCCCCGTCCCCTTCCCGGGCTACGTTGCAAAGAAGCACGAAACACCCGGCTTGCATTTTCATTTGTTCGAGCACGGAAGCCTTCTGGGCAAGATGGTAGGACACGCGATAGCTGATTTTGACCACCTGTCTGGGCTGATCTTTTTTGGGACGTCCCCTCGCATAGGTGGGGTGCGGCTCAATCTCGAAAGACAGGTCGTGGTAGCGGGAGGGCTGAGACGCCCACGTTTGAGCGGCGGCCCGGGCATCGGCTTCACAGGCGTACTCGGGAAGGCACTGCTCCTGGAAACTCTTGTGCAGAGCTTCGGACTCCTTGGTCAGTTCCCGTTTGATCTTCTTTTGCCGTCTCTTGTCGTGGGCGCTTGAATGGACAACCACGGCGCGATAGGGCTTCCCGTAGAGGGTGACCGACGTTTCGCAGACGCGGTAGAGAGTGGCGGGACGGTTGGCTGTCGGCTTGTGCGGGAAAGCTGTCCCACATCTTCCCATTGATCGGAGTGGGTGGCCTCCGAGATCGCCCGGCCGCACTGCGCATAGGTTGCGGGAAGCCGAGTGATGAAGGGCTGATCCTCGCCCAGTTCCTGCAGATTCTTCGGGGTCACCAGGGCGGAATCGGCAATATAAATGAAGGCGTTTTCGCTGACTCCGAACCGGGCCATGTGCTCGCTGATCTGGCTCAGGATGGTATTGTTCATCTCTTTGTCGGAGCGGTTCCCGTCTTCCTTCTTTCCGAAGATGGGGATCTTGTCCCCGACGCAAAGCGCCGAGATCAGGAATTGCTTGAGATCCGGACGATGGTCTTTGCTGTAGCCCTCGACGATCTCGAAGGGCGGAGAGGAGGCATCATTGGCCCGGTATTCGCCGTACACATTGACGGAAGTCGTGTCGAAATGCACGGATCGAGTGGAAATGTTGTGCCGGGCAAGCGCTTTCATGGCGAGTTCGGAAAAGATCTTCTGGGTTCCGACTTCAAAAAGGAGGTCGAGAACTCGACCCACCGTGTCGTCGTTGAAGGCTCGCGCACGGACACGTTTTCCCAACAGGAGTACCGTGTCTCGGCCTTCGAAAAACTCCTCCAAACGATACAGAGGGGATCGACCCGACAGCGTATCCAAAACAAGTCCCAAGACGATGATCCCGGGCTTGACCCCCAAACGTTCAAGGAGATCCTCCCCGATGATCCGGAGGTGCTGGAGGCGTTGAAGCGGATCGGGATTCTGAACGCCAAAGGGCACGAGACCTTCTACAACTGCGTGGTCTTCCCGCTCATGGATCCCGCGGGCGCAGCGTCTGGCCTCTACGGCCGAAGCATCGACCGGGAATCCGGGCTCACTCACCTCTACCTTCCGGGACCAAGGCGAGGTCTCGTAAACCGCCAGGCGGCGACGCGGTCCCAGACGGTCCTCCTCACCGAATCCGTGATCGATGCACTGACCCTCTATGACCAGGGCTTCAAGAACGTCGTCCCCCTCTACGGGGTGAACGGACTCACCGAAGACCACCTATCTTTTTTTAACGGCAAGGTGAAGGAGGCCTACCTCGTCTTCGATGCGGACGAAGCGGGCCGACGGTGCATCGAGGCGGTTTCTTCGCGGCTAAGAGATAAAGGCATTCAAAGCTTTCCGGTCAGCCTTCCGGTAAAGGACGTGAACGTCTTTTTCAAGCGCCATACGCCGGAAGAGTTTGAAGCGCTCCTGAAAAAGGCGAACCCGAAATCCCGCGAGCACTCGGAAACGGTTCGCAAGCGCGAGCAGCGGTTTTACCGGGAAACCGAGCACGGATTTCTCGTGGGCTATGGCGACCGCCAATACGAAGTGAAAGGGATCCAGCGGGGCGCAATGTTGTTGAATTAAGCCTTCCTGAGCTTCTCCCGCCTCCCGGCACACCAC
>CAZIEW010000091.1:0-3370 GCA_964538515.1 uncultured Syntrophobacteraceae bacterium
CTCGGTCATCCAGCGGTACCGGAAAGGAATCCGGGCATGCTCCATGACGGGACGACGTGAAATCTACCTGATGCGGCACGGGGCCATCCAAGCGCCGGAACACCCCAAGCGCTTCATTGGGCAGCTGGACCTAACTCTGACGGAAGAGGGCCGGACTCAAGCCGAGCGCCTCAGGCTCAGGCTGAGCACCATTCCTCTTGCAGCGGTCTACTGCAGCGACCTGAGACGCTCCGTCCAAACCGCCGAAATCATCGCTCGCGATCACGGTCTTGTCTGCATCGCCAAGCCCGAGCTCCGAGAGATCTCTCTTGGGGAGTGGGAAGGCCTCTCCTTCGAGGAGGTGCGCGGTCGCTTTCCGAGGGAATACGAAGCAAGGGGGCTGGACTTGGCTCACACCCGGCCGCCGGGCGGCGAAAGCTTCCTGGATTGCACCTGCCGTGTCGTCCCGGCATTTCTTGACATGCTCCGCTCGACAAGCGGAAACATCGCCATTGTTGCCCACGCAGGCGTAAACCGCATCATCTTGAGTCAAATCCTCGGCCGGTCATTGGAGGGTCTCTTCTCAATTGACATGGAGTACGGCTCGCTGCAGGTCATCGTCCAAACGCGGGCAGAGCTCCGCTTAAAGGACAGTGGATCACCGTGACGGCTTGTTGGGAACGGAAGGCGAAGCCGTATAAGGCACTCGTAATCACAGTGCCGAAAGACATTTCGCGAGAGCCGAAGCGAATTTGGGGTTGTGAAGTGGCTGCCCCCTACGGTATGAGCGAGATGGGCTTTGGAGGTAGCGTGCGAATGGAAAGCTGTTGAACCGAGGGCGCTGGGATGGATGTCTTCAAAAACGTGTCAGCCCTTCTCGCCGCAGGCGAGAGTCTCGTCATGGTCGTCATTCTCGCACGCTCGGGCTCCGCTCCGCGATCGGTGGGGTCTCGTATGGCTGTCCGGAAAGATGGAAGCATAGTCGGCACCATCGGCGGAGGCATCCTCGAAGCCCGTGTCCAGGAGCTTGCAGGAACCGTTTTCCAATCGCATGAGACGATCGTCAGGACCTTCACGCTCACGCCCGAAGATGTCTCCCTCATGGGGATGATCTGCGGAGGCCAGGTGCGTCTGCTCATCTACCACGTCGATGCGACGCGGCCGGATCAGGCTCTGCTTTATCGAAAGGCCGCGGAGCTGCTTCGCTCCCGTCGGGCGGGGTGGCTGGTCTCTAGACTCCCGGATGGGGACCGGCATCCCGAGGCTCCGCGCCAGGGGCTTGTCGGACCCGACGGGCTGCAGGCCGGAACACTGGAGCGCGCCACCATTCAGGAGGTCATGAGCCAGTTCGACGGACGACAGCCTTGTTTGGTCGCGCGCGGCAACGAAGGCTTTCTGGTCGAGCCGTTGAGCCAGGAAGGGTGTGTTTTTATCTTTGGTGCAGGGCACATTTCCCAGGACCTGGCTCCTCTCCTCCGGCTGGTTGGATTCCGAACAGTCGTCCTGGACGATCGGCCCGAGTTTGCCAACCGGGATCGTTTCCCGACCGCCGATGAAATCCGTGTGATCGTGACGTTCGAGAGAGCCCTCGACGGCCTGGAGATCGACGCGAACAGCTACCTGGTGCTGGTCACACGAGGACACGCCCATGACAAGACGGTTCTCAGCCTCTCCCTGAAAACGGGTGCCGGCTATATCGGGATGATCGGAAGCCGCCGAAAGAGGGATGCCATTTATCAATCGCTCTTCAAGGAAGGATACACCCAAGAGGACATCGATCGCGTCCACTCGCCCATCGGTCTCGATATTGGAGCGGAAACCCCCGCGGAGATCGCGGTGAGCATCGTCGCCGAGCTCATAGGGCACCGCGCCCGATCCCAGTGATCCACCGGGCTCGCCGCCTTCCTCTTCCCCTGCTCAGGCGCTTCTTCCTCGTTCCCGAAACGGTTCGCTCCAGGCCCGTTTGGACACAGTTGAAAATCGACTCCAGGGAAGTTATTGGTCTCACTGGAGCGGGTGCAAACCCAATCCTCACCCGATTGAAACCCCGTGTGGGAGGTGATTCGCTTTGGACGTACGCAAGTTTGCCATACCCGAGATCATCTTTGGTCGAGGCAGTCTCCGCTATGTGGGGTTGTGCGTGCGCCAGCTCGGCGCAGAAAAGGCGTTCCTGGTCAGTGACCCGGGACTCGAGAAGGCGGGCTGGGTTGCCCGCATCACCGAGGTTCTCGATGCCGAGAGCCTCCAGTGGGTCTATTACTCCAATGTGACTTCGAACCCACGCGATCACCAGGTGGCAGAGGGTGCTGCCGTTTACAGGCAGGAAGGGGCCGACGTCGTCATTGCAGTGGGGGGAGGAAGCCCCATGGACGCCGCCAAGGGCATCGCTCTCGTTGCAAGCAACGGCGGTCATATCCACGATTATGAAGGGGCCAACCGGATCAACCGTCCCCTGCCCCCCATGCTTTTCATCCCGTCCACTGCGGGCAGTGGGTCCGACATCTCGCAATTTGCCATCATCACGGATGTCCAACGCTCCGTGAAGATGTCCATCATCAGCAGAACCCTGGTCCCGAATATCTCCATCATCGATCCCCTGATCCTCACGACCAAGGGTGCCGAGCTGATCATCGCCGCCGCAGTCGACGCGCTGTGTCACGCGATCGAGTCCTACGTCTCCAAGATCGCTTCGCCGTTCACGGAAATGCAGTCTCTCAAAGCGATCTCCCTCATTGTCGAGAACCTTCAACCCGCCCTCCAAGACCGATCCATTGATGCCCTGGAACGGTTGAGTATCGCGAGCACGGCGGCCGGCATGGCGTTTAGCAATGCAAGCCTCGGAGCCGAGCATGCCCTCGCCCACTCCCTCGGAGGCATGTTCGACGTCTTGCACGGCCTGGTTCATCCCGTGCTGCTGCCCTGGATCATGCGCTTCAACTTGTCGGCCTGTCCGGATAAAATGGCAACGATCGGGCAGATCTTCTTGGGGAAAAGACGACGGTCTATCCGTGCAACCGCCCTCGCCGGCATCGAGCGGCTCATGGAGTTCTGTCAGACCCTCGGTGTGCCGACTCGACTGCACGAGATCTTCCCGGAGAAGGACAAGCTGCCGGAGCTGTGCCGCATGGCGGTGAAGGATGTCTGCCTGGTGACCAACCCAAGGACCGCAACCTGGGAAGACTTGCTGCAGGTTTGTGAAGAGGCCTGGTAATGGACCGTAAGCCAACCGTTGAGGATCTCATTGGGATCGAGTTCGCCAAGCTTGGATTCTTCCGTGAGGTCCAGGAGAAGATCGCGGAGCTCCAAGCGTCGAACCTGGAGCTGGCCCGCAAGAAGAACACCATTCAGGCCATCTTGAACGGTATCACCGACGTCATGGTCGTGCTGACGC
>CAZIEW010000091.1:3470-15518 GCA_964538515.1 uncultured Syntrophobacteraceae bacterium
GAAGCCAAGTTCTACCAAGCCGAGCGCATGGCCACGGTCGGCGTCCTGGCCGCGGGCGTTGCCCATGAGATCAACAACCCACTCACTGCCATCTACGGCTTTGCCGAAGGCCTCAGGAGAAGACTGCCCCGACTTGCCGGACTCGCCGACGGGGAGCTCTTCGACGACTTTCAAGAATATATCGACACGATTCTTAAGGAATGCCGCCGCTGCCAGGACATCGTGCAGACGCTTCTCACCTTCAGCCGGGGCGCATGCTCGGAGTTCGCCCCCGTCGACCTCAACTTCATCATCCGGGAGACCATGAAGTTGATGAGACACCACTTCAAGCAGACGCGAAACGACATGATCCAGGTCGACCTCGACCCCGCCCTCCCCATGCTGCCGGGAGACGGTTCTCAGCTCAAGCAGGTCATCCTCAACCTCCTCATGAATGCGCTGGATGCGACCCAAGAAAAGGGATCCGTCGTCATTCGCACCTGCCTCGAGAGCTCGCATACCGTGACGCTCACGGTCCAGGACACGGGATGCGGGATTCGTCCCGAGCACCTGGGAAAGCTTTTCGAGCCCTTTTTCACGACCAAACCGGTGGGGCAGGGCGTGGGAGTAGGCCTCTCCACCTGCTACAACATTGTCCGCAAGCATGGCGGTGAGATCCTGGTCAGAAGCACACCCGACGAAGGGTCCACCTTCGTGGTCCGGCTGCCGGCAGCCGCTTGAAAGGGAGTCCTTTATGTTTACCCCCATCAGGATTCTCGTGGTTGACGATGAAGAATCCATCCGACGGTTGGCGCAAAAGGAGATCGCCAGTACAAGGCGGTTTGTCCAAACGGCGGGAAGCGCCCGGGAAGCCGTTGACATCGTCGGCAAGCAGACGTTCGATGTGATCGTCCTCGACATTCGCTTGCCCGATGGAGACGGGCTTGACCTGCTCGCCCAATTCCGAGAGGCCATCCCCGATATCGAAGTAATCTTGATCACCGGGCACGGCGACGTGGACAGTGCGGTCGAAGCCATGAAGAGCGGCGCCTACGACTACATCACCAAACCCTTCACTCTGGATCGCCTCGAGCTCGTCATCGAGAAGGCCTACCAGCGGGTACGCTTGCAGCGGGAAAACCGGCTTCTGCGCCATGCACGGGATGTTCGATCCGAGGATCGACTGGTGGGCCGAACGGAAGCCGTGGAGCACATCCGATACCTTATCGACCGGGTAGCCCCCACGCATGTGCCCGTGCTGATCGTCGGTGAGAGTGGAACCGGCAAGGATGTCGTCGCCCGGAGCATCCACCAGCGGGGCGACCGGGCCGAGCACCCCTTCATCATCAAAAACTGCGGCACGCTTCAAAAGGAGCTTTCCAGAAGCGAGCTCTTCGGCCATGTCAAGGGGGCCTTTACCGGCGCGGAAGCGTCCCAGGAGGGGCTGCTTGCCCTTGCCGACCACGGGACTCTGTTTCTGGACGAGATCGGAGAGCTGCCCTTGGAGGTGCAAGCCTCTCTACTGAGGGTCCTGGAGAGCAAGACTTATCGACGGGTAGGAGATAAGGTCGAGCGGCAGGTCGACGTGCGCTTCTTATTCGCCACGAATCGGAACCTCCCCGAAGAAGTGGAACGGGGTCGCTTCCATGAAGCCCTGTATCACCGGCTGAATGTGTTTCAAATCCAGATTCCTCCCCTTCGACAACGAAAGGACGACATCCCGCTTCTCGTCGAGTACTTCCTCAACCGATTCAGTTCGGGCCGTTCCCCCAGTCAGGTGTCCAAAAGTGTGATGCGCTGCCTGATGGAATACCACTGGCCGGGCAATATCCGAGAGCTTCGCAACGTGATCGAGCGCGGGATGATCCTCTCGGACAACGGCATCATCGGCCCGAGCGCTCTTCCGCGAGAGCTCGTTGACCGGCCGGCGCCATCCGAAAGCGAGGACGTTTTCCTGCCCATAGCTGAAATGGAAAAGCGCTACATCCGGAAAGCCTTGGACCGCTGCGACGGCAATCGAACCCAGACGGCCCAAGTCCTCGGCATCAGCCGCAAGACCCTCTACCGAAAGCTCAAAGACTACGCACTCGTCTGACGTCATGCCGTCTCAGGCACGATGGCTCGCTTTGACCCAGATCATGGCGGACACCGGCGCCTTTTGACTCAATTATCCTATCCATCGAATATCATTATCAGAATCTAACACAACTCCTGAAACATCTCCACCGTTGCCTCCGGCCTCCCGCGCCCCCCTGGGACAGAGTGACTCACCGACGACGGGAGCGAGACGCTATCCTATTAGAATTACTTATTAATCCTTCTTGGCCCACAGTTTGCTACTAAAGGCGATGAACAACGAAGCACCCTAACCCCCAACACTCACACCATGAGCAAGGAGAACGGTATGGCAGTGCAAGAGCAAGTTTTCGGATTCTTCATTCCCACGGTGACTCTGATGGGCATCGGAGCCCACAAGGAACTGGGCTCGCGGGTCAAGGTCCTCGGAGGCACAAAGCCTTTCATCTGTACGGACAAGGGCATCACCAAGGCGGGAATCACCGAGCAGCTCGTGCAGCTCATCAAAAAGGATGCAGGCGTCGATTGTGTTGTCTACGACGAAACCATCCCCAACCCCACGGACAAGAACGTTCACGACGGTCTGAAGGTCTACCAGGACAACAAGTGCGACTTGATTATATCGCTCGGCGGCGGCAGCTCCCATGACTGTGGCAAGGGCGTCGGCATTCTGGCGACGAACGGAGGCAAGATCCACGACTACGAAGGCATCGACAGATCCACGAAGGCGATGCCGCCTTTCATCGCGGTCAACACGACGGCGGGGACGGCGAGCGAGATGACCCGTTTCTGCATCATCACGGACACGAGCCGCAAGGTGAAGATGGCGATCGTCGACTGGCGTGTAACCCCTAACATCGCCATCAACGACCCGCTGCTGATGGCCGGAATGCCCCCGGCACTCACGGCGGCAACGGGCATGGACGCGCTGACTCATGCCGTCGAGGCTTATGTTTCCACCATCGCCACCCCGGTCACGGATGCCTGCGCGCTCCAAGCCATCAGCCTGGTCTCCAAGAATCTTCGGGCGGCGGTTGCCAACGGTGCGGACATGGTCGCACGCGATGCGATGGCCTACGCCGAGTACCTCGCCGGAATGGCCTTCAATAACGCCAGCCTCGGCCACGTGCACGCCATGGCGCATCAGCTGGGCGGCTTCTACGATCTGCCTCATGGCGTCTGCAACGCCATTCTGCTTCCCGCCGTCGAGCGCTTCAATCTCATCGCCAAGGTCGATCGTTTCGTCGACATCGCCAAAGCCATGGGCGAGCCAGTCGAAGGGCTTTCCCAAAGAGCTGCCGCGGAAAAAGCCCTGGACGCCATCAAGACGCTGTCCAAAGATGTCGGGATCCCAAGCGGCCTGAAAGAGCTCGGAGTCAAGGAGCAGGATCTCAAGATCATGGCAGAGAACGCCCAGAAGGATGCGTGCGGTCTCACCAATCCGCGTTGCCCCACCCTCGAGGATGTCATCGAGATTTATCGCTCGGCGATGTAGCAAGCGAGATTCCCGGCGGGGTGAATACCCCGTCGGGAGCGTGGCGCATGGGGATGCGACACGCTGTGACTGGGATTGCAGAAAATCACACGGAAAGCTGACGCTTATGGACAAAATACTCAGAATTGACATGGGGGCCCCGGGAGGCCCCCGCGTGACGGACCAGTCCCTTGACAAGTACGCTGGCTTAGGCGGCCGCGCGTTGACGTCGACGATCATTGCCGGGGAGGTTCCTCCCCTTTGCCATGCGCTTGGGGCAGAGAACAAATTGGTGATCGCTCCCGGGCTTCTCAGCGGGACGACCAGCGTCATGTCCGGGCGTCTGTCAATCGGCTGTAAAAGCCCGCTGACGGGGGGAATCAAGGAAGCCAACGCAGGCGGACAGCCTTCCCAGGTTCTGGCCAGGCTGGGGTATGCGGCCATTGTCCTCGAGGGGAAGCCGACGACGAACGACCTCTACAAGATCCTGATCAACAAGGACGGGGTCAGGATCGAAGTCGACAACAGTCTCAAAATGCTTCCCAATTATGATCTTGTGGAGAGGATGCGTCAGCTCTACGGGGAGAACATCGCTTGCATCTCCATCGGGCCGGCGGGCGAGATGAAGATGTGTGCTGCCTCCATAGCCTGCACGGACATGGAGCTCCGCCCCACGCGCCATGCAGGCCGCGGAGGCGTCGGTGCCGTCATGGGGTCCAAGCAGGTGAAGGTGATCATCCTGGACGACACGGGCATGAAGATGCGCGCACCGCAGGATCCGGAGAAGTTCAAGGACGCCAACAAGCGTTTCACGGAAGGACTGAAGAAGCATCCGGTGACCGGCCAGGGGCTTCCCGCTTACGGGACCAACGTGCTCACCAACATCTTGAGCGAAGCGGGCGGCTATCCCACCTACAACTTCAAGGAAGGCCGCTACGTGGACGCCCACAAGATCAGCGGCGAAACGCAGGCCGAGACGGAAACGGCTCGCGGCGGGCTCGCCACGCACGGCTGCCATCGGGGATGCATCATCCGCTGCTCCGGAATTTACCACGACAAGGACGGCCATTTCCTCAGCAAGCAGCCCGAATACGAAACCGTCTGGGCTCACGGCGGCAACTGCGGCATTTGTGACCTCGACGCCATCGCCATGCTGGATTTCCTCGACGACAATTACGGGCTCGATACGATCGAGATGGGCGTGACCATCGGGGTCGCCATGGAAGCGGGGCTGCTCGCCTTCGGGGACGCCAAGGGCGCCATCAACCTCATCAAGGAAGTCGGCCAGGGAACGCCGCTCGGGCGCATTTTGGGCAACGGGGCCGCCGTAACCGGGAAGGTCTTCGGCATCGAGCGGGTTCCCGTGGTCAAGGGACAGGCGCTTCCGGCTTACGATCCCAGGGCCGTCAAGGGAATCGGCGTGACCTACGCAACCAGCACGATGGGGGCCGACCACACGGCAGGCTACGCCGTCGCCACCAACATTCTCAAGGTGGGCGGTGACGTGGATCCCTTGAAGCGCGAAAACCAGGTCGAGCTTTCCCGGAACCTCCAGATTGCAACGGCCGCCGTCGATTCCACCGGCATGTGTCTCTTCATCGCGTTCGCGCTGCTCGACCAACCGGAGACGTTCCAAGCGCTGCTGGACCTGCTGAACGCCTTCTACGGGCTCAACCTGACCGGCGATGACGTGACGGCGCTCGGCAAGACGATCCTCAAGACCGAGCGCGAATTCAACGCACGGGCCGGATTCACGGCGGAGCACGATCGGCTTCCGCGGTTTTTCAAGACGGAGCCCGTTGCGCCGCACAACGTCGTATTCGATGTCAGTGACGAGGATCTGGACCAAGTATTCAACTGGTAACCACGGCAATAGGCCGGCTGGACAGCGCTCGTGACGGCCCATCCAAGGACCGAAGGCCCTTTGTCCGCCGCCGGGGAGAAGGCAGCAGGGAAAGCTCCGTTCTTTCGCTTCCGGAAGGAACGGCCTTGTCCTTGCTCCTCTTTCCTCCCAGCGCCATTCCGTCGTGATGGCGCTGCAAGCCCGACCTCCAGTTGTTCAAACGCCCGAGAAGGTGATCGTGATGGCTGCCAAGATCAAGCTTTACGGCCTGCTTTCCTGCGCCCACTGCAAGGAGACCCGATCTTTTCTCATGGATCGCGGCGTCACCTTCGACTGCGTCTACGTGGACATGCTCCTCGGCGAAGAGCGCAATGAGACGATGCGAGAGCTCAAACGGTTGAACCCCGAAGTGAGCTTCCCCACTCTCCAGGTGGGGGACCGCGTCATCGTTGGCTTCAAGAGGGATCAGATTGAACAGGCGCTCACGGAGGCAGGTTTGTAGCCGACCCCTCCCCTCTCGACCGGGCTGCTCGACGGTCTCTTGAAGCCGACAAAGCTCCTGTCGCCTGTCTAGAGCCATGAGCGTGCCCCCAACGCCGGGGCAGCGGTCTTCTCCGCCATCCCGAGTGAAACTTCTCAGTACGTGTAGGTCGGGATTTTATCCCGACAGGCTAAGGGTCAAGGATGTCGGGTTGAAAACCCGGCCTACAGCTACACGACGATACACACGCTTGCCCACGGTTATTGAGAAGTTACTCCCGAGTCAGCCCCCCGAATCCCCCTACCCTCCGGCTTTCCATGGAGTCCCGGGATCACTTTTCTCCCCAAGAGGCAAAGAACGCTGTACTATCCCGGGGACATCCGGTATGAGAACCGGATGAAGGTCTTTCCTGGGCGGAGCGCCCCACAATATCGTGCCGAAAATGGTCACAATTGAAGATCATCAGGTTATCCAGATCTGTCCGAGATCCTTTAAGCGATTTCCACAGCGTCCGGTGATGAAAGGAGACCGTTGATGTCTGAAAAGAGCTCTTTTAATGCCCTTTCTTTTCTTCCGGGGACCGATGGTGCGATCAGCTACTATCGGCTGGCTGCTCTGGAGGAGGCCGGGCTGGGCAGCCTCGAGCGACTCCCGTTTTCGATCAAGATCCTGCTGGAAGCGCTGCTCCGCCAAGTGGACGGCTTTGCCGTCACGACCGATGATGTCGCTCGGCTCGCCGCGTGGAGCCCGAGTGGAGTCGCCCCCGTCGAGCTGCCGTTCAAACCGGCACGCGTGCTGTTGCAGGACTTCACGGGTGTTCCGGTCGTTGTGGACCTGGCGGCGATGCGCTCTGCCATGGTTCGAGCCGGTGGCGACGCGACGCGCGTCAACCCGGTCATTCCAGTGGATCTGGTCATCGATCATTCGGTTCAGGTGGACCAATTTGGCACGAAATCGGCGCTTTTCAACAATGCGCGCCTTGAGCTCGAGCGGAATCGGGAGCGGTACGAGTTCTTGAAATGGGGGCAGAAAGCATTTTCAAACTTCCGAGTGGTGCCTCCGGCGACCGGAATCGTCCACCAGGTCAACCTCGAATACCTGGCCAGGGTGGTCCAGGTCCGGTTCCATAACGGCAGGCCCACAGCCTACCCCGATACCCTCGTCGGAACCGACAGCCACACCACCATGATCAATGGCCTGGGCGTCCTGGGCTGGGGAGTGGGCGGAATCGAAGCTGAAGCCGTGATGCTGGGGCAGCCGCTGTACATGCTGACTCCACAGGTCGTCGGCTTCAGGCTGACCGGAGAATTGGCGGACCACTGCACAGCGACGGATTTGGTTCTCACCATCACGGAAATCCTTCGCAAGAAGGGCGTGGTCGACAAGTTTGTGGAATTCTTCGGACCGGGACTGGACACCCTCAGCCTTCCCGACCGAGCCACCATCGCCAACATGGCGCCCGAGTATGGCGCGACCATGGGTTTTTTTCCGGTTGACCGAGAAACCCTTCGGTACCTGAAGGCTTCCAACCGGGCGTCGCTCGCTGAGACAGTCGAACGGTATTGCAGGAGCCAGGGTCTTTTCCGCGCCGAGGATTCGCCTGAGCCCGTCTTCAGCGACGTGGTGGAGCTCGACATGAGCACGGTCGTACCCAGCCTGGCGGGGCCGCGCCGCCCCCAGGACCGCCTGGGACTGGACGAGGTTGCGGAAAGCCTCACGCGGACCTTCCCGTCGGCCTATCCGACTGTGCGGTACGGCATCGACAACGGGTCGGTCGTGATCGCCGCCATCACATCCTGTACGAATACGAGTAACCCCGGCGTGATGATCCGCGCGGGGATTCTGGCCAAGAACGCCGTCGAGCGAGGACTGAGGGTCAAGCCCTGGGTCAAGACCAGCCTCGCTCCAGGCTCGACGGTCGTCTCGCGTTACTTGGATGAAGCCGGGCTCACAACGGCCTTGGAGACTCTGGGATTTTTCACGGTCGGTTACGGATGCACCACGTGCATCGGAAACAGCGGCCCGATTCCGGAGCCTGTGGCCGCAGTGATCCGGGAGCGAGATCTCACCGTCGCCGCCGTCCTTTCGGGCAATCGCAACTTCGAGGGCCGCATTCATCCCCTCGTGCGCGCCAATTACCTGGCCAGTCCCCCCTTGGTCGTGGCCTACGCGCTGGCCGGCACGGTCAATATCGATTTCGCCAGGGATCCCCTGGGCGTGAGCTCCGCCGGCAAGCCCGTGTACCTTAAAGACATTTGGCCAAGTCAGGAAGAGGTCCAGGCCGAAATGACCCGCTCGGTGCATCCGGCCATGTTCCGTGAGCAGTACGACAACCTTTTCACCAGCAACTTCATGTGGAACGGGGTTTCGATCCCCGAGGGAGAAACCTATCGGTTCGATCCAGATAGCACTTACATCAAGGAGCCGCCCTTTTTCGACGGCCTCACTTTGGAGCTTCCGCCCATAAGTGATATCCGTGGCGCACGCGTTCTGGCTCTCTTCGGTGACAGCGTTACCACCGACCACATCTCACCGGCCGGCTCCATTGCCGCGGGAAGCCCCGCCGGCCGCTATCTGATCGAACGGTCCGTGCCCGAAGCCGATTTCAACCAGTACGGGACCCGACGTGGGAATCATGAGGTGATGATCCGCGGGACGTTCGCCAACATCCGACTCCGGAACCGGCTGGTCCCCGGGACCGAGGGGGGGTACACGCTTCACCAGCCCAGCGGCGAGACGCTTCCCATCTACGAGGCCGCGATGCGTTATCTGGCCAGCCTCGTCCCCACGATCATCCTGGCCGGCAAAGAGTACGGCACCGGCTCAAGCAGGGATTGGGCCGCAAAGGGTCCTGCCCTGCTGGGCGTGAAAGCGGTCGTTGCCGAGAGCTTCGAGCGCATTCACCGCAGCAACCTCGTGGGGATGGGGATCCTCCCCCTGCAGTTCCTGTCGGATCAGAATGTGGATAGCTTGGGCCTCACCGGCCTCGAGACGTATGACATTGTGGGGATTGACGGCGCCGCGATGCAGCCGAAGCAGAGGCTTACGGTCCACGCGACCGACGCGGCAGGCGCAAAGAAGGAATTTAAGGTGATCTGTCGCATCGACACCCCGGTTGAGATCGAATACTACCGAAACGGAGGGATCCTGCAGACGGTTGTACGGCAGAGGCTGAAAGAATAGAAGGCGGCCCCCCTTTCACCGATCGAAGCTCTTGCGGGCGTCCTGCCGGAGGAGGGGGGCGCTCTCTGCCGAGCCAAGACGCCCGCAATGGATCGAAGCTACCAGACCCCATGTAACCTCGTCAGCCGGGCACAAGACTCAGATCGACCTTGTAAGAGTCTTGATACCCCCTGAGGGCCCCCATCGACCCGTTCGTCACATCCTACCATCACGGCGGTGCCGATGATCCGGCTCCGCCATGAGAGGCATCCCCTCATCGCGCATAGGCACGGTAAGAGCGAGTGCCGGCCACGGGTCCGGACCTGTAATAGCCGCGTCCTGGCCCATGGTAACGGGAGCCATAGTGGCGATGACCGTAATAGCCATGACCGTAATAGCGGTGGCCGTAGTAGCGGGGGCCATAGTAGCGGGGACCGAAATAACCGGGCCCATAGTAAATCGGGCCGGGTGCATAATACCCGTAATCATAGTACGCCGGTCCATAATAGTAACTCGAGCCATAGTACGGCGCACCGTAAGCGTAGTACGGAAAACCCAGAACCCCGGTTGTAATCGCCGCGGCCGTCCCAACCACGGCACCCGCCACCAGGAACGGCAAAGCGAGCGGGTTGAAGCAGCAATCCTGAGCGTTCGCCCTCGGGGCCGTAAAGACCGTGAGCGAAACCACAAGCAGACCAACCACCGTCACTTTTCGTATCGAGCTCATTTCCTTGCCCTCCTGATGTGTGGGTTGAATCCCCTTCCATCAGATTATAACCAGTTCATCGCAGATTCCTACTCACAGTTTAATCTTCATCCGCTTCAGACAGTCCAGCGCGCTTCCGGTGCCCGGTTGACGCAAGAGGTTTCTCACTCGCTGGTGCGTCTTTGGCCCGTTATTCGCGTCAATCCCACGCAGCTCCTGATCCGCATCTGCGATAATTCCTGTTAGAATAAGGAGGACGCATGGAGGAGGTGACAGCATGAAACTGGAGCTGGGGCGTATTCGTGTCAGGGATGTTGTGTGGAGTCGACGGACGTTTCTCGAGGACGGCACTCTCCACGTCAATCGCGATGAGCTCGTCGAGCGCGCACGCGCAAAAGATACCCGGATTGGCTCGATCGATGCCGAAATCGCCAGGCCCGGCGAAAAAGTTCGCATCATACCGATCAAAGACGCCATCGAGCCTCGGGTCAAAGTCGAAGGGCGAGGTGGAATGTTTCCCGGGCTGATTTCCGGTGTTCAAACCGTTGGAGAGGGACGTACCCATGTCCTCGAAGGGTGCTCGGTTCTGACCGTCGGACAGATCGTGGGCTTTCAAGAAGGCATGATCGACATGAGCGGGCCTGGAGCTGCATTTTCATGCTTTTCCAGGCTGTTGAACGTCTGCCTGATCATCGAGGCCCGGGAAGATCTTTCCAGGCACGAGCACGAGGAAGCCGTTCGCATGGCCGGGCTCCGAGCCGCCGTCTACCTTGGAGAGGCTGGCCGCCGCATCAATCCGGACGAGCTGGAGTCCCACGAATCGGGCCGTTCCTCGAGAATGCACGACAGAAGGGGCCACCTTCCCCGAATCGCCTACCTGTACATGCTTCTCAGTCAGGGACTCCTCCATGACACCTTCTTGTATGGTCGAGACATGAAGACCGTGCTGCCGACTCTGATTTGCGCCACGGAAGTCATGGACGGAGCCGTCGTGAGCGGGAACTGCGTTTCCGCCTGTGATAAGAACACCACCTATCACCACCAGAACAACCCCATCATCGCCGAACTGCTCAAGCGCGAGGGGAAAGACCTGACGTTCGCCGGTACCGTCGTGACCAACGCCAACGTCACGCTCAAAGACAAGGAGCGATCCGCGGACTATGCCGTCAAGCTTTTGGAAATGTTGAGCGTCGATGGAGTGATCATTTCCAAAGAAGGGTTCGGCAATCCGGACGCAGACGCCATGATGCTCTGCGCCAGGCTCGAGGAAAAGGGCATTGCAACGACGCTCCTTACGGACGAGTTCGCCGGGGCGGACGGTCAGTCCCAGTCGCTGGCCGATACAACACCGCGTGCCGATGCCCTCGTCAGCGTTGGGAACGCCAACGAGATCGTGATGCTGCCACACCCTGATATCGTCATCGGAAATGAGCGTATCATCGAGAAGATTGCTGGAGGGCAGCCCGGAAGCTTTTCGGAGCGCGGTATCCGAGCGGAGCTGCAGGTGATCCTGGGAGCGACCAACGAGCTCGGCTTCGAACGCTTGTCCGCTCGCGAGGAATAGACGGAGGATCTCATGGGCAAGAAGACGAGAGTGGTCCATTACCTGAACCAGTTTTTCGGGCAAGTCGGCGGGGAGGACAAAGCCCGCACGGAGCCATTCGCGAAGGCGGGACCCGTCGGTCCCGGGGCTCTTTTTCAGCAGCTTCTGGGTGAGGAGGCAGAGATTGTGGGGACGGTCGTCTGCGGGGACGACTTTTTCAGTGAGCACCCTGAACAGGCCGCGGAAACGGTGCGGGCTTTGATCCAAGGCTTCGAGCCGGACCTGGTGGTGGCCGGACCGGCCTTTAACGCAGGCCGTTATGGTGTCGCCTGCGGGAGTGTTTGCAGCCTCGTCGCCGATGCGCTGAATGTCCCGGCCGTCACCGGCATGTTCCGCGAAAACCCCGCGGTAGAGCTGTATCGGAGATCGGTCACCATTGTCGAAACGGCCGCGACCGCGCTTGGCATGAGAGAGGCCGCCGAACGGATGGCGCGCACCGGGTTGAAGCTGGCCGGAAGCATCCCGCTGGGGCCACCAGCCGAAGAAGGCATTCTGTCCCGCGGCATTCGCAGGAATTACTTTGCCGCGGAAACGGGCGCCGTACGTGCCGTGAACATGCTGCTACGCAAGCTCAAGGGGGAACCCTTCACCACCGAGTACCCCCTCCCCGCCTTCGACCGGGTGGCACCACGACCGCCGATCGAGCACATGAGCCAGGCAACCGTCGCGTTGATCACGAGCGGGGGCATCGTTCCCAAAGGAAATCCCGATCATATCGAATCCT
>CAZIEW010000092.1:0-14802 GCA_964538515.1 uncultured Syntrophobacteraceae bacterium
CATGACGCCGACCTTGCTGCCGGCAATGATCCATCGGGAATGCATCGAGCTGGATCGGCTGGTCGGAACGTGTCTCAGCCGATATGCGCGCCGAAAGGAATTCGCCCGGACGGGATCCGAGGATATCCTGGCGGACAGCCTGGCCGCCTGTTTGCACAGCTTTTACGGCGGTGTCGAGCGCCTCTTCGAGGCCGTCGTGCGGCAGATCGATGGCGCCTCGAGCCGGAGTCCCGAGTGGCACCGGGAGCTGCTGCAGGCTGTCAGCGTCGAACGACCGGGCCTGCGGCCGCCGGTCATCTCAGAAGACAGTTACCGGGAGCTGGAGCTGTATCGGTCTTTCCGCCACCTCTTCAGGCACCTCTACACGCATCACATCGATCCGGCGAGGATTTTCGAGATCATGGACGGCTTGGAGGCCGTCTGGAAGCGGGTGAGAAGTGACCTGATGCAGTTTGCAGATTTTCTGGAGCGTACGGATGAATCGTGAAAGGGAGCCGGAGCATTACAGGACGGGACTCCGGCGCCGTTTCGAGCAGGAGCGGCAGACCATGGAGCGCGAACGGCTGGAGCTGCTCGCTCAAGTGCGGCCGGCGGGCGATGCCTTGCGGGCCCTCGGGGCACGCGAGGCCTTTATTTTCGGCTCCATCCTGCGGCCCTACCTCTTCGATCGCGCCTCCGACATCGACATCCTGGTGGTGGGCATCCCGGATGAGGTCCTGCTGCGAGCCCTCGGGGTCGTGGAACGGGCGACCGGGATCGTTGAGCGCGAGATCAATCTGGTCTTTGACCAGATGGCCTCCGAGGAGCTCGTGCTCGAGGCCCGCAGGACCGGCGTGGCTCTCTGAAGCACGTTCGGAAAGTTCAGGAATCCCTCAATGTCGCCGCGATTGCTCGTGCTCTTCAACCACACGCTGACGGACGCCCAAACGGCCGACGCACGCCAAAGTCTGGGCGCCGATGAGATCCTGGAGCCGCCGCCGGCGGTGAAGCAGCTGTGGGCCGAGATCCCACCGGATCTCGAGGGGCTCGACGACTATCTGGCGCCCGTCAGAGCGTGGGTGGCGGGATCGGCCGTACCGGGCGATTACGTTCTCATCCAGGGCGATTTCGGGGCGACCTGCCTCCTGGTGCGCTTCGTCCTCGCCATGGGGCTGATCCCGGTCTACTCCACGACCCGCCGTGAGGCGAGCGAGACGCTCCAGCCCGACGGCACGATCCAGCTCACGCATCGGTTTGGGCACGTACGATTCAGACGATATGGGCGCTAGCACCTATTCCCGGCGCGTTCGCCGCATTGTGGAGGTTTCCCATGAGACGTGTCTATTTGAGCTTCTTGGGCATTGGCAGTAGGAGAGAGGACGGCACGTACGGCTACGACCCCGCCCGCTATGAGCTTGGAGGCAGGCCGTCCCATCGGACCGAATTCGTCCAGGCTGCGGAAATCGGTATCCATGGTGCGGACCAGTTCGACGAAGTCATCCTGGTGGCCACGGCGAAATCCAAAGGGTATCATTTCGACAAGCTCAAGGCGGAGCTCAAGGGGCTTGGGGTCCAGCGCGTGTCTTGTATTGAAATCGACGAAGATATGTCATCGAGCGGGCAATGGCAGTGGTTCAAAAAGATCCTTGAGCAGATTCAATCCGAAGACCGTTTGACCGTCGATCTGACACATGGCTACCGGGCCGTTCCCATCGTGTTCTCGGCCGCAATCAACTTTCTCCAGAAGGCTAAGAGAGTGGTTCTGGATGCGGTCTATTACGGCGCGTACGAAAAGGACCGTGACTTGTCGCCCATTATTGACATGAAGGACTTCTATCTCATCGGTGAATGGGCCGAGGGCGTGAGCCGCCTTGTTGAAGATGCAGACGCGCGCAAGCTGGCAAGCCTTGTAAAGGATAGCCCGGGATTTCAAGCAGGGAATCTAAGCGATCCTGAGGGAATCACCCTCCTGGATGACCTGACGAGCCGCATCCGTAACGTTGACATGCACAACGTGTGCAGCATCGCTGCCGAGACCCTGGCTGCTCTTAGGAGGGAGGCACCATCAAGCGATTCCATTGAGCAAACCCTTCTCAGACTGATCGAGGGAAAATACACATCCTTGGCGACCGCCTGCCCTCTATCGGGCCTCTACGACAAACCTTACTTTATCGGTCAGCTCGCCTTCATCGATCTGTTGCTGGAGCACAAGCTCTACATGCAAGCGTTTACTGTGATGCGTGAGGTGGTCGGCTCCATAGGGCTCATTGGCAATCCCAAAGCCAAGACCACGAGCTCCAACGGTCGGGGAGAACGTGCCAAAGCCGAAGTCTTCATCAACATGCTTCAATACGACGAATCGAAATGGGACTTCAAAGACGATGCCGAAAGAAAGAAGCAAGGGCTGATGGCCCACTACGAGAAGCTGAAACGCGCTGGTGTCAAGCAAATCATCGACGGCTTCTTGAAAGAGCTCATCCTGTATCGAAATGGCTTCGATCATGGCTGGACCAGCAAAGCAGAATGCCGCCACGGTATTCAGGAGCGAGGGAGCTTTTTTCAAAGTCAGTTGAAGCTGGCAATTTCTGAACTGGAAGCCCAAGGCATTCTGAGATGACGACTGGTGTGGGCGATGAATCCTGCCGTTGTGCATGCACCGTCTGCGATCTCATGTTATGGTACGGTACCCACTGAGGATTGGATGTCTTGTTCCTTGCGGGATTACCTAGTGCTCCGTCAGCTTTCTTCTGCAGGGTACACCCCCCTTTGATTCCCCCCTCGAGGGGGGTTGAGGGGGTGTTCGCTTGCCCGGCATAACTTGTATGACGGAGCACTAGCACAGGGATTTAGTCAAGACCGCGATACTCCATTGTTCACCGGCATTTGATCGACATCCTGCTTGAAAGACGACTATGCCCCGATTCAAAGGAAGGTGCCATGACTTTGAGCATCGAATATGAGCAAGAAGTGGATGGCCGGTGGCTGGCAGAGGTACTTGAGCTCTCGGGTGTCCTCGCTTACGGACAATCCCCGCAGGAGGCTGTGGGAAGAGTCCAAGCCCTCGCCCTTCGCGTTTTGGCCGATCGAATCGAGCACGGGGAGGTTCCACCCGATTTGATGGACATCCGTTTCGCCGCGGCATGACTTCGTGGCCGTCAACAAGAGCAAAGCAAGTTCTCGCGGCATTGCAGCGGATCGGCTGGCAGGTTAAACGCTCGTCGGGCTCACACCGCACCCTTTCGCGTCCCGGCTGGAGCGATTTCGTGTTCTCGTTCCACGACAATGAAGAAATCGGCCCCAAGATGCTGGTACGAATGCGCGTCGGACCGGCTTACAGCAAAGTGACCTCTGACTTATTGGTATGAAAGTCACTCTCGATTCCCCCCTAGAATGCCTACGGGGGGGTGGCAATTCCGTTTCTTCAGAAAGGGCTTGCCACCAAGACGAGGGTTCTCATCGACTCGGACCGTCTAAGGACAGGCATCCCTCGACCGCCTCGTACAGATTGTCCAGGAGATCTTGGAAGGCGTCTCCTTTCTAACACAGCACCAACAAACCGATCCCTTCCTGCGCGATGGCCATGGCGAAGAAGCGAAGCAGACATGCCTCCATCTGGACGTCCTCCTGCACACAGAGTGCGGCTCCTCCGCCCGTCGATCTCGAGCGGCTGGGCGTGGCGGTGATTTCCCTTCCGGCTGCGTACTGGGAGCCGCGCATGCTTTTCCGGGGCGCTCCGGACGTTCGACTGCGGGAAGCGACGGGCATTTTCCCGGCTACCGTTCGCTCCCGTCACGGGACGCACCCTCTGTTCGTGCTCGAGCGACTCCCGGGGCTCGGCCACCGGGTCTGCCCGTGCTCGTCTCGTAATTTCGGGGCCCGCCGGCGCATTCGCCAGGGCTGCATTCTGGACTATACGCAGCGTCAGGTCGACCGTGACTCTCACCTGGTGGAATCGTGCGCCTTCAACCTGCCGTTAACTCCTGAGTTTTTGGAGCGGCTCCATTTCATGGGCCTGGTCCCGAACGAATGTGTGGAGAGCTGCGAGCCATGAACGAGCTGTCGCCTTGGGATGCGTGGCTGTCTCGATCGGAATGCCTTCCGGTCTTGGAAACGGTTGCCCGCGTCGTCATCCGGCAGGCGGCATCGATCGGCCTCCCCGACGGCCTGCTGCCCTGCGAGCCCCTCCGACGGCTACGCTCCCAAGACATGGAGGAGTGCGCTCATGCGGTGGCCCATGACCTGTGGGTGTTTCTCCGAACCCGCCCCGACGGCTGGAAGGAGAGAATCGAGCTGCAGTGGCTGTGGGAGCGGGGAGAGCGCTTTGTGGCCCAGAGAATCGCCCGCGAGTACCTGCTGCATCTCAAGGACCAGGCGCGCACGTTTGGGGCGAATCCATGGCTGGCTTTCTACCGCAAGGTGCGGCAGATCCTTCAAGAGGATCCATCAATCCATTACCGCGCCAACTCGCGGGGGGCATTCTACAGCCTGGAGCCGGACAGCCGTGAATGGATCGACACCGATTGTCTGCGTGCGGTTCCCTACGAACGGTGGGAGTCGCCCCTTCACATTTCACCGGCAGCGGAGCTGCACCGCAGAGACCGGTTGCAGGAGCTGGCCCGCTTCTTCTGGAAAGGGGCCGTCGCTCGTCTCGGGGGGAACGGCTGCTTCCTTCCGGTGCGCGAACTGGTGCATTATTTGACTCGGCATTACGATTGTCTCCTGGCGGTGCCCACGGCGTCCAGCCACGGAAACCCGCCGGGCAGCCAAAGCGATCACCACGCTTCATGGGACCAACCTGAGGCGGAGCCGGCGCCGGAGCACTTCATCGTCCACTCCAAGCTCCAAGCACTTGCTGAGCAGCTTGTTGCTTCCTGGTCAGACAAGCATCGACATGCTTTCTATCTCGTGCACGGCCAGGGGCTCACTCTGGAGGCGACAGCTGAACGGATGGGGTACAAAGGAGCAAGCGGCGCGGCCTACGTTTATCGGTCAGCCCTCGAGCGGTTGCGGGATTTCAGCCTCCTCTGGCCGGGACTCTCACCGCCTGACCTGGATGAAAACCTTTTTGATGATTTTGTTGAGCGAATTCTTGCGCTCTGCAAAACGGACGTTTGAAGCCGTAAGTGTATTGGGGAGAGGGACCGCAGGACGTTTCCCGCTCCCAATTGCCTTCGGGGAAGAATCGTATGGTGGAATTTGAGCCCTGGGAAATGAGGCTTGCGTGGCAGGAGGTCTGGCAGGTGCGCGGATGCCCCCCGGATGACCTGCTCCGGACAAGCGAGCGCACACCCGAGCTGGAGCGTCATCTGAAGACGTGTCCACTTTGCACGGAGCATCTGAGCGAGCTGGCCCTCGATGCACCCATGACGGGTATGCTTTCGTCATCCGCCGAAGCAGGTCGCGGGGCAACCGTTTTCCACAAGGACCTCGGACAGATTTGGTCGATTCGCCCAGCTCTTGGGGGATGGGGGCCCAAAGAGCGGCATTACAATCCGCCCCTGGTGTTGATTGTCCGGAGGCCGGGAAATCCCGAGGAAGCGGTCCAGGTCGTTCAGGTCTACCACGATCGCGTCCTGGCGGGGCCGGGCGACATTCCGCTGGGAGAGACGCTCTTTGCGGAAACCTGGAACACTTACACGCTGTCAGAAAAGGATCTCGAGACGTTTTGGGACCGCATCGACGACTCAACGCTCCGAGCTGTCCACCATGCCATGACGGCTGACGCTGCACCGTTGCCTGAAGACTGCCCTCCTTTGATTGAAGCGTTTCGAAGGCTCGAAATCGAAGTCGGTGCGTTTTTTGCCGTGCAATCGATTGAAACCATGCTCCGGAGGCTCGATCGGTCTCCGTCGGACTGTGTCCGATCCTATTTCCCCAGTGCCGAATCGATGACCGCTTATTTCCGGGATTGCCATCCCTCACTCATCCTCTCCCAAGCCTCCTCCGATGTCCTGGAACGGCTCGCTCTTGCCCGCTTTCCCAGCCATGAGCTCCCCCTGGCGGCTGCCGGCACTGAGAATCGAATCCTCGTCAACCGGCTCGTTTGGACCTCGGGGCGACCGGACCTTACCCCGGAGCGGGCGGAGCTTACGGTCTGGAAGGCCACCGACGAAGGGCTCACTCTTGGAGGTCACATCGAGGGGATCGCTTCCCCAGAATCCGAGCTCTTGGTGTGGTGGGGCGTTTCCAACCAACCCCCAGTCCCAGCTTCAGAGGTGGACTTCTCCGGAGAGAGGGGATACTTCAGGGTGCGCTTTCAAGGTCTCACCCGGGACCAACAAGCGCTCGGGCGGCCCGTCTTGTTGTTGTGCGATCGACGCGATGCGAGCCATCATATAGAGTCGGAGCCATGAATCATGCTGCGGAATCCCCGATGGTCCATGGAAGAGCTCGGGACGTGGGCGAGATGGGGCCATGCGGCAGAACGGATCTCCGATCTCCTTCGCCCGCATGACTTCCTATGGCCCGAGTCCGTCTCAAGCCTCGAGAGTCTCTTCCCGCTCGTGCAATGCGCCTACGGTGCCCGCCTGACTGCGCAAGCGCTGGCAGGATCGGCGCTTGCACAGCGTGAGCGAGCCCCTGCGTGGGCTGCCACGTGGTGTGAAGACCATCTAAGCCTTGCCGACCTTGGGCTGCCTTTGGACTGGCGGACCGCTGCGTCCATCCCGTGGACGATGGTCCCCCTGGCCCTGGCGGGGCCGACCTTTGGCCGAATATGCTGGTGCCTCGTCGGGATGCTCCCTTCGGGCCTGCCGGTCCGTTCCGTTCCCGATTGGTGGGATGTCGTAACCGATGCCGAAACCCGCCAGGCAGTAGCCGACCTCATGGGGATGCTCGATCGGGCTGAAGGGATTCGGGTTTTCTTTTGGCCGTTCCTGGTCAGCCCTGAGACCGTTCAGTTATGTGGGCCGTCCCTGGCGCTGCCGCTCTACCTGGCAAGCTGGGGTCTGAAACGGATGGTCCAGCCCAAAGGACTCTTGGCAACGGGCATCATGGACGACAGCGGTCGGTTACAACCGACGGGGCACTTGGAAACGAAGGCTGCGCTGGCGATGAGAGAAGGATTCCGTGCTTTGATGGCCCCGGCCTCAGAGAAACTCTGCTTCCCTTCTTCAGAACGCTTTGAGATGCTGACGGTTTCAACTCTGGAAGAAGCAACGTTTCTTTGGGAGGGCTATGCATCCGGGAACGGCAGCAGCTTGCTCCAGCAAATCCGGTCGATCGGAGAGCCCGAATGGACAGCGGCTGGCGCCCATCTCCTTCGGCACGAGATGCTGGGCCTTCCCGGACTCATGAATCGATACGCACAGTCCTTGGAGACAGTCCTTGCGAAGAGAGATCTTGTCATTCCATGGATCAATAATCTCGAGCGCATGGTGGATAATCCTCATGCTTGCCTGCATACTCTGAGGGACCTGCTTCAACCACTGGAGCCTTCCCGTGTCCTCAGTTTTGCCAAGCGTTTCCCGATGGATGGGTTCCGACTGGCTCAGATTCAGCTCTCCTGTGCCAACCATTGCGGCAATCCGGAAGCCGCTTCAGAATGGCTTGCCGTCTGCCGACAGTTGGAGCCTTCCCTGGCAGCATACGCCGAGACACTGATGGTGACGGCGGACCGGGCGAACCGACAGCTCGTTGCAGAACGACACAACCGATATGTTTTCAGCGCCTCAATCCCCGAAGAGCTGGCGGCGGTGCTGGCGGACTTGAGAGAGCTCCATGCGGTGAGCAGGCGTAGAAGCCCTGGAGCTGTTTGTGAGCCACTGGGGCGCTTGTACGGGACCCTAGCCCAAAACTTCGGGTTTTGCGGGCCAGCGCACCTCGCTTCGGTGAGAGAAATGGTCGAGATGGCTCAGCAGGCGTTTGGCGGTGGGAGAGTCCCGGAGCTCAGAGATGATTGGCAGCGCCAGTTCAGTACCCTCCTCTATGCCTTCCTGGACGCCGGGGATTATGACGAGGCAACTTCGGCTTTAGCTGATTATCTTGGCAGACCACTTGCTGCAATCGAGTCTGCTGCGTGTATTGAAGATTTGAATCCCTATCAGCATGCGGCACTGGCACGCTACCTCGTCGACGCGGATGTTGCGGCTCCAGCCTACCTGGCTTGGGCTATTAGAAAGCGCGACGCCGTATTTCGGCGCCATCCCTGGCAGCTGTGGGCCGCAAATATCGCGGATTTAGCAACGGATCCAGAGGACAAAATTCGCATGGGCGTCAAATCGATCGAATGCTGTCTGGCTCAAGGACCAACCGTGCAGGTCATGGCCCTCATGCCGCTAAGCAGGCTCCGTTCACTGGACCGGGTTTCAGGGGAGTGGATCAACGCTACGGTTCAGCGTGTCATCAGCCTGTTGAGAGGCTCGAGCCTCCATGTCCATCATTTTCAGGAACTGCTCGATAAGGACGATCCGGCTGAGCTCCTCGACTGTGTTGCTGCTTTTCGGACGCGACTGTTTCCTTTCAGCTATCGATGAGGGGGATACCACGATGGCGCCGTCGGAACCGTGGAGAGAAAGCGAAGGAATTACCCTCTGATCGAGGCCGGCTTGCTCGCAATGCGACGTGCGGGAGACGGATTCAGGCAGCGCCCGTTGGAGATGAATTCCGGTGGGATTCGGTGATCCGTGCGCGTAACATGCGCAAAAAAAAGAAAAAGGACTTGAGCCGATTTGGCTAAGTCCTTGTTTTCTCTGGTGGAGCTGGACGGAATCGAACCGACGACCTCTTGAATGCCATTCAAGCGCTCTCCCAACTGAGCTACAGCCCCCGAAGTGGCCGTATCTATAACGGAGACGGCTTGGTGTGTCAACCCTTTTGTGGGACCCGTTCACGGGGTCCAGGGATTCGGGGATCCGCTCCTGCCCTTAGGTGCGGTAGGATGCGTTGATCTTGACGTAGTCGAAGGAAAAGTCGCAGGTGTAGACGCTCATCTCCGCGCTCCCCATACCGAGGTTCAGGGTCACCAGGATTTCCTTCTGTTTGAAAACGCGGCCGGCTTCGGCTTCGACCTCATCGCCTGCGACCGGCGTGCCGTCACGGAAGACGCACACCTCGTCAAAATGCAGGGTGAGCTTGTTCGGATCGAGGGGGACACCCGCCCGGCCGGCCGCCGCCACGATCCGGCCCCAGTTGGCGTCCTGACCGAAGAACGCCGTCTTGACGAGCGGGGAATTCGCAACGGTCATCGCAACGCTCTTGGCGCTCGCTTCATCCGCCGCGCCGGCGACGCGGACTTCGATGAGCTTGGTCGCCCCTTCCCCGTCCATGACGATCTGTTTGGCCAGATCCAGGAGGACGGCACTCAAAGCCCCAGCGAAGGCTTGCGTCTCCGGCGACTCCTTTGACAAAAGGAGGCCATTGCCTGCCTTGCCACTGGCCATGACGAGGAGCGTATCGTTCGTGCTCGTGTCCCCGTCCACCGTAACGCAGTTGAAGCTGGACGCCGTTTCTTCAGCCACAACCTCCTGCAGGAGAACCGGATCGATGGCTGCGTCGGTGCCCACGAAGGCCAGCATGGTTGCCATGTTAGGCGCGATCATCCCCGAGCCCTTGGCGATCCCGCCGATGGTCACGCTCTTGCCGTCGATCGCCACAGATGCACTCGCCATCTTGGGAACCAGGTCCGTTGTCATGATGGCGCGGGCCGCGTCGGCCCAGCCGTCCACCCGAAGCGACCCCACCAGCTGGGGCAAGACCTCCGCCAGGGGATCCAGGCGAATCTGCTGACCGATGACGCCCGTCGAAGCCACCAAAATGTCGGCTTCCTGAACCGAAAGGGCCGCAGCCGTCATGCGAGTCATTTCGGCGGCGCGCCGGAGCCCTTCTTCTCCCGTGCAGGCGTTCGCGATCCCGGCGTTGACCACCAAGCCTTTGGATCGCCGATTCTTCGACAGTTTCTCTTTGCAGATTTCAACGGGTGCGGCGCAAAACCGGTTGGTGGTGAAAACACCGGCCGTGGCTGCGCCGCCGCGATCATCGGCCACGATGATCGCACAATCGAGCCGGTCCTTGTACCGCATCCCTGTGGCAGCGGCCGCCGCCTTGAACCCCGGGATTTCGAAAGGCTCCCTACTGACCACAGCACTTTTTGTATTTTTTCCCGCTCCCGCAGGGGCATGGATCGTTTCGCCCAACTTTCTTGTCCTTTCTAACGGCCGGCTTTTTGGCTGCGCCCTCCGCCGGACCAAAATACATCGGTTGATCGGCCTGCTCCTGCCGAAGCTCCTCAACCTGCTCCTCGCGCTGGAGCTGGATGTGAAAGAGCAACCGAACGGTTTCCTCTTTCACCCGCTCGATCATGTCCTCAAACAGATCATGCGCCTCCCGCTTGTATTCGACCAGAGGATCCCGCTGCCCGTACCCGCGAAGCCCGATCCCCTCCTTAAGGTGGTCCATGTTGAGCAGGTGGTCCTTCCACAGAGAATCGACCGTCTGGAGCAGAACAAACCCCTCCAGATCCCGCATGACCGGCTCACTGAATTCCTTCTCCCTCGCCTCGTAGCGCTCGAGCACGCGATTCCAGAGATCCTCCCGCAGCGTCTCCTGGTCGATGTCCCCAAGCCCCTCCGCCGTCAGCGTGAGCTGGATTCCGAAGGAGCGTGCGATTTCGATGCACAGGTTCTCCAGATCCCAATCCTCGGCATACGTCTTGTCCCCGGTGTACTGGCCAACAATGCCGTTCAGGACGTCTTCGGCCATGTCGAGAACGACGGGCTTCAGGTCCCCGCCTTGAAGCGCTTCCCGCCGCTGCCTGTAGATCACCTCGCGCTGCATGTTCATGACATCGTCGTATTCCAGCAGCTGCTTGCGCACCGTGAAGTTCTGCGCTTCAACCCGGGCCTGGGCATTTTCGATGGCGCGGCTGATCATGCGGTGCTCAATCGGCTCATCTTCTTCCATACCGATCCGCTCCATGAGACCGGACAGCCGGTCCGCCGCGAAGATGCGCATCAGATCGTCCTCGAGGGACAGGTAGAAGCGTGATGAGCCCGGATCGCCCTGGCGCCCGGCACGGCCGCGCAGCTGATTGTCGATCCGGCGGGCCTCGTGGCGCTCGGTGCCCAAGATATGCAAGCCGCCCAATTCGGTCACGCCGGGGCCCAGCACGATGTCCGTGCCTCGGCCCGCCATATTGGTGGAGATCGTCACCGCACCGAATTGCCCCGCCTTGGCGACGATCTCGGCTTCCTGCTCATGGTGCTTGGCGTTGAGGACCTGATGCGGGACCCCTTGGCGCTTAAGCATTTCGCTCAGCCGCTCGGACTTCTCGATGCTCACGGTCCCAACCAAGACCGGCCGCCCCACCGCGTGCAGCTCTTTGATCTCGCGAGCCGCAGCCCGGAACTTCTCCTTTTCCGTTCGATAGATGCAGTCAGGGTAATCGGTACGCACCATCTTCCGGTGCGTCGGGATCACCACGACGTCAAGCTTGTAGATTTTGGCGAATTCCGGCGCTTCGGTGTCCGCCGTACCGGTCATACCCGCCAGCTTGTCGAACATGCGGAAGTAGTTCTGGAACGTGATCGAGGCCAGGGTCTGGTTCTCGTTTTCGATCGTGACGTTTTCCTTGGCCTCGAGCGCCTGGTGCAGCCCCTCGCTGTAGCGTCGGCCAGGCATGAGCCGACCGGTGAACTCGTCGACGATGATGACCTTGCCCTCCTTGACGATGTAGTCGACGTCACGCTTAAACAGGATGTGGGCCCGCAAGGCCTGCTGAACATGGTGGAGAATGTCGATGTGGCGCGGATCGTAGAGGTTGTCAATGCCCAGGATGTTTTCAAGTCGCGCCACGCCTTCTTCCGTCAGGGCGACCGTCCTCGACTTCTCCTCTCTTGTATAGTGGGCTTCCGCAGAAAGCTGCGGAATCACCTTGTTGATCCGGTAGTAGAGCTCCGTCGACTTCTCGGCGGGGCCGGATATGATGAGCGGTGTGCGCGCCTCGTCGATCAGAATGCTGTCGACTTCGTCCACAATCGCATAGTGGAGATCCCGTTGAACCATGTCGGCCAAACGGAACTTCATGTTATCGCGCAGGTAATCGAACCCGTACTCGTTGTTGGTCCCGTAGGTCACATCCGCGTTGTAGGCGATCTTTCGCTCGGCGTCGTCCAGTCCGTGAACGATGCACCCCACCGATAAGCCGAGGAATTTATAGACGGCCCCCATCCACTCACTGTCGCGGCGGGCCAGGTAATCGTTGACGGTGACCAGGTGAACACCCCTGCCCGTCAACGCGTTCAGATAGACCGGCAGGGTGGCGACAAGGGTCTTGCCTTCGCCGGTCTTCATTTCGGCGATCTTGCCCTGGTGGAGCACAACGCCACCGATCAGCTGGACGTCAAAAGGCCGCATGCCCAGCGTCCGGATCGATGCTTCCCGGGCCACGGCGAACGCTTCGGGAAGGAGGTCATCCAGCGGCTCGCCGTTCGCCAATCGCTGCTTGAATTCCACCGTTTTTCCCTGAAGCTGCGCATCGCTGAGGGTACGGATTTGTGGCTCGAGCTGATTCGTTTGATCCACAAGCGGTGCGATTCGCTTGAGATTCCGATCGTTCTGACTGCCAAAGACCTTCTTGAGTAAGGCTCCTATCATCGTGCTGCCACTCTCTTTTCATCGGATTGGGGGAGAGAGAATCGGGTGCATTCACACAAAGAAGGGCACGTCATCCGTGCCCCTAAGCTTCCCGGTTGTTTCAGGCCAATATAAGCCACAATCTGCGAATTTGCAATTTACCTGCCACTACCAGTTGCTGCGAAGGGGTCCGGGGCCCAGAAGAAGACACGGATGGACACGGATGAAAGCACACGGATGAACAGCGATGACAACCGAAGGGAGAAAATGTTGGGCTGAGCCATTAAGCCCCTGCATGGCAGCGCGTTAGAAGCGCGCATTTCCCTCTTCGCCACCCCCTCCTCCATCCGTCTCCATCCGTGCGCCTCTATCCGTGCTCATCCGTGTCAGGCTTCCGTCTTTGCACTCGCGGCAGACTCCGCCCCTCGGGGAATCACGTCGTAGACCAGCGCCACCTCGTCGCATTCGGGAAACTTCGGGCAATGCAGACAATCCGCCCAGATCTTGTGAGGAAACACATTCTTGTCCACGACGCGAAAGCCCATGTGCTCAAAAAAGGCCGTCTCGTATGTGAGGGTGAAAAGCCTCTGAATACCAAGCGCTCGGGCTTCTTCAAGGCAGGCCTCCACCAGCTGCCGACCGTACCCCTTTCCCTGCCGTCCTTCGTCCACGGCCAGCGAGCGGATTTCGGCCAGATCCTCCCAGATGATGTGGAGGCTGCAGCATCCCACGACCTGACCCGACTCCTCGTCCCGGACCACGAACATGTCTCGGATGTTCGTGTAAAGCTCGCTCAAGGACCGGGGGAGCAGTTTGCCCTGCTGGGCGAATCGTCCCAGCATCTTCTGGATGATCGCCACGTCGCGTATGTGGGCCTTTCGTATCGCAGTGGAATTCATCGAGCGCCTTTCTCGGTGCACTGGGCCTCAGGTCCGGGCTCGCCGCTTGAGCAGCCTGCCCAGTGAGCTCAGGAAATAGTCTACTTCTTCGTCGGTCGTCCCGTAGCCGGGCGACACACGAACCGTCCCGTCCGGAAAGGTGGCGAGGGTCCGATGCGCAGCCGGGGCACAGTGGAGTCCCGACCGAACGGCGATGTCAAAGGTCTCATCCAGCAGGTATGCCACATCACCCGCGCTCATGCCGTCTACGACGAACGACACGGTTCCAGTGCCCCGCACATCGGGAGACAGGACACGCACTCCGGGAAGCTCGGCGAGAGCGGCCTCCATTCGGTCGGCGAGAGCCAGCTCATGCGCAAGAATGCTTTCGATACCGTTCTCGTTCAGATAGTCGATGCCGGCCATCACCCCCGCGATTCCAGGCAGGTTGACGGTTCCACTTTCATAGCGGTCGGGACGCAGCAGCGGCTGTACGGCCTCCTCCGAGCGGCTGCCGGTTCCCCCTTCCATCAGCGGCAGCACGTCGAGGTCCCTTCGGATGAACACGATGCCGACACCCGGCGGCCCAAGAAGCCCTTTGTGTCCGGAGCAGGCGAGCATCCCGAGCTTCCACTCGTCCACGTCGATGGGCTGCACCCCGGCGGTCTGAGCCGCATCCAGGAGCAGCGGAACCCCGTGAGACTCGCATAGCCGAGCGATCTCGGCGACCGGTTGAAGGGCGCCGTTCACGTTGGAGGCGTGATTCAAGACGACCAGTCGGGGTCTTGTTTCGAGCTCAAGTGCAAGCCATTGAAGGTCGATCAGTCCCCCTGCCCGGTGCGGCATCACCTCCACTTGGACGCGCTCCCCTTTCAGGCGCTCCAACGGACGCACGACGGAATTATGCTCCATGGGAGAGATGAGAACCCGGTCCCCCGGCCGCACCCACCCCTTGATCAGCAGATTCAAGCTTTCCGTCGCATTCTTCGTGAATGCCAGGAGGGACGGGTCGCCGATACCTAGCAATGCCGCCGCCCGCTCACGCGCCCGCGACACCAGGTGGGACGCGCTCCGAGCCATCCGGTGCGAACCGCGACCGGGCGATCCGCCCATCTCCCGCAGAGCCTGCCCTACTGCGGCGAGCACGGACGGAGGCTTGGGCCAACTAGCCGCGGCATTGTCCAGATAGAGCGTCATGTCACGTCACTCACCACGCGATCGAACCCGCTGTAGACGGTGAACTTGCCGGCGCGCGCATAGCCGATCAAGGTGATGTTCAGCAAGCGGGCGAGCTCGATGGCCAGTGAGCTCGCGGTGTTCCGGCTGACGACCATCGGAAGCCCGATCTTGGCCGCTTTGATGACAATCTCCGAGG
>CAZIEW010000093.1:0-13966 GCA_964538515.1 uncultured Syntrophobacteraceae bacterium
ACCTCCGGCCCATGGCGGTGAACGTTCCCGTCACCATGTTCATGTCCATGTTCGTTTCGTTCACCATCACGCCGTGGCTCGCGTACCATGCTCTCAAGGGGCGCTATGCCGGGGGGCGGCAAGAGGGACAGACCTCTTTGTCCCATGAGCCTGCGGATGTGACCCAAACGAGCCTCTACCGGTTGTTTCGGCCGCTGCTGGAGCCGCTCCTCAAGAGCCGTTTGCTTTCCGCGGGCTTTCTGGTCGTGATCCTCCTGGCCTTCGTCGCGAGCCTTTCCCTCGTGGCCACCCGCCGCGTTCAGCCCAAACAGCTCCCGTTCGACAACAAGGATGAGCTGCTCCTGGTGATCGACATGCCTGCGGGAACGACCCTCGAGCGGACCGATTCCGCCTCCCGCGATTTTGAGGAATACCTGCGCACCGTGCCCGAGGTGACGGATTTCGAAGCCTATGTCGGGACCCACTCCCCGGTGGACTTCAACGGACTCTCGCGCAAGTATTTTCTGAGAGAGCATCCCAACAAGGCGGACATCCGAGTGAATCTCATTCACAAGACGGAGCGTCTCGCCGCCAGCCACTCCATTGCCCTGAGGCTCCGAGACGACCTCACGGCCATCGCCCGCCGCAGCGGGGCCAAGCTCAAGATCGTGGAGCTGCCTGCCGGGCCTCCCGTTCTCTCGACGGTCGTTGCAGCCGTCTATGGCCGACCCGATCAGAGCTACGAGGACCTCATCGCCGCCTCCCGGATCGTCAAGGCTCGGATGCTGCGCGAGCCCGGCGTGGTCGATGTGGACGATACCGTTGAAGAAGATCAGACCCGGATGGTCTTCACCGTGGACAAGGAAAAGGCCGCTCTCAACGGCGTCACGACCGACGACATCAGCCGTACCTTGAAGACCTCCCTCGAAGGTGGGCCGGTGGGCGCCCTGGCCGCTCCCGACGAAAGGAATCCGCTCCAGATCGTCTTGTGGATGGCGAGGGCGCGGCGGTCGAGCTCATTTGACCTGGAACAGGTCACCGTGAAGGGCGTCAGGGGGAATCTGGTCTCCATCGCTGAGCTTGGCCGGTGGAATGAGGAAATCGAAGACAAGACCATCTATCACCGCAACCTTGACCCGGTCGTCTATGTGACGGCGGAGATGGCCGGAAGGCCTCCCGTGGAGACGATCATGGACATCCGTGCCGATGAACGGTCTCCGGAAACAATGCAGTCCGGCGAGCCGGGTGTAGCCGATTCCACACCAAGGCCCCTCGGCAGGCGTACGCTCATGCACAAGGGGGGCGGGGTCTTCTGGGCGGTTCCGGAAGGCATCCGGGTCCACTGGTGGGATGAAGGGGAGATGCGCCTCACCGTCCACATCTTTCGAGATCTCGGGGTGGGCTTCCTGGGGGCGCTGCTCGGCATCTATATTTTGCTCGTCTACCAGACCGGCTCCTTCGGGCTCCCGCTGGTCATCATGCTGGCCATCCCGCTCATGGTGATCGGCGTCATGCCCGGCTATTGGCTGCTGAACCATGTCGGCGAGCGTATGGTCGGGTCCTATCCCACTCCCATGTTCTTTTCCTCGCCCGCCATGATCGGGATGATCGCCCTTTCGGGCATCGTGACACGCAACTCGATCATCATCATCGACTTCATTCATCTTTCCCTCAGCAAAGGAAAGACCCTCATCGAAGCCATTGTGGAAAGCTGTGCCGTGCGTCTGCGCCCCATCTTGCTCACTTCGGGGGCCGCCATGCTCGGGGCGTTCCCCATCACCATGGATACGGTTTTCGCGGGACTTGCCTGGTCGCTCATCTTCGGTCTTTTTGCCTCGACGCTCTTCAGCCTCTTTGTCATCCCCATCGCTTACAACCTGATTTACGCCGGGAAGCCGGGCCATGGACTGCCGGAGCATCCAAGCGATGAGCCCTGAGCGCGGGCCGGACAGGTTGTGCGGATACGGCTTTGTGAGGGGATCGAAATTGGGAGCCCGATAGAAACGGAAGAACCAATGAAACGAATGCTGATGTGTTTGCTCGTTCTGTCCGCTTCATGGGGGCAAGCTCTTGCGGGGGCTGCCCCGGAGCTGACCCCGGGGGAAATGACACTCGATCAGGCCGTGAGCTATGCTCTGGAGCACAGTCCTGAGCTGCAGTCCGCCAAAGCTGAAATCGAGCGAAGGGAGGGCGTGGCCATGACGGCACGCGCGGGGCTGCTTCCTCAGTTGGACGTCTTTGGCGACATGAGCCACACGCGCTACGACCATGCCTACCCGCCCGCCACCTCGCCTCAAGTGATCCGCTTCGACGACACGATCTATATGGCCGGCGCCGAGCTCAAAGTGCTGGTCTGGGATTTCGGCCAAACAGCCAAGGAGCTGGCTGCCGCACGGGAGCGGATCGATTCCGCCAAGTCCCTGCAAGACCGACGGAGGCAGGAGGTGATCTACAGCGTTGCCTCCCTGTATCTTAAGGCGCTCACGTATGATGATCTCATCGACGCGGCCCGGTCCACGCAACAAAGCCTCCAGGTACTGCTCGAAAAGACAAGAGCGCTGGTCAATGCGGGTCGGGCCGTTCCGGCCGATGCGCTCAAGGTTTCAACCCGGATGGCTCAGGTTGAAAGCGACTTGGCCACCCTGGAAGCGGGAAGGCGGACCACGGTCAGCCAACTCGCCGCTGTGATGGGGCTGGAGGGCGATCTGCCGCGATTGGTCTATGCGGCTCCGAATCGGGAAAGCCTTTCGGTGCAGAGACGCGAGGATGAGCTGATTCATGAAGCCCTTGCCCGCCGACCGGACCTTGGCTCTCAGACCCAAGAAGTCCGGGCCGCATCCGACCTCGAGACGGCGGCACGGCGCTCTCGGTGGCCGCGCACCGATCTCAGGGCCGGCGCCTACGAATACGCCGCAAGCGACCCCTCATCGAGTATGGGAACGCCAGGAGCTAAGCCTCACGAAGCCGCCGGCGATCTGGCGGTCGAGCTTCGCCTCACCTTTCCTCTTTTCGATGCAGGGAAAAGGCGTGGCCAGATCCGTGCGGCGGGGGCTCAGACGGCCCTGGCCAGAGCGGCAGAAAAGAAGCTGCGGCTCGATATCGCAAAGGAGGTCCGAAGTGGGCTGGCTGAGCTTGAAAGTGCCATGAAACGCGTTGGGGCCACCCGGCAGTCCGTGGTCGAGGCCGAAGAAGTGCTGCGCAACGAGAAGCTCAAATACGAAGCAGGACGGACCGTGATCAATTTCGTTCTCGACGCCGAGGCAGCGCTCCTCACAAGCCAGTCGCTGCTGCGACAGGCGCAGCGCTCGGTCAGCATCGCTCTGCTGGCCCTCGATCTGAGCGTCGGCCGCATTGATCCAGTGTCAGTCTCGCAACCGTGGAGTGGAAGGGGCACCGAATGACTCTGAAGAGAATCAGCATTGAATTCAGATGCCTTCAGCCCCATGGAGTGCCGTTATTCGAGGCCAGTTACGGGCCTCGTCAAGAGGACCGCTTTGCTCGGTAAATCCACGGGGCAAAGCGGTTTCGGAGAGGATGCATGCAGGAAGACACTCCTGAGCGCATGGCCCGCAACGTCTTGGACGCCTGTGCCGATTGCGACACATGCCGCTATTTGATGGAAGACACCCCATGCCAGGTTTTTCCCGAGCTGTACCGCCTCTACGACAAGGAAGCCGGGAAGAAGGGACGGATCTCTCCGGATGAGCTGCGAGGGCTGGTGAGCTTGTGCAACTTCTGCGCGCTCTGCCCATGCCCCGACATCCGGGCGGACCTCATGAAAGCCAAGCACGCGTTTGTCCGTCGGGAAGGGCTGTCGCCCGCCATTCGGCTCCTGGAGGACGTCGAGCGCGTCGCAAAGCTGTGCGGCGCCTATCCGCGGCTGGCCAATCTCCTGCTGCAGTCGAGGATTACCGGCAGGCTGTTCAAGAAGCTTGCGGGCATCCATGCCGAGAGGAAGGTGCCCACGTTCCCGGATGCAAGCTTCCCCGAATGGGCCAGGGCGCGAGGGCTTCATCGGCTCAGGAAGGGGAGCCGAAAAAAGATCGCGTTTTTTGCCGGGTGTACCGGACAGTACCTTTTTCCGAGCGTTCCCGAGGCGGTCGTCGACGTCCTCGAGCACAACGAGATCGATGTGTTTTATCCCGAGCAGAAATGCTGCGGCATGCCGAGCCTGCTCGAGGGCGACCGGGATGTCACCTTCGAGTTTGCGTCGTTCAACGTGGAGCGTTTATCCGAAGCCGTGGACGCCGGATGCGACATCGTCTGCTCGTGCCCGACCTGCGGGTACATGCTCAAACAGGTCCTGAGCGAAGGGGCGTGCCATTCGGCCGAAGCTCGGGCAGCCACGGGGTCTTCTTCCGGCAATCCCTTCGGCTCCCGAGTCTCATCGGGCTCCTGCCTTACGGGATCGGCGTCCGCAACCCTTCCGGTCTTCGACGGCCTTTTCAAGGACGAGGGGTACTTCGCCGCGATCGATCCGCGCAAGCGCTTGAAGATCGCCTCCCACACCTACGACCTGGGGGAATACCTGCTGAGCCTCCATCGAGAGGGCAAACTGAGTCCCCGCTTCGGGCCGGTTGCGGGCCGCATGGCCTATTATCCCCCCTGCCACCTGCGAGAGCAGCAGATCGGGGCACCGTTCACGGATCTGTTGAGCCTCATTCCCGGGATTTCGATGGAGACGATCGAAGGGTCGTTCCACTGCTGCGGGATCGCTGGGATCATGGGCTTCAAACGGGATTTTCACGAGGTTTCGGTGGCCATGGGAAGCCGTTTGATGGAACGGATCCAGTCGATTCACCCCGAACGGCTGGTGACCGATTGCTTGAGCTGCCGCATCCAGTTCCAGCAACTGCTCCCCTACAACGTGCTTCACCCCGTGGAGATTCTCGCGGAGTCTTACGGCATCCACGGAGTTCGATGAGACCCCTCCGGATTCGAGAGAATGCTCATGACACGGAAAAGCAGGAAACCCTTATTGGTCGAATTCGGAAGCGTCAGCCTGACCGGGCGCAATCGTAATCTCTCCGTTCTCATCCATATTAATAATTTCCTGTCTTCGTGCCTCAGCCCTGAAGACGTGCTGCAGGCGGCCGCATCCAAGGTAATGGAGCACTTCGGCTTCATGTCTGCACGCATGTACCTGATGGACGAGAGCCGCGGCATCCTGAAGCTGATGGCCTCCCGCGGACTTGACACGACCGGCCTGGAGGAGATTCGGATTTCCGAGGGTTTTACCGGCAAGGCGGCTCGAACCCGTTCGTTCATCGCCCAGCGGGTTTCGGATCTGGAGGACCGCGAGCGGGCGGCATTGCTGCGCGCCAAGGGCCTTCGTTTCGTCGTTTGTGTGCCGCTCATTCATATGGACCGGGTCCTGGGCGTGATGAACCTCGGGGCTGACCGGTCCTTGCAACTGAGTGAAGCCAGAATCGATCTCCTTGTCGCCGTTGGGAACGCCGTGGCGGTTGCCGTGAGCCATTCGCGGCTCTGCGAGGAGCTGGCAAGAAACGTTGAAGCGCTGGGGGAAAAGAACGAGACGATCGAGTTCTTCACTTACACCGCCTCACACGACATCAAGAGCCCTCTGGTGGGGATCTACGGACTGGCCAAGCTCCTGGCCAGACAATATGGAAATGTCCTCGACGAGCGAGGGAAGAGCTACTGCGACCAGATTCTGAAAGCGGCGGAGCAGGTCGTGGCGCTCGTTGACGGCATCAACACGTACGTGAAGTCCAAGGAAGCCCTTCCACTGCTTGAGGTCGTGAGGATTCAAGAGGTCATCGAGTCGATCAGGGATGAATTCGCCGAGGCTTTGAGCCGACGCCGTATCCGGTGGAAGCAGCCCGAGACCTTGCCCGCGATTGTGGCAGACAAGATGGGCATGCAGCGGATCTTTCGGAACCTGGTTGAAAATGCGCTGAAGTATGGCGGTGAAGCGTTGAGCGAAATCGCGATCGGCCATGGGGAGGATAGCGCCCTCCATTCATTTTCGGTGAGCGATGACGGTGTGGGAATCCAGACCGAAGGCCAGGAGAAGCTCTTCAAACCCTTTTACAGGCACAAGACCTCGGAGGGCACGGAAGGCACGGGCCTGGGACTGTCCATCGTGAAGGAGATAGCGGAGCGACACGGCGGCAAAGCCTGGCTGGACCCTGCGGCACCGAGGGGAGCAACATTCTGTTTTTCGGTTTCCAAGGCGCTCAAGCCTCAAGAGACAAGCGGATTGGGTCAGCAGAACGTCAAGGAGCCCAAGCCTCACTGAAGGTTTGCCATGACGGACCGGTTCATCATCGATGTGAGAAGCCTTGAGAAGCTGCTCGACGTGCTCAAAGATCGAGGCTACCGGACCCTGGGACCGAAGGCTCGCGATGGGGCCATCGTCTACGAAGTGCTGGGCTCGGTGCGCGAGCTGCCTCTTGGAGTGACCAGCCATGAAAAGGCGGGCTGTTACCGCTTGGCCCGGGACAGTAGGCCGGCTTTTTTCGCTCAAGGAGTCGGCATGCAGTCATGGAAGCGGTTCCTGCATCCTCCTGACGTAGAGCTTTGCAGCATCGTAAAAACGGATCAAGGGCTGAAGGCGGTCGTGCCGCAGGAAATCGCACCGTCGGATGCTTTCATCGGCGTTCGGCCTTGCGACCTGAATGCCATCGCTCTCCAGGACAGGGTCCTGATGCGCGAAGAGAATCCGGACGCGGTCTACCGATCACGACGTCAGAATGTGCTCATCGTTGCCGTGAACTGTACGGAGCCCGGTGGGAGTTGTTTTTGTGCTTCCATGAACAGCGGCCCCGAAGTGCAATCGGGCTATGATCTCGCATTGACGGAAATCATGGAGGACGGTCGTCATTGCTTTCTGGTCCAGGTGGGCAGCAACCGGGGAGCCGATGCGCTTCAGGATATTCCCCACAAGCGCGCAAGCAATGATGCTGTCGTGCTGGCGAGCAGGCTCATCGCCGATGCCACCCGAAAAATGGGGCGCTGGTTGGACACACACGAGCTTCAGGCCCTCCTTTATGGGAATACGGAGCATCCGCATTGGGAGCAGATCGCAAGCCGATGTCTCAGTTGCGGCAACTGTACTTTCGTGTGTCCAACCTGCTTTTGCACAACGGTGGAGGATTCGGCCGATCTTGCCGGTACTGTGGCTGTGCGCCGGCGCAGGTGGAGCTCCTGCTATTCGCTCGATTTTTCTTACATCCACAATGGAGCCGTGCGTGCATCGGCAAAAGCGCGACACCGCCATTGGGTGACCCATAAATTCGGCGCGTGGGTCCAGCAGTTCGGAACGTCGGGCTGCGTCGGTTGCGGTCGCTGCATCACCTGGTGTCCGGTGGGAATAGACGTTACCGAGGAACTGCGGCGCCTTCGGATTGACTCGACAGGATGAACGGCGGAGAAGAGGGAGACAAGCCATGTCGGATATTTTGGGCATTCTCTCGGAGCACCCCTTCTTTGAGGGGATCGATCCTGTCTACCTGCGCATCCTGGCAGGGTGTGCCACGGACAGGCGGTTCGGAGAGGGAGATTGGATCATGCAACAGGGAGGGGAGGCGAATCGTTTCTACCTCATCCGACAGGGAAGGGTCAGCCTGGAATTCACCTCGCCCAGCTGCGGGACCGTCATCGTGGAGACCCTTGGCGATGGGGACATTCTCGGGGACTCCTGGATGTTTGAGCCCTACCGTTGGTATTGGGATGCGCGGGCTCTGGAGCCAATTCTCACCATCGCGTTCAACGCGAAATGCCTGCGCGGAATCTGCGAGGATGATCATGATATCGGCTACGAGCTCATGAAGCGTTTTTCCGGCATCGTGATCAACTATCTTCAGGCAGCAAGGCTCAAGTGCTCAGACATCTACGGTGTGTGCGGACACTGAAGGCGGGCGTCATGGTTCCCCTCTTCCACCGAATCCAGCGTGCCTACAAAGAAGCTCGAAACGTCTACACCCTGGAGATGGAGCCCGCCGAAGGCGTCCACCCATTAGCGTTTGCTCCGGGGCAGTTCAACATGGTCTATGCGTTCGGGGCGGGCGAGGTACCCATCTCCATCAGCGGCGATCCTGCCCGGCCCCAAAGGTTGGTGCATACCATACGATCACGCGGAGCCGTCACGCAAGCCCTGTGCTCGTTGAAGCAAGGAGACTTCGTCGGCGTGCGCGGCCCGTTTGGAACGCCCTGGCCGGTCGAAGCAGCCGAGGGGAAAGACGTCGTCCTCGTGGCAGGAGGGCTTGGGCTCGCACCCCTTCGTCCGTTGCTCCATGCACTTCTCCGACGGAGGGGATCCTACCGCAACGTCGCTCTCCTTTGCGGCACCCGAAAGCCCATGGATTTCCTCTTTAAGCGTCTGCTCGCCCAGTGGCGGAAACGGCTGGATCTTCAACTCGAGATGACCGTGGACGTTGCCGGTGGCGACTGGCGCGGCCACGTGGGGATGGCAGCCAACCTCATACCGCGTCTACGGTTCGACCCGCAACAAACGGTTGCCATGATGTGCGGCCCCGAAATCCTGATGCGATTCACCGTGTGGGAGCTGCTGAAGCAGGGGGTGGAGCCTGCGAACATCTTCCTCTCCATGGAGCGCAACATGAAGTGCGGCGCGGGGCTCTGTGGTCACTGCCAGTTCGGGCCGTTTTTCGTCTGCAAGGACGGCCCCGTCTTTTCCTATGACCACATCAAGGATTGGTTTGACAGGCGAGAGGTCTGAGTATGCGAAGACCGCGCAAACCGAGACTTGCCGTTTGGAAATTTGCGTCGTGCGACGGCTGTCAGCTGACCTTGCTCAATTGCGAGGACGAGCTTCTCACCCTCACGGAGCGGCTCGAGATCGCCTATTTTCCCGAGGTCTCGCGAGCGATGCGGCGCGGCCCATACGATCTTTCCCTGGTCGAAGGGTCGATCACAACACCAAAAGACGAAGAGCGGATACAATGGGTACGGCGGAATTCGAAGCTTCTGATCGCCATGGGGGCTTGCGCCACCGCAGGGGGCATTCAGGCGCTTCGCAACCTCGGGGATGTAAAGGCGCTCGCCGGGCTCGTCTATCCCCACCCTGAGTGGATTGCCGCATTGGATCGGTCCACGCCCATCACCCGTCACGTGAAGGTCGATTTCGAGCTCCGGGGCTGCCCGGTGAGCAAAGAGCAGCTCGTTGAGGTGATCAGTGCGCTCCTGGGTGCGGGAAAGCCGAATGTTGCGACCCACAGCCTCTGCATCGAATGCAAGCGCAAGGGATTGGTCTGCGTGATGGTGGCACACGGCACCCCCTGCCTCGGACCGGTGACCCAGGCTGGGTGCGGTGCCCTCTGCCCCGCACAGCGGCGCGGCTGTTACGGCTGCTTTGGTCCACAGGAAAGCCCCAACCCAGCATCACTCAGTGCACGCTGGAATGAGCTGGGTGTGAGCGATGAGCAGATTTCAAGAGTCTACCGAACGTTCAATGCGGCAGCAGGCGTTTTTCGCAAGGAGAGCGAAGCCCATGAAAACTAGGCGCATCAAGGTGAGAACGCTCAGCCGGGTCGAAGGGGAAGGGGCAATCGAGATCGAGATCGAAGACGGAGTGGTCCGAATGGCCCGGCTCAACATTTTTGAGCCGCCACGCCTTTTCGAGGCCTTCCTGCGGGGAAGGTCCTCTTCGGAGCTCCCGGACCTCGTCGCAAGGATCTGCGGCATCTGCCCGACCGCCCATCAGATCACGGCCGTCCAGGCCATCGAGCGTGCTTTCGGAGTCGAGCCACAGGGCTCCATTCGGACGTTGCGTCGTCTGCTGGCTTGCGGAGAATGGATCGAAAGCCATGCCCTCCACGTCTTTCTGCTGCACGCTCCCGATTTTCTCGGCTACCCGGACGCCTTTCATATGGCGAAGGATCACCCGGAAATGGCCCGTCGCGGGCTCGAGCTAAAAAAACTTGGAAATCAGATCATGACTCTCCTGGGAGGAAGGGCCGTCCACCCAGTAACGCTCAAGATCGGGGGCTTCTACCGGGTCCCCGACAAGAGCGCGCTCGCAGGAATTGGAGAGCGCCTCAAGTGGGCCTGCGATGCCGCGCGCGAAGCGGTGCGATGGACTGCGGGTCTTCCCTTTCCAGACTTCGAGAGACGCTATCTCTTCGTGTCACTACGCCACGATTTGGAATACCCCATGAACGATGGGGACCTGATAGGGAGCGACGGAATGAAGATTACGGCCGGCCAGTACGAAGAGCACTTCCGGGAAGAGCAGGTGTCTCACTCCAATGCGCTGCATTCGCACTCCGTTGAGGGTCAGAACTGCTTCGTGGGGCCTCTCGCCCGCTTCAATCTGAACTTCGACAAGCTCTCTCCGTCGACTCGCGAGGTCGCACGATCCGTGGGCTTCTCTCCGCCCGCCCACAACCCGTTCAAGAGCATCGTTGCACGCGCCGTCGAGCTCCTCGATTCCTGCATTGAGGCATTGAGACTGATCGAGACCTATGAGCCGCCTACAGAGGCCGCAGTCGGTTTCGAGCCGCGATCGGCTCAGGGCTGCTGCCTTACGGAAGCACCTCGAGGCACTCTTTACCATGCCTACCAAACGGACGAGAAAGGACTCGTCCTCCGGGCCAAGATCGTTCCTCCCACCGCGCAGAATCAAGGCGTGATGGAGGAGGACCTGCGAGACCTTGCACGGCAATATGCTTGTTTACCAAAGCCTGAGCTGACATGGCGCTGCGAGCAGGCCATTCGCAATTACGATCCCTGCATCTCGTGTGCGACGCATTTTGTGAATCTTCAGAAGAATCGAAAGGATGGGACCCCAATTTGAGAAAAGGGATCCGGGAGCGGATTCAGACATGGATGTTGAAATCCTGAGCTGGAATTGGGGAGCATATCGAAGAGCCTGAGGTGAATAATGCCCGATCCGTCGTTGTCCCGGTAAGGAGACCGCCAGTGGGGGAGAAATATGACATCGCCTTCCTCGGGGGAGGGCCTGCGGGATATCAGGGCGCCATTCGAGCCGCTCAGCTCGGGGCCAGGGTGGCTGTGATCGAGGAAAGGTTCGTGGGGGGCGTGTGCCTCAATTGGGGCTGCATCCCGACCAAAGCGGTCCGGGCCTCAGCCGAAGTCGGCCGGACCTTGCGAAGAGCTTCCGAGTACGGATTCAAACCGGTTGAAGCGGTGCCCGACCTGACGGCCATTATTGCCAGAAAACAGCGTGTGGTGACTGGTTTGAGGCGGAGCATCGAAACGCTTTTTCAGGCTCAGTGGATCGACCTGGTGGTCGGGCGGGGGCGACTGGTCGGATCGCAGTGCATCGAGGTCCATGGCGATGGAGGCAGCAGCCTGGTTCATGCGGCAAAGGTGGTGCTGGCCACAGGTTCGAGACCTGCGACTCTTCCCGTTTTTCCCAAGAGCTCTCGGATTCTCCTGGCTGATGAGATGCTCGACCTGACCACTCTGCCCAATCATCTCCTGGTGGTCGGCGGAGGTGCCGTGGGCGTCGAGATGGCGGCCATCTTCCGAGAGCTGGGCTCGGAGGTCACTCTCGTCGAAGCCCTCGACCACATCCTGCCCCATGACGATCGCGAAATGGCTGCTTTCCTTCTCTCGATTTTGCAGCGCCGCGGCGTGAAGGTGCAGTGCGGCGTCCGGATCGAGTCTGCGATCGAGGTCGAGAGCAATTTCAACGTACGGCTTTCCGACGGAACCGACATCTCCGCGGACACGATTCTTATCGCCGTGGGCCGTCGATTCAATACGGACCACATCGGGTTGGAGGACCTCAAGGTAACCATGGACCGCGGTCGCGTTCTGGTGAACGAGCACCTTCAAACCAATATCCCCGGTATTTACGCTGCGGGCGACATGATCGGGGGATGGCTTCTGGCGCACGTCGCCTTTGCAGAAGGAATCTGCGCGGCCGAGCATGCCCTCGGCATGGGAAGCGCGATGGACTACCGCGTCGTCCCGCGATGCGTGTTCAGCATTCCCGAATACGCCGCCGTAGGGATTTCCGAGGAGGAAGCCCGGACCCATCATCCGGTGAAAGTCGCTCGGTTTGCATTCAGGTCATTGGGCATGGCTCAGGCGGTCGGCGAGACCGAGGGGTTTGTGAAGATCATCATCCATGCGAAAACGGACCAGGTCCTCGGCGCGCACATCGTGGGGCCTCACGGCGCCGATCTCATCGCGGAGGTCGCCCTGGCGATGCGCGCCGACCTGCCCGCCTCTGCGATCATGGATACCATCCATACGCATCCGACCCTTTCCGAAGCCGTGCTTGAAACGGCTCAGGCCCTGTACGGTCAGGCCATTCACATCCCGCCGGTGGCAGCCCGATGAAGACGAAAGAGTCATGCCGAACATCTCATTCCGGGCCGCTCTGCAGGAGCCTGAAGAAATCCTCTGCCTGCTGTGTCATCCTCGACAGCATCACCGACGGCGTAATCGCCATAGACAGCGAGCAGCAGTCCATCTGCTTCTTCAACCGCGCCGCTGAGCAGATCACCGGCTACACTGTGGAGGAGGCGCTGGGCCGTTGCTGCTTCGATGTGCTCCGCTCTTCCGCCTGCCAGACCGGTTGCCTGTTGAGACGCGCCATGACGACTGGCGAGCCGGTTTATGACTACCCATCCAGGATCATCAACAAGACGGGCGGGGAGGTGTCCGTCAGCATCACCACGGCGCTCATACGCGATGAGCGCGGGAAGGTGATCGGCGGCGTAGAGATCCTGAGGGACCTGTCGATGGTCGAAACCCTGAGGAGCGCTGTCTCTGGCCGATACCGCCTGGGGGATCTCATCAGCAAGAACCATCGGATGCAGGAGCTTTTCCAAATCCTCCCCGACGTCGCTGAGAGCGATAGCACCGTGTTGATCCAGGGGCCGAGCGGCTCGGGGAAGGAGGTTGTAGCCACCTCCATTCACGATCTGAGCCTGAGAAGGGATTCCCCCTTTGTGAAGATCAACTGCGGCTCCATCCCCGACACCCTTCTCGAATCCGAGCTGTTCGGCTATGTGAGGGGGGCCTTTACCGGGGCCGGAAGAGACAAGCCGGGCAGGTTCCTGCTGGCCGATCGCGGAACGGTCTTTCTGGACGAAATCGGCGACACCTCCCCCGCTCTCCAGGTCAAGCTGCTCCGCGTGCTCGAGGAAAAACAGTTCGTACCCCTTGGCGGAACGGACCCTCTGATAGTGGATGTCCGGATCATCGCTGCCAGCCACAAGGATATCGAAAAGATGGTCGAAGCGGGGAGCTTTCGCGACGATCTCTACTACCGATTGAACATCATCAAGATCGAGCTTCCTCCTCTTTGGGAGCGAAGGGAAGACATCCCGCTTCTGGTCGAGTATCTCATCTCCAGGCTGAATTCGCTGAAAGGAAAGAGAATCTCGGGGGTCACGGACGAAGTGCTGGACCTCCTCATGAATTACCGATTCCCGGGCAACGTCAGGGAGCTCGAAAACATCCTGGAGCACGCCTTTGTACTCTGTAGGGAGACGGTCATCGAAAAGCGGCACTTGCCCGTCTATTTCCTGAAAAAGGCCGAAAGACGCCATGCGGACGTAGGCCCGTCAAGTCCGCTGGATGCTTCGGAAGCGAGAATCGTCGGGCAGGTGCTGCAAAAGCACGAGGGGTGCCGACTTGCAGCCGCTCCACGCTGTGGCGCAAAATCCGAAAGTACCGTCTTGAATGAGCACGCCCCTGAGAAAGCGTTCACCTCTGTTTCACGTAACTTCTCAAAAAGTGTGGGCATTGGCCGAGCGTAGGCGATCAAGCGTGCCCTCTCGGCCAGCCAGAGTATGGGGGGACTGCGGATTTTCAGAACCGTTTTATGTTATGCCGGCTGCATGGATCGGTTGCGGATCAGTTCAGCCAGCTTTGGGATGAGTTGTTTTTTTTCAAGCCGGTCTTTGATGAATTCCCAGAAGGAAATGCCGAGCTTGCGGCATGTCTTCTTCAGACTGACAAATGTGTCTCGACTGCGTCGACCGGCTTCGCTTCGTGTTCCTCCGCTTATCTTGCGTCTTTT
>CAZIEW010000094.1:0-13701 GCA_964538515.1 uncultured Syntrophobacteraceae bacterium
TCACATGCGGTTTCGTCCGCTCAAACTTCTTCTTGGCCATCCTCGTTCCTCCTCAGGAATAATCCCAACTACCTAAAGGTCCAGCTCGGCAGGACAATGGCTGTTCATGTAAGCAGGCCCGAGACGTTCTCCCCGGATTCTTGAGCCTGGGCTCATCCGGCTTTGAGGCTGTTTGCCGGCTTGCGTATGGGATGAGTGCTGAGCCGTCAGCAGTGCACGCTTGGAGCGCTTACCACCGATAGTGCGCAAAGGCCTTGTTAGCTTCAGCCATCCGGTGCGTGTCTTCGCGTTTCTTGACGGAACCGCCTCGGTTCTGGGACGCATCCTGGAGCTCACCAGCCAACTTCTGCACCATGGTCTTCTCGGAGCGACCCTTCGCGTAATTGATGAGCCAGCGCATGGCCAGTGCGTCACGCCGTTCGGACCGTACCTCGACCGGAACCTGGTAGGTAGCGCCGCCCACCCGTCTTGACTTTACCTCTATCACGGGCCGCACGTTCTCCATGGCTTTGTGGAAGACCTCCATCGGGTCCTGCTTGGATCGCTGTTCGATCAACTCCAGGGCGCCATAGAACAGGTTCTCGGCAAGACTCTTTTTGCCACAGCGCATGACGTTGTTGACAAACTTGGCCGCCAGCTTGCTGTTGTGCTTGGGATCTGGCAGGATTTCCCGCTTTGGTACTTCTCGTCTTCTTGGCATGACGTTCCTCAGCCCTCAAATCGTCGGGACAAAAGAGGCCATGGGTTTGCCCGGTGGCGAGCCATGGCCGCTAAGAATCAATGGCTATTTGGGTCTCTTTGCGCCGTACTTGGAGCGCCCTTGCTTGCGATTGGCGACTCCCAGCGCATCGAGTGTTCCGCGAATGATATGGTAACGCACGCCGGGGAGGTCCTTGACGCGACCGCCGCGAATCAGCACCACCGAATGCTCCTGAAGATTATGGCCGATCCCCGGGATGTACGAAGTTACCTCGATGCCGTTTGTGAGGCGTACCCTTGCGATCTTCCGCAGAGCGGAATTGGGCTTCTTCGGGGTGGTTGTATAGACGCGGACGCATACACCGCGCTTTTGGGGGCAGCTCTGAAGCGCCGGTGTGCTCGACTTCTTTTTGAGCTCTTCTCTCCCTTTTCGGACCAACTGGCTGATGGTGGGCATCGCAACTGTCTCCGCCGTGCTCTGAATATTCCTTTGGGATGAGTATCCCTGTGGCCATCCACAAACCCTTGACTCGTAAACCCGCACTATTTAATTGGCTGCTGGAGCTTTGTCAAGCGAATTCTCCCCAGCGGTCCTCGTTCGCTGGCATCACTCCCTGATCTCACGGTAGGTCCGCAATCCAGTACCCGCAGGAATAAGTCGTCCCATGATGACGTTCTCCTTGAGACCGAGCAGCCCGTCGACCTTTCCAGCGGTTGCCGCGTCGGTCAAGACCTTGGTCGTTTCCTGGAATGATGCCGCGGAGATGAAGCTCTGGGTGCTCAACGATGCTTTGGTGATGCCGAGAAGAAGCGGTTCGGCCACGGCCGGGCGGTTGCCTTCTCTGAGCAAGGCTTCGTTGATCTCCTCAAAGATGGGCTTTTCCACATGCTCGCCCATGAGGAACTCCGAATCTCCGGGGTCCGTGATGCGAACACGCTTCAACATCTGGCGCACGATGACTTCGATGTGCTTGTCATTGATTTTCACACCCTGAAGACGATAGACCTGCTGGACTTCGTTTACAAGGTACTTCGCGACTTCCTTTTCCCCCAGAACGGTCAGGATGTCGTGAGGATTGCGAGCGCCGTCCATCAGGGGCTCGCCCGCCCGGACGTAATCGCCTTCGTGAACACTGATATGCTTGCCCTTGGGAATGAGGTAATCGCGAGGCTCGCCGCCGCCCTGCGGGGTGACTGTCACCTTGCGCTTTCCCTTGGTATCCTTCCCGAAACTGACCACGCCGTTGATCTCGGTGATGACGGCGTTTTCCTTTGGCTTACGCACTTCGAAGAGCTCCGCGACGCGAGGCAAGCCACCCGTGATGTCCTTGGTTTTCGTGGTTTCACGCGGGATTCTGGCAAGAACATCACCGGGGAACACGGGATCGCCTTCATTCACCATGAGAATGGCGCCGACCGGCATGAAGTAGCGGGCGAAGCCGCCTTCTCCCACGCGGGCCGTCTTCCCCTTTTCGTCTTTGATGGAGATCCTTGGGCGTACGTCGGTATCTCTGGATTCCACGACGACCTTGCTCGACTTTCCGGTGACCGGGTCGAGCTTTTCCTGCATGGTCTGGCCTTCAGTGATATCGCCGAATTTTACCGTGCCTGCCAGGTCGGTTAGGATCGGCATGGTGAAGGGGTCCCACTCGGCGAGCAGGGAGTCTGGCTCGACCGCCATGCCCTCTTCCACCTTGAGCTTCGCCCCGTAGTTGATTACAAATCGCTCGCGCTCACGGCCAGTCTCCGCCACGACGCTGATCTCACCATTGCGGTTCATGGCCACGAGGTCGCCTTCGCGGTTGCGAACCGTATTCAGATTGATGAAACGGATCGTTCCCGGGTAGCGGTTGGTGATCGACGTCCTTTCGATCGCCTGCTTGGCAGTACCACCGATGTGGAACGTACGCATGGTGAGCTGGGTACCCGGCTCGCCGATGGACTGGGCCGCGATGATCCCGATGGCTTCCCCGATTTGAGCGAGCTGGCCTCGGGCAAGGTCGCGTCCGTAGCACATGGCACAGACGCCGCGCTGACTGCGGCAGGCGAGGGCGGATCGGATCGAGACCCGTTCGATACCGGCTTCCTCGATCTTCTGAACCCCCTTCTCATCGATCTCGGCTCCCATGGGGATCAGAACCTCGCCCGTCACGGGATCCGTAATGTCTTCGTGCGCCGTACGGCCAAGGAGACGCTCGCCGAGCCGCTGAATGATCTCGCCAGCCTCCAGGAGCGCCTCAACCTCAATGCCGTCCACCGTCCCACAATCGTGCTCCGAGATGATTACATCCTGGGATACGTCCACGAGTCGCCGGGTCAGGTAACCGGAATTGGCTGTCTTAAGGGCCGTGTCCGCGAGACCTTTTCGGGCGCCGTGAGTCGAGATGAAGTACTGAAGAACGGTGAGGCCTTCACGGAAGTTCGCGGTGATGGGCGTTTCGATGATCTCCCCGGATGGCTTGGCCATGAGGCCGCGCATGCCTGCGAGCTGACGCATCTGGTCCTTGCTGCCGCGCGCGCCCGAGTCAGCCATCATGTAGATCGGGTTGAAGGCTTCGACCTTGCTCACCGCCCGTCCGCCATCCCCTTCGGCGCTGGCGATCTCTTTCATCATCTCGGATGCGACGTCCTCGGTGGCCTTCGCCCAGATGTCGACCAGCTTGTTGTATTTTTCGCCTTCGGTGATCAGACCTTCGTTGTACTGACGCTCGATCTCCCTCACGAGCTCGAAGGCCTGGTCGAGAATCTCCCCCTTTCGGGAAGGGATGACCATGTCGTTGATGGAGATGGAGATGCCTGATTTGGTGGCGTATTCATAGCCGGTGTCTTTCAGGCGGTCTGCGAGCAGAACAGTAGCCTTGACACCTGCTTCCCGGTAACAGTTGTCAATGAGCTGAGCAAGGCTCTTCTTGTTCATCACCTTGTTGATCGCCGAGAAAGGGACCTCGTCCGGCAGAATCTCGAAGAGCAGGATGCGCCCGACCGTCGTCTTGACGCGCTCGCCGTCCATGCGGACCTCGATTCGGGCGTGCAGCTCAGCCTCTCCCGCATCGTACGCGCAGCGGACCTCCTCCGGACTGGAAAAGACGCGTCCCTCTCCCTTTGCGAAAGGCTTTTCGCGTGTCATGAAGTAGATTCCGAGAACGATATCCTGGGACGGCACGATAATGGGATCGCCATGGGCCGGGCTCAGGATGTTGTTCGTGGACATCATCAGGATCCGCGCCTCGGCCTGGGCTTCAATCGATAGGGGAACGTGAACGGCCATCTGATCGCCGTCGAAATCCGCGTTGAACGCTGTGCAGACGAGCGGGTGAAGCTGAATGGCCTTTCCTTCGATCAAAATCGGCTCGAAGGCCTGGATCCCAAGCCGGTGCAGCGTCGGTGCCCGGTTCAGCATGATGGGAAACTCCCGAACGACTTCATCCAGGGTGTCCCAGACCTCCGGGGTTTCCTTCTCGACCATCTTCTTGGCCGCTTTGATGGTGCTAACCAGGTTCTTCTCTTCGAGCTTGTTGTAAATAAAGGGCTTGAAGAGCTCCAGGGCCATCTTCTTCGGCAGCCCGCACTGGTGCAGACGCAGGTTGGGGCCGATGACGATAACCGTTCTCCCGGAGTAATCCACGCGCTTGCCCAGCAGGTTCTGGCGGAACCGGCCCTGCTTGCCCTTGAGCATGTCACTCAGGGATTTGAGCGGTCGCTTGCTGGCTCCCGTGATGGTCTTTCCGCGGCGTCCATTGTCGAAAAGGACGTCCACGGCTTCCTGGAGCATGCGCTTCTCATTGCGGATGATGATGTCGGGAGCGTTCAGCTCCTGGAGGCGTTTGAGCCGGTTGTTCCGGTTGATGACCCTTCGGTAGAGGTCGTTCAGATCGCTCGTCGCAAAGCGGCCGCCATCCAGGGGAACCAGAGGGCGCAGATCCGGCGGCAGCACGGGGATCACGTCCATGATCATCCATTCGGGACGGTTTTCGGACTCCCGAAATGCATCGATGATCTTGAGGCGCTTGGCCAGCTTCTTGCGCTTGGCCATGGAATTGGTTTTCACCATCTCTTCCCGAAGCTCGGTCGCGAGGGCGTCCAAATCCAGGCCCGTCAGGAGCTGTTTGATGGCTTCGGCGCCGATGCCTGCGGAAAAGGCGGCCCCATACTCCTGAACCTTCTGGCGATATTTCTCCTCGGAAAGCAGCTTGCCCTTGCCGATGTCGGGGTCGATGACGTCTCCAGCGTCCAGAACGATGTACGAGTCGAAATAGAGAACCTTTTCCAAGTCCCGCAACGTGAGGTCCAGAAGGTTACCAATCTTGCTCGGAAGGCTTCTCAGGAACCAGATGTGGGCTACGGGGGCCGCGAGCTCGATATGGCCCATGCGCTCCCGCCTGACTTTGGACTGAATAACCTCGACCCCGCACTTCTCGCAGACCACGCCGCGATGCTTCATGCGTTTGTACTTGCCACAATTGCATTCGTAGTCCTTGATCGGGCCGAAAATCCGCGCGCAGAACAGCCCTTCGCGCTCGGGCTTGAAGGTTCTGTAATTGATCGTTTCAGGCTTTTTGACTTCTCCGTACGACCATTCGCGAATCCGCTCCGGAGAAGAAATCATGATCTTCACGGCGTTGAAATTCAACGGGTCCTTGGGCTTCATGAACAGGTTGTAAAGCTCTTTCAAAGGATCCTCCTCGTCGGTGCCGATCTTCAGGCACCATTCGGTATGGGATGGTCGGGCAAATGATTGCGGGGTACCGGCTTTTCTCCCCCGAGAACACGACCGTCGATCCCCTATTCAGGCCCTTCTTCTCCTTCCTCGAGAAGGCGAACGTCAAGAGCAAGGGCCTGTAATTCCTTGACAAGGACGTTGAAGGATTCCGGGAGACCCGCCTCAAGGGTGTTGTCTCCCTTTACGATCTTTTCATACATGCGGGTTCGACCCGCCACATCATCCGACTTGACGGTGAGAAACTCCTGAAGCGCATAGGCGGCGCCGTAAGCTTCCATCGTCCACACTTCCATTTCACCGAGACGCTGGCCGCCGAATTGGGCCTTGCCGCCCAGAGGCTGCTGCGTAACCAGCGAATAAGGTCCGATGGAGCGAGCATGGATCTTGTCGTCAACCAGATGGTGCAGTTTAAGCATGTACATGACGCCGACCGTTACGGGCTGCTGAAAAGGCTCGCCTGTCCGTCCGTCGTAAAGGGTGCTTTGGCCCGTCTCGAAGAGCCCGGCTTCCTTGAGGAATGCCCGAATCTCAGGCTCCTCGGCGCCGTCGAAGACGGGCGAAGCGACATGAAGACCTTCCCGATAGCCCGCGATCAGTGCTTTCAGCTGGGCGTCGGTCGCATCTTTGAAGTAGTTGTCGAATTCCAGGTTGTTGTAGACTCGGCGCAGCTTCTCTACGAAGGGCTCCCGTTCACGATAGGTTTCAAGCATGGCTGCCAGCTGCTGTCCCAGACCCTTTGCCGCCCAGCCGAGGTGCGTCTCGAGCACCTGCCCCACGTTCATACGGGATGGGACGCCGAGTGGATTGAGCACCAGGTCGATGGGGGTGCCGTCCGGGAAGTAAGGCATATCCTCTATGGGCATGATCCGTGAGACCACGCCTTTGTTTCCATGGCGGCCGGCCATCTTGTCGCCCACCTGGAGCTTGCGCTTCACCGCGATGTAAACCTTGACCATTTTGATGACGCCGGGAGGCAGCTCGTCACCGCGCTTGAGCTTGTTGATCTTTTCCTCAAAAAGGGACCGTATCAGCTCAACCTGATTTCTGTAATTCTCCGCGACCACCTCGACTTCCATGGAGAGGGATGGGTCTTTGCCGGCCGCCAGCTGATCCCAGAGAAGACTGGGTATTTCGGTCAGGGCTTCCTCTGTGATGGTGTCGCCTTTTTTCAGGTAGACTTTCTTGCCGTCCTTGATGGTGACATCGATGACCTTTCCCTCAAGGAGCTGGGCGAGACGCTTGACCGTTCCACGGCGGATGATGGCGAGCTCGTCGCGCTGATCTTTCATGAGCCGCGCGATCTCGTACTCCTCGATCATCAGCGTCCGTTCATCCTTGTCGACGCCTTTGCGAGAGAAAACCTTGGCGTCGATGATGATCCCCTCGACACCGGGAGGAACGCGAAGGGAAGTGTCTTTGACATCACTCGCTTTTTCGCCGAAGATGGCCCTAAGAAGCTTCTCTTCGGGCGTCAACTGGGATTCTCCTTTCGGTGTGACCTTGCCGACAAGGATGTCGTTGGGCTTGATGTAGGCCCCCACTCGAATGATGCCGCTTTCGTCCAGGTTTTTCAGCGCTTCGTCCCCGACATTGGGGATGTCCCGTGTGATCTCCTCCTTGCCGAGCTTCGTGTCGCGAGCAACGACCTCAAATTCCTCGATGTGGATGGAGGTGAACACATCTTCCTTAACGATCCGCTCGCTGACGAGGATCGAGTCTTCGAAGTTGTACCCACCCCAGCTCATGAACGCGACCATGACGTTGCGGCCAAGGGCGAGCTCACCGTGGTCTGTGCTCGGTCCGTCTGCAAGGATCTGCCCCCGAATGACCACATCGCCGTAGTTCACAAGGGGCTTCTGGTTGATACAGGTGTTCTGGTTCGACCGTTGGAACTTGATCAGCTTGTAAATGTCGACGTTGCGTCCAAGGCCGGTATCTTCCTCCGTGGACCGGACGACGATGCGGGTCGCATCCACGTATTCCACCACACCGCTGCGCTTGGCCACGATGGCGACGCCACTGTCCTTGGCCACGATGCGCTCGATGCCCGTTCCGACCAGGGGAGCCCGGGTCTGGATGAGAGGCACCGCCTGGCGCTGCATGTTGGATCCCATGAGCGCGCGGTTGGCGTCGTCATGCTCCAGAAACGGGATGAGGGACGCGGAAACGCTCACCAGCTGATTGGGCGAGACGTCCATGTAATGCATCTCTTCGGGAGGCGCCATCACGAACTCGCCGGCCTTTCGGGCAGAAACCTGCTCGAGCTCGAAATGGCCCTTCTCATCCAAGGGCGCGTTGGCCTGGGCGATGGGATAGTCCTTTTCGTCCATGGCGGTCAGGTATCTCACGTCTCGGCTGACCCGACCATTTTCGACCTTTCGGTAGGGGGTCTCGACAAAGCCGTAGGGATTGACCCGGGCGTAGGTCGAAAGGGACACGATAAGCCCGATGTTCGGGCCTTCCGGCGTTTCGATGGGACAGATACGGCCGTAGTGCGTCGGGTGAACGTCTCGGACTTCGAAGCCCGCCCGCTCTCGCGTCAGTCCGCCTGGGCCAAGGGCGCTCAACCGTCTCTTGTGCGTGATCTCGGACAGCGGGTTGGTTTGATCCATGAACTGTGACAGCTGGCTCGTCCCGAAGAATTCCTTGACCACAGCGGAAACGGGTTTGGCATTGATCAGGTCATGGGGCATGAGTGCTTCAACTTCCTGAAGCGTCATGCGCTCCTTGATCGCGCGCTCCATACGGACCAGGCCAATCCGATACTGGTTTTCGAGGAGCTCGCCCACAGCGCGAACTCGCCGGTTGCCCAGGTTGTCGATATCGTCCACAGGGCCTTCGGAATCCTTCAGCCGAATGAGATGCCGTACGGCAACGAGGATGTCTTCCTTGCGCAGTGTGCGATAGTCGAGAGGAACCTGGAGGCCGAGCTGAAGGTTCAGCTTCAACCGGCCGACCTCGGAAAGGTCGTAATGGTCGGCACTGAAAAACAAATTGTTGAAAAACTCGGTTGCGACCTCGATCGTCGGAGGGTTGCTTGGCCGCAGCCTCCGGTAGATTTCGATCAGGGCGTCTTCCGGCGTATTGACTTTGTCCAGGAGCAGGGTGTTGCGAAAGGACGGACTGACGTCATGGCCTTCGAGGTGCAGGATGTCGAATTCCTTGACTTCCCGGGCGCTGAGCTCAGCGAGTATCTTTTCATTCAGGGCATCGTTGCACTCGGCGATGATTTCACCCGTGGCATAATCGATGACGTCTTGGGCCAAGACCTGGCCGATGAGCTCCTCTGTTTTCAAGGGGAGCCGTGTGATGCCGACTTCCTGGAGCCTGCGCAGTGTTTGCTTGCCCAGCTTACGGTTTCGCTTGACAAGGACCTCTCCCGTTTGCGGGTGAAGAATGTCTTCCGCCGCCTTGCTGCCCATCAGGATGTCCGGGTTCAGCTCCTTTTCCGACTGGGATTCGCTGATCAGGAAGATCTTCTCGCTGGGGTAGAAATAGTTGAGCAAGTCTTCCGTGCTGTAGCCGAGTGCCTTGAGAAGCACGGTCACCGGGAATTTCCGGCGTCGGTCGATCCGAACGTAAAGGATGTCCTTGGGGTCGAACTCGAGGTCGAGCCAAGACCCACGAAGCGGGATGATGCGCGAAGAGTAGAGCACTTTGCCACTGGAATGAGTCTTTCCTCGGTCGTGGTCGAAGAAGATCCCCGGTGAGCGATGAAGCTGGCTGACGACCACGCGCTCCGTTCCGTTGACGATAAACGTGCCGTTGTCGGTCATGAGCGGCAAGGTGCCGAAGTAAATTTCTTGTTCCTTGATGTCTCGAATGGAACGGGTTTCAGTTTCCTTGTCCACGTCGTAGACCACCAGTCGCACCACAATCTTGACGGGTGCCTCATAGGTCATTCCCCGGGCCAGACATTCATCGACATCGTACTTCACCTCCCCGAAGCTGTACTGAACGAACTCCAAAGAGGCCGTTCCGCTGAAGTCTTCGATGGGAAACACGCTGCGGAAGACTTCCTGGAGTCCTCGAGCGCTTCTGCCTTCGGGAGGTACATCTTTTTGCAGGAACTGGTCGTAGCTCTCCTTTTGCATCTGGATGAGATTCGGGATCTCCACGATTTTGTGGATCTTGCCAAAACTCTTACGCACCCGGTATTCATGGGTTAAAGCAGTTGCCATGTTTTCTCCTGCAACCTTTAGTAGATGAGTGGCTCAAGCATCTGGACGCTCCGGTCGACCGGGCCGGAACGGCACCGCAAACCGACAGGTGCTGAGTAAAGGTGCAAAAAATCGAAAATCGGAAAGGGGCCGCAGCGTGCGGGGCGGCCCGTTTCCGACGGTTGGATCTGGATCGGGGAAGGCTACTTGATTTCGACGGTCGCTCCGGCCTCGGTCAACTGCTTGGCGATTGCTTCCGCCTCGTCTTTGGGAATCCCTTCCTTCACGACGCCGGGGAGATTCTCCACCAGGTCTTTGGCTTCCTTCAGGCCCAGGCTGGTGATGGTGCGCACTTCCTTGATGACATTGATCTTCTTGTCGCCGACTCCGGTGATCTGAACCAGGAATTCGGTCTGCTCCTCAACCGGAGCGGCCTCGGCGCCGCCCATGGGCATGGCCGCGACGGCAACGGGTGCGGCGGCGCTCACGCCAAACTTCTCTTCAAGCTCCTTAACGAGCTCGCTCAGCTCGAGAACGGTCATGTTGGAAATGAAATCGATCACGTCCTGTTTGGTGACAGACATCGTACGGTTCCTCCTAAGGATAAAGTTTAGGCACTTTCACGTTGACGTTGAATGGCGGCAAGCACGCCCACAAAGGCTCTGGGAACACCGCTCAAAACAGTGACCAGGGATGTCGGCACGGCGTTGAGGGTCCCAAGCAGCTTCGCGAGGAGCTCTTCTCGTGGCGGCAGCTCTGCCAGGGCATCGACCTGGGCCGGGCTCAGCATCCGGGGTCCCAAGACGCCGGCCTTGACCTGAAGCTTCTCGTTGGTCTTGGCGAACTTCTTGATGACCTTGGCCGGAACGGCGGGGTCCCCATAACCGATCACGACCGCGCAGGTACCCTTCAGCAGGGGATCCAGACTCGATACCGGCGTTCCTTCGCTGGCCAGGCGCATCAAGGTGTTCTTGACCACCTGGTATTCCACCTGCTCGACCGCCAGAGCGTTTCTGAGGTCGGTCATTTCAGCGACAGTCATGCCCTTGAAATCAGTCAGGATCGCCGCAGTGGCTCGCTCGAGCTTGGCGTGCAGATCTGCTACGACTTGCTCTTTCTGGCTTCGATCCAAAGTCTCTACAACCTCCCTTCCTCTGCCAGCGTGCTTTCAACGTCAAATCTGAGACCCTGTTTCCAGGGAGGGGCGGAGCAAGTCCGTCCCGGAACCGAACACAGATCCAAACGTTCTCGTTCTCAGCCTTCTTGGCCCCTTCATGCCTCTCGGCAGGATCCCGACGTCACGGCGGGTTTAAACATCTCACCGATGTCCCTGCGGTCTCGGATGGCTGAAAGCTCCAAATGGCAGGCCTGATATGGTTCTTAATAGCCCGCCTTCCCAATGCGCTCCGGAAGGCTAGGGCAGGATGCTTTTCACAAGCAGCGGGTCGACCTGAATCCCGGGTCCCATGGTCGTCGCGATGGCGATCCCCCGCAAATACGTCCCCTTGGCCGCAGTTGGCTTGAGACGGAGAATCGTATCGATGAAGGCGGAAATGTTTTGAATGAGCTTTTCCTCACCGAAGGAAATCTTGCCCATGGGCGCATGAACGATTCCCGTTTTTTCCACGCGGAAATCGACTTTACCCGCTTTGATCTCCTTGATCACTTTCGCAAGATCGAAGGTCACGGTGCCGAGCTTAGCGTTGGGCATCAGCCCGCGAGGTCCCAAGACCTTGCCGATCTTGCCGACCGATCCCATCATGTCCGGCGTAGCCACGGTCTTGTCGAACTCGAGCCAGCCTTCCTTGATCTGGTCCACAAGCTCATCCCCACCGGCGTAGTCCGCTCCTGCGTCCAGGGCTTCCTTGACCTTTTCCCCCTTCGCGAACACCAGAACACGGACGGTCTTACCCAGGCCGTTGGGCAGCACCACGGTGCCACGTACCATCTGGTCGGCATGGCGCGGGTCGACGCCCAATCGGACGGCAATGTCCACCGTCTCGTCGAATTTGGCGAACTTGCATTCGGCAGCCAGCTGGACGGCCTCTTGGAACGAATAGCGCTTCAGCGGATCGATCTTTTCGCGTGCGATGCGATATTGCTTACCACGTCTTGCCATTTTTCTGTTCTCCACACAAGGTAAGGAAAGAACGACCTCCCCTCGGGTTGTCCGAATGTGCGAGGCTCCCTCGCCGACGCTGTTCTCTCCCTTGCAGGCTGGTGGCCTGAGCGGCCAGCTGTCATTCGATCTCTATTCCCATGCTTCTGGCTGTGCCCTCGATGGTGGCCACAGCAGCATCGAGGTCGCGAGCATTGAGGTCGGGCATCTTGAGTTTGGCGATATCGATGACCTGTGCTTTGCTCAGTTTGGCGACCTTGTTGCGATTCGGCTCGGCGGACCCTTTGGCGATTTGAGCCGTCTTCTTGAGGAGAATCGATGCAGGGGGGGTCTTCGTGATGAAGGTGAAGGACCGATCCGCATAAACGGTGATCACGACCGGGATAATCATACCCTCCTGGCCCTGTGTCCTGGCGTTGAACGTCTTGCAGAATTCCATGATGTTGACGCCGTGCTGGCCAAGGGCAGGGCCGATGGGGGGCGATGGGTTCGCCTGGCCGGCAGGGACCTGCAATTTGATGTTTGCTACAACCTTCTTTGCCATTCTCGTTCTCGCTCCTTGATCCTAAAACCGACAACGGATCCTAGATCCGGTTGACCTGCACGAAATCGAGCTCAACAGGCGTCGATCTTCCGAAAATGCTGACCAGAACGCGCACTTTCCCCTTGTCCGGCATGACCTCGTCGATCACGCCGTTGAAAGTGGCAAAAGGACCCTCCACGACACGGACCTCGTCGCCTTTTTCGAACCTGAACTTGGGCTTCGGCTTCTGGGCGCCTTCTTCCATTTGCTGAATGATGCCTTGCGCCTCTTCGTCCGAAAGCGGGATGGGCTTCTCCTGGCTCCCGATAAAGCCGGTCACCTTGGGCGTATGCCGAACCAAGTGCCAGGTCTCGTCGTTCAGCTCCATCTGCACGAGGATGTATCCAGGGTAAAATTTGCGCGAAGAAGCCTTTCGCTGGCCCTTGACCAGTTCGATGACTTTCTCGGTGGGAACGAGAACCTGTCCGAAGTATTCCCCTTTCCCCTCGGCCTTGACCCGCTCCTCGAGCGCTGTCTTGACCTTGTGCTCAAAACCCGAGTAGGTATGAACGATGTACCAAAGCTTCGCCACGCTTGAGCTCCAACGCCAGTACCGCCCCATTTAGGTCAAAGGGCCGGTCGCTGTGTCTTCCATTAAAGGGGCCTTCCCCCCTCATCGTCGTATCGGCTCGAGCCAGGGGGCTGTGCAACGATGACCGCCTAGCCGAAAACCAGTTCAATCAGCCGGCTGAGCACGGAGTCAACCAAGCCCAGAAATACGGCGCACAAGATGACCAGAACCAAGACAACCGAGGTGGTGCCGAGCGTCTCCTTGCGGGATGGCCACACCACCTTTTTCAGCTCGTAAACGACTTCTCTCAGGTATTGGCGGAACTGCTCCCACCACTGAAATCGCGGCTCGCCGGGCTTCTTGGCCGACTTCTGCTTTGCCTCGACCTTCTTGGACTTCCCCGGCATGGGGGAGACTTTCTTGGCCCCCTTGGCCACCACAGATTTGCCCGATGTGGCAGTTTCGTCTTGAGTCTTCTTCTGAGCGTTCATCCAAATCCCATCTCTGGGCCCGAGACGCTGCCCGATTGGGGCACGCCTCGCGCTAGATCCAATTCGACACCCGCTCCGACCTCCCGTGGCCTGTCCACACGGTCATGAATCACCATCCGGAACAAGCTCCAGGCGGTCCTAACAGCGCCCCTCTTAGCGAGACTCCTTACTTGGTCTCCTTGTGCTCCGTATGAGCGTGGCAGAATTTGCAGTATTTGCGAAAGCTCAGCTTTTCGGGCGTTGTTCGCTTGTTTTTCGTCGTGTTGTAATTGCGCCGCTTGCATTCGGTGCAGGCCAACGTCACCAGGACTCGCATAATCGTATCCTATGTTTTCCGCCTCGGCAGGCGAAGCCGAGAGAGGCTTACTCGATGATCTCCGTGATGACGCCGGCGCCGACGGTGCGGCCGCCCTCGCGA
>CAZIEW010000095.1:0-13619 GCA_964538515.1 uncultured Syntrophobacteraceae bacterium
ACCCACTCTTTCCCGTCGAACCGGAAGATCTCCCGGTTCTGGCTCGTGTTTTCGCACTCGAATTTTCCGCCCCGGGCCTCCGCTTCGGTCTTCCCGAAGGCGCTGCAGGTCCAGACTTCATAGCGCATCACCCCGATGTAAGGGGTGTCCTTCTGGCTGGTCTTCTTGATGGCTCCCCCGGCCCTTGGTTTGAGGATGTCGTACTTGGCCACATAGAGGCCCCCACTCCCGGCACCCGGCTCGACCTTCATGGCCTTCTCGCCGTAGGGCCCCTTCTCGGACAGGTTCTTGAGCCATGCTTTCTGAAAGGCATCGAACTTCTGCTTGATTTGGGCCTCATCCAGGGCAATCCCCAGCGGACAGAAGCTCCCGACCAGTGCTGCCGCCAAAAACACGATCAACAGACGTTTTGATCTCTTCATGACCGATCCATCCTTTCCAAGAGCATTGTCGATTTCCTTCCCAGGAGCCCGTGAGCCTCCCGGCTCAACGGCCTGGCGCCTGACACCTTTCCAGACGACGCTCCAGAAGCTCATTGCAGAAGATCCAGCTCAACACGCCGATTGATCGCTCGACCTTCTTCCGTCTTGTTGCTCGCGATGGGGACGTTGAACCCTTGACCCACAGCCTTCATGTTGGCCGCAGGGATGCCTTTCTTGGCAATGTATTCCATGACCGAGCCTGCCCGTCTCTCGGACAGCTTCTGGTTGTAATCGGCGGTGCCCTGGTCGTCCGTATGACCAGTGATCACCAGCTTGTACGGGTAGATCCATCTCTTGAGCTGATCCACGGCCTCGTCGAGGATGGGCTCGTACTCCGGCTTGATGTTGTACTTGTCGAAGTCAAACTGGATCCCGCGCAGGATGATCTTTTCCTTGGCGCAGAACACGTTGTTCACAAAGCTCTGCAGGGCCGCCCTGTCGTTGAAGACAGTGGCCGCCTCGACAAACTGGCCGTGGCCCAGCTTGGCGAGCTGCTGGTTGGTTTCCTGGCCCTTGGTCTCGGCTGCCAGGTCCGCCTTCTTGTCCTTGATGAGCCTCGGGTCCTTGACCCCAGGCTGAGCGAAGGAGATCACGTGGAACGCCACGCGGGGGTATTTATCCACGAGCTGCTTGACGGTCGCGAGGGGATCCTGGCCGGGGGATGCCATGCCGTCCGTCAGCATGATCACGGTCACCGGACCAACCACCTGGTCAAGAACAGCCTTTTCCGCAAGCTCCAGGATGCCCCTTTTCATGGGTGTTTGCCGGCCATAGATCTTCTTGTCGTCTCGGATGCCTGCCAGATAGGGCGTCAATAGCCCCGGCTTGTACGGGAAGAGGGGGAGAACTTCCTGGAAATCAGCAAACAGATCGATGCCGCCCTTGTAGCCCAGGTCGGGGATCAGGGTGTCCATTTGCTCAACCAGCTTCTTCGCAGCAACGATCTTCACCATGTTAAGCTTGATGTACCGCTGGAACATGGACCCGGACTGGTCAATGAAGATGTAAAAGTTGTCCACCTTAGGGGCGCACTGCGCCGATGCGTCGGCCACGCCCATGAGGACCGTGAGTGCAATGACGGGAACGATCATTCTCCACAGCTTGCCCTTGCTTTTCATTGCCCACTCCTTTTCTGTTTTTGTCTGCGAACCAGGTTGTCAGTCAGTTACACGCACCGCTCTCTCTTGCCGTCACCTCCTTTCACGCCTCGAAGCTCAACCCTCGAGCGCCAGCTCGCTCACCGCATCCCGTAGAATGGCCGCACTACTCCTCAGACTCATGTCCTCCGGTTCCGAAAGATCGGGCCTGAGCTCGGCCAGTACGCCGTCAGCCCCGATCAGGCGGGGAAGGGAAAGGCAGGTTCCCTCGAATTCGGCCACCTCGCGGGTCAGCCCGGAAACGGTCAAAATGCGCCGCTCGTCGTCCCGAATGGCCTGGATGATGTGGGCCAGGCCGGCTCCGATCCCGAAATAGGTCGCCCCCTTACCCTCGATGATCCGATACGCCGCACGGCGCACGCCATCACTGATGCCTTCCACGATCTCCCCGGTAAGGTGCTGCCCCCTCTGCCGGGCAAAATCCTCAATCGGGATGCCTCCCACCATGACGCTCGACCAGACGAGGACTTCCGAATCCCCGTGCTCTCCCAGAACATAGGCGTGAATGGAGCTGGGGGAGACCCCGAGATGCTCCCCCAGAAGCGCCCGGAAGCGCGCCGTGTCCAGGATGGTGCCGCTTCCGATGACCCTCCCCGGGGGCAACCCCGAGAGCTTCACGGTCACATGCGTCATGATGTCCACGGGGTTGGAGGCCACCAGCAGGATCGGGTCCTTTGCATACCGGAGCACCTGCCCGACGACTCCGGAGAAAACGGCGGCGTTGCGCTCGAGCAGCTGCAGCCGAGTCTCTCCCGGCCGCTGCCCCACCCCGCAGCACAGGACCACCACGTCAGCCTGATCCAGCAGGGAGTAGTCCCCTGCGACAACCCGCACCGCCCGGGCAAACGGTGTTGCGTGCAGGATGTCTTCCGCGTGAGCCTGAGCCGCCCGGGCGTTCAGATCGATCAGCACGAGCTCGCTCACCACTCCCTTCAGCACGAGGGTGTACCCGGCCGTGCTGCCCACAAATCCACTTCCGACAATGCCGACTTTCATGACTCATCCTTCCCGCGGCCGTTGACCGGCCGGCACCTCAGAGGCGGGGCAACAACGCATCCGCCTGTTCCGTGGGCTCGGTTCGGTAGCGCGCCTTCCACAGCGGCGAAGGAAGCAGGTTGCTTGTTCCAACCTCTGGTGCTGCGTCAACATGGTTCACGCGGTACGCCCCCTTTGATTTCGCCTCGAGGGGGGCAATGTTCATGACTTACGGGCAGCGAGATGCTGAGGGGAAGCGACTCGGGGAGCGCCAAGTGCGACGGTCATTGCCTCTAATCCAGGCGGCTGCTGCCCGTCTTTGTCTCCCCATCGCCGTGCCACCGCGGCTCCCTGTCCCCACGCCTCTCTCCGTCGTTCAACTCAACAGCATCGTCGTCCCCTCCCCCCGGAGAGCCTTGACCGCCGCCTTGACCCGCTCGGCCATGGAACCTTCGGCCAGGGCCAGGTAGGATCGGGGGTCGTATTTCTTTTTGTTCCCCACCTCCGAGTCCACCTTGAGCACCCCGTCGTAGTTCTTGAACATGTGGTCCGCGATGGCCCGCGTGAAGGCGTACTGGGTGTCCGTGTCGATGTTCATCTTGACGACGCCGTAATCGATCGCCTCGTGAATTTCCTCGGGGAGAGACCCGGATCCGCCATGAAACACGAGATAAAAGCGCCCGTTTTTCCCGTAAACCTTTTCCACGGCATCCTGGCCGTCCTTGAGGATGGAAGGCTTGAGCTTGACATGGCCGGGCTTGTACACGCCGTGGACGTTGCCGAAGGTCGCGGCCAGGAGAAACCGGGCGCCCTTGACGCTCCCCAGCCGTCGGGCCACTTCCAGCATGTCTTCCGGAGTGGTGTACAGCTTCTCGGCCGGCGCGCCCTCCGTTTTGATCCCGTCCTCTTCGCCCCCAACCACACCCGCTTCGACCTCGAGGATCAGCTCGCTTCGGTGGCAGCGATCCAGGAGCGGAACCGCGATGTCCAGGTTCTCTTTCAGGCTCAGCGCGCTTCCGTCAAACATGTGGCTGTTGAACAGGTTGGGAAGCCCCGCTTTGCGGCGCCGTTCCGTCTCAGCCACCAGCGGGACGAGGAAGCTATCCAGCACGTTCGCCTGGCAATGGTCCGTGTGGAGCGCGACGGTGATGTTGTACCGGTCGGCTACCCGGTGAACATGCTCGGCAATGGAAATGGCTCCCAGCACCATGTCTTTGACCGAAGATCCGGAGGCGAACGCCGCACCTCCCGTGGAAACCTGAACAATGCCGTCGCTCCGGCTCTCAGCCAGCCCCTTCAGAACGGCGTTGGCGGTGGTGAGTGAGCTGACATTGATGGCTGGATAGGCGAAATGATTCTCCCTGGCTCGGTCGAGCATCTTGCAGTAGGTGTTGTAATCGGCGATAGGCATAACGTCTCCTTTGAAGGATTACATCGTTGCCGGCTGTCCCGTGGACGCCAGAACCGTGTGCCACAAACTGCCGTCGGGATCGATCTTCTTGCGCCTGGAAACGGCCAGGCGAATAGGCACGTGGGTGAACTCCCCTCCCCAGTCTCCGACCAGCATTCCGGTTCGGCCCGACATGCCCGCATGGACCGCATTGTGGCCGAGCAGCAGGCAGTACGCCGAATCATGGGCATTGGCCGGCACGCTCCGGATCGTGTAGCTGGGGTCGATGTATTTGAGGTTCAGCTCTTTGTTGAGGCCTTTGAAATGGGCGACGATCCGGTCCCGGAGGAACAGGCCGATGTCTCCGAAGCGAACGTTCCCCGATGCATCCCGCTCCTGGGTGGCTTGCAGCAGGTCCTGACCCGCCCCTTCGCCCACGACGATCACGGCATGTCCCTTTCGGTCGAGCCGCTCCTCGAGGACTTTCAAGAAGCCTTCCAGAGTGAACGGGACCTCGGGCACCAGGCAGTAGTTCACATCGTTGTAGGCCAGCGCGGCGAAGGCGGCGATGAAGCCGGACTCCCGTCCCATGAGCTTCACCAGACCGACGCCGTTTCTCGCCCCCATGGCTTCGGTATGCGCCGACACGATGGCCTGGCCGGCCTCCGTGACCGCCGTTTCGAATCCAAAGGAGCGCTGGACGCACGAGATGTCGTTGTCGATGGTCTTGGGCACGCCGATCACGGCAATCTTCAGCCCGCGCTTGCCGACCTCCTCGGCGATGGCCTGGGCCCCCCGCAAGGTTCCGTCTCCGCCGATGGTGAAAAGGATCCCGACATTCATCCGTTCGAGGGTGTCGACCATCTCCGGGACATCCTGGGGACCCCGCGAAGAGCCCAGGATCGTGCCCCCCTGCTCATGGATGCGCGCGACCGATTTGGGGGTCAGCTCGAGAGGGGTATGCCTGTAGCGAGGGGAGAGCCCTTCATAGCCATACATAAACCCGAAGACGGTCCGAACCCCGTAATGGTGGAAGAGGCTCATGACAATGGCGCGGATGACATCATTCAAGCCGGGACACAACCCGCCGCAGGTCACGATTCCGCATTTGAGCTTCGAAGGGTCAAAATAGATCCTCTCCCTCGGGCCAGCCTTCTCAAGAGCCGGAGGGGCGCTCCCCGCCCGCAGGTAGGCTTCGATCGTATGGAGATCATTGTGAAAAAGCACATGGTCCTCGTCGGAGACACGGTGCCCGTCGAGCATGGGCGACGGGATCCGGCATTCTCCCAATTTCGCAATGGAAAAATCGAGGTCATTCGCATTCATCATCGGTTTCCTTCAAAAAGCGCATCGGGCCCTCACAAAAACGCCCGCCGGCCCGCTCGCATTCAATGCCCCTGGGGGCCGACGCGCGCCTTTGGCGATTGCCGCCTGGCTGCGATCAGGTGGAGGGCATCGAGAAGCATCTGCTGGTCAAAGGGCTTCCGTAAGTAGGCCACTGCCTTGGATTTGAGCACCCATTCCCGCCACTGCGGCGTGTCGTGGGCCGTCATGAAGATCACAGGATACATGCACGGCGTGGAGAGGAGCTCCTGGTACAGCTCCTGGCCCGACATGCCCGGGAGGCGCATGTCCACAATGACGCACCCCTCCGTACCTCGCCAGCCCGAGCTGAGGAATGCCTCGGCGGATTCAAACGTGATGACGTTGTACCCATGGGCCCGGAGCAATCGCTTCAGGGCTTTGCGAATGGACTCGTCGTCATCCACAACGAAGACCGTCCAACCTTTCTCGGACAAAACGTCGTCTCCTCCTGCGGGGAGGTCTTTGGAGCCGGTCGCGATAGCGCTTATGCCGATTGCATGAACAATGGATCGGGGATGGAGTGGATGTGCCGCTCTTCAATGCAAGCGGAGCATACGACAGAAAAGTGGAGACGACTATTGGACCTTGGTCCCATACCGCCGAGCCCTCAGGAGAGGGAATCCATGCCCAGTTTGTCGGCAAACCGCACGAGATCCGCAACGGACTGGGCACCCAGCTTCGTCATGACCCGGGCCCTGTGGACTTTCACCGTCTTCTCGGCCGTCCCGAGCTCGAAGGCAATCTGCTTGTTGAGCAGCCCTTGGACGACGAGACGAAACACGTCGCGCTCCCGGGGCGTGAGCGCCTTCAAGCGCCCCCGCAAGCTCGCCAGGTGCTCACGCTCCTGCCTGGCTTGCCGGTCTGCCTCAACAGCACGGGCGACGGCGTCCAGGAGATCCGTATCGGTAAACGGCTTGGGGAGGAAGTCCACCGCCCCGGCTTTCATCGCCTTGACGCTCATGGAAACCGTTCCGTGCCCGGTGATGAACACGATGGGCAGATGAATCGACTTGTCGGCCAGGTATTGCTGAAGCTCGAGACCGTTTACCGCCGGCATGTCCACGTCGAGGACGAGGCAGGACGGAGCCCCCGGATCAAGGGAATCCAGAAAGTCTGAAGCGGAAGTGAAAACCCGGGCTTCATGGCCAGCGGATCGAATGAGCCGCTCGATCGATCTGCCGACCGAAGGATCGTCATCGACCACGTAGACCACGGAATTCCTGGCTTTCATGCGCGCCCCTCACGATTCGTCGGCATCGTGAAGAAGAAGGTGGCTCCGCCCGAGGGGTTGTTCATCGCTCCCATTTTCCCCCCGTGTGCCTTGATGATGGTCTGGCTGAGTGAAAGCCCCATCCCCATTCCTTCGGGCTTTGTCGTGTAAAACGGCTCAAAGAGCCGGTCCACGTTGTGCTCGTCGATGCCGGTTCCGGAATCGGTCACTGCGACCTTGACGGTCCGATCCTCTTGCGTCGTCGAAATGACAAGCTTCCTCGCCGTGATCGATGCATTCTTCATGGCCCCGGCCGCGTTCATGATCAAGTTGAAAAGCACCTGCTGCAGCTGCACGCGGTCTCCTCTCACCAGGATCGGAGCGGGCTCCAGCCTGGATTCTATCGAGAGCCCATCGAGCGGGGAAGCGCTGTTGATCAGGTCGATGCATTCCTTGACGACTTCATCGAGCGAAAATTGCTCGCTCGCAACGGTCTGTTTTTTCAATAGAGCGCGCATCCGGCGAATCACCTCGCTCACCCGCTTGTCATCCCTCACGATGTCCTCAAGGATCTCCCTGACTTCATCCACATCGGGCTCGCACGTCGAGAGAAATCGCTGGGCGGCCTGCGCGTTGGACAGGATGGCGGTGAGCGGCTGGTTGATCTCATGGGCCAGCGAGGCGGCCAGCTCCCCCATGGTCGCCACCCTCGTCACATGCGCCAGCTCGGACATTCTCCGGTGAGCATCGGCCTCCGCCCGCTTGCGCGCGGTGATGTCCCGCGCCGAGTGCAGGTAGCCGCTGGGCCGCCCCTGCCCGTTCAGAATGGGAGCCGCGGAGACCAGGAACCAGAGGTCGCGATTCTCGACATAGACCTCCTCCTCCTGGAGCCCCATCGCCTCCAGCGATCGTTGCAGAAGCGTCGGATCAAAGGGCTCGGTTTCACCGCCCATCACCACCGTGAAGGTGCTCCCGACCAGTCGTTCGAGGGGAAGATCAAAGAACGCCGTTATGGCCTGATTGACCCGGACGATTCGAAAATGCGGGTCCAAAACCATGATGAGATCGGGAATGGTGTCGAAGGTCGTCTTCCACTCGTCCGCGGCATTTTGAAGCTTTTCCTCGCCTATGACCAGAGCCTTGTTAGCCTGCCTTCGCTTGGTCAGGTTGAAAAGCAGCGCCGAAATGAGCAGCGCCTGCAGGAGCAGAACCGATGCCACCCCGAGGATCTGCCACCGATACGACTCCCAAATCGAGAGATCTCTGTTCCGGATGATGCTCCCCGGTGGAAGGCTTGCTTCAGAGATGGACCACCGTTTGAGCTGATGCCAATCAAAGATGGTCAAATCCGCTTTCTCCTCCAGAGGCTCAACTTGATCCGGGCTTTCGCCCGAGAGGAGGCGAAGTGCCGCTTGAGCGGCCTTTTCCCCCAAACTTGAAAAGCTGTAGATCCTCCCCCCCACGATTCCTGAGCCAATGAACGACTCGGCCATCCCGTAAACGGGCACACTCGCCATTTCAGCGACCATGGACAGGGCCCGGGCCGGGAGAAAGGCTTTGCCAGCCCCATCCTGGTAGAAGGTCAGGAAGAAAATGAGGGATCGCTCCCGAATCGCGGCTACCCGCTGGAGCAGCTCCGGCATGGGGAGACCGCACAGGGAATGGAACGTGACCCGATCTGACCAATCACCCGATACCTTGGCAACCAGACCTTCGAGCGCGCGGTCGTCCTGTGACGCCCCGCCCACGACGTAAACGTCGCGGGCATCAGGATGGAGCTCAAGCGCAAGGTTGAGGGTGCCCGCGATGTCCAATCTCCCCGTGACGGTCGGACCGGCGGGGCGCAATTCCTTGCCATCGATGAGACGTGTGTCGATATCGATGTAAAGCACGGGGATCCCGGGGAACAGCTCCCCCTGGTACCCCGCCAGAAATTCGCGCGCACGCCCCAGAGGGGCGATGATCAGATCGATGCTCCGCCCGGTATACTTGTCCCGGTAAAGGTGGACCAGCTCCTCGAAGTATCGCTTGTCGGGAAATCGAAGCAGGTCCATGCTCTCGGCATAGAAGTCGAGCTGAAAGGAGGACTTGGCTGTCAGAGCGGACCGAAGTGCCGTGTCGAGGTAGAAAAACCCCGGAAAGTTGCTTTCGTAAGGGAAGAGGATCAGCACGCGCTTTGAGGGCGCCGCCGCCCATGCGTCACAGGACACGGTGAGGCACAACATTCCAAGGCAAAGGGATGCAAGGAATCGACACGAGCAGCGCCCGACCCACCCGAGACTGCTCCCCCTCGGTCCGTGCTGGGATGAAGTCCTGCTCTGCCGAAATGGAGCCAAAGCAGCCCTCCGCTTCGTTGTGTCCCTGGCTGATCGACAGAAATGATGAATCCTGAGCTCCATCGAGGCTTCTTGAAAGTGAGGGCATCATACCACAGATCAAGCGAAGAACGGTAGAGCCATCATCGGATTCCAGCGACACGATGATTCATGGGTGAGCCGCCGGCCAGCGGAGGGAAGCGATGATCTTGAGGCTCGACAGCGCCGATCAGGGGACTCGCCCTGCCAGTCCCGATCGATCCGAGCGCATTCACCCGTCGACTGCGTTTTCCGAGTTGGCAACCGGCAGGATTGCCGCTAAGGTTGCCGCACGTTTTTTTATTCTGACTTATTCTGGAGGACCTGACTCTATGGGCGGACTCTTCGGCATTGTATCCAAGGACGACTGCGCATCGGATCTGTTCTACGGCACCGACTACCACTCGCACCTCGGCACCCGGCGAGCCGGAATGGCCGTGTGCAGCTCCCGGGGCATCGAGCGATCCATCCACAACATCGAAAACAGCTACTTCCGGACCAAATTCGAGCCGGAGCTCGCCCGTTTTCACGGATCCCACGGCATCGGAGTGATCAGTGACACCGATCCGCAGCCGCTGGTTGTCGGCTCGCACCTGGGCACGTTCGCGATCGTGATGGTGGGGAGAGTCAATAACCTCGACGAGCTGGTGTCCCAGGCGTTCGAGCGGCGCCGGTCCTTTTCGGACACCACCGGTGGCGTGATCAACCCCACCGAGGTGGTCGCCAAGCTGATCTGTGAAGAGCAGACGTTCGAGGACGGGATCCGAAGGGCCCAGGACATGATCCGGGGATCCTGCTCCCTCCTCCTCCTCACCGGGGAGGGCATCTACGCGGCCCGGGACCGGCTGGGACGCACTCCCCTTGTCCTCGGCAGACGAAAGAATTCCCTGGCGGTGAGCTCGGAATCGTGCGCCTTTCCAAACCTGGCATTGGAAACGGAAGCGTTTCTTGGACCCGGCGAGGTGGTCTTCCTGACGGCCGACGGGTGGGAGCAGCGGCAGAAACCGGGCGACCGGATGCAGATCTGCGCCTTCCTGTGGGTGTACTACGGCTATCCCGCCTCCGAATACGAAGGGATCAACGTCGAGCTGGTGCGGAACGGCTGCGGGGCGGCCCTGGCCCGAAACGACGATACGGTCGTCGATTGCGTCGCCGGCATTCCGGACTCGGGAATCGGCCACGCCATCGGCTATGCCAACGAGAAACGGATTCCCTACTCCCGGCCTTTCGTCAAGTACACGCCGACCTGGCCGCGCAGCTTCATGCCCCAGAGCCAGCATCTGCGGGACCTCGTCGCCAAGATGAAGTTGATGCCCGTTCGCACGCTGATCGAGGGCAAGCGGCTGCTGTTTTGCGAAGACTCCATTGTGCGCGGGACGCAGCTGAAAGACAACATCCAGATCCTGTTCGATTACGGAGCCAGGGAAGTGCACATGCGGCCCGCATGCCCGACGCTCCTCTTCCCGTGTGAGTTTCTCAACTTCTCCACCTCCCGCTCGACCCTGGACCTGGTCGGACGGAAAGTCATCCGGGAGCTGGAAGGAGCGGAAGACGCAGGGCTCCACGTTTACGCCGAGCACGGCTCCGAGAAGAACCTGGCCATGGTGGACGAGATCCGGCGGCGGCTTCGCCTGACGTCGCTCAAGTATCAGCGCCTGGAAGACCTCGTGTCCTCCATTGGACTGCCTAAAGAGAAGCTTTGCACGCACTGCTGGGATTGCTCCAGCACCTGCTGAGGTCCGTCATGGGGCGGATCGGCTTCATCTCCTAAGACGATCGACCACGAACAGGAGGCCAGAGATGTTCTTATGCAAGACGGCGGAAGACGTGTTGAAGCAGGCTGCGGACCATGATGTTGCCTTCGTTCAGTTCTGGTTCACCGATGTTCTGGGACAGCTGAAGAGTTTTTCCGTGTCTCCCCAGGAGCTTCCTCTGGCATTCGACGAAGGCATGGGGTTCGACGGCTCCTCGATCGAAGGGTTTGCGCGCATCGAGGAAAGCGACATGGTTGCCGTGCCGGACCCCACCACCTTCCAGCTCCTCCCGTGGCGGCCCCAGGACCGACCGGTGGGAAGGCTCTTTTGCGACATCTGCACGCCCGACGGAAAACCCTACGACGGAGACCCCCGGTATGCGCTCAGGCGCATGCTCAGCCGGGTGAGTGAAAAGGGCTACACGTTCTACGTGGGGCCGGAATTGGAGTATTTCTATTTCAAGTCCGATGCGGCCCCCGAGTTTCTAGACCGTGCCGGGTACTTCGATACGACACCGCTCGACCGGGGCGGGGACCTGCGACGCATCACCATCTTTGCCCTCCAACAGATGGGGATCCAGGTGGAGTACAGCCATCATGAAGTGGCGCCGAGCCAGCACGAAATCGACCTGCGCTACGACGAGGCCCTGAGGATGGCCGATACGACCCAGACCTACCGCATCGCCGTCCGGGAGACCGCCCGCCAGCACGGCGTGTACGCGACCTTCATGCCCAAGCCGATCTTCGGCCACAACGGCAGCGGGATGCACGTCCACCAGTCGCTGTTCAAAGGCGATGCAAACGCCTTCTTCGACCCGGCCGACCCGTTTCATCTCTCCGAGATCGCCAAGCGCTACATCGCCGGGATCCTTCGCCACGCCGGCGAGATCATCGCCATCACCAACCAGTGGGTCAATTCCTACAAACGGCTCGTGCCCGGATATGAAGCTCCCGTGTACATCGCCTGGGCGCGCCGCAACCGCTCGACCATGGTTCGCATTCCCATGTACAAACCGGGCAAGGAAAAGGCCACGCGCATCGAATTCCGAGCACCCGACCCGGCCTGCAACCCGTATCTGGCGTTTGCCGTCATGCTGGCGGCCGGACTCGCGGGCATCGAAAACGGCTACGAGCTCCCCGACCCCGTGGAAGAAGACATCTACGTCATGTCGGGATCGGACCGGAAAGCCCGGGACATTCAGTGCCTGCCCGGAAGCCTTTATGAGGCGATTGTGGCGTGCGAGCAGAGCGCGCTCGTTCGGGACGCCATTGGAGACCACATCTTCGAGAAGTTCATCGAGAACAAACGGATTGAATGGGAAATGTACCGGACGCAGGTTACGTCCTACGAAATCGATCGCTACCTGCCCATGTTCTGACCTCAACACAAGCCTGAGCCGGGAGTCGCCATGCCCTGGTGCGGAGCCCGGCATCGCCGCCTTCGACGCCTCGTCCAGGAGACCTTCCCGTAGGACCAAAGTCCCATAGTATCTCGCTCATCCCCTGCATAGAATCCTGAATCATCCGTTCGAGGCTTCTTCTCACACTCCTGATTCGTTGATCCCGTGATCCCTGTGAGAAGACCTTCGGGGTTTGCGCAAACCCTCAACGCACGGTTGGCGAGACGCGCCCCGCCAAAGTCCGTTTCGGCAGCGCCGCCTTCCATGGCGGCGTGCATGAAATTGGGCCGCTGCCCCGCACCGTTTCGCCGCCCAGGAAGGCTGCGCTGCCATTGTGCTCGATGGGACGTTCATAGGTTTCTCTTTACTTCGTGTCGACTGCTCTTTTCTTATGGGAGGAACAAGAAATGGCTGCCAAGGCTATGGATGTCACGGAACAGAAGCGGTTGAACGACGCACGCGAGAAGGGAATCCCCTGGAAGAAATGGGGCCCTTATCTCAGCGAGCGGCAGTGGGGCACGGTCCGCGAGGACTACAGCGAAGACGGCAACGCCTGGGACTATTTCACCCACGACCAGTCGCGCTCACGGGCCTACCGCTGGGGCGAGGACGGACTGGGGGGGATCTGCGACGACAAGCAGCAGCTCTGCTTCGCCCTGGCGCTGTGGAACGAGCGCGACCCTATCCTGAAGGAGCGGTTGTTCGGGCTCACCAACAGCGAGGCGAACCATGGGGAAGACGTGAAGGAGTACTACTTCTACATCGACAGCACGCCCACCCACTCCTACATGAAGTACCTGTACAAGTACCCGCAGCGGGAGTTTCCCTACCGCGACCTGGTCGAGACGAACCGGGGCCGGTCGCGGGAGGAGTTCGAGTACGAGCTGCTCGATACGGGCGTGTTTGACGACGACCGCTATTTCGACGTGTTCCTGGAATACGCCAAGGAAGGTCCGGAGGACGTGCTCATCCGGGCCACCGTGCACAATCGTGGGCCGGATGCGGCCCGGCTTCACCTGCTGCCGACGCTCTGGTTCCGGAACACCTGGTCCTGGGGCGAGGACGATCGCAAGCCGTCCCTGCGGGAGGTGGCGCCGGGTGCCATTCAGGCTTCTCACCCTAACCTCGGCGACACCTGGCTGACTTGCGATGGCGGCCCTGAGCTGCTGTTCACCGAAAATGAGAGCAACGCGCAACGCCTCTGGGGCCAGCCCAATGCATCTCCCTACGTCAAGGATGCGTTCCACGCGGTCCTCATCGAGGGAAAGGGAGACGCGGTGAATCCCGCCAAGACGGGGACCAAGGCTGCGGCCCACTATGTGCTGGACGTGCCCGCCGGCGGCAGCCAGACGGTCCGGTTGCGGCTCGCCGCCGCCCCGACGAACAACGCCTTCAATGGCTTCGAGGAGGTGTTCAAGAGCCGTATCGCGGACGCGGATGAATTCTACGAGCGGATCACGCCCAACTCGCTCACCGAGGACGAGCGCCGGGTGCACCGCCAGGCGCTGGCGGGGATGCTCTGGAGCAAGCAGT
>CAZIEW010000096.1:0-12858 GCA_964538515.1 uncultured Syntrophobacteraceae bacterium
CAACAGCCATCAGGAAAGGAGCCGACCTATGCAGAACCCGGCGAAGCGCATTGCCATCAATTTCGGCGGAGGCTATGTCCCGGGGCTCAACAGTGTCGTCACGGGTGTGGTTCTTGCGGCGAGCCATCTGGGATGGGAAGTCGTCGGAATCCGCGATGGCTTTGACGGCTTGCTCTTACCCGACCGTTATCCCGACGGCGGGGTGAAGACGCTCACTCCGGCGACCGTTGAGGACCTCACCGGCGCCACCGGCTGCATCCTGGGCACTGCGGCCCGCTCCGATCCCTTCCACGTCCGCACCATCAACGCGGAGAACATGGTTGAGGAAGTGGACCGGTCCGATGAGCTTCTGGGGATCATCCAGAAGGAGAAGATCGAGGCGGTCATCTCCGTCGTCGGGGCTCGGGCGCTCAGCATCCTCTGGAAGCTCAGCCGGAAAGGACTCAAGACGGTCTGCATCCCGAAATCGGTCGAAAACGATGTGGCGGCCACGATGCTCTCCTTCGGGTTCAACAGTGGACTGAGCTTCGTGGCCGACATGCTTGAACGCTGTCGCCAGGCTGCCCAGTCTGCCCGGAGGATCGGTGTCGTCGAAGTCCTGGGTGAGCATGCGGGATGGCTGGCGCTCCAAGCCGGAATGGCCGTCTGTGCCGATGCCGTGCTCATTCCGGAGATTCCGTATGATCTTCCCAAGGTGGCCGTGAAACTGCGGGAGAAGGCAACGGCGGGGCGATCATTCGGACTGGTCGTGGTAGCCGAGGGCGCAAAGCCGCTGATCAGCCCGGATGTGCCTGCAAAACTTTCGGATTCACAGATGAAAGCCGCACTCTCCCCCGGAGCCACGGGCAATGAGGGTTTGCATGTCATTGAACGATCCGGTCGAGTTGCCGCGGAGGTGGCCCTGGAGATCCAGCGATTGACCGACCGGGAGACCGTCCCGCTCGTTCTGGGCCAGTTGGCCAAAGGAGGAGCCCCGACCGTCGTCGATCGCCAACTGGGGTTGGGATACGGCGCCGGCGCGGTGCGCGCCCTGGAGGGCGGCCAGAGCGGCGTCATGGTGGTCTTTCAACCGCCGGACCTGAAGTTCGTGCCCATGAACGAGGCCATTAACAAATTCAGGACCGTGCCCGCGAACAGCGAGCTCATTCAGATCGCCCGGGCGCTGGGCATCTCGCTTGGCGACTGAGGAGGACAGGCCATGAGCAATCAGCACGTGAGCACAGGAGCCCCGACAGGACTGGTCCTGAACATCCAGCATTTTTGCACCCACGACGGCCCCGGCATCCGGACGACCGTTTTCCTCAAGGGCTGCTCGCTTCGGTGCAAGTGGTGCTCCAATCCCGAGAGCATCCACCTGAAGCCGGAGCTCGCCTACAACCCCCGCAAGTGCATCGGCGAAAAGGAGTGCGGCTTCTGCCTGAAGAATGTCTGTCCGGAGTCGGCCATCTATGTTGTCGGTGCAGGCGATCGGGCTGACGACAAGGTGCGGATCAACTGGGATCTGTGCACGAACTGCGGCCGGTGCATTCCCGTCTGCCCGACCAATGCGCTCACCCTGTTCGGACAGGAGATGCCGGTAGACCAGGTGCTCGACGAGGTGGAGCAGGACGGCAGCTTCTACAGGGAATCCGGGGGCGGGATGACGGTGAGCGGAGGCGAGTGCCAGCTGCAGGCCGATTTCCTGGCGGCCCTCCTGGCCGAAGCACACCGGCGCGGGATCCATACAGCGATCGAAACGGCGAGCAATGTGCCCTGGGACTTCATGGCAAAGGTCCTGCCTCATGTCGATACCGTGCTCCACGACATCAAGCTGACCGATCCGGAGCGGCACAAGAAGTGGTGCGGGGCGGACAACACGCGCATCCGCGCCAACCTCAAACGGGCCTATGAGACATTTCCCGACATTAAGTTCATCGCCCGGACTCCGGTCATCCCGGGGGTCAATGACGACGAAGAGCACATCCGGGCCACCCTGGCGTTCATCAAGCCCTACAAGAACGTGATCGACTACGAACTGCTGCCCTATCACCGTTTCGGGGAGGGAAAGTATGAGTTCTTGGGGGCGGTTTACGAGATGCAGGATTTCACCTCGCCGAGTCCGGAAACCCTCGAGCGGCTGCAGGCGATCATCGACGAGGCCTTTGGCCGACCGACCCAAGCGAGGTAGCTGAAATGGATATCCTCAAAACCTTTCTCGAACAGCAGCCGCTGCTCTCGATGTTCCTGGTCATTGGACTTGGGTATGCGCTGGGCGGCGTGAACATTCGGGGGTTTGCCCTGGGTGCGGGCGCGGTTCTCTTCGTCGGGCTCGCGGCGGGAATGATCTCGCCCAAGGCCGCTCCGCCCGCGCTGATCGGCTCGCTCGGGCTGGTCCTGTTCGTTTACGGGATCGGGATCCAGTACGGGAAGCAGTTCTTCAGCGGCGTGGCCAGCGCTTTCGGCCTGAAGGCGATCGGGCTGGTGCTGCTGTCGCACCTGATCGGGATCGGGGTCTGCTATATAGCCTATGCCGCGTTCTCGGTTTCGCCGGCGGCCGTAGCAGGATTGTTCTGCGGTGCGTTGACCAGCACGCCGGCGCTGCAGGCGGCCATCAGCGCGGCGGGCAACAACGACCCGGCCCTCGGTTACAGCGTGGCGTACCCCTTCGGCTTCATCGCTCCGATCCTCTGCATGTACTTCGCCAACGTCTGGCTCAAGCAGAAAGTCCTGACACCCGCAGGGCCCGCTCTCGAACTTCGCGAAGTGGCGGTGCGCAATCCGCGCATCATCGGCCGGCCGCTGGCCGAAGTGGCCGCCGAACTGCCGTCCGGCGTTCGGATCGTCATTGTCCGGCAGGGGAATCAGAACCGGGTACCTGCGCCCGACATCGTCCTCGCGCAGAACGACGTCGTGGCCCTCGCTGGCGAATCTGAAGAGGCGCTCGAGAGTGCACGGTCGCTCATTGGGAAATTTGCTGCCGGCGGGATCACGGGGGACCGCGGGGACCTGGACTATTTCCGTCTCTTCGTTTCCAGGCCTGCTGTCGTTGGCGTATCGCTGGCCGACCTCCAAATACCGGAGGTCGCTGAGTTTTCCGTCATGCACGTGCGGCGGGGCGACGCCGATCTTCTTCCGAGGTCTGAGCTCGTGCTCGAGTTCGGTGATCGCATTGGTGTGATGGTCCGCCGCGCGCACCACGATGCGGTGCGCCGATACTTTGGCGATTCGATCAAGGGGACTACCGAATTCAGCTATATGGCCTTGGGGGTCGGCATGGCGCTCGGCGTGCTCCTGGGCATCCTCCCGATTCCGATCCCGGGGCTGGGCACCCTCAGTCTCGGTGTCGCGGGCGGCCCGCTTGTCGTGGGGCTGATCCTCGGCCGGTTGGGCCGAACCGGGGATTGGGTCTGGACCATGCCCCTCTCGGCCAACATCATCCTGCGCAATTTCGGCCTCACGGTGTTTCTCGCGCAGGTCGGCATGACCTCGGGGCCGAAGTTCGTCGAGACGGTGCAGCAAACAGGGTTGCTCTTCCTGGGCCTGGGCGCCGCCATCGTGCTCATTGCGGTGATCGTCAATCTCCTCGTCGGGCATTTCCTGTTTAGACTGCGGTTCGACGAGCTGCTCGGCGCCACCTGCGGCGTGGCCGCCAACCCTGCCCAGATGGTGTTCGCTTCGAAGCTCACGGCGAGCGACCGCACCGATGTCGTCTACTCGATGACCTTCCCGACCGGCACCATCATGAAGATCCTGCTTCTTCAGGTGATGCTGGCGATGATGAGGCCGTCATGAGCCACACGCCCGATATTTCCGCCGACGAAGCCCTCCAGCGCCTGATCGACGGCAACGAGCGGTTTCTGAAGGGAGAGGCGCACCCGCCCATCCTGCCGCGCGAGATCTTGGCCGGATTGGTCCAGGGTCAACATCCCTTTGCGACGATATTGGGGTGCAGCGATTCGCGAGTGCCGCCGGAGTGGATTTTCAGTGCCGGCCTCGGTGAATTGTTCGTGGTGCGGGTCGCAGGAAACGTCCTTTCGCCGGAGGTGGCGGGCAGCCTGCAATATGCTGTCAGCCATCTGCAGACCCCTTTGATGGTGGTGCTCGGCCATGAAGGGTGCGGCGCCATTCAGGCCGCCCTGCAGGTGAAGTATGAGGGTGTTCAACACCTTTCGCGGATCCAGTTGCTGGTGGACAGCATCCTGCCGGCCCTGGCCGGGCTTGATCCCGACCTTCCGCCGCGCGCTCGGCTGGCGCTGGCTGTCGAGAATAACGTCCGCTTGACGGTTCAATCGATCATCGAGTCACCCGAAGGCCAGGTACGCGTGGCCGAAGGACGCATCAAGTGTGTCGGCGCCATCTACGAGATTGAAACGGGCCGGGTGCGCTTTATATGAATTTGCGTCGTTTGTTTTCGTCAGGCAAATTCTGGTCTCTGTAATTATTCAAATAAGGGAATAACAATATGAATGAGTTTTTGTCGCATGCATTAACTCCGGTCATACTGATTTATGTGCTCAGTGGAATGCTGGCATTGGGATTGAGTCAGACGGTGAAACAAATTATTGAACCTCTCAAAAATGTACGTATAACGATTGCAGCTATAGTGGCGAGCTATATCATTCTTCCTCTTCTTGCTACATCTATTGCTAGGCTCTTTGGTCTTGATCCGTCACTACGATACGGTTTAGTGCTATTGTCCATGGCAGCAGGAGCAGAGGTAGGACCGATATTTACCGCCAAATCCAATGCCAATGTATCACTTTCAGGCGGCATTCTTGCCATGTCGATTGGCATCACGATCATTTATATCCCATTAATGCTTGGAGTACTTCTCCCTGATGTTCACTTTGAAGTAGGGAAACTGCTATTGAAGCTAATCATTACAATAGTGGCGCCACTGCTTCTCGGGCTCTTTATCAGATCGCGCTTTGAGAAGGTGGCCCATACTGCTGAAAAGTACCTGCATATGATTTCACGTTTTTTCGTAGTTTTACTCCTATTAACACTGATCGGGCTCTATTATAAGCAAATCATTGGTCTGCTTGGCACATACGCAATCCTTGCAGGAGTTATCTACATCGTTGCCGCCTTTGGGATCGGTTACCTGCTTGGATGGCCGGAACGCAGTGCAATGCTTGCCATGGGATTCATGCATGGAGCACGCAATGCCAGTGTTGCAGTAATGGTTGCAAATAGCGTGTTTAGTGATCTGCCGAATGTCATGTTGATGATCGCGACGATGGTTATTCTTATATTGGCTATGCTGATACCACTGTCATCTTTATGTAAAATCAAACCAGGGCCAGTGGCATCGCTCTTTATTCAAGGGAGATGAGTGCCTTGCATAAGGTTCATTGGCCCAGCATGTTTCAAGGGTTGCAGGGAATGACGCTGGCAGATTTGCCGAGCGAGATTTCTGCCGGCATCACCCTGGCGGCCTTGATCATCCCCCTCAATATCGGATATGCGCAGGTGGCCGGGTTGCCCCCGGTGTTTGGACTGTACGCCGGAATCCTTCCCCTGGCGATTTTTGCCCTCTTCACCAGCTCGCCCCATCTCGTGGGAAGCCCGGATGCCGCGACCTCCGCGATCTTGGGAGCGATCCTCATTGGCTATGCTCCGATCGGAGACCCGCTGCGTCTGCAATATGCGCTGGCCCTGGCCGTGATGTGCGGTCTGCTGTTCTTTGGGTTCTGGTTTTTTCGGCTCGCCTTTCTCGCCAACTTCTTGTCCCGGGCGGTGTTGGCCGGCTTCATCACCGGTTTGGGGATCGAGGTGCTGACCAACCAGGTCAGGCGCATCCTCGGCGCTGTTCATGCAGGAGGATCGGGATTGGAGACGATCGCCGAACAACTGCATGGAGCGATTGCGAGCTCCGTAGACACCACGGGTTTTTTCGCGGAGCTCATCTCCCTGCTTGCATCCCTACCCCATGCGAATCTCTACTCCGTTGGGATCGGGCTGGGCGCCTTTGGTATCGTTCGTGTCATGAAGGCGTACGCCCCCAAAGCGCCCGCGGCTTTGATCGCGTTGATCCTGACGACGGTCGTCGTGGCCGTGCTCGGCCTGGAGCAAAAGGGGGTCAAGGTGCTGGGTGCCATGCCATCGGGGCTGCCCTCTCTGACCCTTCCAAACGTGCCGCTCTCCGACTATCTGGGGTTGCTGCCCGGTGCCGTGGCGGTGGTTGGCATCACCCTGTGCGAAGGCTTGCTGCTTGTCCGCAGTTACAGCCGAAAGCACCAGACCAAGGCGGATGGCAACCAGGTGTTGTTTGCCTATGGCATGACCAGTTTGGCCTGCGGGCTCACTGGTTCCTTGGTCTCGGGGAATAGTGCCTCGCGCACCGCGGCCATGGATGCCGCAGGGTCCCGGACGCAGCTCTCGAGTTTAGTCGCGGCGGTGACGGTCGCTTTGGTCATGGTGTTCTTTACGGATAAGCTGGCCTATCTGCCCGCTGCGGCCTTGGCGGGAGTTGTCGCCAGTGCGGTGCTGAAGCTGATCGAAGTCGAGGAGCTTCGGGAATTGTGGCGGTTGCGCCGTTCTGAATTCTGGATCGCGGCCGTCTGCATGCTCAGCGTTCTGGTGCTCGGGCCCCTTCGGGCGGTCATCGTCGCCTTTTTGCTCGCCACCATCGATCTGCTCCGACGGGCGTCCAGGCCGCGCACCTGGATGTTGCGGGAAGCGCCCGACGGCAGTCATTTTATCGCCGAGGACACAGAACATGCGCCGGATACGAACGGAGTCATTATCTATCGGTTCGGCGCGTCCCTCTATTTCGCCAACGCCGCCCTTTTTGAGGAGGAGGTGGAGAAACTGGTCGACCGGGCCGCCACACCCGTCCAATGGCTCGTGCTGGATGCACAGGCGATGAATGACATTGACACCACGGGTGCGGAAGCACTTCATCAGGTTCTCCAGCGGTTGAAAGACCGAGGCGTGAGCGTTGCCGTAAGCCGCGCCAACCCGTCCACCACGGCGCTGCTGGCGCATTATCACTGCGTGGAACGGATCGGGGAAAACCGGCTCTACCCGACGAACCGCCATGCGATGGCTGCATTTCGCCAGGAAACAGGACAATCGACCCCCGAGTGAGCTTTGGCGAAGCCTCGAGCTCCCAGCTTCGAGGACGGGGGCATCCTCACCCCGAAACCAGAGCCATTTTCATGGGGAGCGGCCCACGATTTGCGCCTGGATTTCGGCAAGCTCTTCAATCAGTCGCTCCCGCCTCCTCGAGTCAATCCTTCTTAGGATAAACGATAAGGAATCAACGAAGTACTCCGTCCGCTGCCTCTGATCTGTTATAATTCCCAGCGCACAGCAACTGACGACCATCGATGCTGTGAGCGAGCTGAGACATTCCGCATTCGAGTCGCTGTCGGAGACAACTGGCTGATGAAATCTGTGGAGCGCGCAATAAAAGCCGTCGCATTTATTTTCCTTGGACTTTTGTCCCTTGCCATTCCTCAGGACTCATCGGCAAAGGTGCCCAGCAAAAGGATTTTGATTCTCTACCCCTTTCATAGCTACATGCCCGGGTTCATCAAGTTTGAGACCGGCCTTCGATCAGCATTGGCAGCTTCGCAGGATTACCGGTTCGAGCTCTTCGTCGAGTGTCTGGATCTGGACAAATCCCCAAGTGCTCAACATCACGAGAAACTAATAGAACTGCATCGGGAAAAATACGCCGCCTTCGAAATCGACCTCATCGTTGCCGTCCTGCGCTTATCCCTTGATGTTGTGGCGAAACAGAGCCCCGAATCCTTCCTGAAAGTCCCTGTCATTCTCGTCGAACAGGACCCCAGGTTCCTCGATGACCCTCCCCCGGGACCCCTTGCCGCCGTCGTGACCAGCAGGTTGGACATCGAGGGAACCCTGGCTCTTGCCCTCCACCTCCACCCTGATGTCCGCAAGGTTGTTGTTGTGAACGGGGCCTCCCGGTTCGACCAAATGCTTCAAGGATGGGCCAGGGAACCCGTGCGCGCCTTCGAGAACCGGGTTGAGCTCGAGTACCTGTCGGGGCTCCCGATGGATGAGCTCGTGGATCAGGTTGCGAAGCTCCCCGAGCACTCTCTCGTGCTCTACCTTTCTGTCACTCAGGACGGCAACGGACACGCCTTCGATTCCCCCGATGCTCTGGCGCTCATTTCCAAGCAGGCGAGCGCACCCATTTACGGTCTTGCCGAAACGCACATTGGCTCCGGGATCGTCGGTGGTCACCTGATCAATTATTCCGCCTTGGGAGCCATGACGGCCCAGGCAGTGCTGCGCACCCTCTCCGGAGAAAAGCCCAGCGGTATGGAGTCTTTCAGGGGAACCGGGAATCGTTATGTCTTCGATGCGCGGCAGCTCAAGCGTTGGGGAATCTCTGAGGAAGACCTGCCTCCAGGAAGCGAAGTCCAGTACAGAGAATTTTCCCTATGGAGAGAATACTGGTGGCAGATCGTTGGGGTTTTTTCGATTGTCTTCGTCCAGGCGCTGCTCATCTCAGCTCTCGTCGTCAGTCGCCAGAAGCAACGCCGGGCCGATCGCGCTCTGAGATGCGCGGAATCGAAGTATCGGACGGTGGCCGATTACACGTATGACTGGGAATACTGGACGGCCCCGGATGGGAGCTTGAATTATGTATCCCCCTCATGCAAGCGCGTTACGGGCTACAGTCCCCGGGAGTTCATCGAAAATCCCTCTCTGCGCCACGAGATCATCATTCCCGAGGATCGCCATGTCTGGGATCGGCACAAAGCCGAACCTCGGCTCGAAATGGAGCTGCAGGAAATTCAGTTCCGTATCTACACCCGTGATGGTGAGATCCGCTGGATTGACCACATCTGTCGGCCGGTCATCGATCAAGAGGGTCATTTCCAGGGCACCCGGGCCAGCAACAGGGATGTCACGGAGAAGAAGGCGGCCGAAGCTAAGGCTCAACAACACCGGGACGAGCTCTCCCATGTGACGCGGGTTGCCGCCCTGGGCGGGCTGACGAGCTCACTTGCCCATGAGCTCAATCAGCCGCTGTCAGCGATCCTCAATTACGCCAGCGCCGCACAGCGTTTTCTTGCCGGTGGCGAGCCCAATTTGATCAGAGTGGGCGAAGCCCTTCAGGGCATTATCCGGGACGACATCCGGGCCGCGGAGGTGATCCGAAGGATCCGGTCCCTGCTGAAAAAGGAGGCGATTCGGTACGAATCGCTGTCGCTAAACGACGTAATCGAAGAGATTCTGGATCTCATAGGCCACGACGCTGCCCTGGCGAAGGTGTCGATCGCAAAGGAGCTTGACCCCGCCCTGCCACCCATCTGGGGTGACAGGGTTCAACTGCAGCAGGTCATTCACAATCTCGTTCTGAATGCCGCCGCCGCGATGAGCCGTGATATGCTGGATGCTCCCCGGGTGGTTCTGAGGACCGAGATTTGGGAAGAGTACGGCGTGAAGGTTTCCGTCAGAGACTTTGGTGCAGGCATTGACGAAGCACATAAGGATCGGCTTTTTGAGCCGTTTTACACGACCAAGCCCGAAGGGTTGGGGATGGGGCTCGCGATCTGCCACAACATCATCCATGCGCATGAGGGCGCGATTTGGGCCGAGAAGAACCCTGATGGAGGAGCCACATTCCATTTTACCCTGTGGCTGGCAACAGCCAAGAGCAACGGAGAAGGTCAACAAGGATCTCATCAGGAGTGATGAGGTCCCTGCCCTCTGCCGCCTGCTGAGGCGCTCTCGGATGAATCGAACGCCTCCGGTACAAATCAGGTCATTGTGAGCACCCATGAGCCAGACAACCGTTTTTGTCGTTGACGACGATGACTCCCACCGCGATTCCCTGAGGCTCCTACTGGAATCGGCAGGGCTCGAGGTGAGAAGCTTCTCCTCGGCCCGTGGTTTTCTTGACGAGGCCGACCCCGGGACGCCGGGGTGTCTCCTGCTCGACGTGCGCATGCCCGGAATGAGCGGTCTTGATCTTCAAAATGAATTGGCCAAGGCGAAGATTTCCCTCCCGATCATTTTCATCACCGGGCACGGCACGATCCCCCTGAGCGTGCGCGCCATCAAAGCCGGTGCCGTGGACTTTCTCGAGAAACCTTTCGATGAGCGGGATCTCTTCGACGCGATTCATCGGGCGATCGAACTGGACCGGCAGAGAAGGCTGGAAAGAGACAAGTCGCTGGGAATTCAACAGTTGTTCGATTCCTTGTCTCCGCGTGAGCGGCAGGTTTTCACCCTCGTCGTTTCCGGCATGTTGAATAAACAGATCGCTCACAAACTCGCAATCACCGAAGGGACCGTGAAGGTCCACCGCGGGCGAATCATGGAAAAGATGAAAGCGGATTCCCTGGCCGACCTGGTCCGCCATGCCGCAAAGCTGGGCGTTGAGATCCCGTTGGACTAACGCTCTGTCAACTTTGTTCCGCAAGGGACACCCCGCTTTGATTCCCCCTCAAGGGGGCTTTTTGGGGGGGCTCTTGCCCGGCAAGACCTCTTTGACGGAGTACTGGCCCCTCACCAGCCCCGATGGACGTCATCTATTTCACCAAGGTGCAATTGCCTGATTCCCGGCCTTCTGCAATGATACGGATGGGAGAGTTGACGCGAGGGGTTTGCATAAGTCTCTCGATCTCGTATCGATGCCCTTTGGTTTCGTCCGGGCAACCGCCACCCGACATACGCCGGAGATCGACATAGCATTTCGAATGGGCTCAAAGCGACCGCCACTGCAGCTGGAATGGGCCATCGTCAGGATCATGGTTATGATTGAGAAGAAATGCAGCGTTTATGTTGTCGAAGACGATCGATCCGTCCTCGATTCGCTGACACTCTTGCTCGAATCGGTGGGCTATCAGAGCAGGGGCTTCACGTCCGCCGAAGAGCTGCTCGAATCCGGCGCAATACAAAACGCCTGCTGCCTCATCCTCGATATTGAGCTGCCTGGCATGAGCGGCTTTCAGTTACAGGAGGTTTTAGTCGCTTCGCATACCGCGGTTCCCGTGATCTTCATAACCGGCCACGACCTCCCTGCGATGGAAGGGCAGGCCCTAAGGCTTGGAGCGATTGCCTATCTTCGAAAGCCGTTTGACGACCGAGCGCTTCTCACGGCGCTTCAACCTTGCAGGAAATGAGGGGGTGCAATTCACGACCCTTGGGATTACTTGGAGCCAAGGCATCGGGTGTCGGGGAGAGAGAGGCGAGGAGTCGCCAGCGTGGCGACCTGAAACCGACGGTCTCGAATTGCAAGGGCAATGAGGTATCCATTCACCAACGCCAAGAAATGAGGTGATGTCATGGAACTGAGAAAGATTTTCGTTTTTGCGCTGGGGTTGCTCATGCTGGTGACCTTCGGTTGCGCCGGAACGAGCCAATACCAAGCAGGCAGCGGGTCTCCTGCGAACGACTGTAATGGTGACATACCGAGTCCATATCCGCCGTACTGCAGACCCATTCATTAACATGGATGCTCGCTCTCCTTTCTGGGTCTTGCAGCAAATGAGTTGGTTGGACCCGATCGTCGGGACGGTGATGCCGATGGTTTATCGGATCGTCGCCATGACGTTTTGCCTGTTGCCGACGCCACGCCGTTTGGGTCGCCGTGGTTGATCCGATTCGCTGCTCCGTTGAATTTACAGGATCTCTTCCAGGATGCACTTCGTGATGAGGTAGGTCGGCTTGACGCCTTCGGCGCCCAAGCTGCCGGACGCGAGGGTCTGGCCGCTCATGAGCGGGTTGTCAGAGGCGTAGTAGGCATACCGGACCTTCACGTCTTTGGAGATGTGCCCGCGGATCATGGCCGCGTTGATGGCGCGATGGTAGTGGCCGCCTTCCATTTCCAGGCCCACGGCTTTCCAGCTCGTCGTTTTGAAGGTTTCGAGGACATCACGGTTCTGCAGGGACGTTCCGAGCACCGTGATGATCGGACCGACAAAAACGTCCTGGTAGCCGGCGAAGTCCTCCTCCGTGAGGTCGTTGTCCAGGATGTAGTTGTGCGCCGACCCTTCGAGCACATGGGCCGTGGCGATCATGATGTCGCCCTTTTTCCCGCGCAGCGTCCCCGCCTTCCCCATGACCGACATGGAGCGCAAGTTCAGGTTCCTTTCCTCGCCATCGATCACCATGGGCTGCAGGAGAGAGTCGATCAGCTCGAAAGCTTGGGTTCCGAAGGCGTAATCCATGACGAGAATCACCGGCTTTTCGGCTTTCACGGCATCGAGGTCGAATCGCAGCTCGGGGTGCAGCCCGTCGAAGTCCATCCGGGCGGTGTCGATGATCTGGCAGTCGACGTGCGCCCCGCTCTCGTCGGGGATCTCATGGAACCCATGATTCCGGGCATACTCCAGCACCTCGCCACCGCGACGACGAAGCTCCCGCACAAAGTCGTAAAGATCCCGGGGCAACTGCGCCTGCGAGCCGACTCCAACGGCCCCGTACCCGTAGAGGAGATTGACGACGCTGTGCGGGTTGGAGCTGATGAGGTGCAAGGGACGATCCTCCAATCCCAGCTCGCGCAGCTTTCCCTTGAGCTGCGCGGACCATCGCTTCCCATAGATGTGATGCAGGATCACATGACTCAAGTCAGGTGTGAACTGTATCTCGATATCCGTTTGTGTTTGAGTGATGGTCTCTATGCCTTTTCCAAGCTTGTAGATGATCTCACACAGGCCATTGCATAGATTTGTCTCTTTTTTACACGATTCGAAATAGTCGTAGGTTTCCCTCGTTTCATGGAACGTTCTTCCGAGGATGATGCTCAGATTCCAGATCGCACGATTTAGGCTCTCATTGTCGAGCTCACCTTCCATCGTGACGAATTTTTCCAATTCCTTCCACTCCGTGGTCAGATTCCCTTCCTGGTCTCTCATCTTGCTGTGAATATTCTTCGCCTCGATATACAAG
>CAZIEW010000097.1:0-12234 GCA_964538515.1 uncultured Syntrophobacteraceae bacterium
ATCCTGGAAGGTCAGCCCGCGATCGATCTTCTCAAAGCCCACCGCTCCCTTGTCGATCTCGCCCTCCAGCAGGTCGTAGAGGTGCGTGACCTTGAAGGGAACCGAGATGCCCTGCTCGGGGTAATCGTGGGTGAAGGTCCGGTAGCATTCGGGACAGGCCGTCACGATCTCTTCGATTCCCGCCTGCTCCATGGCTTCCATGTTGAGCCTCGCAAGGCGGAGATAATTCTCGAGATCGCCCGACCACAGCAGATCGTGCCCGCAGCATCGCTCCTCCGACAGAACGGCGGGCGTGATGTCGAAAAAGTTCAGCAGCCGAATGGAATCCGCCAGAATGTCCCGGGTCTTGACGCCCAGGTGTCCCCCGAAAAACGTATCGAAGTAAGGAGCGCAGCCCCCGAAGAAGAGCACGTTGCTTTCCGGGTCCGTCTTGACATCTTCGGGCAGCCAGTCCCAGTGATTTGGCTTGAGCTGCGGCGATGTCATGGTGCGCATCAGGGACTGAAAGAAACCGTCGTGGGCTTGATGCCCTTTCTTGCCGCCCTGGCTTTGGATCCGCCGCATTTCGCGGATGAACTCGGGAAAATCCACGGCCGACGGGCACCGGTCGTAGCAGAGTCCGCACGTGAGGCACGACCAGACATCCCGCTCGACCGCCGGGGAGTCCATGGAGCCCGCGATAATCGCAGTGGCCAGGCCGCGGGGCGAAAAGGGCTTGCCCACCAAGGTCAGAGGGCAGGCGGAGGAGCATTTGCCGCAGTCCTGGCACGCGTAGACATCGTGGGTGGAAAGGAGCTTCCGGATGTCGGCGTCCTCCGTCGGCTCGATCGGTAGCCTCGGCGTCGGGGTGACGGGGCTCTTCCCGATCGCCTGGAGGCCGGCCGCGAAGTCCTGGAGGAAGGCGAGGAGCTCGTTCGACTGTTCGGGAAGGAACGTCGCCCAGCGGAGTCTCTCCTTGCGCAGTCCGAGAAGATCAAGGATGCCGCGCGTGTCGTCGACGTTGTGAGTGGCCAGGGCGGTCCCGCTCCCGTAGCGGCAGCTACCCGGCTCACAGCCGATCAGGGCCACGCCGTCGGCCCCCATTTCGAACGCCCGGAAGAGGAGGGACTTGCTGATCCGGCCCGTGCACGGAATGCGGATCATCCGCACATCGGGCGGAATGGAGGAGCCGTTGTCCTGGAGCGCCTGAAAGGCTGCGTGGGGGCCCCAGTTGCACATGAACAGGATGATGTTGAGACTCATGGATTTCTCACTCACTTCGGATGCCGGCGCGATCAGAGCAGGATCTCGTCGATCATTTGCTCGAGGTAACGGCGGTCACGATAAGGGCTGTCCGCCGCATTCGAGGGGCAGACGGAAATGCAGTTGCCGCAGCCCTTGCACAGGGCTTCGTCCACGAATGCCGATCGGCCCCCGGCCGCGCTCTCACGGAAGCTCACCGCCTGGTAGGGGCAAATGGCGTTGCAGCGTCCGCACCCGCGGCACCGGGCGTCGTCCACCACCACGGTGTAGCCTTTGTTCTGTCGCGGCTTGCGCGGCATGACCGTGGCGGCCATGAGGGCTGCCGCCGCACCCTTGACCCGGTCGGTCACATGCACGCCGGCAGGGGATGCCAGAAAAAGCCCGGATATCGACGTCGCGCCGGGCATGAAGAACGGTATTCCGGGCGTGCCGCGCTGCTGCATGGCGGAAGCCACTAAATGGGAGGGCAGGTCGGGGGACGGAACATAAGGAATCCGTTTTCGCGACTGCTCCCCGATGATGACCGCCCCGACATGCAGCACCTGGATGGTGCCGCCCATCTCCACGATGACGCTGAAGCTCCCGACCGTTCCGGCGAGCCCCTTCACGGATGACCCGTCGAAGGAATGGATGTTGGGGTGCGAGATGGAGCTGGTGAGCGGCCGATCCTGAGCGCCGAACAAGAACACTTCCATGCCGGCTTCCGCGAGGGTCAGAGCGCTCTTGATGGCCGCTTCGGAATCCCCGATGACGGCGGTCGTGAAGTTGTACGGGCGGGCAGGGGAGGGCATTGCCTTGAGACGTCGGGCTCGGCTGATGGACCGATCGATGAGGCCCATATAACGGGCCACCGCCAGCTCGGGATCTTCGCTCAGGAGTCTGAGGACCTCGCCGCGTGCGTTGCAGGTTTCCACCATCGCGCGGCTCACGCCCGTCCCGTTGAACAGGGCATCCTTGAGGCGGCTGCGCTGGTCCGTGCAGGCGCTGCAGATAAAATCGAGGGGGCAGCAGACGCAGGAGGCCAGAACCACCCGGGTCAAGCCCTTTTCCCGAATCGTTCGCAAAAGGGCCGCGGAGCCTTCGGGTGCGCAGGCCGAGTCGATGGTTTCCGCGTGGACCACACCGGGGCGGTCGCTCAGCCCGGAAATGTACCGATCCAGCGCTTCGGGCCAGCCCAGGGAGCCGTTGCAGCGGCACGCGAAAACGCCCATGCGAATCTCTGATTCCAGCTGGGGGTCCGGTGGAGAAAACGACAAGCCGTGGCCCCGCATTTTGAGACCGGTTCCGCCGAGAAGCACCATGGCCTCGGCTGCAGCGGCGAAGCCTCGCATGATGAGCGCGTACACGTCGTTTTTGGCCGTCTTGGTGCTGTAGGCGCGGATCACGTCTTCGCCCTTGATCGCGGGAGCGAGGCTCGGATCGGCAAGAATCACGACACCCGCGTGCTCGATCTCCTCGATGGGCTCCTCATCGTGCCGGAGGCTCCCCACGGCCTTGCAGATCCGGGCGCATTCGAGGCACTCCGAGCAGCTGCCGCACTGCAGGCACCGGGATGCTTCCGCCAGGACCTGGGCTTCGGTGAGCCCGAGGGCCACTTCATCGAAGCCGGACAGGCGGGTCTGCGCCTGTCGCTCGGGCATGTTCGCCCGGTCCATCTTGGGGATGTCCGGGGATATGGGCACGAAGTCGAGCGCAGACGTACGGAGCTTCTTGAAAGGGGAGAGCTCGCCGGTGAGGTCCTCATGGACCGTCCGGGCGACCAGCCTTCCCGAAGCCATGGCCTGCACCACGGACGACGGTCCCTGCATGGTGTCGCCCGCGGCGTAGACCGACTTCAGATTCGTCCGGAAACGGTCGTCGACCTGCAAGTAGCCTTTCGCATTCTTCCGGACACCGTTCACGGACGAGTCGTCGGCTGCCTGGCCGATAGCGACGAAAGCACGGTCGAAGGCCAGCTCGAAGGTTTCTCCCCCCGGCACGAGGATCGGCCACGGGATACCGTTTGCATCGGGTGGACCGGGCTGCGTGGGTGCGCACCGCAAGGCCGTGAGGCGGCCGTTCTCGCCGAGGAAGGCGACGGTCTTGGTGCGCTCGATGATGGCGATGGATTCTTCCCGTGCGGCCGCAATCTCTTCCGGGTCGGCGGGGATCATTCCAAAGGGGAACCACGACAGGATGGTGACGTCCGCACCGAGCCGCTTCAGAACGCGGGCGAGGTCGAAGGCGGCATTGCCGTCCCCGATCACCGCGACTTTCTCCCTCATGGTCGTGACCTGTCCCCGATAGACGGAGCACAGGAATTCGATGCACCCGGAGACGCCGGCCAGATCTTCGCCCGGCACGCCCAGCTTCCGGTCCCTCCACGCCCCCGTGGCCACGATGACCGCAGCAAAGGCCTCCCGCAGCTTCTCCAGGTCCTTGGTGGCCGCAATCGCTGAGCCCAGGCGAAACTCGACGCCCATGGCCTCGATGGCTTTAATCTCGACATCCAGGATGCTCCTCGGCAGGCGATGAGGCCCGATGCCGTAACGGAGAAGCCCACCTGCTTCCTGCTCGCGCTCGAACACAACGACTCCGTATCCGAGCCGTGCCAAGTCCGCCGCAGCGGCGAGTCCCGAGGGGCCGGAGCCGATCACGGCGATCTTTTCGGCTCGGGCCGGGGAGGCGGCCGACGGTGCGTGGGATGTAGCGGTATCTGCCTGCCGGTGCTTCAGCTCGAAGTCGGCCACAAAGCGCTTGACGTCCCGGATGGCGAGCGGCTCATCGAGCTCCGATCGACGGCAAGCCGATTCGCACGGGTGGGTGCAAATCCGGCCGCAAATGCCGGGGAGCACGTTGTCGCGCCGGATCAATTGGAGGGCTTCTTCAAAACGGCCCGCCCGAGCCAGCGCCATGTAACCTTGTGCGTTCACGCCCAACGGGCAGTTGGCCTGGCAGAGAGGCGTTTGCCGCTTGTCGATGGTTGGCCGTCCCGGGAGACTTTGGCGACCATGATAGTGGAGCGGCTTCGACCCGTCTGGGCACGTGACCGGGCAGACCTCGGCACAATTGCCGCAAAGCGTGCAGTGGTCCGGATCGATGTAGGTCTGGTGCGTCCGGATGCGCGCCGAAAACCCCTGGGGAGTGTGCTTGATGCTGGTGACCTCACCGGGGACGTTGAGCCGAATGCGGGGATTGCGCAAAATGCGCAGCAATCCCGGACGGTTCGCATAGTTGAAGGTGAGCCCCGAGCTCAGTCGCCATTCTTCCGCGGCCAGCTTCTGGTCCAGGTCAGGGCTGGGATCCACCAGCGTCACGGGAATCCCGAGCTCCCCCAGTTTGTTGGTGGCCGCGATTCCCGCCGGGGTGGCCCCCACCACCAGGACCCGATGGAGCCGCTCTTTTTCTGTCCTCATCCAAACGATCCTTTCTTCGTCGCTCTCGTGCATCGTCAAACAAGTTATGCTGGGCACGCGAACACCCCCTGAAGCCCCCTCGAGGGGGAATCAAAGGGGGGTGTACTCTGCAGAAGAAAGCTGACGGAGCTCTAGGAGCGCGCACCTTTCTTGCCTTCCGCCTTTTTCTGGCGTCCTTTCAGCACCGCAAGCCCGTAGTCGTATCCTTTGTTGAACGCGGTGGTGTTGAGCTTCTCGGTGCCCTTGGGGACCGAATCGACGACGGAGTCACGGGCGGCATCGACGCTCACCGCGCTGGAGACCGCTGTGAGAAACCCGAGCATGACGATGTTGGCCATCATCTTGCGGCCGATCTCTTCGGCCATGCGCGTCGCCGGGATGGTGAAGAAGCGGGGGTTTTCGGAGGCGTCCACACGAACCAGGTCCTGATCGGTGATCAGGATGCTTTCCTCGCGCATGAGCTCGGCATACTTGTCGTACCCGCCCTGGGACATGCAGACCAATACGTCCGGCGTTCGCACATACGGGAAGTGGATGGAGCCATCGGAGATGATCACCTGGGCGCTGCAGGCCCCGCCCCGCGCTTCGGGGCCGTAGGACTGAGTGAGGGTGCTTTCTCGCTTGTCGCCGAGACTGGCGGCCTTGCCCAGAATCTGGCCGGCCAGGACGATCCCCTGACCGCCGAACCCTGTGATGAGGATTTCCTTGCGTGTGGATGGCGTCTTCTGTGAGCTCATACCGATCTGTTCCTGTGTCTCCGAGGTTTGGCCGTGCGGCTAAAGATTGGTCGGCCGGCAGGTGGAATCGTAGCATTCCTCGAACGTGGGCCGCTCGTGGTCCACGAAGGTGCCCAGCACAATCCCGCTGCCATAGTCAAGGAGCGCATCCATCGGGGAAGCCCCATTCTTGATGATGGACCGATCCTGGTAGATCTTCAGGGTGTCGAGGGGCTTTTCCTTGTTGCGTCGGCCGTAGCCGGTCGGACAGGGGGCGAGCACTTCGATGAACGAGAGCCCCCGGCGCTGCATGGCTTCCTCGATGGACTTGGTGAGGTCGCGCGTGTGAAGGATGGTCCATCGGGCCACATACGAAGCGCCGGCCGCGAACGCCAGCAGCGGAAGATTGAACGGCGTCTCGGGATTCCCCTTGGGAGATGTGGTCGTCTTGGCGTACTGGGGGGTGGTGGCTGCCGCCTGGCCGCCTGTCATGCCGTAGTTCAGATTGTTCACGCAGAGCACCGTGAGGTCGATGTTGCGCCGAGCGGCGTGGATGAAATGGTTGCCGCCGATGGCGAAGAGGTCGCCGTCGCCGCTGAACACGATGACGTTGAGATCGGGGTTTCCGAGCTTAATTCCCGTGGCGAACGGGATCGCGCGGCCGTGGGTCGTGTGGTACGAATCGAGCTTGATGTAGCCCGCGGCGCGTCCCGAGCAGCCGATTCCCGAAACGACCACCGTCTTCTGGGGATCGAAGCCCGAGCTCTTCACCGCCCACAAGCACGACGAGAAGGCCGTCCCGATGCCGCATCCGGGGCACCAGATATGGGGAATACGGTCGGAGCGCAGCAAATCATCCAAAGGGTGTTCCGGCCGGTTCTTAAGCTTGTCCATGATGACTCCTGATTGTGAAGCGGTCAGGCGTTAACGTGTTCGAGTAAGGGAGCAAATCAGACACGGGTGCACACGGATGGGGACGACACGGATGGACACGGATAAAATCTTAGGTCGATCGTGTCTGTGCTGCCCTTCCGTGGTCTTTCCCTCTTTCCGCTCTTATCCGTGTCCATCCGTGTCTCAAGAGTCCTCCGCGTCACCGGGAGCCTACGCGGATTTGCGCGCGTTCATCAGTGTCTCGATGATGCGCTCGGGGGGGATGACGGTCCCACCCGGATGCCCGACCAGGAATGCAGGGGCTTTGCCGCCGGCGCATCGTTCCACTTCGAGGTGGATCTGGCCCAAATTCAGCTCCACCGTGACGAATCCTTTGACCTGATCGGCCAAGGCCCGGATCATTTCCTCCGGGAAGGGCCATACGGTAATGAGACGCAGCAGGCCGGCCTTGATCCCCAAGTCCCGCGCTTCGTCCACGGCGGCCAGACTGGAGCGCGCCGACACGCCGTAGGAGATGATGGCGTATTCGGCATCCTCCAGGCGGTAGGAATCGGTTTGGATGATGTCTTTGAGGTTGTTGCGGATCTTGCCGACCAAGCGATCTACCATCGAGACCTGGGCTTCGGCGCTCATCACGGGATAGCCCCGCTCGTCGTGCGTCAGTCCCGTCACGTGGATGCCGTATCCTTCGCCGGCGATGGCCATGGGGGCCACTCCGTTCGGGCCCGCCTGGAAGGGCTTGAAGCGATCCTTGCGTCCCTTGGCGCGCGGGCGCTCGACGGTCTTGATGGCGGACGGCTCGGGGATGACAACCCGTTCGCTGAGGTGGCCAACGATCTCGTCGGTCAGGACGAGCACGGGGACCCGGTAGCGCTCGCTGAGATTGAATGCTCTGATCGTCAGGTAGAAAATCTCCTGGGGGGATGCCGGGGCCAATGCAATGATCTCGTAGTGTCCGTGGGAGCCCCAGCGTGCCTGCATGACGTCGCCCTGTGCCCCGAGGGTCGGAAGGCCGGTGGACGGGCCGGCCCGCTGGACGTTCACGAGCACGCAGGGGGTTTCGGTGCACACACCCAGTCCCAGGTTTTCCATCATCAGGCTGAAGCCGGGACCGGACGTAGCCGTCATGCTCTTCACGCCCGCGCAGGACGCCCCCAGGATGGCCGCCATCGAAGCGATTTCGTCTTCCATCTGGATGTAGGTGCCGCCGACCCCGGGGAGCCGGTGGGCCATGTGCTCGGCGATCTCGGTGGCAGGAGTGATGGGGTATCCGGCGAAAAACCGGCACCCGGCCGCCAGGGCCCCCTCGGCACAAGCCACGTCGCCTGTAATGAAGTGCTCACCCGTTAAAACTGCTGGTTTCATAGGCTCATTTCGCTCGCGTTGTTCCTGCTGCCGGAGCCGTCCCCCATAAAGGGGCCCGGCGCCTGCCGTTTCACCCCGCCGACTCCTCCGGGATCTCCTCCGAGAAGATGGCAAAATCGGGGCAGATGATCTCACAGTAGTGACAATTGACGCATTCGTTGGGCTTCTTCACTTCGGGGGGGTGGTACCCTTTGGCATTGAACCGGGCAGAAAGCACCAGCACGTCTTTGGGGCAGTATTCAATGCAGTAGCCGCAACCCTTGCACCGCTCTTCGATGATGTGCACGATGCCACGGGAAACGACGATGTCGCCCGCATCCAGCGGCGTTCGCCAATACTTCATGGATTGAAATCCTCAAGGATGGGAATACGATCGATGGAATCCGCTCGACAAGCCCTTACCGTTTTGAGCGCCCGGTGATTGTATGGAATTCGACGAGCAAGTCAAGGGGCTTTTCTGACAGAAAGAGAATGAGTCGGGGGTTCTCTGCATAAAACTAGGGGGGTATCGTCGGGAGAGGTCTCCTTGGTGGCAATCTGTTGGGCTGAAATGCAACGTCCAGGTGAAAGGCAAGAGATGGGGATGCTGGTGTAGGCCTGGCCCATCGGTTTGTGCGCCATTTTGGTGCCACAAATGTTCGGCTCATTCCTTCTGCCCGCTTGGACGAACAGTGGACTCCAAACACCCCCCGGTCTTTTTCAGCGTCCTCCCGTAAGAAGGCTCTTCAACGCATCCGCCGCGAGGACCTCTTTTCGCCGTCGTGGTGTGTAGAGCCGCGTTACGGCGCGTCGCTCGACGTCGAACAGCTGCAGGAAGTCCCGTACGATGGGCTTTCCGTAGACACTCAGCGTGATCAAAGTCTGCTCGGTCACATTGCCCGTTTTGTGAATCCCCTCATTGAGCGGGAGGGTGTCGACGCAATCTCCGGCGCGCAGATACTGCTCCTCCAAGGCTTCGAGGTGTGCGTAGCCCTCCCGCGCTCCGTCGTCCAGGCGGTTGTAGTTGATGACATGGAAGCCCGCGGTTGCCGTTCCGATCACGCCCCACGCATTGTGGTCGTGGGCGGTGAGGTATTCCCCCGGGCCCCACAGGTACATGCGTAGCGAGAAGAGCCTTTCGGGATGTGCAAATAAGATGTATTCGTTGTCGAACACGGTGGGGCGTCGCACATCGGGGTAACCCCTCCGGTGGATGACGCCCTCGAGGAGCCGGGCAAGGAGATCGCGATTGAGGAGGAGACCCGGGAGCGTCTTCACGACGTGATCGATCGAGGCCTTGTGGCTCGTCGAGTCGCCAAGCGCCTGGGCGCAGTCCTCACAGAAAGTCGTGATCTCAAAGGGAAGGGCAGGATTCATGGCAGACATGGGTGGTAGGAGCCTCCGTTCTTGGGTTGGGGTTCACGGATCAGTCACACGAGTTGGTGCTCGTTGTCTCTTGGGAGCCGCACGAGTTGCGGCATTCGTTTTGCTGGGGCGTTTCCGGGGCGATGTTCAGTCGAACGTACTGATGATAATAAGGCGCGCCTCGTCCCAAGTCGCTCACCAAGGCGTTGATAAGCCGGTTGGCGCCGCCTCCGCAGCGAAGCCAATCGCCCCGCCGGTAGACGATGGCCTCGGGATGAAGCCCGGTTGCCACCTGAATGCATACCGTCATGGAGCCGTGAGGGGACACAAGGGCCCCCTGCGTACCCGGCTCCATCGACGATGCGAGCGGGTGCTCCGACGAAATCCAAACCGATGGGATCCCTTCCTGGTCTTCCTGCAGGATTTGGGAATGGATGGCATCTCTCCGGATGAGTGTGAGCAACCGCAAGGGATATTCCCGCGGCGGTGTCGGCTCCGGGGTCAGCGTGGTCACGAGATGGCACTTGCGATCCGGGTGGTCGAAGCTCATGCCGTCGTAGGCTACCCGAGGGTGATGGGCTGGGATGAATCCCCGCTCTCGTAGGCTTTCAAGGGATCCGCTCAGCGTGGGTGATTCAAGTGACGCTCTGAAGATGGCTTCCTGTTCGGGTAGGAGAACGGGCGGGTCCAGCCGCCGTCCGAGCTCGGTCAGGATCCAATAATCCGTTCTTGCCTCCCCCGGTGGATCGAAAACGGCACGGACGTAGTTCACATAGGGGTGGAGATAAGATCCCACCATATCGTCCTGCTCCCACATCAGGGCGCAAGGGAGGATCAGATCGGCTCTCAGCGCCGTGTCCGTCATGAATGCATCCACGACGACCTTGAACGGGATCGATGCGAAGGCCCGGATCGTCTCGGCGATGTTTGGCGCCTGATTGACGATGTTGGAGCCATCCACCCAGACCATTCGAACGGGAGGGTCCGTCGCGTTCAGGATCTCCCTGGCGATGGTGGGCATGAGGAGGGCTCGTCGGGACATTCCTCCTTGAGGCTTGGTCCAGTCCAGGTTGAAGTCCTTGAGCGAGTGCAGATGAAAATAGCTCCCGCCGCCGGAGACGCCCATGTTTCCCGACAGAACGGCCAATGCATTGATCCAGCGCGTGCTCTCGCCTCCGAATTCATAGCGCTGGAGGCCGGCGCCAACCAGTGTTGCCGTTGGTTTCCCCTGCGTGTAGCAGGCAAAGACGCGCTCCGCTTCCGAGAGAGACAGGGAGCAGGCGGCCAGGAGCTCCGATAGGGGATGGGAGTCCAGGATGGCCTGCATCCGCCGCCACCCATGGACATGGGCGAGGATTTCCTCGCGGATTTCACCGCGCTCCAGCATGAGCCCAACGACCGCGGCGGCCAGGAAACGGTCGGTGCCCGGACGAATGGGGATCCGATCATCCGAAAAGGCATCGTTTCCATCGCCCCCCGGGGAAATGGTGAGAACCCGTGCGCCGTTGCGGCGGGCTCGCTGCACGAGCACGGCGGTGTGCACGGAGCTCCTCGAGAGGTCCTTGCCCCAGTTCACAATGGTCCGGGCATTCCCGATGTCGCGGATATCGTTTTGAGCCCGTGACCCGAAGTCCTTGAGATACGCGACGTATCCGGCGGCGTCGCAGAGGGAGCCTTTCGTCTCGCTGGATCCGAGCCGAGCGAAGAACGCCTTGGACGCCTGCTTGAGAGCCCCTTTGGCTCCTTCGCCGTGAATGTGTAGAATAGAGGCGGGCTGGCTTCGGAAACGCTGCAGGTTTTCCGCGCAAAGCGCCAGGGCTTCGTCCCAGGAAATTCGCTTCCAGTCGGATCCGGAGCGGAGCAGCGGGTGCGTGATGCGCTCGTGGCTTTGAAGGCGTTTCAGGAACGTCTTGATTTTCCTGCACGTGATCCCTTGGGTGAACGGATGGGCGGGATTGCCTTCAACCCGAACCTTACCGGCCGAGTCTCGGTTCAGGATGATCGAGCAGCCGTCCGGGCAGTCAAGGGTGCACGCGGTCGTCACGCGCTGCGGCGCTTCGGGTAAAGGGTCGAGCGACTCCGCCAAGTGCTTTGCCTCGCTAAGTGCAACACGGTACAATACAGTCTCCGTAATCAGAGTGAGCCTCATCCCCCACGATCTCCGGAGAACGTCATGGATAAGATAAGACTTGGTATCAGCAGTTGTCTTCTCGGCAACCCGGTTCGTTATGACGGGGGCCATCAGCTCGACCGTTTTCTGCGGGACACGCTCGGCCAGTACGTGGACTACGTGCCGGTTTGTCCCGAAGCGGAATGCGGATTGGGCATCCCTCGCGAGACCATGCGCCTCGAGGGGGAGCCGGGCTCCGTCCGACTCGTGACCACGCGCACCAAGCTCGACCATACCGACCGAATGCGGCAATGGGCCGCGGCCCGGGTAGCGGAGCTCGAGCGCGAGGGGTTGTGCGGTTTTGTTTTCAAAGGAGGATCCCCGAGCAGCGGGATGGAGCGCGTGAAGCTCTACGACCCCAACGGGGTGCCCAGGAAGATCGGCGTGGGGCTTTTTGCCGCAGCCTTCATGGAGCATTTCCCGCTGCTTCCCGTTGAGGAGGACGGACGTCTGCACGACCCTGTGCTTCGTGAAAATTTCATTGAGAGGATCTTCGTCGCCAGGCGGTGGCGCGCCCTGGTCGAGGAAGGAAAAAAGATCGGCCCCCTCGTCGCCTTCCACACCGCGCACAAGCTCCTCATCATGGCCCATAGCCCCAAGCACTATTCCGAAATGGGGAAGCTGGTGGCTCGGGCGAAGGATGTGGACCGGAATGAGCTTTACGATTCCTATCAGAAGCTTCTCATGGACGCCCTGAAGCTTCGTGCCACGCTCAAGAAGAACGCCAACGTCCTGCAGCACCTCATGGGCTACTTCAAAAAGGAGCTGTCGGCAGACGAGAAACAGGAGCTACTCGAAGTGATCCAGCAATACCACGACGGCACCGTGCCGCTCATCGTTCCGATCACCCTGATCCGTCACTACGTCCGGAAATACGATCAGCCCTACCTGAGGGACCAGATGTACCTGAATCCGCACCCCATCGAGCTCCAGTTGCGGAACCATGTCTAGGGGGTGTCGGGTGTCAGGTGTCAGGTACCCACCCAGGCCCAGGCGCTCTTGTATGCGAGCCTTTTTATGAAACGGCACTTGCCTGGATATTCCAGTCAGCGGCCGTGGGAACCTTTCCTGCCGACCCCAAGGGTGCCTCTGACCCCCGACCCCCGAC
>CAZIEW010000098.1:0-11308 GCA_964538515.1 uncultured Syntrophobacteraceae bacterium
TCTTAAGATTCAAAATACGTGGCGCAAGCCAAATATCGACAAGGGGGTAACAAATTCAATGGTTGACGAACTCCAGACCGTAAAGCAAGAAGAAGAGCTCACCACCGCGGCCGAAGACAATCTCATGGACGTTGATTTCGAGGACATGGACGCGATCCAGGATCTCTACGACCAGACTTTCCAGAACATTCAGGAAGGGGAGGTCATCCGGGGGCACATCGTTCAGATCAGCGATGATTTTGTGATGGTGGACATCGGCTACAAGTCCGAAGGACAAATCCCCATTCATGAATTCAAGGATGAGAAAGGAGAGATTCAGGCCGCTATTGGCGACGAAGTCGACGTCTTGCTTGAATTCCACGATGACGAAGACGGGAGTATTCACCTCTCCAAGGAAAAGGCTGCCAAGATCAAGATTTGGGACGACATCAGCCGCGTGTACAACGACGACGGGATCATCGACGGAAAAGTCGTGGCCAAGGTCAAGGGCGGTCTCGCGGTCGATATCGGCGTGCAAGCCTTTCTGCCCGGCTCTCAGGTGGACCTGCGGCCCGTTCGCAACCTTGAGGGCCTCATTGGCAACACATTCCCGTTCAAGATATTGAAGTACAACAAAAAGCGCCGCAACGTTGTCCTCTCGCGGCGTGCACTGCTCGAGAAAGAGCGCGAGCAGCTCAAATCGCAGACCCTCGCCAACCTGGAAGAAAAGAAGGTTGTCGAAGGAACCGTCAAGAACATCACCGATTACGGCGTGTTCGTCGATTTGGGCGGGATCGACGGTCTGCTGCACATCACCGACATGAGCTGGGGCCGCGTGGGGCATCCCTCGGAAATGTTCCAGATCGGCGATCGAATCAACGTGCAGGTGCTCAGCTTCGACCGTGAGCACGAGCGCGTCTCCCTCGGTCTCAAGCAGTTGATCGCCGATCCGTGGACCAAGGCTCAGGAAAAGTATCCCGTCGGCACCCAGGTGCGCGGTCGCGTGGTCAGTCTGACCGACTACGGCGCATTCGTCGAGATCGAGCAGGGTGTCGAAGGGCTGGTGCATGTGTCCGAGATGTCCTGGACCAAGAAGATTCGTCATCCATCCAAGATTTTGAGCGTGGGCGATGAGCTCGAAGCCGTCGTGCTCAGCATCAATCCCGAAAGCAAACGCATTTCGCTCGGCATGAAGCAGCTCGAGCCCAATCCCTGGGATGTCATCGCCGAGAAGTATCCCGTCGGCACCACGATTGCCGGTCGGATCAAGAACATCACCGACTTCGGCGTCTTCATCGGCATCGACGAAGGCATCGACGGGCTGGTGCACATCTCAGACATTTCCTGGACCAAGCGAGTCAAGCACCCCTCGGAAGTCTTCAAGAAGAACCAGGAAGTGCAGGCGATCGTCCTCAACATCGACAAGCAGAATGAGCGCTTCTCACTCGGCATCAAACAGCTGGAAGCCGATCCCTGGGAAACCATTCCCGACCGCTATCCACTGGGCAGTGTCATTGAAGGGCCTATCACCAATGTGACGGATTTCGGACTGTTCGTCGAGCTCGAGGAAGGCATTGAGGGGCTGGTGCACGTTTCCGAGATCAGCAAGGAGAAGATCAAATCGCCGGTTGGCCAGTACAAGATCGCAGACAAAATCACGGCCAAGGTGATCAACATATCTCCCAAGGATCGCAAGATCGGGCTTTCCATCAAGAAGCTGGAAGAGCAAGATGAGCGGTCCAATTACGATGACTACATGAACAGCGCCAAGGCCGCCACATCTAACCTGGGCGAGCTTTTGAAAGAGGAGCTGGAAGCCAAAGCAGGCAATCCCACGCCTTCGGACAAATAGTGGCTCCATCCCCATTCGGCTCTGTTTAACGAATTGTTCCCCTCAACACCCGGTTCATGCCTCAGTGTGATACCGGGTGTTGACGTTTCGATGGGAAGCGCACATGAAAAAAACGCTGATGATCCTTGTGGGGCTGGCTCTCCTGATCCTGGGCTTCCTCGCCGGATCCGACTTCGATTTGATGCCCAAGCCGAACCGTGTGGGTGTGATCGAAGTGAGAGGGACTATCGCCGACGTGCAGGATGCGCTCAAGTCCCTCAAGAGCTTCCGCAAGGATCCCAACATCAAGGCGATTCTCGTCCGCATCGATTCACCTGGTGGGGGGATCGCCCCTTCGCAGGAGCTGTACCGGGAGCTCAAGCGGTTGGCCCAGGAAAAGCCGGTGGTTTCGTCCCTGGGATCGGTCGCGGCATCCGGGGGCTACTATGTTGCGGTGGGGACGCAGCGGATCATTTCAAATCCCGGTACCATCACCGGAAGCATCGGGGTGATCAGCTACTTTCCCAACCTCAGGGAGCTTTTCGAGAAGATCGGCTTCCACACGGTCATCGTCAAAAGCGGTCCATTCAAGGATATGGGCAACCCGGGCCGCGAGATGACGCAGCAGGAAAAGGATCTCATTCAGGCGACCATCGACGAGGCGCACCGGCAATTCATCGCGGATGTGGCCCAGGGACGCAGGCTCCCCGAGGAAAAGGTTCGGGAGATCGCCGATGGGCGTATCTTCATGGGGGAAACGGCACTGAAGCTGGGGTTGGTCGATGAGCTCGGTAACATGGAAGACGCGGTCACAGCCGCAGCACGGATGGGTAAGATCGAAGGCGAGCCCGAGTTGATCTACGCGAAAAAAAAGAAGCTCTCCCTCCTGGATCTGCTGCTGGGGAGCGAAGCTTCCGAGCGGCTGAACGGTCTTCTGGAGGGCTCTTACGAGCCTCTGCGCTATCAAATGCCGTGAAGAGTCAGGGAACGGCACAAGCGGCCAGAGAGCCTGCTCACAGTTTGAAGCCGCTGAGATCGCCGCTGCCTTCACGGAGGATTTCCGGCGTGTCGTCGATGAGGGAGACCACGCTGGATGGATTGCCACTGACGATGCCTCCGTCGATGATCAGGTCCAGAGCGTGGCCGATCTTGCTCCGAATCTCCGCAGGGCTCATGAGTGTGTCACCGGTTTCGGGGTCCGTGGCGGTGGTGTTGATCACGGGGTGACCCAGCTCCTGCACGATGGCCAGGCAGATGGGATTGTCCGGAACTCGAATTCCGACGGTTCGGCGCTTGGTGAGCATGATCCGGGGAACAAGACGCGATCCTTCCAAAACAAACGTGAAAGGCCCCGGAAGTAACCGCTTCATGGTCTTGTAGGCGTAATTGGTGACTTGAGCATACTCGCTGATGTTCTTGAGATCGGAGCAGATGAAGCTAAACGGCTGGCTCGTCGAGCGCCGCTTCAACTGGTAGATCTTTTGAATGGAATCTTTCTTGAACAGGTCGCAGCCAATGCCGTAATAGGTGTCCGTGGGATACACGATGATCCCGCCCCGTTGAAGGGTTTCGACGATCTTGCGTATCTTTCTCGGCTCGGGATGATCGGGATTGACTTCAAGAATCACTGGCATTCCTCTTTCGACAGCTGGGAGCCCCATTTCCTTCGTGCGGCGTTTCAAACCGACGCGCTGCAGCGATCAGACCTGCGGCGGGGAATGGACCGGGAAGGCTTGCAGTCGCCGGCCAGCGGCACCGACTTGGAAAGATAGCCGAGCCCTCAAATTCCTGTCAAGATAAGAAAAGGAGCCATTTCTTGGGTTTTCCAACCCTCCCCTGCAGCATCGCCGCCATCGATATCGGGTCACACACGCTTCGATTGATTATCGCCCGCTTGGGAGGCGATCGCGTCCTCACGCCGGTTCGCCTGGAGCGGCGCATCACTCGGCTTGCTCATCAGTTTAACCGGGAGGGCCACCTTTCTGCGACAGGGATCGCCGCCAGCATGACGGCTCTGGAGGAATATGCTGCTCTAATCAGGCAAAACGGCGTCAAGGGCCTTGCCTGCGGGGCTACGGGGGTCGTGCGACTGGCCCCCGACGGCGGCGCTTTCTTGGAAAGGGTGAGACAGACGTTCGGGTTTCCGGCCGTCATCCTGACCGAGGAAGAGGAAGCACTCGTCTCGGCTCGAGGCGTGCTCAGCGTGCTCCCCCGCAAGCGCTGGCCGGTTCTCACCTTCGATTTGGGGGGAAGCACCACGGAATTCCTCCTGGTGGAAGACGGGGGTGAAGCTGCAACCTGGAGCTCCAGCGTGCCCGTCGGAGCCGCTACGTTGACCGAGACCTGGCTGCAGGGAGACCCACCGGAGACAGCATCCCTTTGCCGGGCGGCCGAGGAGGCCCGCCATGCCCTGCAACCGGCCTTCGACGCGGTGCATTCGCTCCTCGGGTCGCTGGAAGCTCCGACGGACTTTCTGCTCGTTGGAACCGCTGGAACAGTCACGACCCTCGCCGCCATGGCTCTCGGCATGACCGAGTATGAGGCGTATCGTGTCAACGGTTTGGTCCTGCAGGAGGGTTGGCTCCGGCAGACCATTGATCATTTGGGGACTGCCTGTCTGGAAGAAAGGCGCCGGATTCCGGGACTCGAGCCGGGGCGTGAGGACATTATCCTTGGCGGTGCGGTGATCGTGGGCGAGATCATGCGTGGGCTTGCGCGGAGAGAGCTCACTGTGACCGACGGGGGGCTCCTGGAAGGTCTGCTGATCGACTGCGCCGAGAAGCTCCAAGGCTGGCCGCAAGCACCACAAACCACGCTCACCTGGAGCTTGACAGACATGTGATCAAGGACAACTTTCCCCTCCTCTTATGAAAACGGGAGGTGGCGACTTTAAACACATGGAGAAATGGATGGAAACGAGATACCAGCATATACCGGAAGCGCTGACCTTCGATGACGTATCCCTGCTGCCGGATTATTCCGAAGTCCTGCCCCACGAAACGGACGTCTCGACGAAGCTGACGCGGGCAATCGCCATGAACATCCCGTTGACCACTGCCGCCATGGACACGGTCACCGAGTCCGAAACCGCTATCAGCATCGCCCGAGAGGGAGGGATCGGCTTCATTCACCGCAACATGCCAATCGAGCGCCAGGCTCAGGAAGTGAACAAGGTCAAGAAGTCGGAAAGCGGCATGATCGTGGACCCTGTGACCGTGTCCCCGGATCACAAACTGGCGGATGTTCAGCGCGTCATGTCCCGATACCGCATTTCGGGCGTTCCCGTAGTCGAGGGCGACCGGCTTGTCGGCATCATCACCAACCGCGACATGCGGTTCGAGACCGACATGGACCAAAAAGTCTCGGAGGTCATGACCAAGGACGAATTGGTGACCGCACGGGTGGGGATATCGCTTGAGGAATCAAAGCGGCTGCTTCACAAGAAGCGCATCGAGAAGCTCCTTGTGGTGGACGACAAAGGGCGCCTCAAAGGGCTCATCACCATCAAGGACATCATGAAGCTCAAAAAGTACCCCAGCGCCTGCAAGGATCAGTTGGGCCGGCTTCGCGTGGGAGCGGCGGTGGGCGTCGGGAAGGATACGCTCGCCCGCGTGGAGAAGCTCGTCAATGCAGGCGTTGATATCGTCGCCGTGGACAGTGCCCATGGCCATTCGCGAAACGTGATCAACACGGTCAAGCTGCTCAAAGAGCGGTTTCCGGGGCTCCAAGTGATTGCCGGCAATGTAGCCACGGCGGCCGGCACGGAAGCGCTCATTCAAGCGGGAGCCGACGCCGTGAAAGTGGGTGTGGGGCCGGGGTCGATCTGCACGACGCGAATCGTCGCGGGAGTGGGTGTGCCCCAGGTTTCGGCGATTCTGGACTGTTCGGCAATTGCCCGCAAATACGGAGTGCCCATTGTGGGCGATGGGGGCATCAAGTACAGCGGCGATATCGTGAAGGCGCTGGCGGCGGGAGCAGACAGCGTGATGATCGGGAGTCTTTTTGCCGGAACGGACGAAAGCCCGGGGGAGACCGTCCTGTATCAAGGCCGTAGCTACAAGGTATACCGAGGCATGGGGTCGCTGGGAGCGATGAAAGACGGGAGCAAGGATCGCTATTTCCAGGACGATGTGGTGGAGCCCCAGAAGCTGGTCCCCGAAGGTATCGAAGGGAAAGTTCCCCACCGCGGCCCGCTCTCCGCAAGTGTGCATCAGCTGATCGGTGGGGTTCGGGCCGGCATGGGGTATCTCGGGTGCCCGAATCTCGAGGCCTTGCGCACGCGGGCACAGATGGTGCGGGTCACGAGCGCGGGACTCCGCGAGAGTCACGTCCACGACGTCATCATCACCAAGGAAGCGCCCAACTATCAAGTAGATCTTAAATAGACGGATCGGACAAACACCATGCGCTTTGACCATCTCCATGAGGAACGGATCCTGATTCTGGATTTCGGGTCCCAGTACACGCAGCTCATCGCCCGACGCGTGCGCGAGAGTCACGTTTACTGCGAAATCCATCCCTTCAACCTCCCCCTCGATGCAATGAAGGCCTTTGGGCCCAGGGGGATTATTCTTTCCGGAGGGCCTGCCAGCGTTCACGATGTCGAGGCCCCCGCGCTCGACCCTGCCGTCTTTGAGCTTGGAGTGCCGATTCTCGGGATCTGTTATGGCATGCAGCTCTTGGCTCACCAGCTGGATGGGGCGGTGGAGCGCGCCGACCGGAGAGAATACGGCCCGGCGACCATCGATGTGGTTGCGGAATCGGCGCTCTTCCAGGACGTTGAGCGTGAAGCAACCCGTGTTTGGATGAGCCACGGGGATCGGATCCTGAGGCTTCCAACGGGTTTCACGCTCTTGGCCCAGAGCGCCAATTCGCCTGTAGCGGCCATGGGGGACTCATCCCGGGGTCTGTTCGGCGTGCAGTTTCACCCGGAAGTGGTTCACACCCCCTGCGGGAAAACCATTCTGGAGAATTTCATGTTTCGCATCTGCCGATGCCGATCCACTTGGACCATGAAGTCCTTCGTCGAATCGGTGACCCATGCCGTGCGCGAGAAGGTGGGGGACAACCAGGTGATCTGCGCACTGAGTGGCGGCGTAGACTCCGCGGTCGTGGCGGTGCTGCTGCACCGAGCCATCGGGTCCAAGCTCCACTGTGTCTTCGTGAACAACGGAGTCCTGCGGAAGGGAGAAGCCGAGAGTGTTCAGCGCATCTTTCGAGATCATTTCGAGATCAACCTCATCTACCTCGATGCGACGGCGGTTTTCATGGAGCGACTGCGCGGTGTGACGGACCCGGAGAAGAAGCGCAAGATCATCGGGAACTTGTTCATCGAGCTTTTTGAGAAGGAGGCCAGTCGCTTATCGAACGTCAAGTACCTTGCCCAAGGGACCCTGTATCCGGATGTCATCGAAAGTGTGTCGTTCAAGGGGCCGTCGGCAACCATCAAAACACATCATAACGTGGGAGGGCTTCCCGAGCGGATGAATTTGGAGCTGATTGAGCCCCTGCGGGAGCTATTTAAAGACGAGGTCCGCCTGGTCGGCCGGGAGTTGGGTCTGCCGGAGCACATCGTCAAGCGACACCCCTTCCCGGGGCCGGGGCTGGCCATCCGGCTCATCGGGGAGGTCACCCCCGAGAAGCTCGACATTCTGCGGGAAGCGGACAGCATCATTCTCGAAGAAATCGAGGCAGCGGGCTGGTACGACCATGTCTGGCAAGCATTCGCGGTTCTCCTGCCGGTCAAGTCCGTTGGAGTCATGGGCGATGAGCGCACTTACGAGCAGGTGATTGCGCTGCGCGCGGTCGAAAGCGTCGACGCCATGACGGCCGACTGGGCGCGCCTGCCCTACGAGGTTCTGCAGACCATTTCAAACCGAATTATCAACGAGGTCAAGGGCATCAATCGCGTCGTCTACGACATCTCGTCGAAGCCCCCCAGCACGATCGAGTGGGAATGACAACAGTGAGGCCGACGAAAACCTATCTCGAGCCCCATCGCTTTTATCGCGTCCAGCATCTGAAGAAGAGCGGGTGGGTGAGCTTTCAAGTCCGCTACCGTGAGACGGATTTGTGGATTCGCGCACGGAAGGATCTGAGCGAGGAAGCACTCGAGGCAGTCATGACCATACGCCGACAAATCGAGCTGTACATCGCGGCGCATCCGGTGTTCCTGACCGCCCTCGAGCCTCTACCGCAAGACGCGCTCGCACCCGGAATCGTCCGACGCATGCTCTCGGCCGCAGACTCTGCGGGGGTAGGTCCGATGGCGAGTGTGGCGGGGACGGTCGCTCAGGCGGTCGCGGAGGCCTTAAAGCCTGTGAGTCCGGAGATTATCGTCGAAAACGGTGGCGACTGCTATTTCGACCTCGGTGAGCCTATCCAGGTGGGGCTTTTTGCGGGACCCGACTCCCCGTTTTCTGGGAGACTGGGGCTCCGGCTCGGCAGGGAGCGCTTTCCACTGGCCATCTGCACGTCGTCTGCAACGGTGGGCCATTCCCTGAGCTTCGGGAAGGTGGATGCCGCAGTGGTCCTATCGAAAGATGCGTCGCTTGCCGATGCGGCTGCCACAGCCGTGGGGAACCTGGTCGGGAGCGCTCGCGACATCCAGATGGCACTCGACCACGCCAAGTCGATGCCCGCAGTCGAGGCTGCGGTGATTGTCATTGGCCAACATCTCGGGGCCTTCGGGGAGGTGGAGTTGACTCCGCTCTGACGGAGATTGGGTGGCGGGCGTGACAGGAAGATTGAGAAACCGAGCACCGGCGTCCGTATTCCATTCTCCCCCTCTCCGTGCTTCCCTATCTCCCTTCCCCCGTCCCTCCTCGGGGGGAAACCGGTTGTGTTTTCGTCCGGTCTTGGGCTATAAGCTTCTCCAATAAGCCATACGAATTGCCGATCCAGCCCAATCACTCCGAACGAGCGCTGTGATGAAGATAGTGGTGATGTCTGATACCCATTTGAACTATGCTACCGAAGAGCTTGAGAAGATTTGCAGTCGCTTCTGTGACGGTGCGGATTTGGTGATCCATTTGGGGGACTGGGCTCGCGGGGGCATTCTCAACTTCATGGAGACGTATCCCCTGGAGGGCGTGTGCGGCAACATGGACGACCATGTGATCCGCGAACGGCTTCCATCGAAAAAGGTGATCCGGGTCGGCGAGTTTCGGATCGGCATGACCCACGGCTGGGGCTCGGGACAGGACCTTCCCCGGCGACTGTTGAGTGAATTTCAGGACGTGGACGCGATACTCTTCGGGCACACGCATCAGCCCCTGGTAAAAAAGAACCACGGTGTTCTCCTGTTCAACCCCGGATCGCTCTTTCTTGGACGCGGCACGCATGCGCAGACCCTTGGCATCCTTCATGTGAATGAGGAAATAAAAGGAGAAATCGTCGTTCTGTGATGTGTCGCCCAGGCGAATTACGGCAACGCGAACGGGAGGTGGAGGGAAACATAGATGGAGAATCTCTGGGCTCCGTGGCGAATCGATTACATCCTGGGAAAGCGAGAGGCCTACTGCATTTTCTGCCCGGAGGGAAACGGGCACTCGGATGAGGAAAGGTTGATCCTCCACCGCGGTCCCCTCGTCATGGTGATGATGAACAAATACCCTTACAACAACGGCCATCTGCTCGTCGCTCCTTGGAGACATGTGGCTTCCCTCGATGAGCTTCAGGACGGCGAAATGCTCCACATGATGCGGTGGCTGGACAAGTGCACACAAATTTTGACGAAAACCATGAGACCGGACGGCTTTAATGTCGGCTTGAATCTAGGCACGGCTGCCGGCGCCGGCGTTAAGGATCACCTGCACTTTCACGTTGTCCCTCGGTGGAATGGTGACACGAACTTCCTAATGGTCTTCGGGGAGGTCAGGAGCATTCCGGAGCACCTGAGACAGACCTATTCCCGACTGCTGCCTTATTTTCAGGAGGAGCGCCTAGATGCGTCTGTTTAAGCTCTTCACGACCTCACTGATGCTGGGCTTGATTGGGTTGTTCTTCTATGAAAACGCGACCGTCTTCAAGACCAATCTCCCTTTCACCCTCGATTTATACATTCGCGAACAGGTGAATTGGACGCATCCACTCTACACGGTTCTCGTGTTTGCGGTACTCGTGGGCTTTCTGACGGGGATCGGGGTTATGCTCAAGCCCTACCTCCACATGCGCCGCATGCTTGCCCAGGAGCATCAGGAAAAGGAAAAGCCATCGGCGTTGCCTCACCCTCCTCCATTAGCGCCCTCGGAAGGAAATGCCAACGAACAAACCATCCAGACGGCGGGTACCGAGTCGGATCTTACGCGCCAGGACCCCTGATCGCTTTGTAGAGACTTCCCACTTTTTCCTATCTCCCTTCTCCTCGATCTCAATTGGTCGTCATTTTCTCAGGCAGCCAATGATTTGCACAGACTGGTTCACTTATTGCTTATAGCAACTCGCCGACGGCTCATGGGGAGTATTCGGCTTGTATGGGGACGCCCCCAACCAGCTCAATGCGCCCGACTGCTTTGGTGATTGCAACATTGCTGAATTCCATTGAGGGAACAAAGACGATGACCCAGCCTCGATCCGTAGCCGAGAAGATCGTGCAGGCAACGGGGGATCTTCCCACCATGCCGCACGTTGCGAACCTCGTCATGGAAAAGCTTTCCGACCCAAACGCCACCGCCAAAGACCTTCATACGATCATCTCCCAGGATCAGGCCCTGGCCGCACGCGTGCTCAAGATAGCGAACTCCCCGTTCTACGGATGTGCCCGCACCGTCACGAACCTGACAGATGCCTTGGTAGTCATGGGATTTGACAGCATCCGATCGTTGGTCGTGGCCTCGGCCATGCAAGACTTCTTTAAGAAATTCGGATTGGCGGAGAAGCTCCTGTGGGAGCATTCGATCGCCTGCGGGGGAATTGCCAAACGGGTAGCCAAACGGGTTAAGTATTCAAAAATCGAAGAGGCCTTTCTTGCAGGCTTGCTGCATGACATCGGCAAAGTAGTTCTTAACCTGAAGATGCCTGATCAAATGCTCCAAATCGTTCAGGATGTCTACAATGATTCCACACATACCTTTATTGAGATAGAGGAAAAAACCTTCAGCTTTAATCATGCCCAGGTTGGAATGCTCATAGCAAGGAAATGGAATTTTACGGACACAATTGAAGAGGCTATTGGTTATCACCACTATCCTGAAAAGGCCAAAATCCTTCCAGTATTGTCCTATATAATCAGTCTTTCCAATTCTCTTTGCCACAAACTCGAGATAGGTCCCACACGGAATCCTGACCTGAACGTGTCCGAGCTGAGATCAACCAAGGCTTTAAAGATCACTCCCGAGAGCGTCGAGGAATTGCTTGCAGACGCGGAGGAGGCGGTGAAGTCGCAGGAAGGCGGACTCGGACATTGACTCCGGCACTTGAAAACCATTTGAACATGGCCTTAAAGGAAGCAGCGGGTTGCATGCCCCGGTTATGCAGGGCTTGGTCACCCAGGGAGCA
>CAZIEW010000099.1:0-9640 GCA_964538515.1 uncultured Syntrophobacteraceae bacterium
TGACCCCCGTTTGGCGAGTCACCGATCATGGTCACGTGTGGTGGAAGATCCGCACGCACGCCAACCATTTTGAGCTGATCCGCAGCTGCTTTCTGAAAGCGCTCAGGTAGGCGGCGAGTGAGCTCCGATGGGCTCCCTGAGGAGAAACCGCATGGGGCAACCGTGGCTTCGAAGCCTGCGCGGACGCATGATCCTGCTGTCTCTGGTCATCGTCAACGTCCCGATCCTGGTGACCGCCTATCTGCTCAAAGAGAGTGCCGAGCAGTCCCTTTTGAATGAAAAAGAAAGCAAGCTGGCCGCGATGGCCGCGCTCATGGATGCCCGTCTCGGCCCTGGAGGCTATGACGAAATTCTCGCGCGGCACGGGGCTCTGGCGAGTACGCGTGAGGAGCGGATCGCGCTGCTCAATCGGGAGCTTGCCGGGGTGACGGACGAAATTGCCGCGGCATCCCCCGGACTGGGAGTCGGCTACTACGGCAGGGACTTGGATGCGATCCTGACCTATGGGCCTTCCCGCGTGCTCGGGCACACGGTGGGAATCGCCATCCCCGGAGACCATCCCGGACGGGCGGTGATGGAGCGGAACGCGTTTCGCGTCGAGTTCGGGACGCTGGTTCGAGGCAACATCATGAATGCCATGCGCCCCATCGAGCGGCAGGGACGGGTGATCGGCTACATCTGGGCCAACGAGCTCACCGATGACGTCCGGGCTCAGCTGAGCACCATGGACCGGAGGCTCACTCTGTCCATGGGGATCGGGATGCTGTTGAGCCTCCTGCTCATCCTGGGGTTGACCGAAGGTGTCGTGCGCGACGTGCAACGGATTGTCCGGGGGTTGAGAGACCTACGATTCGACCTGCGACGGCGCATCACCGGTCTTCGGGGGGAGATGGGGGAAATCGCGGAGACCATCCACGAGATGGCCGATTCTCTCGCCAGCGCTCGCTCCCTCAGCGAAAACATCATGACCAGCATGGTGGACGGTGTCATCGCCGTGGACAATTCCGGTACGATCACGGCCGTGAATGCCACGGCAGAGCGCCTCACCGGATTCCCTGCGTCTGAAATCATCGGAAACCCCTATCGAGAGATCTTCTGCCGGGACCCGTCCTTCGAGAGTTTGCTCCTCGATACACTCCAATCGGGCCGATCGCACATTGGATCTGAAGTTGGCTATCAGGGACGCCGCGGACTTCTATGGACCAGTGTCTCGACCTCGTTGCTGCGGAATGCGGACGGGACAGCGATCGGAGCGGTAGCGGTGTTCAAGGACCTTACGGAGCGGAAGCGGCTCGAGCAGCAGGTGCAGCGAGCGAATCGTCTGGCAACGCTCGGGGAGCTCATGGCGGGGGTGGCCCACGAGATCAGAAATCCGCTCACGAGCATCAAAGGGTTTCTGCAGTATTTCCGGTCCGGAGGGCGTGAGGGCGAGGTGGAGCGTTACGTCCCCCTCATGCTGCAGGAAGTGGATCGGATGAACCGGATCATCGACACGATGCTCTATTGCGCGCGTCCCAGCCAGTCGGCGGTGCTGCCAACGGACTTGGGCGGCGTGCTGCGCGACACTCTAGTCCTTGTGAAGAGCCGGTCCGGGAAGGAGGACATCCACTATGAGGTGTGCATGGAGGAGACGTTGCCGCTCGTATCCGTCGACACCGAGCAGTTCAGGCAGGTCTTTCTCAATCTGCTGGTGAATGCCGGACAGGCCATCGAGGAAAAGGGAATCATTCGTGTGGTCGGGGAAGTGATCCCCGAATCGGGAGACATCAGGTTGACCTTTGAGGACAGTGGGCCGGGAATCCCGGAGGATCAACGAGCGAAGATCTTCGATCCCTTCTTTACGACCAAGCCCGCCGGAACCGGCCTGGGGCTTGCCGTGGTCCAGCGGATCGTGACGGCCCACGGTGGAGAGATCCACGTGGGCTCGAGCTCCGAGGGAGGTGCCTCCATCCAGTTGATCATCCCGACAAAAAGGAGTCCTGATGAGCCCGGGCAAAGTGCTTGTAGCGGATGACGAAGACAATGTGCGCGTCATGCTGCGGCTGGTGCTCGGTAGTGAAGGCTACGACGTGCTGGAGGCGTCCGACGGGCAGGAGGCTGTGGACGTAGCCATCCGCGAGCATCCCGATGTCATCCTCATGGATGTGCGCATGCCTCGCATGGACGGCATGGCGGCGATGACGGCTATCCGCAAACATCGGATCCACACGGCGGTGATCCTGATGACCGCCTTCGCGGCCGTGGAGTCCGCCGTGGAAGGCATGAAGAACGGCGCCTACGACTACATCATCAAGCCCTTCGACATCGACGAAGTGAAAATCCTCCTCGGTCGTCTCATGGAAGCACGGCGTCTGGCGGCTGAGGTGAACCTGCTCCGAAGAGAGTTTTCGGCTCACTACCGCCTTGATGGAGCGTTGACCCACTCGCCCCGCATGCGGGACGTGTACGAGGCTGCGGCGCGGGTCGCCCCCACTCAGGCGACGGTGTTGGTGACGGGCGAAAGCGGAACTGGAAAAGAGCTGCTGGTGAACCGCATCCACTACAGCAGTCCCCGCGCTCAAGGGCCTTTCATCAAGGTCAACTGCAGCGCTCTGCCGGAAACGCTTCTCGAAAGCGAGCTTTTCGGGCACGAGAAGGGAGCTTTCACCAGTGCCGTCACGCGGAGGTTGGGCCGGTTCGAGCTCGCGGACAAGGGGACGCTTTTTCTGGACGAGATCGCCGAGATGCCACCGCTGGTTCAAGTGAAGCTGCTTCGGGTGCTCCAGGAACGGGAATTCGAGCGTGTCGGCGGGCATCAGCCCATCAGGACCGACATCCGAATCATCGCGGCCACCAACCAGTCACTGCCTGCCCTGGTGGCTTCGGGACGGTTTCGCGAGGACCTGTACTACCGCCTGGCCGTCGTCACCCTGGAAATTCCGCCGTTGAGGGAACGGAGGGAAGACATCCCCCTGCTTGCCCGCCTGTTCCTTCAGCGGTTTGCCCAGGAAACGGGCCGTGAGATCGATGACTTTGATCCGGAGACGCTGTCGATTCTGGAAAGCCATTCCTGGCCGGGAAATGCGCGGGAGCTGTCCAACGTCGTGGAGCGAGCCGTCATCATGAGCACGGGCAGGATGATCTTTCCAGAGGACCTTCCGCCGCACTTGCTGTCGACGAGTGCGCCTGACACGATCGAAGGCCCCACGCGCTGGAAAGGAAAGAGCCTGCGGGAGATCATCAAAGAGACAGAGGCGCGGGTGATCCGCCAGGTGCTGCAGGCCAACCGGGGCAATCGCATGAAGACCGCCAGAGACCTCGCCATGAGCCGCCGCGCGCTGCAGTACAAAATCGAGGAGTACAATCTGGCCGCTGAAAACGAGGAGTCGGTGCGCAAAGTTTAGCCGGGGTGCGTATGGTTTAGGCGCCGGAGATCCCCGGTCCGTCATCCCGCATGTCTTCTGCCCGGATCCGGCAGTGCTCTCGAAAGAGCCCGGGATTCAGACCCTTGCCGCAATGACAGCCCCTTCATCCAAGCCCATCTGGACATTGCGCCGTCGTGCTCCGGCCTGACCGGTAGCCGCGCTTTCGGCATAATTGGAAACGCTCCCCGTCTCCCGTCTCCCCCGTCCCAGCAGCCTCCTGATGCATTCCGGCACGTGAATTGCCCATAGGGACCGGCGAGCATCGTTCTCGCCGTGGAGAGAATTCACTTCATGGCCTTTGTCATCTTCCAAACCGCCTCATGGGGCACACGAGGGAGGAATCCATGATTCGAAAGCTTGCCGCATTGTTTACGCATCTCATGAAGAACTACCTGCCGGACGCCTACCTTTTCGCCATCCTGCTCACATTCATTGCCTCGATTCTCTCGCTTCTCTTCACCGGCTCCAACATCATGAAGGTGATCTCCGAATGGGGAAACGGCATCTACGGCATTGTCGGGTTCGCCATGCAGATGATCCTGATCCTGATCACGGGGCACGCGCTGGCGCTCACGCCTCTCATGGACCGGATTCTGATCCGAATCGCCGCGCTCGGGGACACGCCGATCAAAGCGGGCATGGTCGTCTCCTTCGTTTCAGCCGTGTGCTGTTGGATCAACTGGGGATTCGGGCTGATCGTCGGTGGACTGCTGGCCCTCGAGGTTTCCAAGAAAACGCGCAAGGTGGACTTCCCATACCTGATTGCCGCCGCCTACAGCGGGTTTGTGATCTGGCACCAGGGTCTTTCGGGGTCGGTGCCCCTCGTTGTCGCCACGGCCAAGCACGCCCAGAATTTCGTCGAGAAGTATCTGGGAAGCCCGGTTCCCGTGAGCCAGACGATCTTTCAGCCCTTCAACCTCCTTCCGGCTCTGCTCATCATCCTGACGCTGCCCCTCCTGTTTGCCCTCATGCACCCCAAGGAAGACGAGGTGAAGTCCATCTCGGAAGACCGGTTGCGGGAGCTCCAGAATGAGAAGGCCTATGTGGAACGGCCGGAGAATCCCACCATCGCCGAAAGAATCGACCACAGCACGGTCATCAACGCGCTCCTGTGCATCATGGGGATCGCGTACCTGGTGTGGCACTTTTACAGCAAGGGCTTCGACCTCAACCTGAACATCGTCATTTTCATCTTTTTCATTTCGGGGGCGGCGCTTCACGGGAAGCCCATCAATTACGTGAAGGCCATCTCGATCGCCATCCGGGGCGCAGGCGGGATCGCGCTCCAGTTTCCGCTGTACGGTGGTATTCAGGGGATCATGCTCGGAACGGGGCTCGCCAAGGTCATCGCCGGGTGGTTCGTGGCGATTTCATCCGGACAGACCTTCTACATGCTGCAGTTCCTCGCGGCTGGAGTCATCAACGTGTTCATCCCCTCGGGCGGCGGACAGTGGGCGGCTCAGGGACCCATCACCATCGAGGCCGCCAACCTGTTGGGGATCGATGTGGTCCGGTCGGCCATGATGGTGGCGTGGGGCGATCAGTGGACGAACATGATCCAGCCGTTCTGGGCTTTGCCGCTGTTGGGACTCGCCGGGCTCTCAGCGCGTGATGTGATGGGCTACACGACCATGACACTCATCTGGTCGGGCGTTGTCTTTGTGATCTTCTCCCTCCTGACGGGCTTCGGCATCGTCTAGTCCCTCTCCTGACGAAGGCGGAGGCTGTTCAGCTCCGCCTTCTCCCTCGTGGTTTTGCTCCCGATCGCCTCGCATGCGCCATACCGTTCACAGCCCCACTGCGCGAAATCGATCGTCTTTCCGCCGAGCGGTGAGCGTCGCCGAAACCCCTCCCCGAGACTCCTGACCGGTTGCACAGCCATTCAAGTTGGCGTAGGGTATGCACATCCCCTTGAGCAAGATCCACTGTCACACCTTGGCGCTCTCGAATAAGGAGCATCCTTCGATGCAGCTCATTGGCACGACACTGGGCCAGTACCGGATCACGGAGCAGATCGGCGAAGGCGGCATGGCTACGGTCTACAAAGCGTACCAGGCGAGTCTCGACCGGTTTGTGGCTATCAAGGTTCTGGCTCCCACGCATGCAAGAACGCCCGGGTTCAAGGAGCGTTTCTTCCGCGAAGCCAGGGCCGTGGCTCAGCTCAGCCATCCGAACATTCTGCCCGTTTATGACGTCGCGACGGAGAACGACATTTGCTACCTCGTCATGAAGTGCATCAGCGGCTCATCGATGCGCGACATCATGGGTGAGAAGATGGATCTGTCGCGAATCTGCCGGTATATCGACCAGGTGGCCGGCGCGCTGGACCATGCTCACGACCGGGGGATCATCCATCGGGACATCAAGTCGCACAACTTGCTGCTCGAAGGGGATTGGGTCTTTCTCACGGACTTCGGAATCGCCAAGATCATGGAAGCGAGCACGGTGCTCACCAGCACCGGGGAGCTCATCGGAACCCCCTGCTACATGTCTCCCGAGCAGGCCAGGGGAAAGCCCGTCGACCATCGGACCGACATCTATTCCCTTGGAATCGTGATCTACGAAATGATCACGGGAACCGTTCCCTTTAAAGGGGAAACCCCGTATGGGGTCATTTACAAGCAGATCCACGAGCCGCTGCCGCTGCCTCGAGCACACCGACCGGATTTGCCCGAAGACGTCGAGCGGGTCGTGCTCAAAGCCCTGGCCAAGGAGCCCGAGCATCGCTACGATCGAGCCGGCCAGCTTGCGGAGGCCTTGCGGTCGGCCGTGGCGCTTTCCCTGGAAAATGCGACCACCGAGCTGCTCCTTCCCTCGGACTTGCGGGAGGACGATGCGTCGACACACCCTTTCTCCAAGGCCGCTGCACCTCAAGAGCTCCATACTGGAGCGGCGGTTGCCTCGCCAAAGGCGGAAGAGGAGACCGAGCGGCCCGCACCTCGCTCGAATCGGATGGTCTATGCGGCTGTAGCCGGTGCGCTGCTGATCCTTGCGTGCATCCTTGCGAGTGCCGTCTACCTCGGAGGATTTGGCCGGAGCCGACCGAGAGGACCGGAAACGCCGGTGCAGGAGACTCCGGCGCTTGCGCGCTCCGCGACGCTTCAGCTGGAGAGCACTCCGTCGGGCGCCATGGTCCTCGTCGACGGTAAACGCGCGGGCCTAACCCCCATGCGTCTCGACTTGCCGCTTGGAGAGCACCGCGTCCGGCTGGAGCTCGTGGGGCATGGAGCCTGGGAGGACGTCTTCCGCCTGGCGGAGGCCCGGGAATATCCCGTCCGGGTTGATCTTAAGCCCGAGCCCCGGGTCGCATCGTTGAAGATCGGTTCGACGCCGGAGGGGGCCGACGTTACCGTGGACGGCACCCTCCAGGGCCAAACCCCCATCCGGTCCGAGCTGCCGCTCGGCAGCCATTCCATAAGACTGAGCCGGAGCGGCTACAAGGATTCCGAGCGGACACTCACGCTGGGCGAAGCTAAGGAATACGAGCTGATTGTGGAGCTTGTGAGCGGTGAGTCCCCGCCACTCCCGGCGATCGAGACCGCTCCGGCGACGGACCGTCTTCGGGAGCAGTTCGAAAAAGGTCGCCAGTCCCTGGCGGGCGGGAGCCAGAAGGAGGCGTTTGAGCTGTTCATGAAAGGCGCGGTCCAAGGGCACGTGGAAAGCCAGAACGAAGTCGGGTACATGCTCATGCACGGCCTTGGCGTCAAGAAGAGCCTGAAGGAGGCGGCCCAGTGGCTCCGCAAGGCGGCGGCTCAGGGATACGCCGCCAGCCAGAACAACCTCGGGATCCTCTACCTCAAAGGCGGTCCGGGCATCCAGCAGGACGACCGCGAGGCGCTTACGTGGTTCCGGATGGCCGCGGAACAGGGCAACCGGGAAGGGCAGTTCTATCTCGCGAACATGTGTCGATACGGCCGGGGGCAAAGCGCTGATCTGGATCAGGCGGTGGAGTGGTACCGCAAGGCGGCCGCCCAGGGCCACGAGGATGCGGCGAAGGCCCTGAAGGCCTTGGGGAGGTGAGGTGCCCCGCGGGAGTCGACGTGGCTGCCGAGAAACGGGGACGGGGCCGCCGTGCGGTGGGATAACGACACGCAATGGAGGGACCGGATCATGCCAGTGAAAGGTGCACACAGGCTGCTTGCGATGCTCATGGTGATGGCCTTCCTGCTCGCCGGGGGAGTGGAATCCCCTGAAGGGGCATCGCCTCAAAAAGACCAGCCCTCGGTCGATCGCTTGAACATCGAGGATTTCGAGCGGAAGCCCGAAGCCGGAAAACCCAAGCCGAAGCCGCGCCCGCAGCCTCGGACGCCGGCGGGCTCCCCGAGTCCTGCGGAAACGAAACAGGAGAGCCAACCGCCCGCGGCGGAGCCGAAGGCGGAGCAGCCTCCTGCCAAGGCCGCCGCTTCCGGCCCACTCTGGCGGGAGCCCCTTACGGGACTGGAATTCGTCTGGATTCCAAGGGGATGCTTTCAAATGGGGAGTCCTGCGAATGAAGAAGGTCGGAGAAACAACGAAAGTGAGCCGCACCAGGTTTGCGTCGATGGCCTGTGGATGGGAAAGACTGAAGTGACGATCAAGGCCTTCCGGCGTTTTGTCGAAGCCACCGGTTACCGGACAGAAGCGGAGCGAGAGGGCTTTTCCTGGTATCAGGTCAAGAACAAGGAATGGGGGAAGCGGGAAAAGATGAACTGGCTCACCGTGGGGTTTGGGCAGGGAGAGGACCATCCCGTGGTCAATGTGTCCTATAACGACGCCAAGGCAATGGCCGATTGGCTGTCAAAGCAGGGCAGCGGGGCTTACCGCCTTCCGAAGGAAGCCGAGTGGGAGTATGGATGTCGGGCGGGAGCCAAGACAGCCCGTTTCTGGGGCGACTCACCTGCCGATGCCTGCCGCTATGCCAATGTAGCGGACAAGACGAGCAGCAGTGCATTTCGAGAGCCCGCGGATTTCAACTGCGAGGATGGGTTCGTGCATACTTCTCCTGTCGCCTCATTCATGCCCAATGGATTTGGTCTGCATGACATGTTGGGAAACGTGGCCGAATGGTGCGAGGATATCTATGCGGGGGGAAAAGGAGGACAGCAAACGAAATCGCAGCGCGTCGTCGAAAGCGGACAGCCTGTTCGCGTCGCTCGGGGAGGGGGCTGGCGCGGTGAGCCGCGATCGGTGCGCTGCGCCGATCGCCCACCACATGATTCTGTCTTCCGAAGGGCCGGGCTTGGATTTCGTCTGGTGAGGCTCGGCAATCCTCCCCCCTGATCGAAGCAGACTTCCGGCCACCCCCCCTGTGAGAGCTCATTCCAGAAGGCTAGATTCAACTTGGCACGCGTTATGCCTCTTGAAGCCACAAAGAGCACGGAATTCGACAATCGAGAGGAAAGAAGCCATGGAGTGGAAAACAAGAGTTGCTCAGGAGGTCAGGACCATGAAGCATTCTGGAAAAGCCATGTTATGTCTGGTGGTTGCGTTAGTGCTTGGTGCGCTTGTGCTGGCGGCGCCGGGCGTTTCTCGCGCCGGGTGGGACGAGGCGGATCGCGGCACCTACTACACCGGCGATCAACCTGTCCAGGGTCTGGAAATCCAGCAGGTCAAGCATTGGAGACGCCACCCCGGCCACCGGGTTTGGGTGGGATACGGGGGGCCGTACTACGGCTATTATTACGGCCCTAGATACTACGGGCCGGCCGTGACCTTCGGGTTTCCGTACGCGTACCCGTACCCTTACGTCGCACCGGGAGTCTCGGTGCACATCGGGCTGTAACGCTCAAGTCAACTTATCACTCGCCTCACCACCATCACGCCGAAACGGGCAGAGCCATCGTGGCTCTGCCCTTCTCATTTAGCCGTGTTTCTGCCGAGATATCAGCACTATTCGGATCGAGCACGGCCTCAGGTCTTGACGGAGTCTTTCCGTTCATATCTGTTGCTGTGCAAGACAATAGGTCCGGAGTTTGACCAGCACGGAACGGGTTGCTCTCGTCCACCGCATAGCGATCCTGATCCGTGGAAATGTCATGGACGCCGGCCTTGTGCTTTCCCGCTGCCGCCAACGGTTGGCGGTAGAGCGCAGGGCGATTTGGTGGTTGCTTCAATAGGTCTCCGTTAGAGGGTGAGCGAACCGATGTGACGAGAGATCACGTTGCCTCCGACAAAGGGCCGCTGCTGTCCCGCGCCTCCATGGGGTTTGGTTTGGAGCCGCGGTGCCGTTTGATTGGAATTATCATTCAGGCGGTTTA
>CAZIEW010000100.1:0-5058 GCA_964538515.1 uncultured Syntrophobacteraceae bacterium
ATTGTGTGGCTGCATTTTGATCCACAAGCCGGCCATGAGCAGGCCGGCCATAGGCCGGCACTGGTACTCACTCCATCGACATACAATGGAAGAACCAACCTGATGCTTTGTTGTCCAATGACGACGCAGATCAAGGGGTACCCATTCGAGGTGCTGATTGCCGGTGACCGTCCGAGTGCGGCGCTGGCCGATCAAGTCAAGAGCCTTGATTGGGTTGTGCGCAAGGCCGATCGCAAGGGAAAGGTTTCATCGTCTGAACTGGCCGAAGTGAAGGCAAAAATCTTTTCTCTCATCGGAAACCCATGAGGACGCAACAAAGAAGGATGCTTTGGAATGGCAGTCGGTACCGCGACTCTTGGGTCGCTCTATGACGGCATTTTCTGGGGTTCCGGCTTACACCCTCAAGCCTGTGACGATCCGCCGACTTCAAGGCTTCCTTTTCTCCCTTGATCCGCGTCCATCCGTGGATTTTATCCGTGTCCATCCGTGTCTCATGAAAGCCGGCGCCACTCTTTCTCCCACGGATTCCTGCTTGCGAAAACTTGATTGTGGTGAGGTATAATGTTTATGGTTCGCAGTTACAATGGGACCAGGCGTTAGGCCCATCATGAGTCACCGGGAGAGCAAGACGTTGAAGAGCAGGAGCCAAGAGGAACCAAACATGAGACGTTCTCGAAAGCCAAAAGGGGGTCCGAGCTCGGGAAAAGCGCGCTGGGTGGCGCTGATTCTCTTGGGCGGAGCAATCTTTGCGGCAGTGGTCGGAGGACTGGCAGCCTTCGCCTTCTATATTCAGGTGGACCGTGCGCTGCCGAGCACGCAATCGCTCAAAGGCTACCACCCGGCCCTCGTCTCATCCATTTATGCCGCGGACGGGTCCCTTCGGGGAGAATTTTATACCGAGCGACGCTATATCGTGCCGCTTTCAGACCTCCCCCCTTATTTGATCAAGGCCTTTCTTGCCGCAGAAGATGCCCGCTTCTACGAGCACGGCGGTGTGGATCTGCTGGGGGTGGTTCGCGCTTTTCTCAAGAACATCCAGGCGGGTGAAATCGTGCAAGGCGGCAGCACCATCACGCAGCAGGTGGTCAAGTCGCTGCTCCTGACTCCGGAGCGCACCTGGATCCGCAAGCTGAAAGAAGCCATTCTCGCCTATCGCATCGACCGTTCGCTCAGCAAGGACGAAATTCTCTACCTGTATCTCAATCAGATCTACTTCGGCTCCGGCGCTTACGGCGTAGAAGCGGCCGCACGCACTTACTTCGACAAGCACGCCCGGGATCTGACCGTGGGGGAATCGGCGCAGCTCGCGGGCCTTCCGAAGGCGCCGAGCCGGTTTTCGCCGTTTCACAACCTTGCCGCAGCTCAGGAGCGGAAGCGCTACGTCCTCCAGAGGATGGTCGATGGAGGCTTCATTTCCGAATCGGATGCCCAGAAGGCGGCGCAGGAAAAACTGCAGTTCGTGAGACCCAAAGCCTGGACTCTCAAGGATCTGGATTATTTCACCGAGGAAGTCCGACGCCAGGTGGAAGGCCGGTACGGCCGTGACGGTCTTTATAAGGAAGGTCTTTCCATCTACACGACCCTGGACCCCGCCGTACAGAAGATCGCGGAAAAAGCCCTGGACCAGGGATTGCGGGAGCTGGACAAGCGCCACCGTCGGTATCGCGGAGTCCATCTGAACGTGCCTCGGGAGGACTGGGCCAACACGGTGAAGGTCCTTGCCGAACGGAACGGGGAGCTTGCGCCGGGCAAGGTCGTCGGGGCACTCATCACCTCCTATGATACCAAGACTCAGACGGGGCAGCTCCACTTGGGCACGGCGTACGGCAAACTGCCCCAGTCGGGCTGGGAGTGGATCCAGGTCTCGACCAGTCGCGCCGCCAAATTGTTCCGGACGGGCGATATCATCCGAGTCCGCCTCGACAAACAGGTTGACGAAACCACCTGGCAGACCATTCTCGAGCAGGACCCCGGGATGGAGGGCGCCTTGATGGCGATGGCTCCGGAAACGGGGAAAGTCGTCTGCATGGTCGGAGGCCGGAATTTCGAGAAAAGCCAGTTTAACCGATGCACCCAGGCGATTCGCCAGCCGGGATCCTCCTTCAAGCCCATCATTTATTCCGCCGCCCTCGACAAAGGCTACAACGAATCGTCCGTCCTCATCGATTCGCCCTTCGTGAAGGACGACCATAGCCTCCGGGGCCCGTGGAGGCCGTCGAACTACGACCACAAGTTCTGGGGGCCCATCAGCCTCCGAAAGGCCTTGGTCAACTCCAGAAACGTCGTGACCGTCAAACTGCTGGACGAAATCGGGGTCAACTACGCGATCCAGTATGCCAAACGGCTGGGGATCACCTCGCAGCTCACCCCGACCCTCGCCCTGGCGTTGGGCGCATCGGGCGTCACGCTGTGGGAGCTCCTCACGGCCTATACGCCGTTCGTGAACCTGGGAGACCGGGTTGAGCCTTACCTGATCGAAAAGATCTACGACCGGAACGGAAAGCTCCTGGAGGAGCACCAAGTCAACCGGGAGGCGGTCATCTCGCCGCAAACGGCTTACATCATGACCAATCTGCTGCAGGGGGTTATCGAAGAAGGAACGGGCTCGAAGGCAAAGCAGCTGGGGAGACCTGCGGCGGGAAAAACGGGAACCACCAATGAGCTGAAAGATGCGTGGTTCATCGGATTCACGCCCAACCTGCTGGCCGGGGTGTGGATCGGTTATGACGACCACAACGTCTCCCTGGGCAAGGGAGAGACGGGCGGCCACGCCGCGTGCCCCATTTGGCTGTATTTCATGGAGCAGGCCCTGAAGAATGAGCCCGTGCTGACCTTTAAGATCCCCTCAGGGATTCATTTTGCCCGAGTTGGCGGCTCCGAGGATTCTCCAGGGGTCTATTTGCCGTTTTCCGGGGACGCTCCCGTTCGTCGGCCTCGGCCCAAGCCGCAGCCGACGGAGGAGGAGGCGGCGGAGGCGGCATCTTCCACGGCGTCTTCCCGAAGGATCGAGTCGACCGACTCCTATTTCAAGTCGGACCTCTTTTAGGCCCACCACACCAGGGTTGCGATATCGATGGAGCGTTACTTGGGCCCTGAGGGTCGGCTGGCGGCGATCCTCGACGGATACGAGTACCGGCCCGCCCAGCTGCAAATGGCCAAGGCGGTACAAGCGTGCTTTTCTTCCATGACGCCCCTGGCCGTGGAAGCCGGTACCGGTACCGGAAAGACCTGGGCTTATCTCATTCCAGCCATTGCAAGCGGCAAGCGGGTCGTCGTATCCACGGGCACCAAGACCCTGCAGGACCAGATCCTCGACCACGACATTCCCTTTCTCAAACAGCATCTCTTCCCCAGGCTGCACGCCGTATGCCTCAAAGGCCGCAAGAACTACCTCTGCCAGCGCCGCTTTCGTGAATTCACCTACCAGCCCTCCTTCTGGAACAAGGAAGAAGCGCGGCTCTACAGGCGTTTTCAAAGCTGGGCGACGCGAACACGCTCTGGGGACCGAGCGGAGATCACCTGGCTGCCGGACCGATTCGAAACGTGGAACGAGGTGAGCTCGAGCAGCGAGCAGTGTCTGGGGCAGTCCTGCGACGATTTCCAGCGCTGCTTTGTGAGCCGGCTCCGGTCCGAGGCCGCCCGCGCGGATGTGGTCGTGGTGAACCATCACCTCTTCTTCGCCGACCTGGCTCTGCGGCAGCTGGGGCTGGGCGGCGTCCTTCCCGAGTACGACCTCCTGGTTTTTGACGAGGCTCACCAGTTGGATGACATCGTCGGCCAATACTTCGGATTGCAGTTCAGCACCTTCGGCCTCCTCGATCTCATGCGCGACGTGACGCGGGAATGCAAACGAGATCCGAAGAAGGTCCTGGCCTACCAGGGGCTGCACGGGATCGCCCAGCAGCTGGACCCGCTCAGCCGGCTGCTGCAACGGGCCCTCCTGGGGCTGAAGGGACGCCAGGGACGCTATCGACTCGATCTCAAAGCCGGCGCCGAAAACTTCCTGGAAACCAGCGGGAAAATCGTCCATGGACTACGCCAGCTTGCGTCCGCGGCACGATCAATCAAGGAGGAAAACCCCGTCCTCGAGTCCTGTGCCCTCCGAAGCGGCGAGCTCGCGACGGCACTGGACGTCCTGAGCAAGCAGCAGGACGCATCCCTGGTCTATTGGTATGAGCTGACCCAGCAGACGGGCACCCTCCACGGGACCCCTATCGACGTCGCCCCCATCGTACACCATCATCTCTTCTCCAAGACAACGGGCGTGACCTTCACCTCGGCCACGCTTTCGGTGGCCGGCTCCCTCGAATTCTTTCGAGAAATGCTCGGACTGCCCGCCGAAAGCAAGGAGCTCGTGCTGTCCTCGCCGTACGACTTCGAGCGACAAACCGCGCTGTATATCCCCTCGGATTTCCCCATGCCGCAGGACAGCTCCTTCTGCGCGGCCATGGCCCGGGAAGCCCTGAGCCTGCTTCGAAAGACGCGGGGACGCGCACTCTTCCTCTTCACGAGCTATCGCAACATGCACGAGGTCCACCGGCTCCTGAGCGGGCAGCTGCCCTATCCGCTCCTCGTCCAGGGAGAAAAGCCCAAGAAGGTGCTCCTGGCCCAGTTCAAGGAGGAGATTCATTCCATCCTGCTGGCCACCAGCTCCTTCTGGCAGGGCATCGACGTGCCCGGAGAATCCCTTTCCTGCCTGCTCATCGACAAGCTCCCCTTCGAAGTGCCCGATGACCCGGTCACGGCCGCCCGGATGGAGCATGTGGAAGCCCAGGGGCGCAGCGCCTTTTTCCAATATCAGGTGCCGAGAGCCATCATCCAGCTCAAGCAGGGGATGGGAAGACTCATCCGAACGGCTCGAGACAAGGGACTCATCGTGATCTTCGACCGACGCCTGCTCACGAAAAACTACGGCAGGCTCTTCCTCAACAGTTTCCCCCCATCGAAAAAGGTCCACACCTTGGATGAGGCCTTGTCTTGCCTGGACGACCTCGGAATGTATAATGAGCCGACCCCAAAGAGCATAGAGTCAGGAAGTGAAGGTTCTGGCATTTGAGC
>CAZIEW010000100.1:5158-8654 GCA_964538515.1 uncultured Syntrophobacteraceae bacterium
ATGAGCCGACCCCAAAGAGCATAGAGTCAGGAAGTGAAGGTTCTGGCATTTGAGCACAATTGCACCGATGTTGAGGGCCTCTTGACAGCGTTTTCGGGCTCAGGGCCTTCGAGCTACAGGCTCGAGCTTGCGTCGAGTCTTTCCGACGCGCTCACCCGGTTGAGTGACGACCGTTTCGACGTTATCCTGCTCGATCTTGACCTCCCTGACAGCCGGGGACTCGACACCTTCCTCGCCGTGCGCTGCGTGGCACCCCAAACACCCGTCGTGGTGCTTGCCAGTCGTGAGAACGAGGCGGTCGGTCGTGGGGCGCTCAGACAAGGCGCCCGCGACACCGCCGACGATTCCGGACGCTTTGCCGAAGCTGCTCTGGATGGGCTGAGCGACCACATCGCCATCATCGATGAGGGCGGATTTATCGTGATGGTCAACAGGGCCTGGCGCGAGTTTGCCCGAGCGAATCAAGGGGATGTGACCAAGGTATGCGAGGGAGCGAATTATCTCGCTGTCTGTGAGGCCGCGGTCGGCGAGAGCGCGGAGGGCGCGCGGAAAATGGCCTGGGCCATCAGAGCGGTGCTGGGGGGCGAGAAAATGTCGCTCGCCATGGAGTATCCGTGCCACTCGCCGGACCGGGAGCGTTGGTTCGCGGCACGCCTGAATCCGTTCCCCGGCCCCGGGCCTCACCGTGCCATCATCGCCCATGCGGACATCACCGAGCGCAAGCAGGCCGAAGCGGAGCTGTCCCGACGCCAGGCCGAGCTGCTGGCCGTCTATGAGCATGCGCCCTTCATGCTTTGTTTGCTGGACGAAAACCGGAGAGTCGTTTTCGCCAACCGTGCCTTTGCGTCCTACGCCGGGCTGGCTCCGGAGGGGTGTTTCTTTCGCATCGCCTGCGGGGTTCTGGGCTGCGCCGGAGCGCTTGACGACCCGCGCGGCTGCGGGCATGGCCCCAAGTGCGAGACCTGTGCTCTGCGGCGCGCCGTCCGGGACACGTTCGAGACGGGTCGGAGCCATCACAACATCGAGCATACAGCCACCATTGTGCAGCAGGGTGAGGCACGCGAGGTGATCTGGCTCGCGGCCACGGCTCGCATCCCCGCGGAAGGCAGCCCCCGTGTGCTCCTGGCCCTTCAGGACGTCACCGAATACCGGCAGGCGGAAGCGGACTTGCGGGCGAGCGAGGCTCGGCTGCGGGCGCTCTACGAGAACAGCCCGGTCGGGATTCTATTCACGGCCCCGGATGGCCGCGTCTTCAACGCCAACCCAGCCGCCTGCCGTATTCTGGGCCGGACCGAAGAGGAAATCAGCGGGCTGGGCCGGTTCGGACTGCTGGATCCTGAGAGCCCCGCCCTGGCCCCGCTCCTTGCCGAAAGGGCCCGTACAGGAAAGGTGCAAGCCACGTTGACCTATATCCGCGGGGACGGCACGCGCTTTCCGGCTGACACGGCCTCGGTCATCTTCGAAACGCCCGACGGTCCCCGCTCCTGCACGATGATCCAGGACGTTTCCGAGCGTGAAGCGGCGGCGGAGAGCATTCGCGATTTTTCTCGCCGGTTGCTGGATATCCGCGAAGAGGAAAAGCGGCGGCTTTCGGCCGCCCTTCACCATGATGTGGGCTCCATGGCCGTCGGCGTGGGCGCCCGCCTTCAGGCCGTCGAGGAGGACGTGATGGCGGGCAGGCCGGCCGAGGCGCTCGCCGCGCTGACGGAATGCCGCCGGTTGTTCGAGGATTCGGTGAAGCGGTTGAAGAACCTGGCCATGGATCTGCGGCCGCCGGATCTCGACATTCTCGGACTGCCCCTCGCTCTTCGCCAGCACTTCGCCCGGGTGACCGGAAGCTCGCCGCTTCAAATCAGCTTCACCGACGCGACTCGCGGCGCGGGGATCGACTCGGAGATCGAGACGGCGTTGTTCCGTGTCGCGCAGGAGTGCCTCATCAACGTGATCAAGCATGCGGACGCAACACGGGTGCGGGTGCGGCTATCCATCGGGAAGCGGGGGATTCAGCTTTCCATTGTCGACGACGGGTCGGGGTTCAACCCGACCGTTGCTTCCGGACGCGCGGAGTCGGGCATGGGACTGCGCGCCGTCAGGGAAATGATGCGAGCGCACGGCGGAGAGCTGGTCATCGATTCGGAGCCGGGCAAGGGCACCCGGATTCGCGCCTGGTTTCCTTTGCAAGGAGCTCGACCATGAGCATTCGCGTTCTGATTGCCGACGATCATCCCGTGGTGCGTGACGGACTGCGCTTCAGTATCGAGCGTGGTGACAGCGGCATCGAGGTTGTCGCCGAGGCGGCCAGCGGATTGGAGGTCCTGAAGCAGGCGGAGGGCTCGCCCGTGGACGTGTACATCCTGGATATCACCATGCCGGAGCTCAACGGCATCGAGACGGCCAGGGAGCTGGTCCGCCGCCAAGCCTCCGCCAAGATCATCATGCTGAGCTTTCACAACAGCAGGGCCATGGTCGAGCAAGCTCTGGCATCCGGGGCGCGGGGATACCTGACGAAGGAAACGGCAACGCGCAATGTGGTGGAGGCCGTGTGTCAGGTCGCTGCCGGTCGCGGCTTCCTGAGCCCCGATGTGGCGCACCTCATCCTGGATGATGATGCGGGCCGCGCGAGGCGCGATCGCACCTCGTTGGGAGGGGCTCCCCTGACCGCTCAGGAGCGGAAGATCCTGCAGTTGATCGCGGAAGGGCTGAGCACCAGGGAGATCGCCGTAAAGCTCGATCGTAGCGAGAACACGATTCACGCCCATCGAAACCGCTTGATGGCGAAGCTGGGGCTGCGCAAAAGCGCTGATCTCGTCCGGTATGCCGTCCGCGAGGGCATCGCCAAGTTGTAGTCTTGTATTCTGCCCGCCTCAGCCCTTTCGGGTGACCCCATTTCCCAATCTCCCGCGATATCAACTGATTCAGGATCCCTCCCGTAACTTCTCAAGAGATGGTGGTGGGGATTTTTCCCGCCAGCCGACGGCTCAAGGATGCCGGGTCGAAAACCCGACTTACAGCTACGTGACGATACACACCCTTGCCCACCACGGTTATTGGGAAGCTACGCAATCCGCATCTCACCTCGGAAGCCTCTATTTGCTTTTTAGCCTTTTCGGGTAATGCCATCGCGGCGGCGTTCGTGATATGAAATGCCAAGTACCGGGCTCACCGGCTTCACCGGAGAGGGCAACGTGACAGGGAAGACCTCAACCAAACGATATCTTTACATTGACGGCCGCGAGCTGAAAATGGGGTGCCATTCCGTTTCATACCCCGCGGTGCTCAGGCAGAAGTCACCGGTTGTAATCGATACGCTCGAGCATCGCCGACCGGACAACCACGATCGCCGGTCGGCCGACATCCTGAATTCCTCAAGCGACCGGAAGCCGTGCTCCTGAGTCCCTTGGTACGGGGCCACACAAATGGGTGTCCGATAACCAACTGTGATGCCCGCAAACGCGGGCATCCAGGATTTTCTGTTGGATTCCCGCCAAAAACTTGC
>CAZIEW010000101.1:0-8383 GCA_964538515.1 uncultured Syntrophobacteraceae bacterium
GGTGCAGCTGACCGACCCGAACGGCGGCCAGAAGGCTTTGACAGCAGTCCTCCGCTCGGACGGAAAGCGCATCAAGCCCGACAACTGCTGGCTCGCGACGAAGAGGATGGGAAGCCAGACCCTGCAGCACAGCTTGAACCTCTTCGACGCCAACAGCACGGGCTCCTACACCGTCGTCTTCGACGATCCGGGCTTCCAGTCGAGGCCGCCCGTCATTGAGGCCGTTTCAGACAAAATGGGTGAGGAAGGTCAGGCTCTCTCCTTCACCGTGACCGCAACGGACCCCGACGGAACGATTCCAACCCTTTCGGCATCGCCGCTTCCCGCCATGGCTCATTTTGTGGACCAAGGAAACGGCGTCGGCCTCTTTTCCTGGTCCCCCACCGTTGGCCAGGCAGGAAGCTACACGATCACATTAGCGGCGTCCGACGGCGCTCTCAAGGCGACTCAACGGGCGAGCCTCACCATCTGCTCGGCAGGGGACTCCGACTGCGACGGCATGGCCGACGCCTGGGAGCTCTCCCGCTTCGGCACCTTGGATCGAGACGGCAAGGGGGATCTGGATGGAGACGGCGTTTCCGACTTCGACGAGTACTGGCACGGGACGGACCCGACTCGGAGCAACGCCCCCACCACCCCGGTGATCGTCTCGCCTCAAGATGCGGAGGAAGTGGCCGTCCTGAGCCCCGAGCTGACGGTCCGAAACGGGGTCGATCCGGACACAACCGATCGGGTGACCCACATCTTCGAAGTCTACGGCGAGCCCGGCATGGTGAACCGCATTGCTGCCGCCGAGGGACTCTTTGGAGCCGGAGCCACAACCTCCTGGACCGTGCCCATCGGCCTGGAAGAAAACGGTCACTACTTCTGGCGCGTCCGGACAACCGATGGACGCACTTTCAGCGAATGGGCCTACGGGAGCTTTCGGGTCAATACGGCCAACGACGCCCCGTCCGCCTGCACCGTGAGCAGCCCGAAAAGCGGGTCGGAAGTCGACACCCTCACGCCGCGTCTGCAGGTTTTGAACAGCCTCGACCCGGACGGCGATGGCGTCACCTACGGCTTCGAGCTATACGCCGACGAGGATCTGTCCACGCTGGTCGCATCCCAGCTCGACGTTTCCGAAGGGCCGAACGGGCAGACCTCCTGGACCGTGCCCATTCCGCTCCACAATCATCGTTCCTACTTCTTTCGAGCAACGGCAACCGATGAGCACGGGGCACGGGCCGCTGCCCCGCTCACGGCCTTCACGGTCAACGTCGCCAATGCGGCGCCGTCAATACCAGCAATCCTCTACCCGGCACCTGGAGCGGAAGTGGCTTCGCGTGATCTCGAGCTCGTCTGCGCCAACAGCACCGACGCGGACGCCGATCCCCTGAGCTACAGCTTCGAAATCGACACCCTGAAAACCTTCGACAGCCCGGGGTGGATGGTTTCGGGTGCCATCGCGGAAAGCCCCTCAACCACCCGCTGGTGCTTGACCCATCTTGCGGACAACACCGAGTACTTCTGGCGCGTCCGGGCGGGAGACGGATCGGCCGCAAGCCCGTGGGCTCAGGGATCCTTCTTCGTCAACACGGCCAACGACATCCCTTCAATGCCCACGATCAAGAACCCCGGAGACGGCGCCTGGGTGCGGACCGTCACGCCGACGCTGCAGCTCAACCCCGCTGCCGACTGCGATCGGGACCTGCTGACATACCGTTTCGAGATCAGCCAGGATGGGTCCATGTGGGGACCAATCGCGGCGGGAGAAACGGACGTCCCCGAATGGACCATCCCCGAGCCCCTTCCCGACAACGCGCGCTTCTTCTGGAGGGGCCAGGTCAGAGACGAGCACGGTGCCCAAAGCCCCTGGACCCCAGTCGCGTCCTTTTTCGTCAACAACAACGGCGTGGACGACCCGCCGCAGATCGTGCTGAAAGAGCCAGCAACGGATCTATTCACGAACAGAGAGGATCTGCTCATCACCTGGACGGATGAGGACCCGGACAGCAACGCCGACATCTCCCTGACCGCCGGGAAAGCTCTCGCCTCTCCCGGTGAGACCCTCATTGCCTCCGGGATCAAAGAAGACGACGACGGATCCGCCGGCTCCTATGTCTGGGACGTCTCCGCGGTTCCTGACGGCACCTATTGGATTCGTGGAACAATTGCCGATTCGAGCGCAACGAGAACCAGCACCGCCCCTGGGAAGGTTGTGATCGACCGGACCGCCCCCATCGTCCAGGCCCACCCGCGCGGCGCCACTTTCGGAGCCCCCCAACGGGTGACGCTCACCGCCAACGAAGTTGCCACGATCCATTACACGCTGGATGGGAGTGAGCCGACAACGGCTTCCCCCGTTTACACGTCGCCCATCCCGATCGACAGGACAACGATTCTCCGGTTCACGGCTGTGGACATGGCCGGAAACGAAACCGCCCCGTCCGCTGAAACCTACACGATCCGGCCGGGAGACACCCTGCACCACTTTGCGCTCGAGGTGCCGGCGAGTGCCCAGTCGGGCCTCGGCTTTCCGTTGATCGTGCGCGCCTTGAGTGCATCCAGCGCCGTCGTGGAAACCTTCAACAAGAAGGTGAGCCTGTCGGCCTCGGCCGGCGTGATTGTGCCCGCCGAGATTTCCGGGTTCACCAAAGGCGTATGGAGAGGGCACGCCACCATTTCTGGAATCCAGGGACCAGTGACCCTGAGCGTTGCATGGAACGGTTTCAGTGGGACGAGCAAGCCCATCCGTCTGGAATGCAGACCGCCTCGCTCCCCTATCCTCGACCGCCCCAAGGACGGAGCCCGCGTCACCGAAGAAATCCCGTTTGCCTGGCACCCCGTTCCCGGAGCGATTTCCTACACCTTCGAGCTTGACGACCACCCCGGTTTTGCCAGCCCGCTCTTCACCGAGGAGGCTGTCCCGAGCAGCCCCTTTGCGCCCCCCGAAGCCGTCTACGACGATCTTGAGCTCAATAAGACGTACTACTGGCGGGTGCGGGCCTCAAACGCATGCGGCCCCGGTCGGTTCAGCGAGGCAAGACGGTTTGTCTATCAGCAGACCAAGCAGGCAAGCTTCAAGATCACATCTCCCCGGAACGGTGAGACAGTGTCGGCCGGAAGCCCGTACGTGGTCCGCTGGGATTGTTCCGGCACGGTCGGCTCGACCCTCAGGATCGTGTTGAAAATCCCTGGAGATCCCCCGGCCACGTTGGCATCGAGTGTGCCCGTCGGCAGCGGCACGTTCGTGTGGACAGTGCCTCCTGGAGCCCGGAAACGCTGCTGGATCCTGATCGAATCCGAGCAATATCCCCGGATCCGCACCCTGAGCGGCCAATTCAGCATCAGGTAGTTTGGCTTGATTCGTGCTTGCGCCCAACCTCCGTTCCGGCCTGCCAAGAAGACGCCGACTTGGTCGCTCTTCCCGGCAGGATGGTTGAGACTGTTCTTGTTTCACTGAAATCGGAGGTTGTAGATGCAAGAAAAGGCAAGAAGGAGCCTGTCGCACCTTGCGATGGGAGCCGATCGGCTGTCGAATCATTTCATGGAGCACCATTACCGAGGGAAGCGTCAGAAATCGAGACATTGGGGTTTGCTGTCGATCATTTGCGTCATGAGCGTGCTCGCCCAGCCCGGCGGGGAGGCGCCGGACGTATCGGCCAACGTGGCCAAGGACCAGCCCAAAGCCCACAAAGTCACCGTAACCGCTTACACCAATATCCCTTCGTGCACGGACAGCACGCCGAACGAAACGGCGTCACTCCTTAAGATCCGCCCCAAGCACTACGGCAAGGTCATTGCCCTCAGCCCGGACCTCGCCAAGAAGTACAAATTCGGCGACAAGTTCTACCTCATAATCAACGGCGAAAAACATCTCGTGGAATTCCAGGATCTGATGGCCAAACGACACCGGAACCGCACGGATTTCCTGTTGGCCTCACGCAAAAAATGCAAGGATTTCGGAATGACGCAAGGGGTTCTGATCCCGCTGGACGATAGTGGGCAATCCAGCGCTGTTGGGCAGAACTGAGAGTTTGCGGAGATATCAAGATTTTTATCTCATGGCGTATGAGCGCGAAAGCATCCCAGCTCACGGGATGCTCGGAGCCTGAAAGGATGGACGTCCCCGTATCCCCGTGCACGCAATACGCATCGAGACCAACACCGCATCATGGGCGGCCTCGACAAACCCAGGATAGGACGACATTTTGAATGGGAAGGGGCTTGTTGCATTTGTAGGTCGGGCTTCCGTACCCGACGCCTGCTCGTCGGAAAAGAATCCCGACCTACAAAAGAGAGATTTCAGGCTTTCGACTTGGGCGCGCGCCTCATGTACTTGATTTCGGCGCCGGTCAACTGCTCCAACCCGACGTTTCGCTTCTCCCATTCCATCAGCTTCCACGCAACAACCTCCACGGCGCCCAGAATCTCGCCGATGGCGTTGCGGTCCTTCTTGCTCAGCTCCATCTTGCTGGTCACCATGGACATGAAGTGCAGAACGTCGCTGAGCGTGGAGGCGCAGTTGAACGCTTCTTCGGGCTGCTCAATGGGGCGCTGCGCGGAGAGAATCTCCGCAAGGCTATTATACAAAAGATCGCTGTCGCGATGGGTGATCTCATGATCAGGGTGTTCAATCGGCTCGCTCATCGGCATGCTGCTCCTCTCTCTGCCACCGGAGGTCCGCAAGACGGACTCAAAAGATTTGCCTGGTTCAGGGACTCTGAGGAGGCCACGCTCATGCCGTGCCCCCACTCCCTGAGATAATCGGTCGCGGACAGGGTAGAGTTGAGCAGTTTGCCGCGCTGAGATCCTCCTCTTGAGCATCATTAGACGGGCGAGCCGAAAACGTCCTTCCCTTTTGCATCCATGTAACGCCCCAGCATGCCGAGATGCGCCTTCTCCTCGTCCCCGATCCTGAGGAGCACTTTTCGAGTAATTTCGTTTTTACTCTCCCCCGCCATTCGGAGATACAAGTCGAGGGCCTGGGTTTCTATCATCATGGCGATTTCGAGATAACCTCCCAGAGTGCGGAGATAAGGCTCGTTCTCCTCCATGAAGGTGGACACGTCGATCCCGCCTTCCATGAGTCCCGATGCGTCCGTCCCTTCCCCGGCCGCAGGCAGCATGGCCTCGGCGCTTTCAGGGGCGACGTCGTGGAGAAGGCTTACCAGAGTCCTCATGTGGCTGTCTTCAGCATTGACGAGGTGCGTGAGCAGCTCCGACAGCGCTGCATCGGCTGACTTCTCTTGCATCCGCCGGTGGAACTCACGGAGGGCGAGCTCCATGCCATAAGCCAATCCAATGACCTCCCGAGGCTCCTCATCGCCCCGGATGAACTTCAGGTGGAGCCCGGTCGGCCCGGATGCGGTCGGCTGCTCCCAAGCCTGAATGCCCCCAAGAATGTTGTAAACTTCCTTGAATCCCTGATTGGTCAGCAGCTGTGCGGCCATGCGACTCCGTCCGCCCACGGCACAATAGGTCAGGACGGCCTTTTCCGGATCCAGGTCGCCGATCGAATCAAACAGCTTGGGAAGCGGGATCAAGCGAGCCCCCGGGAGGTGGGCCTCTTCATATTCCATCGGTTGACGCACATCGAGAAGCGTGTAAGACCCTTCGGGGTGCTCCTTCATGAAGGCGTCCGCTTCTTCCGGATACATCCCCTTCGGCTCGCTGGGCTTGACGTTATCGACCATGCAACGACTCCTTGGCCCGAAATCGGTCCCTTCTTGGGTTACCCTTCATCCATCCCCCTCAAAAATGCCGCGGCGGCCTCCCCCAGCACCTGGTGGTTGTAGCCTCCCTCGAGAATCGCGAAGCATCCCGCGCCCAGCCTCCGAGCGGTCCGCCGCACCATGCGCCCCATGGCTTCATAGTCTTCGGTGTGCAGCAGCCCGCCCCAATCCAGGAGATGATTGTCGAAACCGGCGGAAACCCCGATGATGTCGACTTGGGCCTCCTTGAGGTTGCGCTCGACGGAGTCCAGATAGGTGATCCGGTGCTCGGCATCCGGATTGTGGATGGCCGCATAGCCCTTCGGCCTCAGGATGGAGACGTTGCCGTCCCCGTAGTGCAGGTCGAAGTCCAGGACGTAGGCTGTGTTGATGAGCCCGGCACGTTTCAAATGATCCAAGGCGATCGCCATGTTGTTGAAATAGCAAAATCCCCAGGAACTGTCGGAGGAAGCATGATGCCCGGGCGGGCGGACCAGGGCAAAGGCCGGCTCCTTCATCGCCGTGACGGCAGCCTCGATGGCGGCTCCCGCCGCAAGGGCCGCGATCTTGTAGAGCCCCTGCCGGTCAACGGAGTCGATGTGACGCCGGGTATGAACGGCCTCGATATCGTCCCACCCGGCGATGGTCGCCTCTTCAATCGCATACGTGTCGCCAAGGGCCGCCAAAATGGCCTCAAGCCTTCCGGGGGAAGCTGCGGGATCGTTCGTGTACGTATCGAGAAAATCCTGGTGGGTGATGATTTTCACCTGGAAGCTCCTCCCATTGGGGTCACCGGACGACGATCTTGCCTTGCCGACATCGAGGTTCCTTGCAGGCCGGTTCTGGCGTAGAATGAAAGCGTGCTCGGATGTGCCCCTAAGTTAGCCGCTGAGCAGCCAAACCACAAGCGTCAAGCGACGTATCGGGCTCCAAATGGAGAACCGCGACATAGGTGTAGGGACCCTCGAATACGGACCTCCCATCGGAAAGACAAAGGATGCCATGGTGACCGTGCAAACCATCAAGGAAATCAGAGAGCTCGCCGCATCGATGCTGGAAACCTCTGAGGAGGAGCGGATCCTGATCTATCGACAGCTGAACCGGCATTTCCTGACCCTGGAATCGAGCTTGCAGGCCCCCTCGGACGCGCCTGCCAACGCACTTCTCGACCGTCTGAAAGTCCATTTGATCGCCTTGGCTCGCCTCGACGACCCGGATCAGGTCAGCGATGAACAGCACATGAAGGAAGCCATGGAGGCCATCGACGAGCTGGGCAGGCTGCTTGAAGCCTGAAGACGTTGACCTGCCGCCGGAGCCATTCGGTACCGGGCAACAAAAAAGGCAGCCGGGAAGTACCTTCCCTGCTGCCTTTGACCATTTATCACCACGCGCGGGCCGGAGCGCCTGCAGGCCGTGCTCTGTTCGAAGCGCTGAATGGCCGTTCGTTATTTCTTCAGGCTGCGCACCGCGAGCACGCTCGGGCTTACGCCGGCCCCCTCTTCGCCAACCGCACATTTCCTGGACGTGCCCGAGCACAGGTTGACGGAAATGGCAGTCGTGGGATCCGGCTGGTCGGCCGCCCATACGGACACCGCCCCGCGAATGACCGGGGTCCCCTGCCAACTGCAGGCGCTCCCGGCCTGAACCAGCGTCTCGAGCTCAGCCTGGGTCGGGATCCTCCAGTCGGTATACCCCCCCAGGCTCAGCTTCTGGCAGACCTCCGCGGCTTTAGGCCACGAGACGCCGTGCTCTTTGATTTCGGCTTCCCACATCAGGCTGTGCCGGGCATCCGTAACCGTGCCATCTCCGTTGTCGATAAAGGAGCCATCGGCGCTGGCCCAAGCCGACTTGTCCCCCTTCACCCCCTCAAGTACGCACGGCAGCTTGATCACGCCCGCATCCCAACCCGAGGGCTGAGCTTCGCGGGAGAGCACGCCGGTTGCGACCTTATCCTGTTTGCACCACTGAGGAACGTTCGGGACATCCACCGCAAGGGCCACATAACCCTCGACATAAGGGAGCACAAAGCTCCCGTTGGCCGCTGCCTTCGTCTTGTGGTCGGAGCCCACGATTTGAACCCCAACCCCCTGCAGCGGCTTACCGGCCGCATCCTGGACGATTCCCCGGATGCTCCGCGTCTGGACCAACCGAAGCCCCTCATCGGTCATCATGTATTCGCTTCCGATCTCGACCCTCTTCCCGGCCTTGTCCTTGAGGTAAGGCACCAGCTCGAGGCCTGCCGCCGTCATGACGTATTGCTTTCCGGGCTCCAAGGGATTGCCCCCCTTGTCCCGGAGCTTCGGAACGGGCTCCAGCCCTTTCTTGGTCATGAGATAGGTCTCCCCCACCTTGACCGCCTTGCCTTCTTTGTCCTCAATTCCCCCTCCGCAGCCGCCGAGCGCAACGGCACAAAGCAGGAAGACGAACAGACCTTTACGGTAGAGCATGGGAACCTCCATGGATTGTCGAAGTCGCATTTCCTTACCGAATCCCCTCATCCAAGCCTATAGGAAAAGCAGCCTGCCGCTGTCAACGACTTTCAATCCGGACCTGCCTCGCTCACACATTCCAAACAAGAGCCGATCACCGCGGAGGGCGCTGAGAGCGCCGAGAAGACTCAACATTTAATTGCCATCGGATCAGGTGGTCGGAGGGGTATGCTGCCGCGATTGAAACCTTCTTGCGGC
>CAZIEW010000102.1:0-8195 GCA_964538515.1 uncultured Syntrophobacteraceae bacterium
CTTGTGATTGTGGACCCCACTCTAGCGGCGCGTCCGGGGAGTGAGCCACCCATGTTCGGAAGTAGACATTGCTATGCGGTTGGGCTCGCCCTGATTCTGGCGGCCCTATGCTTCTTCGGTGTCCCAGCCGACGCGGCACAGATCGACGTGACCGACGCCCTGGGGCGGAAGGTCGCGATCCCTTCGCCGGTGCGGAAGATCGTGGCGCTGAATTCCGACGCGGTAGAGGCCGTGCGCATCCTGAGCGCACAGGATCGCATCGTGGGGGTCTTTTCGCAGATCGATACCGACCCCGAGTTTTGGGGGGACCTGGTGAACCGGCGCAAGGTGGGCAGCTGGCGTGAGCCCAATACCGAAGTCATCTCGGAGCTGGAGCCGGACATCGTTCTGGCCTACGCCAAGACCCCGTCCCCCGAATGGGAGGCCCGGATGGCCTCCCAGGGGATCCGGGTGCTGCGCCTCGAGCTGTACCGGATCGAGTCGCTGGAGGAGGAAATGCGGGAGCTGGGCCGGGCACTCGACCGGGTTGAGGAGGCGGAGCGGTTTTGCGCCTGGCATGCCCGCTGGATGAAAGCCATCCAGGAAAAGGTTGCAACCATCACCCGTCGGCCTTCCGTCTACGTGGAGAGCTACAGCGACTACCAGGCGGCCGGCCCGACGTCCGGGGGCCACGAAATGTGCGTGATGGCGGGCGGGCGGAACATTTCCGAGGAGATGGCCATCCCCTTTCCGCGCGTGACCTCCGAATGGGTTGTGACCCAGAACCCGGAGGTGATCGTCAAGGCCGGCAGCTTCAGCTCCGGCTACGGCTCCACGAGCCCGGGAACGGCTCTCAACCGGCGTCGGGATGCCATCATGCAGCGCCCGGCCTGGAATCTCATCCGGGCCGTTGCCTCGGGCAGGGTGCACGTCCTGGACAGCGCCATCTGGGTGGGGCCGCGAGCCGTCGTCGGCCTCGCGTACCTGGCGGAGTGGATCCAGCCGGGCTTGCTTGGAGATGTGCGGCCCGAGGCGTTGCACCGGGAATACCTCGAAACGTTTCAGAAGCTTCCGTACAAGGGAGCCTGGGTGTCCGACCCGGTCGGAGGAGCGGCCGGGAAATGAAAATGAGCCCGGATACCCTTTGCCAAGGCTATGTCACCCGAAGCAGAGCCAAAAGCCTCCTGATCGCCCTGGTCTTCCTCCTCCTCGCGGCGATGGCGGCTACCGGGCTTTCCGTGGGGGCCTCCAGTGTGGGGCCTTGGAGTGCCCTGCAAGCCCTCTTCGTGGACAAGGGTCGTGCCCACACCATCGTGTGGCTGCTGCGGATGCCCCGAGTCGTCATGGCGATGCTGGTGGGATTCGGCCTGGGAGTCGCCGGTACGGTCTTTCAGGCGATCCTCAAGAACCCGCTCGCCTCCCCCTTTACGCTCGGCATCGGCTCGGGAGCCGGATTCGGAGCCGTCGTCGTCATCGTCTTCCTCGACGGCGGGCTTCACCCGTACCTCACCGCGGCCTGCGCCTTCGCCTTTTCCCTGCTTTCCGCCTTTCTCATCCTGGGCGTGGCGAAGATGAAGCGCGCATCCTCCGAGACCATGATCCTGACGGGCATCGCCCAGATGTTTCTCTTCTCGGCCTTGAGCGCTTTTTTTCAGTACATGGGAACCATGCAGCAGGTCTACGAGATCACGTTCTGGCACTTCGGGAGCCTGTCCAAGGCCGGCTGGCGCGAGATCGGCTTCGCCGCGCTCATGGTCTTGCCGCCCTTCCCCCTGCTGGTTCGCCAGGCATGGGACTTCAACCTGCTGGCGACCGGAGACGAGTCGGCGCTTGCCCTCGGAGTGAACGTCGAAAAGCTCCGCATGTGGGGCGTCACCGCCGCCTCCCTCATCACCGCGGGCTGCATCTGCTTCACGGGGGTCATCGGGTTCGTCGGTCTCGTTGCGCCTCATATGGTCCGGATGAGCATCGGGGGCGACCATCGCTACCTTCTGCCGGCTTCCGGCCTGGTGGGCGGCCTGCTCGTCTTGACGGCCGACATTCTCGCCAACACCGTCTGGGCCCCGCAGGTCATTCCCATCGGAATCATGACGTCTTTCATCGGGGTCCCCTTCTTCTTCTACCTTCTGATGAGGCGGACCCGGGAGTACTGGTGATGCTTGAAATCGTCGATCTGAGCTTCCATTACGGGAGGACGCCGATCCTGCGAGCGATCGACGCGGGCGTGCAAAAGGGGCGTATCCTGTGCATCGCCGGGCCCAACGGCGCGGGAAAGACGACGCTCATCCGCTGCCTGACCGGCATCGCCAGACCGTCGGGCGGAAAGATCCTCATCGACGGTCGGGAAGTGGTGCGCATGAGCCGCCGGGAGCTGGCGACCCGCGTGGGCTATGTGCCCCAGCACAGGCCCGGAGGCTTTCCCATGACGGTCTTCGAAACGGTTCTGATGGGCAGAAGGCCGCACATCGCCTGGCGTCCCTCGCCGCGGGACCTGGAGCTCACGGCGGACGTCCTCCGGGAGCTGAGCCTCGAGGATCTGGCCATGCGAGATCTGGACCGGCTGAGCGGGGGGCAGGCCCAGAAAGTGATGCTGGCGAGAGCCCTGGCGCAGGAGCCCTCGTTTCTGGTCCTGGATGAGCCTACCAGCAGCCTCGATCTGTGCCACCAGCTGGAAGTCATGGAATTGGTCCGAGGCGTGGTGGGGTCGGGACGGATGGGGGCGGTGGTGGCCATGCACGACCTCAACCTGGCCGCCCGATTCGCTGACGAAATGATGCTGCTGAAAGACGGTGCGGTCTTTGCCCGCGGGACGCCCTCGGCATTGATCGGCCCCGAGAACATCCGGGAAGTCTACCGGGTGGACGCCGACGTGCGCCTGGAAAACGGCACTCCCTGGATCCAGCCGCTGCGGTGCGTGCGCTGAGGTGGGAGGGAGACCTTTGCCTTCGCAGCTCGCACGTGCAAGCTTCGCCGGCCACACAGCCACATGATTGAGGTGTCCGTAATCACAGTGCACGTCGAGGTGGGCGTTCTATGGTGATGAGTTGTATTTAGGCCCGGGTCAACAATAACGTGTCCAGCCGTGCTGTGGGCTCTTTTCGGTAGCACCGCCTTCCACGGTAGCGTTCACGATGTACTGTCGGGTCTGGGCCGCCGTGGAAGGTGACACCACCGTTATGGTCGACAGGACGCCTATTTGTTGCCTGTCGCCTTAGCCCGTGGCACCCGTTGTCTTGAGCGAGCGGCAAGAATTTACGATCCCGTCGCAAAGCGCCCACTGACGTCATTTCAGCGCTGGGTATTTCCTTGATGCCCACCGCCTCACCGACAGGAGACATCCGATGAAGCTGAGGGCCGTCATTGCCTGGCCGAGTGTGCTTGGCGCGCTTGTGAAAGCCGTGCGGGAGCTCGATTTCGTGGACTTGAAGGTCTGGTCCATGAAGGACCTCGAAGAGCGGCCCGAGGAGTGTCGAAAAGGGCTTTCCGATGCCGATGTCCTGCTCTTTTATGTCGGCACCGACAGCGACGCGTGGAAGGCGGCCGAGCCCGCTCTGCTCGAAATGAGCCGCACCATTCCCACCCTGTTCATCCCTACGGGTCTCACCCTCGTTTCGCTGAACACCGTGGACCTGAAGGTGGCGGAAACCTGTCTGCGCTACTTCACCAACGGCGGCATGGGGAATTTTCGGAACATGGTGGCTTTCCTGGCCGCCGAGGTCATGGGCGTGCCCGTTCAAGCTCACCCGCCCCGCGAGCTGCCCAGGGAAGGAATCTACCACCCCGACGCCCCGGACTGCTTCGTCCATCTCGAGGACTACCTCCAGTGGTACAAACCGCCGGGCGAAGGGATGGCGGGAATCATCTTCTATCGGTCCTACTGGGTGAACGGCAACTGCGACGTGGAAAAGGCGCTGATCCGGGAGCTGGAACGGCAGGGGGTGGGTGTGGTGGCTGTCTTCACGGAAAGCGTGGGGCGCTCGGACAGCGGCTCGCTTCCGACGTGCGAGGCCATCTCGAAATTCCTTATAAAACCGGACGGAACGGCCCTGGTCGATGCCGTTGTCAATCTCCAGTTCGCGCTGCTCTCGAGCGGCCGGGACGGCGACGACAGGCTGAGCGTCGAGGAAGGCGTCAGGCTGCTCGAGAAGCTCGATGTTCCCGTGTTCCACCCCATCGTGCTCTATTCCCGGACCGAGGAGGAATGGCGGAGCGAGCTCGACTCCGTGAACGGCCGATCCATCGGCTGGGCGGTGGCCATGCCGGAATTCGAGGGGATGATCGAGCCTCTTGTCGGCGGGGCGCTGATCCGGGAGCAGGACCCGGGGTCCGGTGCGGTCATGGACCGGTACACGCCCATCGACGAGCGCATGCGGAAGATCGCGGCCAGAATCCGCGGATGGATCACCCTGCGGAAGAAGCCCGTCGACGAGCGGCGGGCGGCCTTCATTCTCCACAACAACCCGTGCACGTCGGTCGAGGCGTCCGTCGGGGGCGGGGCACACCTGGACACCCTGGAGAGCGTCGCAATCATCCTCGAGAAGATGCAGGAAGAAGGCTACACGGTCACGGATGTCCCAAAGGACGGCAAGGAGCTCATCACGACCATCATGGACCGGAAGGCCATTTCGGAATTCCGGTGGACCACGGTGGACGAGATCGTGAGCAAGGGCGGCGCCCTCGCCCAGCTGTCCGTGGAGGAGTACCGCCGCTGGTTCGACACCTTTCCCGAGCGGATCCGGCAGCGGATGGTCGAAACCTGGGGCAATCCCCCGGGGGAGGAGTTGAACGGGGTCCCTGCCGCCATGGTCCATGACGGAAAGATCCTCGTGACCGGCGTCCAGTATGGGAACGCCGTCGTGTGCGTGCAGCCCAAGCGGGGGTGCGCGGGACCCCGGTGCGATGGAAAGGTGTGCAAGATCCTCCACGACCCCGAGATTCCTCCTCCCCACCAGTACCTGGCCACCTACCGCTACCTGGAGGACGTGTTCGGGGCCGACGTGATCGTTCACGTGGGCACGCACGGCAACCTGGAATTCCTGCCGGGCAAGCCCGTTGGCCTCTCGGAATGCTGCCTGCCGGATCTCGCCATCGGAAAGTTGCCGCACCTCTACATCTACAACGCCGACAATCCTCCCGAGGGGACCATCGCCAAGCGGAGAAGCTACGCCTGCCTGGTGGACCACATGCAGACCGTGCTCACCGGGAGCGGCCTTTATGACGCGCTGGAGGATCTCGAGCGACACCTGACGGACCACGGCAGACTCAAGGGGACCGAGCCCGGCAAGGCCCACGCCCTCGAGCACTTCATCCTCGATGCCATCAAGGAGGCCAACCTGCAAAAAGAGCTCGGCATCGAGGAGGGGATGCCCTTTGACCGGATCGTGGAAAAGGCGCACGAAACCTTGACCCTCATCCGCGGCACCCGCGTCGCGGACGGGATGCACATCCTCGGGCAATACCCGCAGGGGGCCAGGCGAGCCGATTTCATCAGCTCCATTGTGCGCTTCAACTTTGGGGACGGCATCTCGTCCCGAAAAATCCTCCTCGACCTGATGGGGATCGACATCGACCACGCCCATGAAAACCCGGCCGCCGTCCATCCCGTGCTCCAGAGGACTTACGGTGAGATCCTGAGCGACGCCGACGACTGCTCCGTCCGCCTGGTGACCGGGGTGCTCGACGGCAAGGAAGGATCCATCGCCGACGTCGCCCGGGATGTCCTCGGGAAGCGCCTGGTCAACCCGGAGGCTATGTCCGGCCTTCCCGCCCTCGAGGCGAGGATCCTTCGAATCTCCCGCAGCATCGACGACTCGACGGAAATCGAGAGCCTGCTTGCTGGCTTCTCGGGACGGTTCATTCGGCCGGGTCCATCCGGGCTCATCACGCGGGGACGCCCGGACGTGCTGCCCACGGGCCGGAATTTCTACTCCATCGACCCCGGGACCATTCCCACCCGGCCGGCCTGGAAGGTGGGCATCAGGCTTGCCGATGCGCTGCTCGACAAGCACAGGACGGAGACCGGTGCCTATCCCGAAAACCTCGCCATGATGTGGATGGCTTCGGACATCATGTGGGCCGACGGCGAGGAGATGTGCCAGCTCATGTACCTCATCGGAACGAAGCCGGTTTGGGCCGACAACGGGCGGGTCAAGGGGTTCGAGATCATCCCGCTCGAAGAGCTCAAGCGTCCCCGCGTGGACGTGACCGTCCGCGTTTCGGGCATCACCCGGGACTGTTTTCCCGGCGCCGTCGATCTCCTGGACGAAGCCATTCAGGCGGTGGCGGCCCTCGATGAGCCCCTCGATATGAACCGGGTGAGGAAGCACACGCTCGAGCAGCTCGATTCCAAGGGCGACGGAGCCGATGCCGAGGAGAAAATGCGGGAAGCCACGCTCAGGCTCTTTACGAGCCGCCCCGGAACCTACGGCAACGGAGTGAACCTCGCCATCTACGCCTCGGCCTGGAAGGAGGAGTCGGACCTTTCCGAGATCTACATCCAGTGGAACGGCTATGGGTACGGGAAGGGAGTCTACGGGAAGCCCTCCCATCGGCAGCTCGTGAAGCAGCTGAAATCTGTGGACCTCACCTTCAACAAGGTGGTCTCCGACGAGTACGACCTGCTCGGGTGCTGCTGCTACTACGCCACCCAGGGGGGCATGTCCGCGGCCGCCCGGCACGTTTCGGGCAAGGCGGTCAAGAACTACTACGGCGACACGAGGGACCCGGAGCACGTTGCGGTGCGCGACCTGGCCGACGAGATCAAGCGGGTGGTCCGCACGCGGCTGCTCAATCCCAGGTGGATCGAGGGCATGAAGCAGCACGGCTACAAGGGCGCCGGGGACATCTCGAAACGCGTTGGGCGGGTCTACGGATGGGAAGCCACCACCGGGGAAGTGGACGACTGGGTATTCGACGACATCGCGAAGACCTTCCTCCTCGACGACGAGAACCGGAAGTTCTTCCAGGAGAACAACCCCTGGGCCCTGGAGGAGATCGGGCGGCGGCTGCTCGAGGCATACGAGCGGGGATTGTGGCAGGCGGACGAAGACGTCCTGGAGGAGCTGAAGGATCGCTATCTCGAGACGGAGGGCTGGATCGAGGAGAAGATGGACGGGGTCACGGGGGAATTCCAGGGAGGAGGCGTCGACGTGCTCACGGCGGACGACGTGGGTGACTGGAGCCGGCATCTCGACGATGTGAGGAGCGCCCTCAAGGAGCTCAAATCGTAATGGAGGCCCTCGTTGCGAGCGTCTGGAGCACAATGTCCGAGCTGCTCCTTCGTGTTCTTCCCGTGACGTTCGTGGCGCTTTTCGGCACCGAGCTGCTGGTGCAGCTCGGCCTCATGAGAAGGCTCGAGTGGCTGGGCAAGCCGTTGACCCGGGTCTCCCGTCTGCCCCCGGTCACCACCCTGACCTTCATCGCGGGGATCGGATCGCTCGTCGCGGCCAACAGCATGCTGGCGGCCTACCGCAACGACGGAAGGATCGACGACCGGGAGCTGGTCCTCTCCTCGCTTCTGAACAGCATTCCCATCTACCTCAAGGAGCTTCTAACCTACCACTTTCCGGTGATCTTCCCCCTCCTGGGACCGTGGGTCGGAACGATCTACTTCATGACCTTCTGGCTGGCGGGGCTCATCAAGCTGCTGTTCATCGTCCTGGGGGGAAGGCTGATGCTCGGGAAGGGCGAAAGGCCGTTGACGGTGGAAGCAGCGGGGAGGACCGAGCCGCCCTCCGAAGAAACCCGACGGCCACGGACGTTCGTGCTCCTCATCCAAGATACCTTCCGAAGTCAGATGAGGCTGTTCACACGCATCGCGACCTACTACGTGGTCGTCACCCTGGTCGTGCTCGTGTGCATGGAGCTGGGGCTCTTCCGGTGGATGGACTCTCTCATCGGCCCCATGGTCGGGCGCTTCGGGCTGCCCTCGTCCGTCATTGCCCCGCTCAGCGCCTACGCCGTCAATCCCACCGTCGGTCTCACTTCCATCTCCACCCTGCTCCACAGCCGGGCGATCACCGAGTACCAGGCCATCCTGGCGTTGCTCATCGGCGGGTTCCTCATGCTGCCCATGATCTATGCCCGGTCCATGCTTCCCAAGTACGTCGTGATCTTCGGTGTCAGGCTTGGATCCCTCATTGTGGCTCTCTCCGTGGGATTCACCCTTGTAGCGCGGGCCATCATGCTGGCGGTTGTCCTGATGACGGGGTGAGTCG
>CAZIEW010000103.1:0-7937 GCA_964538515.1 uncultured Syntrophobacteraceae bacterium
TGCCCGCAAACGCGGGCATCCAGGATTTTCTGTTGGATTCCCGCCAAAAACTTGCTGGAATGACGACCCCGGGCAATGGTCACTTTATTCTGGGGAGCTGTACTTAGGAGCACGCTCGGACTGTGATCCAGAACGAGCCCGACCCGGTCTTGCTCTTCCTGCGGAGGACGCTCGAGGGAGGGGGTGAGGCGGGAGGCATCACTTTCTGCGGTCATCTTGGAGAAAAAACGTTGCAGACCGGCGTGGGCATCGACATTACCGAGCACAAACGTTCGGAGGACGAGATCCGGACGAACGAGGAACGGCTCCGGAGCCTGGTCAGCATCCTGCAATACCGGGCCGAAAGCACGACGGAGTTTCTCGATTATGCCCTGGAGCAAGCCATTGAGCTGACCAGGAGCAAGATCGGCTATATCTACCACTACATTGGATCCCGCAGAGAGCTCGTGCTCAACACCTGGTCCAAGGGGGTCATGGCGGAGTGCGCCATCACCAAGCCCCAATCCGTCTACGCGCTCGATGCAACCGGAATCTGGGGAGAGGCCGTGCGGCAGGGGCGTCCGATCCTCCTCAACGATTTCGCCGCGTCCCATCCCTTGAAGAAAGGCTATCCGGAAGGACACGCTCCCCTGAGCCGTTTCATGACCATTCCCGTCTTCGATGGGGACCAGATCGTCGCGGTGGTGGGGCTGGCCAACAAGGAAACCGATTACGACGACCGGGACGTGCTCCAACTGACCCTCCTCATGGAGGCGGTCTGGAAAGTGATCGACCAGCGCCGCGCGCAGGAGCGGATCGTCCACCTCAACCGGGTTCTGCGTGCCATCCGCGACATCAACCAGCTCATCGTCCGGGAGCGCGATCCTTCGCGGTTGATCGAGGAAGCGTGCCGTCTGCTGGTCGAAACGCGCGGGTACCATGGCGCTCGGATCATTCTCACGAGCGAGACCATGCTGCCCCGCTCGTTCGCCGAAGCCGGCGTGGGAGAGCGCTTCCCGTCACTGGCCGAGCAGCTTCGCTCGGGGGCTCTGCCCCCCTGCTGCGAGCGGGCGAGCCGCCAGGCTCAACCCTGCCTGCTCACGGACCGTGCCGACACCTGCGGCTCGTGTCCCGCATCGTCCTGCTACCCGGAGCACGATGCGCTGTGTGCGCCCCTCCTTCACGAAGGGAAGCACTACGGGTTCATGGTGGTTTCGCTCGCCTTCGGGCGGGGAAGCGATGACGAGGAGCAGTCGCTGTTTGCCGAAATGGCCGGGGACATCGCTTTTGCCCTGCATGCCTCGGAGCTGGCCCGGGAAGCATTGCGGGCGGAGGAGCAGCGACGGCTGGCGGAATCGAAGCTGCGCCAGGCTCAGAAGATGGAGGCCCTCGGGACCTTGTCGGGAGGCATCGCCCACGATTTCAACAATATCCTCGGCATCATCATGGGCTACACCGAGATGGCCTTTTTCGAGGCCCCGCCCGGGGGACGACTGCAGGAATTCCTGCAGCAGATCCTCATGGCGTCGAAGCGTGCCAAGGACCTGGTCACGCAAATCCTCGCTTTCAGCCGCCCGGCTTCCCAGGAAAGACGGCCCGTCTCGGTGGGACTCCTTGTGAAGGAAGCCATGAAGATGCTTCGGGCATCCATTCCCGCGACCATCGAGATCCGATCCAGCGTGAGCGGGCAGGCACTGGTCCATTCGGACCCGGCGCAGATCCACCAGGTGCTCATGAACCTGTGCACCAACGCGGGCCACGCCATGCGCGAGCAGGGCGGGATTCTGGAAGTGAGCGTGAGGGACGTTGAGCTGACCGAGGCCATGATCCCGCACACCGGGGAGCTGGAGCCCGGGCTCTGTGTCGAGCTCGTCGTGAAGGACACCGGTCACGGCATCGATCCCGCCATCATGGACCGCATCTTCGACCCGTTTTTTACCACCAAGGGCTCCGACGAAGGAACCGGGCTGGGGCTTTCCGTCGTCCATGGCATCGTGAAAACCTACGGAGGCGTGATCGACGTGTCGAGCACGCCGGGGGAGGGGACGGCGTTCACCATCCTGCTCCCGTCGGTCGAGACCATTGGCTCACCCGAGGCGGTGGAGCAGCCCCTTCCGCGCGGGCAGGGACGCGTTCTGGTGGTGGATGATGAAATGACGCTCGCCACTGCCATGAAGATGATGCTCGAGCGGCTCGGGTATGAGGCGGAAAGTCGAGCGAGCGGCGCCGATGCCCTGGAAGCCGTCCGTCACGAGGACGAGAGCCGGCCGTTCGACCTGGTGATCACCGACATGACCATGCCCCGGATGACGGGCGTGGAGCTCGCCGGCGCCCTGCTCCAGCTCAGGCCCGAGCTTCCCGTTGTCGTGTGCTCGGGCTACAGCGAGACCCTGAGCCCCCAGAAGCTCGAGCGGATCGGGATCCGGGGGATTCTCGGCAAACCGGTCACGATGAAGGATCTGGCCGTGCTGGTTCGAGACACGCTGGATCGGAGCGGCGCCAGGAGAGCGAAGGGATCCGGGGGATGAGCATGCGCGAGCGAATGCACGTCCTGTTCGTGGACGACGACGGGCACGTCCTCGAAGCCTTCCAGCGCATCCTGCGCTCCCAGGAGCCGGTTTGGGCCATGCGCTTTTTCTCCGACCCCCGGGAAGCCCTTGCGTACCTCGTGGACCACGAGGTCGATACCATCGTCACCGACATCCAGATGCCGGAGATCGACGGCTTCGAGCTCATCCGACGCGTGCGGGAGGAGCTTCGTCGTCCGGATGTGCCGATCATTGTCGTGACGGGGCTGGGCGACGCGACGCTCAAGCGACGCGCCCTCAACCTGGGGGCCACCGATCTGCTGAACAAGCCGGTGAGCCGGGAAGACCTCATCGCCCGGGTGCACAGCGCTTTGCTCATCAAATCGCAGCAAGATGAGCTGAAAGCCTACAGCGAAAGCCTCGAGCAGCTGGTCGCCGAGCGAACCCGGGAGCTGCTGGATTCGCGGCTCGACATCCTCTGGCGCTTGGGCAAGGCGGCCGAGTACCGGGATGAGGAGACCGGCCGGCACATCATCCGGGTCAGTTTGTACTGCCGCGCCCTGGCGGAGGCGCTCGGGCTCGACGAGGAAACGACCGAAGCGATCTTCGTGGCCAGTCCCCTGCACGACGTGGGCAAGATCGCCATCCCCGACGCCATCCTGCTGAAGCCGGGAAAGCTGGACGACCGCGAGTGGAGCGTCATGAAGGGCCACTGCGAGGCGGGAGCCCGCATCCTCTGTGACGACTCTCTGGGCATGAAGGTGTACCGGGAGCTCCAGGGCCGAGGAGACCTCTCCCGGCGCGAGGTCGTGCCCCTGTTGCGGACGGCGGCGACCATCGCCCTGTCGCACCATGAACGGTGGGACGGCAGCGGTTATCCGAGGGGGCTGAGGGGCACGGCCATTCCCCTGGAGGGGCGAATCGTGGCGCTGGCCGACGTGTACGACGCGCTTTCTTCCAGGCGCCCCTACAAGCCCCCTATGGCGGAATCGGAGATCATCGATACCCTGAAGGCGGGTGTCGGAGCTCACTTCGACCCGCAGGTGCATGCGGCGTTCGCGAGGCTGGCCGGAGCGTTTCGCGAGATCCGCCAAACCTATGTCGACGATGTGTGATACAGAGATTCAGGTCAATCCCTCGACAGAAGGACAGCACATGGATGGACTTCCTTTCCAGCGAGTCTTGGTGGTGGACGACGAGCCGTCGTACCGGAGCGTGATCCAGCAGCATCTCTCCCATCTCGGCTACGCCTGCGACAGCGCCGAAGATGCCGAGGCGGCTCTGCGGGTGCTGGAGAGCGTGCCCTACGACCTGGTGATCTCCGACGTGCGCATGCCGGGCATGAACGGCGTGCAGCTTCTCAAGGAGCTGACCGGGCGCGGCCACCCGGCGAGCGTCATCATCATGACCGCTCATGCGGAAGACTACACATACTTCGAGATCATCGAAGCGGGAGCCGTTGACTACATTGCCAAGCCCTTTCAGATCAGCGAGCTCCAGGCGAAGCTCAAACGACTCGAAAGGGAGAGGGGCATCACCTCCCTGCTGCAGTCGACCAACGAGGCGTTGACCCGGGAATCCCGGCTCAACGCCACCATGGCCGACCTTTCGAAGGCTCTGATCTCCTCGGCGCCGATGGAGCAGATTTCCGGGTTGACCTTGAAGCGGGCCCAGGAGCTCACTCAAAGCGAGTGCGGCTGCCTGGTTCAGCTGGACCCGGAGACCGGCAAGATGTCGTTTTGCGCCTCATCGGATGGCGCCATGGCCGTCTGTTTGCCCCCGGAGGCGTCGCGCGTCTGCGAGCGGTGCTACGTGCTCCACGAAACCTTCTCTAAGGAACGCCGGCCGCTGATGTGCAATGCGGTGCCGGAGACCGCGGGGAATCCGTTGAGAACCCCCGAAAACGCTCCCGTCCGTCGTTTTCTTGCCGCGCCTCTGTTCGTTGCGGACACGTTGATCGGGAGCATTGCGCTCGCCAACTCCGACCGGGATTACACCGAGCACGACTTGCAGGTGGTTGGCCGGTTGGCGGAAGTTTACAGCCTGGCGGTCCAGCGCAAGCGGGATGAGGAAAGCCTGGCTCGGGCCAAGGATTACATCGAAAAGGTCTTCGAGAGCTCGGCGGATGCGATCGGCATCGTGGACAGGCATGGGCGGGCCGTCAAATGGAACCGGATGGCCAGCGTCCTGTTCGGATACGAGCTCGAGGAGCTCCAGGGCAGGAAGGTCTTCGAGCTCTACGCGGACAAGCAGCAACTGGAGACGATGCTTGGTCAGTTGCGCCGCGAGGGGTTCATCCAGAAATACGAGGTCGGCATTTGCCGGAAGGACGGCTCCGTGGTGCCCATCGAGCTGTCCATCAGCCTGATCCATTCGGACCAGGGCGAGGTGATGGGGAGCGTCTGTGTGGCCAGGGACTTGAGCGAGACGAAGAAGTCTCTCTTGGATGCGCAGAACCTGAACGAGCGCCTTCAGCGGGAAATTGCGGAGCGCAGACGCGCCGAGGAAGAAGTGCGCACCTCAAAGCAGATCCTTGAAGGGATTCTCAACGCGATACCCGTGAGGGTCTTCTGGAAAGACAAGCATCTCGTTTACTCGGGATGCAACGCGATGTTCGCCCACGATGCGGGTTTTACCGAGCCCAAGGACATCGTCGGGAAAGACGATTACCAAATGGCGTGGCGTGAGCAAGCGGAGCTGTATCGCGACGACGACCGGCAGGTTATCGAGACCGGTTGCTCCAGGCTTCTGCTCGAGGAGCCCCAGACGACGCCGACGGGCGACACGATCACGCTTCTGACGAGCAAAATACCTCTGCGTGATTCCGAAGGGGAAATCAGCGGCGTGCTCGGCATGTATCTGGACATCACCGAGCGCAAACGTGCCGAGGAAGCGGCACAGAAGGCTCATGTGGAGATGGCCCGGTTGGTCGCTTCCATCCCTTCCATCCTCATCGGATTGTCGAAGGAAGATCACATTGTGTGGTGGAACACCGCGGCGGAGGAGACCTTTGGCCTGAGCCGGGAAGACGTGCTGGGGCGGCCGCTGCGCGAGTGCCGGATCCAGTGGGACTGGGAGAAGATCCTGGGCACGATCGGTCAAAGCAGCCAATGCGGCATCCAGCAGCGACTCGATGACATCCGCTACGTGCGCCCCGATGGAAAGGAAGGGTTTCTCGGGATTTCCATCAGCCCCATGGGCGACATGGAGGCCGGCCATTGCGGGTTGATCCTCCTCGCACGCGACATCACGGACCGCAAGCACATGGAGAGCCAGCTGGCCCAGGCGCAGAAGCTGGAATCCATCGGGCAGCTCGCGGCGGGGATTGCGCATGAAATCAACACGCCGACCCAGTACGTGGGAGACAACACGCGGTTCCTGCAGGATGCCTTCCAGGACCTAAGCCGCCTCTTGGAGCGCTACGCCGAAGTGGTTCAGGCCATCGAGGACGGGGCATCGCCCGGGACGCTCATCGGGGTAATGCGGGAAGCGGCCGAGGAGGCCGATCTCGAATACCTCACCGAGGAGATCCCCAAGGCGATCCAGCAGTCCCTGGAAGGAATCGAGCGCGTCAGCAAGATCGTGCGGGCCATGAAGGAGTTTTCGCATCCGGGAACCGAGGAGAAGACGGCGATCGACATCAACTCCGCCATTGAGAGCACGATCACCGTCGCGCGCAACGAATGGAAATACGTCGCGGACGTGATCACGGATTTCGACCCGGAGCTGCCCCTGGTGCCCTGCCTGCCCAGCGAGCTCAACCAGGTGATCCTCAACATGATCATCAACGCCGTCCATGCCATCGCCGACGTCGTCGACCCGGCCTCCGGGGAAAAAGGGACCATTCGCATCAGCACCCGCAATCTTGGCCAATGGGCCGAGATACGACTGAGCGACACGGGCGGCGGCATCCCCGAGGCCATCCGCTCCAAGATCTTCGACCCTTTCTTCACCACCAAGGAGGTGGGGAAGGGCACGGGACAGGGGCTCGCCATTTCGCATTCGGTCATCGTGGACAAGCACGGCGGCACCATCGCCCTCGAAACGGAAGAGGGGAAGGGAGCCACTTTCATCATCAGGCTTCCGATCACCACCACAGCAGACTGAGAGGCGAGATCATGCGAAAGATTCTTTTTGTTGACGACGAGCCGAGGGTTCTCGAGGGACTCAAGCGGATGCTGCACCCCATGCGACGGGAATGGGAGATGGCGTTCGCGACGAGCGGACAGCAGGCCTTGGAGATCCTCGACGCTCGGCCCTTTGATGTGATCATCACCGACATGCGGATGCCGGGCATGGATGGTCATCAACTTCTCGAAAAGGTCAAACAGGAACACCCGGAGGTGGTGCGCATCATCCTCTCGGGCTACTCCGATCAGGAGCTGATTCTGAGATCGGTCCAATCGGCCCACCAGTACTTGGCCAAGCCCTGCGAGGCGAAAGCGATCCAATCCACCGTGGCCCGCGCTTGCGCGTTGCGGGACCTCCTTAAGGATGAATCGCTCATCACCGTGATCTCCCGGATCGACTCCCTCCCCAGCCTCCCCTCGCTGTACACGGAGGTGATGGAGGCGCTCGGCTCCCCCGACTGCAACACTCAGAAGATTGCAGCCATCGTCGCCAAGGATGTCGGAATGACGGCCAAAATCCTGCACGTGGCCAACTCGGCGTTCTTTGGCCTCGGCCACCATGTGAGCAGCCCCTCGCGCGCTGTCAGCCTCCTCGGAATGGACACGATCAAGGCGCTCATCATGACCGTACAGATTTTCTCCCAGTTCGATCGTGCACCGCCTCCCGGCTTCTCCGTCTCGGGTCTTTGGACCCACAGCATGCGGACCGGTGTGCTCGCAAAGACCATCTCCAAGCTGGAGGGGCAGGAGCGCAACGCCGTGGAGGACGCCTTCATGGGGGGCGTGCTGCACGACGTGGGCAAGCTCGTGCTCGTCGCCAACCTGGCGGAATCCTACCGCCAGTGCCTGACAGTGTCCGAGGAGAGCAAGCGGCCCCTGTGGCAGGTTGAGCAGGAGATTCTCGGAACCACCCATGCGCAGGTGGGGGCTTACCTGATGGGACTTTGGGGGCTGCCCGACCCGATCGTGGAATCGATCGCGTTTCACCATAGCCCCTCTCAATGCCCGGATCGCGATTTCAGCGGTCTCACGGCTGTCCATGCGGCCGATGCGCTCGACCATGGACTCTCCACCCAAAACGAAACGGAATGCGCCGCGTGGCTGGACCACGAGTACGTGCAGGCCCTGCGGCTCGATGCCCGGATTTCCGCCTGGGTTGCTGCCTGTACGCCCGTTGTGAAGAGTGGAGAGGCCGATGGCTGACAAAATCCTTTTCGTTGACGACGAACCGAATCTCCTGGCGGGAATTCAGCGGCAGATGCGCAAGCACTTTGCCATCGACACGGCTCTGGGGGGAGAG
>CAZIEW010000104.1:0-7817 GCA_964538515.1 uncultured Syntrophobacteraceae bacterium
TGTGGCCAGGCGAGGAACCGGATGTTCTTCTTTATTGGCGGCGTGCAGCCCAAGACCGTGACTCTGGACGATTCTCCCAGGCTCTGCCCAGCATGCGGGCTTGCGCAGGCTCGACTCCGGCGCATTGACCACTATTTAAGCCTGTTCTTCATTCCTCTGTTCCCTGTCAAACGCGGCGATCCGGTTGTGATTTGCGATCGTTGCGGAGCGGTTTCCAGTCCGGATGAGCCCATCGGACGGGCTTGGAACGCCGGTCCCCCGGCTGCTCGCTGCTCGCAGTGCGGCTTCGTGCTGGACAAAGATTTTAGGTATTGCCCAAACTGTGGAGTCCGGATATAAGGCAGCTTGCCTTCAGCTTGATGGCGTTGCACGATGAAAACGGGTAAGAAAACATGACGCAGACCAGCAGCAAGCTTCTTCAGTTTCCTACAGTCGCCAAGCCGAACATCGACGACATCTTCAAGGAGTTCCTGCGCAGTCAAAAGGGACGCCTCCAGCCAAAGACGTACCGGCGCTACGTGGAAGTGGCCGATCTTTATCGCCATTGCCTGAACTCCTACGGTTTCAATGAGCTGACCAGTTCATCCGAAAGCGCCATGTACGAGAGGTTCTACGAGTACAAGAACCTCGACTTTTGCACGATTTTCGGTCCCGACAAGATATTGCCTTCCCTCTCATACTTCCTCAATTTCTTCATGATTCGAAAGGTGATCTCGTCGGAGGCGCTGCTGCACGGGGCGGGGACGGTATCGAAGAAGCTCGTCAAGTGGCTTGAGGAGAAAGGCTACATCGACCAGGAGCAGGCCAACAAAGCGAGTGCAATTGCGGCCGAGGCCACCCGGGAGCTACCGGCGGTCGAACGGCTGGCCAGGCTGCTTTATGAATTTTCACAGACCCACGCGCCGCGCTATTGGACGGCCGAGCTCGACGACTATTTCATCATAGAAAAGGTGGAGCCGGGGTTGGTCCATCTGTCTGCCATGTCGAGTCCGGATCAGGTGGAGGTGCGGCTGCCAAAAGAGATCACGGATCACTGCCGCGTGGGCTGGCAGGTCAACCTGCTGCTCGGAAAGACGCGAAACGGCTGGAGCATCATGGAAACGGGCAACGTTTACCCCGGTTAAGGTCCGGAATCGCTGCGCTTTACTTGAAGGAATCATTCAAGCCCCCTTCTCTCGTCGGAGAAGGGGGCTTTTTTGTGGTGGGGACTTGACATTTCTGAATAGAATAATATTCTAATATTCAACTAATCTAATGTATCGGTTTCCATTCAGGGGGGTGCCATGTCGGAAGAATCAAGGCCCATGCTGGAAGCGGTCCAACTGGAGCGAGCGGCGGAAGTTCTGAAGACCGTCGCCCATCCGGTACGGCTCCAGATTGTCGATCTGCTCGACAAGGAGGAGTTGACCGTCACGGCTCTCTGCCAGCTCCTGGGGGCTCAGCAGCCGTACGTGTCTCAGCAGCTCAATCTCATGAAGGCGAAGGGAGTTCTGAGCTCGCGGCGCAGCGGGAATCAGGTTTACTATGTGCTTGCCGACCCGCGGGTTTCCAAGATCATTCAATGCGTACGTGAGCAGCAGGCGAATGATCTGCTGAAGGAGGCCCCGAGTACCACGAGGAAAGCTTAGGTCGAAGACACGCCGGAAAACGGGACCGATCGTTCCGGCAAATCACCAAGCAACAAGCCAAGTATCACGAAGGAGGTTCAAATCGATGTCCGAGATTGCAGTCAATCAGGAAGTCGGAATATCTCCGGCTGGGGAGCAACGAGAGTCCTGCACGTTCATCTGCAGTAGGGGGACCCTGGACGGGGCGTATCCCGCCTTGGTTCTTGCCATCAATGCCCGGCGTTTGGGAATGGAAGCAACGGTATTTTATACCTTCATGGGCATCAACATCATCCGGAAGGGGGGAGTGGACCGGACGCAATTCATTCCGCCAGGAGTCATGGGGGCCATTCCAGGCATGGCGTCGGTCGCGACGTGGATGATGAAAAAGCAGATCGACCAGGCCGGGATCCCGACGCTGGAAGAGATGATGGACATGGCTCAAGCGGAAGGCGTGAAGTTCGTGGCTTGCAGGATGACGATCGACATGATGGGGCTCAAACCGGAGGATTTCATCGACGGGGTAGAGATCCAGACCGCCGAGGACTATCTGAAGCACGCCAGGCATTGCAAGATCAACATGTTCACTTGATTCTCCAAAACATCGAGGCGGTTTGGAGCGGGGAGCGCGCTCTCGGCAGGGCAGCCCGGCACACGGGCGCTGGATGATGTCGGGCATTCCCGGTGAGGGGCGAGGGTCAAGCCACACCCGCCTCCGAGCATGCTTCCCCCGCGGCCGCCTTCATGCGCTTCACCTGCTCATGAAGGTGGCACTCCTCCATCTCGGCAAGCTTTTCATCCATTTCCTGCTTAGTGCGGAATATCCATGTGCTTGAATCGGAATAGCAGTAGATGGCCAGCTTGCATCGCTTACATTCTTCCATGATCGTCTTCCTGGCAACCGTGTGCGTGCCGAACGGACCCGTCGCCGGCCGTCGGCTTGGAAAGTGATCGGAGATACGCATCCCATTCGACGGGCAGCAGATATTTCTTTTTGCTATTGCAGTCCTTGCAGGCGGGGACCACATTCCCGCGGGTGGAGCGTCCCCCACGGATGAGCGGTACCATGTGATCCATGGTGAGCTCATTGGGAGGGAACCGGTCCCCACAGTAGTGGCACACGCCTTTTGCCACCTGGCGTTGCCACCACTGGGTTTTTCGAAGCGCCCGAGCCTTTTCCTTTTCGCGTTTGACGACCTCGGGTGCGACTGAAATGATGAAATAGGGCTGAGAGCCTTCTTGATCCATGGGCGCGTTATTCTTCTTTGGCTCCGGAGCTCGATTTCAGAGCGACATAGAAGGTTCTGTCTCCGCGCTTGACGAGCAGCAGTAGACTCTCCCCTTTCTTAGTCTTCTGGACGGCCGTATTGTAATCCTTGAGGTTTTGAATCTTCTGCCGGTTGACCTCCTTGATGAGATCACCGGCGCGCAGCTTGGCTTCTCCGGCCGGACTTCCCGGTTGAACCGAAGAGATCACGACGCCCCGCTCCTTTTCATCCCAGTCGAAGCGCTGAGCGAGCTCAGGTGTCAGGTTTTGCACCGTTATGCCCCAGGACGATTCCTTCTTGGTCGGCCCGGCTTCTGCGCTTTCGGCCGGCATCGTGCCGACGGTCGCCTTGATTTCCTTTTCTTTCCCGTCGCGAACGATCGTGACGCTCACTTGCCCATCAGGAGCCGTACCCGCAACCATACGCGAGAGGGTGTGAGCGTTTTCGATTTCCTTCCCGTTCAGCTTGGTTATGACGTCCCCCCGCTTCAGCCCTGCCTTGTCGGCGGGCCCGTCGGTCACGACGTCGGCGACGATCACTCCCTTGGTCTCGGTAATCTCAAAGGACTTCGCCAAGTCCGGAGTAAGATCCTGGATCATGATGCCCAGCCAGCCGCGGGTTACCTTGCCGGTTTTGAGCTGAGTCAAGATCTCTTTGGCCAGGTTGATGGGAATTGCAAAGCCGATTCCCTGCCCCTGGGCCACGATCGCCGTATTGATGCCCACGACCTCCCCGCTCATGTTGAAAAGCGGACCGCCGCTATTGCCCGGGTTGATGGCGGCATCCGTTTGCAGGAAGTCGTCATAAGGCCCGGCGCCAATGACACGGCCTTTGGCGCTGATGATTCCGGCGGTGACCGTATGGTCCAGCCCAAACGGATTGCCTACGGCCATGACCCAATCCCCGACGCGGATCGTATCCGAGTTGCCAAGGGCTGCCGGCTTGGGAAACTTCGCGTCAGGCGTAACCCGAATCAAGGCCAAATCGGTCTTGGGATCTCGTCCTACCACCTTTGCATCGTACTCTTTCTCGTTGGTCGTGGTCTTGATTTTGATTTCATCTGCTTTTTCAACGACATGATTGTTTGTGAGGATCAACCCGTCGTCTCCGATGATGAGGCCGGACCCAAGGGCGTGCGTCTTCATCCCGCTTTGCGGCTGGTCACCAAAAAACTTCTTGAAAAAGTCATCGCCGAAAAACTCGCGAAACGGTGAGTTGGGCTGCATGAAGGGCTGCATCGGGCTTTCCTTCACGACTTGCGTCGTGGAGATGTTCACAACAGCATGCTTTACCTGATCAGCCAGTTCCGCAAATGATGGAGGGGCATCCTTGCCCGGGCTGGCCGCCTGGGCTGAGGGCAAGGCCGAGAAGCCTCCCGGTAGAATTGCCATGAAGATCCCCAGGATCAAGACGGTCTGCCAAGTCGGTTTTGGTCGATTGTGCATCTATAGGGTCCTCTCTGACTCAGTGATTGGCTCAACCTTCGTTGAGGTCCGGATACTTTTCCGTCATCTCTATCACGAATTGATAGTCGTGAACACCATGAGGTGTAATTAGGACTCAACATACTGCTGATGACGTCCGATTCATGATGTTAAGAAGTGGAAAGTCTGAATTCAAGAAAAAAACCATTCGCGACTTCGCATGCACGAAGCATAAGGAGCTGAAATTGTTGATCGAGGAACGCTTGTCCGTCCTGACCGCTTGTGACAGAGCCGAAGCTATTGTCGCTCGCTCCCATGAAATCGACGTTCTCTATCGAAGAGCTTTGCAGTACTTGGGGGAAGGAGCCTTGAGAAACCAGGTCTTGAACCTGGCGACCGATGCATTCAATGACGAAAGCCTGGTGAAGGAGGTGTTCTGCTGCAATGAGAACATGCTCAGCTTCTTCTGCGGCGTCTGGATTCAATACCTCTTGGTGGAGATTGCCGGAATTCGCAAAGACAACCTCAAGAACATGGCACAAGAAGTCTTTCTTGATATGGTTGACAGCCGCTATTTGCACTGAGCCACACTCTTTAACGCCATTGAGGGTGGTCCGAGCACCGGGCTCGCGGCCGCCCTTTCTCTCCATCCCTTCAGGTGTTTCTTGCCACGATATCCTTCAACCTAGCCCGCCCATAAGCTTCGATGACGATCTGTACGGCCTCAAGCCGATTGAATAGCTCTGCAGCCTCGCTAAAACTGTGTAGCTCAACCTGCAGCCTCACACAAGGTTGATCGTGTTTGTCCTGAAGCGCTGTCAAGCTGAGGACTTGAAACCGGGGGCCCGGTTGAGCCAAAAGCTGAATCACCTCTTCGATCGTTTCATCGAGGGCCAACAGGGAGAAGACCAGGCTGTGGCTCCACTTTTCGGTCTGGCTCCACTTGATACTCACCAGCCTCTGCGGTTCAAGATCGTGTCGCTGGATCAAGTCTCCGCAGTCCATGTGATGAAACGTCATCCCGCGCTCACTCAGGGTTGCGACGACGCGGCTTTGTCCGGGATACGGATAACAGCAGCGCGCAAACTTGTGAACCCCCTTGTCAAGCTCCCCGACTACCACGACATTCGGGTCAAACGCGGATTCTTTCCTATGTTGATTGGGGTCGAGAAGAGAGCGGTCTCTCGATGGCGCTTCGATGTAGTAGAGGACGAGGTGGGGTGAAAGCAAATCCTGGCCGACCCGGGCGTACAATTCCGACAAGTCCTTCAGATTGAGGAGCTCGAGCATGAGCCCCACCGATTCCCCCTCTAAAGTGTCGGGTGCGATTCCGTGGCGGTTCAGCTCCTGCAAGACAATCTGTCGTCCAACATCCTGCGCATAGCGGCGCCGCTTCTGCTGGAGATGCCGATTAATTGCCGTGCGCGCCTTGGGGGTCTTGCAAGCCGTTTCCAGGTCCGGGTCAACATCGAGCGGCTCAGGGGAATTGATGATTTCAACCACATCTCCGTCCGCCAGGACACGAGTCGGCTCGGCCCATTCAAAGTTGACCATCGCGCCGGCGCAGAAATCGCCGAGCTCGGAGTGGATTCGGTAAGCGAAATCGAGGACAATCGATCCTTTGGGAAGATAGTAAATGTCGCCTTTCGGGGAGTGCACAAAAATCTCTTCGGTTTCGGACAGGCGGATGAGGTCCCTGCGCTGAGAGCCTGCCCCCCCGTACTCGCCGATGGAGCGGAGCAGTTCGCTCACCTCCTGCCAGTGCTCGTCGCTCAACGGTTTTTGTGCATTCCATTCCCTCAGGATGCCATACATCGCCCATTCATCCATGTCGGGCGTCCGGATCTTGATCAGGTAATTTTGGCCCGTTTCGTGGATCCGCACGTGGAGGCTTCGGTAGCCGTTGTTCTTGGGGTTCGCGATGAAGTCTCTGAGGCTGCGAGGAATGGGGGAAAAGGTTGTGTTCACGATGCCGAGGGCTGCATAGCAGTCAAGCAAGTAGTCCGATTGGATGATGATAGCGAAATCGACGTGGTTCTCCGCATTGGAGAGATCGAGCGTTCGCTTGAGATGGTTATAGTAACTGCCAAGACCTTTGGTGCGCGATCGAACCATCACCTGAAACGGTCTGTTCGAAAAGATCTCCCGCAGCTTACGCTCCATCTCCAGGAATTCAGGCGTCGAACGGAGCTCCCGAGTAAATTGCAGAATGCGCTTGCTCTTTCTGGGGTACAGGTACGAAAGCGCCAGGTGGTATAGCTCCCGCTTAAGCGGAAAGATGTTGAAGCGCGCGGCGATGGGGGCGTAGACTTCCACGGTCTCCTGGGCGATGCGCTGCCTCTTGGACTGTGCAAGATAATGCAGCGTCCGGAGGTTGTGGAGCCGATCCGCGAGCTTGATGATGAGGACCCCCAAGCGCCGACTTGCACTGAGAAAAATCTTGCTGTGAGTCAGGTCTCGAACCGTCGCTCGGTCGAGATGACGACGGGTCAGCTTCGTGCAGCCGTCGACGAGCTCGGCCACAATAACACCGAAACGCTTCTCGATGTCGTCGAGGGTGATGCTGGGAATGTCTTCAACGACATCGTGAAGAAGTGCCGCGGAGAGCAGGAGTGGATCCTGGAATCGGAGCTCTCGCGCCAAGATCTCGGCAACGGAGCAGGGATGGCTGATATACGGTGCCCCGGATTTTCGACGCTGGCCCGCATGGAGATCGTAGGCAAACTGCAGTGAATCGAAGAAAACACGGTTGTCGGTCTTTTCATCGAGATACTTTGCTACTCTTGCCCGATACTGGTCCAGCTCGAAAGTCTGGTGATCGTTTGACGTCGCGGACAATGAGCGCTGGACTGCTTCGAGTGGAGCTTGACCCTTCACGGTTGCCTCGTCTCAAATACCGGACATGCAGGGTTTGTCCGGTAGTAATGGCTTAAGCGATACGGTGGCTCGATTTGAGTCCTTTATCTTCTCCAATGATCCGCTGAACAGGCGCCCAAACCCAACACGAAAGCTTTGCCGAGGTGTTATCGCCCGAAAGTCACGCCAGGGCTCCTCGGTGCATTGCGATGACCTGAAACCTCCCAAAGCGGAGACCGGGCTCAAGCGGGACGTTCAGCGTCTCGTGCCAATGCCAAATTGAATCAGCGCTCATGGTTCGAAGGTCGGTCGGAGTCCCGCCACTGGTTCAGCCCGCGTGTGTCAGCAGAAGCTGCTAACGAGCCTCAAGAGATAGTACTCTATCACGGATAAGCAGGCACAGGCAATCGAAGCTGAAGAGGGTTGCCTGGATTCCGAGCTTCTTGACAACTCACTCAGGACCCCACTACAATGCGCCTTGGCTGGGGGAGAGCGTGCGGATTACGGGCCGGTTCGCGTTGCGACCGTACTTCCCGTGATGCTTAAACACTCTGAGTAATTCTCAGCCACTCACCTCATAACGACGCGCCCGTAGCTCAGCTGGATAGAGTATCGGACTTCGAATCCGCAGGTCCCCCGTTCGAGTCGGGGCGGGCGCGCCA
>CAZIEW010000105.1:0-7369 GCA_964538515.1 uncultured Syntrophobacteraceae bacterium
CAACCAATATGAGTCCTCCCACTTTCTGGAGACATTGGAAGGGGCGGGCTGCCGTCTGGTTCCCTTCCGGGATCCAGCGGACATTTACATCGTCCACAGCTGCTCAGTCACCGGAAGCGCAGCGTACCAGTCCCGCCAGCTCCTGCGCAGAGCCCAACGGACTCGGCCGGGGGCCAAAATCGTGCTGGTCGGCTGTCATGCCCACATCGAGCCCGAACGAATCGCTTCCGAGCACCTTGCAACGCACATCCTGGGGAACACCGAAAAAATTGATCTAATGACCTGGCTGAAACAAGATGGAAGCCTCACGGCTCCCTGCATCGCGATCAAGGACCCGCGCGAGGCGGTGTCGCTCGCACCGCTGCCCGTGGGCCGGATGCACTTGGGACGCACGCGGGCCTTCCTCAAGATCCAGGATGGCTGTGATGCCTTCTGCTCTTATTGTGTCGTGCCCTTGACGCGGGGCAGGAGCCGTAGCCTGCTTGCGCCCGACGTCCTGAGTCAGATGGGACGGTTCTTGACCGCTGGGTACGTCGAAGTCGTGCTCTCAGGCATCCATCTAGGTCAGTGGGGCAAGGATCTGGAGCCTGGTCAAACCCTGGCGGCCCTGATCCGGACGATCGGGGAAAGACTGCCGCCTCCCCGCCTGCGCCTTAGCTCCCTCGAGCCAATGGAGTGGACTGCGGACCTGCTGTCAGTCCTGTCGGCCTCACCGTGGATCTGCCCGCACTTTCACATTCCTCTCCAGAATGGAGATGCAGACATCCTCAAAGCAATGGGACGCCCGTATACGCCTGGCGAGTACCGGGACCTGGTTTGGGAGCTGCGACTCCGATTCCCTGACGCAGCCATAGGCGCCGACGTGATGGTAGGCTTCCCAGGCGAGACTGACGGGCACTTTCAGAACACTTACGACTTTGTCAAGGACTTGCCGCTCACCTATCTCCACGTGTTCCCCTTCTCGCCCCGTCCCGGGACGCCAGCGGCCAGCATGTCCGGACGCGGCATGGGACAGGAGCTTAAAAAGCGGAGCAAGGCTCTCAGAAATCTTGCAGCCGAGAAACGACTCGCTTTCGAGCACGACTTCATTGGCCGAGACCTGGAAATCCTCGTGGAGTCTGAAGGACTATCGGGCTGCTCAAAGGGCACATCGGCAAATTACCTGAAAGTGCTTTTCCCTGCCCCTAAGGAAAGGACTGCTCCAAACCTCGTCAGGGTAAAGATCAGCAAACAGACGACGAATGGTCTGATGGGTGAGCTTCTTCCTTAGGGTTTGAGTTAAATCTATAGCGACCTCTGAACAAGAGCAAAAAGACTCCAAGCGAGGTCACAAAACCTGAACTCTTCTCTTGCGAATTTTTAAAATTAATGAGAAGTTATTTATATAATGAGGAGAAGGGGTCATTCTTGGGCTTTGTTCTGGAGTGCATGGAGGAAACAAGATGAGAAAACCCATACAGGTCCCGCAGGCGAAACGGAATAAGCGCACCCGCAATGTGGCTTCCCTCTTATTCCTTTTGTTATCGTTCATTTTTGTGGTTACTGCTCATGCATACGACCAGGCGGGCACCGCTTACGCCCCGCTTTTTGCACAGGCCACACCTTCAAACGAAGGACAGGGAACTGCCACGCCCCCCGTGCAGGGACAGCCCTCTTCCGATGCCGCCGCGCCTCTCCCTGACAGTGCCGCCGCCAGAAGTGTTCGGGAAGCACTCCTCAAAGACACTTTCTCGTACACCCCCAAGAGCCTCGTGGATCCTTTCATTGCATTCATTGCTCCCGCTGACACGGCACCACCGGTCGTGTCCAACGAAGACGAAGACCTCGGACCTCCCGTCGAGCCCCAAAGGCCGCTCACCCCGCTGCAGAAGATGAAGATCAGCGAGATCGAGAAGGGCCTAAAAGCCATTACTTGGGGAGACCTAGGGCGCAAAGCCATCATCGAGGACGCCGCGGGCAAGGGTTATATTGTGGGAGTTGGGACTCCGGTGGGAGAGAAGAACGGTGTGGTCACTGAGATCTTTAATGATCACCTTGTGATCCAACAAGAATACTGGGATAAAAAGGCCAAGCGGATGATTCCTCAGAACTTCGTTGTCAAGCTGGTCAAGGTGAAGCCCAAATGAGCCGTTCATCTTAAGAAGCTATCTTCAAGCCTACGCGAAAAAGGCATCGGTTTTCATCCGATGCCTTTTTTATCTGAAATCACTCCTGGCAACGTCACCACCTGCCTTGAGTCACCATCGCTTCAACAGCGTCAAGAGCATGATGCCGGCCCCACAAGAAATCCCCATATCGGCTACATTGAAAGCCGGCCAATGGTAAGGTCCGATGTAGAAATCCAGGAAATCAATAACCTCACCCAACCGCACCCGATCGATCAGATTGCCGATGGCGCCAGAAATGATCAAAGCGTATGATGTTCGGTTCGCCAGATCGCCCTTCTCCAGCTTGAAGTAAGCCACCGTCAACCCAACCACCACCACGACCGCAAGCCCCACGAAGATCAGCTGCCTCCAGAACGAGGCTGCTCCCGCGAACATACTGAACGCCGCGCCCGTATTGTGAACATGCACCAGATTGAAAAACCCGGGAATGATCTCCTTGACACTGTGGAGGGGCATGAGCCGAAACACCAGTATCTTCGTGGACTGGTCCAACACCAGAACGGTACCGGCCAGCAAGAGCAAAAAAGCCATCGTGCGATTGTCCTCTCTTTCCTCCAAAACCGAGCGGCCCCGGAGTCGAGCCAAGCTATCCCAACTGAGTCAAGGCTTCACGGCAACGGTGGCAAATCCTGGGATGGTCGTCAAACTGGCCCACCGTCTCCGCCCGAACCCAGCAGCGCTCGCACTTCTCCCCGGATGCCGGCTTTACCCGAATCCAGAGGCCTTCAAGATCGGTCGCGGCGATAAACTCTCCTTGCTCACCTGGAGCAACAAACGCAATACCAGACACAATGAGGACCGATCGAAGCAGCTCTTCCTGACCTGTAAATTCGGGCTCCCAGGAAGGGGGAAGCACCAGCTCGATGTGAGCGTCCAGCGGATGTCCGATCACCTTGCTTTGACGGGCGCTTTCCAACACCCGGGCCACTTCCGTGCGAAGGACGAGAATCTTCTGCCATCGCTCACTCAGCGCGTCGTCACGAAAATCCTCTCTCAGCGATGGGAGCTGCTGCAAGTGTACCGTCTCGGTGGGCTGATGCGGCAGGTGCCACCATGCCTCTTCCGCAGTGAACGAGAGCACCGGGGCCATGAGCTTCAGCAACGTCGTCAGAATCTCGTACAGCGCAGTCTGAGCCGACCGCCGCGCAAGACTCCTGGCCGGCGATGTGTAGAGACGGTCCTTAAGAATATCCAAATAAAAAGCACTCAAATCCACCACGCAGTAGTTGTGCAGCGCGTGATAGACGCGGTGAAACTCGAAACGATCATACCCGGCTCGAACTTTTGCGATCAGGTCCTGCAATTGGTGCAGCGCAAATCGATCGAGCTCGTCCATCTCCCCATAAGGAACGGCGTCGGCTTCCGGCGCGAAATCGTAGAGGTTGCCGAGCAGAAAGCGACACGTATTGCGGATTCGGCGGTAGGCTTCGCTCAGACGTTTCAGAATGTCAGGAGAGATGCGGATATCGTCCCGATAATCCTCCGCGGAAACCCACAGTCGCAGGATCTCGGCTCCGTACTGTCGGATGATCTCCTCGGGCGCAATAACATTTCCGAGGGATTTTGACATCTTGTAGCCTTGACCATCCACGACGAATCCGTGGGTCAGAACCGTACGGTAAGGCGCGGCTTCACGCGTTCCCACCGCAGCCAGCAGCGAAGAATGGAACCATCCACGATGCTGGTCGCTCCCCTCCAGGTACATATCGGCGGGAGACCTGAGCTGCGGCCTCCGCTCGAGCACCGCAGCATGCGACGTTCCCGAATCGAACCAGACATCGAGGATATCCATTTCCTTCTCGAAGTCCGATGAGCCGCACGCGGCACATGATGTACCAGGAGGCATCAGCGCGGCAGGCTCCAGATCGAACCAGCAGTCGGCGCCTTCCTTTTCGAACAGCGACACCACGTGGTCGAAAACCTCCTGTGTGGACAATATGGTCCCACACTGCCGGCACTTGAAGACGGTGATCGGCACCCCCCAGGAGCGCTGCCGTGAAATGCACCAGTCAGGCCGATTGGCGATCATATTGTGGATGCGATCACGCCCCCAGCTCGGAATCCACTCGACCCGCTCGATCCAGTCCAACGCCTTCTTGCGAAGGTCGTTCCGGTCCATGGAAATGAACCATTGCTCAGTCGCCCGGAAAATGACAGGCTGCTTGCACCGCCAGCAGTGGGGATAGCTGTGCTGAATCTCACTTTCGAGGATGAGTCGGCCAAGATCCTTCAGTTTGGCGGTCACGGCCTTATTGGCATCAAACACAAATTGACCGGCGAAGAAAGGCACATCCGCCGTGAAACGGCCCTCATCGTCGACGGGAGAATACACATCGAGACCATATTCAAGCGCCATGTCATAGTCTTCTCGACCGTGACCCGGGGCGGTATGGACACAGCCGGTTCCGGCGTCGAGAGTCACGTGGCTTCCAAGAACCAGAACCGAATCCCGGTCGATGAACGGGTGCTCGCACCGGAGCCCACTCAGCTCTTGGGACTTGAACTTCCGAACGATCGCCGGCTCTTCGAGGCCCAAAACCCTCGCGCAGGTCTCCAGTAGCCCTTCGGCCAGAATCCAGACTTCTCCCCGTGCCTCCACAGCGACATAGTCATAGTCCGGGTGCAGCGTGACGGCCAAGTTCGCCGGGAGCGTCCAAGGCGTCGTCGTCCAGATCAGGACGAACACGTCTTTGCCGGCCAGCTCAGCGAACTTCTCACGGCCCTCGGCTCGCATCGGAAACTTCACGTAAATGGACGGGGACTTGTGATCGTGATATTCAACCTCGGCCTCGGCAAGTGCAGTGCCGCAGCTGCTGCACCAATAAATGGGCTTCTTGCTCCGGATCACGCTGCCATTCGCAAAGAACCGCCCGAGCTCACGAGCGATGGTGGCTTCGTAATCATAAGACATGGTGAGATAAGGGTTTTCCCATTCACCAAGCACACCCAACCGTTTGAATTCCTCCCGCTGGATGTTGATGAACCGCTCCGCATAGTGCCTGCAGTGTCGCCGGATCTCCACCTGGCTCATGGTGTGCTTCTTCTTGCCCAGCTCCTTGTCCACCTGATGCTCAATGGGCAGGCCATGGCAGTCCCAGCCGGGCACGTATACCGCATCGAAGCCGGTCATCTGACGGCTTTTGATGATCATGTCCTTCAGAATCTTGTTCAGCGCGGTACCCAGGTGAATGTGGCCGTTGGCGTAAGGCGGGCCGTCGTGAAGGATGTAGGGAGGACGCCCCTTGCCGTGCTCCCGCAACTGGGGATAAAGCTTCATGGAATCCCATTTGGCAAGGATCTCCGGCTCGCGCTTGGAGAGGTTTGCTTTCATGGGAAAAGCCGTTTGCGGCAGATTGAGGGTCTCCTTGTAATCCATGTCTCTTATCTCCCTTACGAATGGCGGGACAACGCGCGCGGACCGGCGCACCCAGAGGGTTGCAGATCGGGTTCGGTACAAAAGGGATTTTCTCTTAGCATACCACACCCACAAGTCAAGCGCTTTGGGTAATTGCCTGACGAACAAGAAAGCCCCTCCAATCGCCAATCGACGACCGGAGGGGCTCCAATCATAAGGCTCGGTTGCTTGCGTGTGAGAGGGCTTGGGACGTTCCTTTTGCTGACAAGCCCCAAGCACCCCTTCACCCGTTTATCTGAAACCCGTCTGAGCTCGCTAGAGCAAACAGGAGCCTCAGACGCGAGATTAGTACATTCCGCCTCCAGGAGGCATGCCGCCCATGGGCATCGCAGGCTCTTTTTCCTTCGGCTTGTCTGCGATCATGCACTCGGTCGTGAGCATGAGAGCCGACACACTGGATGCGTTCTGAAGCGCAGAGCGAGTCACCTTGGTCGGATCGATGACACCGGCGGCGATAAGGTCTTCATACTCGCCCGTCTCCGCGTTGTAGCCGAAAGCGCCCTCGGAGGATTTCAGTCTCTGAACCACCACAGAGCCTTCCTCGCCAGCATTGCCGGCAATCTGGCGAGCGGGCTCTTCGAGAGCGCGCTTCACGATGTTTTTGCCCAGCTTCTCGTCCCCTTCAAGGTTGAGCGCTTCAACAGCGGCAAGGCAACGCAAATAGGCCACACCGCCACCAGGAACGATGCCTTCTTCCACGGCAGCGCGGGTCGCGTTCAGGGCGTCTTCGACGCGCGCCTTTTTCTCTTTCATCTCAGTTTCCGTGGCAGCTCCAACGCTGATCACAGCCACACCGCCGACCATCTTCGCCAGCCGCTCCTGGAGCTTTTCGCGATCGTAGTCACTCGTGGTCTCTTCGATCTGAGCGCGGATCTGCTTCACACGACCTTCCAAAGCCTTGCGATCCCCAGCGCCGTCGACGATCGTGGTGTTGTCCTTGTCGATCCGAACGGTCTTGGCGCGGCCCAAGTCATTCAAGCTCACGTTCTCGAGCTTGATGCCTTTTTCCTCGCTCACCACCTGACCGCCCGTCAAGACTGCGATGTCTTCGAGCATGGCCTTGCGGCGATCACCGAAGCCGGGGGCCTTCACGGCGCAAACATGCAGCGTGCCGCGGAGCTTGTTCACAACCAGAGTCGCCAGCGCCTCGCCTTCGATATCCTCGGCGATGATCAGGAGCGGCTTGCCCATCTTGGCGATCTGCTCGAGAACGGGCAGCAGGTCTTTCATGTTGCTGATCTTCTTCTCATTGATCAGGATGAGCGGCTCGTTCAGGACAGCATCCATCTTCTCGGGATCCGTCACAAAGTACGGTGAAATATAACCACGGTCAAACTGCATGCCCTCGACCACTTCAAGCGTGGTCTCCATGCCCTTGGCCTCTTCCACCGTGATGACCCCTTCCTTACCCACCTTGTTCATGGCCTCAGCGATGATGTTCCCGATCGTTGGGTCATTATTGGCGGAGATGGTGCCAACCTGAGCGATCTCTTTCTGGTCCTTGGTCGGCTTGCTGATCTTCTTCAGCTCGTCGACAACAACGGCAACCGTCTTCTCGATTCCGCGCTTGAGAGCCATGGGATTGGCACCGGCCGCAACGAGCTTGGAGCCCTCGAAATAGATGGACTGCGCCAGGATTGTCGCCGTTGTCGTACCGTCGCCGGCAACATCACTGGTCTTGCTCGCCACTTCGCGCACCATCTGGGCGCCCATGTTCTCGAACTTGTCTTCGAGCTCGATTTCCTTGGCCACCGTCACGCCGTCCTTCGTGACATTCGGGCCAAAG
>CAZIEW010000106.1:0-7329 GCA_964538515.1 uncultured Syntrophobacteraceae bacterium
TGGGGTCGTCGAAGCCGTCGATCACGATCTTGTCGTTGGGTCCGAGCCAGCGAAAGTGTGTGCTGACCGAGCCGGTCGTGCCGCGATCGGGGCGACTGTAAAGCCACCATCCAAACAGCACGATGGCCAATAGAATCCCGCCGCCGAGAAGTATGCCGAACCGCTTCATGGTGAATTGCCTTCTTGGAGTAAATTCGTACCCAACCCTGGAGCCGGTCGGGAGGAAGAGGCGGTAGAGGGGATGATGCTGAGCGATCGCAGGTTATCCGATGGAGACGACACCGGAAATCACGGTCCCAGTGCCACCGATTCCGCCGTTGACCGCACCGGGGAGGGGCCGTGCTTCCCCCACCCCCGCTGCGCGCAATCGGATATCCAGGCGGTCCTAATTTTGGAGCAAGCTCTTCTTGCTTCCATAAAGCAGCAGCAGACCACCCCCCACGATCGCCCCCACGCCGGCCCAGATGGGGACGTTGACCGTCTGCTTTTCCGCAACCGACACCTGGAGCGGACCCAGTTTGACGTCGTGCGTCGCCTTGGTGTAGCTGAAGCCGCCGTACAGCAGTCCCACGATGCCCACCACAACCAGCACGATTCCCATGATCTTGACTGCGTTCATCTCATCTCCCCTTAACTTACTTGCCAACACGAAGTCCCGAAAGGGAACCGATGACCCCGAAGACGCTCAATAGCCATATGATCACGACAATCACCACGACGATATTGAGGATGCTTTTGATTTTCCGATCCATCGGAATGTAGTTGTTAATCGCCCAAAGAATCACCCCAACGACAACCAGAATAATAATCAAATTAATCAAAGGCATTTGCTTCTCCTTCCATGTCCATAGTCAAATGACCAGCTGATCCTGACCGAAACCAAAGCCCCTCGCCCCCGGACTCTCCTGTTGATATGCGTCCCCCTTTCGATGCCCTCACTCCTCTCACATGCGACCAAACAGCAAGAGCACAACAACGATAAGAAGGATCAGTCCCATGCCACCGCTTGGATAGTATCCCCACGTACGGCTGTGTGGCCAAGTTGGGAGGGCGCCAATGAGAAGAAGAACCAATAAGATAAGAAGAATCGTCCCTAGCATTTTCTCTTTCCTTCCTGCCGTTGACTCGGCGTGTGCTTGCCTGCACCCGTTGACCCTTACCCAATGCGGGAATGCCCGATCGCGGAAGAGAGCAAGAGAGCCGGGATCGAGACCCAACGAACCATGCACCATGATCACTTGAGCAAGTCCCGTACCCGGGCAAGGAAAGACCCTATATTTGTGGTTTATATAGCGTTTTCAAACTGTTATGGTAGGGAGAAGTACTCTGACAGTTATGGATCTGGAAGGAAGAAGTGTTGCAGGCAACAGAATCGTTGCACTACTCCCGTGTCACACGCAACACTTCCATATCAGGTCACCTTAAGCGCCAAATCAGTGGACAAAGAGCCTTCGATTTCCCTCAACCCCGTCAAGAACGGCAGACACGGCGTACTGCAATGCGATTTTGGCGCCCTTCTCCGGCGTCCGTCCGGACCATTTTCCGGTGTTGCACTCTCCGTGCCCCTTGATTGTTGGGACGGTTGCCCCATCTCTCGCATGGAATTCCGTCAGCAGATCGATATCGAACCCATACTTCCGACGCTCAACCGAAGAATCCACGGGATCGCCCCCCCGGCTCTGTGCAACACTGCACGTGGCTAGGAGAAGCGACGCGAGAAAGAGGAAGCACAAATTCACGGTCTTTTACTAACCGATCTCCTTGTAAAGGTCTGTTACGGTGAGTCTGGCAAGCCGAGCAAGTTGTTTCGGAACATTCGGAACATGGGGAGAACCGACCATCAGATCAATATGGCGGCGGCGACGACCGTGGTCCAGACGCCACCCGATGCTGCGTTGACTGCCATGGTCAGGCTGGTTGTGTCGACGATCTCGCCACCCATGAAGAATTGCTCTTTGCGCTCGTTGTAGTCTTTGTCGGCGTCGAAGGGGATGCCCAGGGTCGTCGCCAGCATGGTGGCCGCCAGGTCTTCGGCGTAATCCGCCGCCTCCTCTTCGGTTTGGCCGTAGCCGTGATGCTCGGACAGATAGCCGTACTTGTCGACGTCGGTGGGCCGTGCCACGCCGATGGACGCTGCAATGCGGCGTCCCGGCTCGTTGGCGGCCATTTCGGCAATCACCGCGAAGACAATCTCTCCCGGCTGCAGGAGCTGCAGGCCGCCCTCGCGCGGGATGATTTTGCAGCTGGGTGGGAAAATCGACGACACGCGAACCAGGTTGTATTGGGCGATGCCGGCATCTCGCAGCGCCAACTCGAAGCTGGAGAGCTTCTCCTTGTGTATGCCAACGCCGCGGGTCAAGAACAACTTGCGGGGAATCAGTCGCATGGCGTGAGTCCTCTGACTGAGTTGTGTTACGAAGCCTTGCACTCATCTTCTCTGGATATGGTGAACACGAAGTTCGACCCGTTCGGCAGGGCCTCGTACCATATTTCGCCGCCGTGCTCGCGGATGATCTGCCTGCAAAGGGACAAGCCAAGGCCGACACCGTCCGTGGTGGGACCTTCCGATGGCTCGATCCGCTCAAACCTCTCGAATATCTTCTCTCGATCTTCTTCAGCAATCGGTATGCCGCTGTTGTAGACGTTGAGACGATAATGCGATTCGTGTTGCTCAAAGCCAAACGAGATAGTGCACCCCTTGGCGCCGTACTTGACGGCATTGCTGAAGAGGTTCCTGTAGACCGCCTTCAGCCAGGTCTTGTTGGCACAGATGGGTATGGAACCGGCGGGAATCGCCCCCAGACGATTGTCGATGACAATCTCACGCCTGGTGATGTCGTCCGCGAGCTCGTCCAACACGGCATCGATGATATCCTGCCGCAGGTCCAGCACCTCGCGCCCCATTTCCATCGAGCCCGTGACGATGGCGGCTTTCCCGAGGTAATCCTCCGCGGTTCCCAGCAGGCGGGCGCAACGGGACAAAAGGTCTTGCACGGTGTTGGCCGGGTTTTGGTCCAGCTTCCCGTATGCGCCTCGAAGCATGAGCTTCAAGATGGAGGCGATGGCGACAAGTGGTCCCCGGATGTCATGAGAGAGGACCATCACCATGTTCAGAATGTGCTCGTTCAACCATCGAATCCGCTGTTCCGATTCGAGGAGTGCAGCTTCCGCCCGATTGCGCTCGGTGATGTCGTCACCGGACGAGATCGTCCCGGTGATGTGTCCCCTCTCGTCTTTCAATATCGTGTTGTGCCAGGCGATGGTGCGCTCCTCGCCGCTCCGGGTCAATACGGTGTTTTCAACAACCCCGACCGGCTCGACACTCCCCGCCATGAACTGCAAGAAGACCTTCCTGACATGCTCACGCACCGCTTCGGGCAAGAAATGGTCGAACCAGTTCTTGCCGAGAATCTCTGCTTCGCTGTAGCCCAGCAATCGGCATCCGGCCTGGTTGATCAGGCTCACCGTCTGGTCGGCATCGAGAGCGACCACCATGGTCCCTACGATGTCAAGGTACCGCTGGGCCTTCTCCTTCTCTTGCTGCAACGCTTCCTCCGCACGCCTCCGTTCGGTGATGTCCCTGGCGACGACTGTCACCCCGTGCGGGTTGGGATAGGCCCTCACGCCAAGACAGAGACGCCTCTCGCGTCCGAGGTCGCTGATGATGAAGCCTTCGGCCTTGCGCTTCAGAGGCGCCCTGCGGTATGCCTCGGCAGCAGTTTTCGCGCACCCGGTGGTCGGAGGGAAGACGTCGTGCCAGGATTTCCCGAGTACCGCTTCCTCAGGAATGCCCACCAGCTCTTCGCTGGCTTTGTTCCAGAAGGTGAACCTAAGATCTGTATCCATGGCGAAGCACACATCGCTCAGCTCCTCAAGAAATCTTTGCTCAAGGATACTCCCGGTCATCGCTCTGTTCCTTTACTGCCCCAATCCTTGATAATTGAGGACATACCGCATGCCCCCCAGTACGATCGGTGAAAATACGGGACCCATTCCCCGATCCTTCACACGGCCCTTCGCCCCTGAATGACCCCAAGCAAAACGACAATGACCGCAATGACCAGCAAGACGTGAATAAACGATCCCAGCGTATAGCCGCTCACCAGTCCCAGCAGCCACAAAACCAGCAGTATGCCAGCAATTGTCCACAACATGTGATGCTCCTTCCTGACGGGCCATTCCCACTGCCGGCCACTGCATCGCCACACCAGCTGGCAGGGATCATGCCGTCTCCGTTGCACGCACGAAACGCCGCTCTCACTACTTCCCCAAAACCTCTTTGACCTGTCCGATCTTTTCCTGGACTTTTCCGGCGTTCTTTTCGCTTTTTCCTTCAGCTTCGAGCTCCGAATTCATGCCGACTTTTCCAGCGATCTCCTTGATCTTACCCTTGACTTTGTGCATTTTGCCTTCCGCCTGATCCCTCTTACCGGATTTCATGGCATTTCTCCTTTTGAATTTCGAATCGAATGCTGTTGTCTTGGCCGCAATTGACCCGGTCATTGAAATGGTGCCTGAGACGGCCCGCTTTGCGCATTCCAGCTTAGGCAGGGGCCCAGGATGGAAGCCTAATGAGCCAGACCATATCCCTTCTGGGCAAGTTCCATGCCCGGCGGATCAAGCGACGTGGCGTCTTGGTTTGGCTAATATGTCTGCAGGGTTATGGAATGGAGAGACCCACCGAAGGTTGTGGGGGTGAGGAGAAAAGGTGTTGCATGCAACAGAAGCGTTGCGGCACTCTCCCGTCAAAGTTCAATCTCAATGGCAGGAAGCTGGGCTCACCCCAATGCCCGCCAGGACCTGGGATTGAGCCCGATGATCACAGTGCATGCAAGGCAATGCTCCTAATCCTCCGAGGGAGAAACGCTGAAAAATGACTGGAATCGGCCAGATGAGCGGAGTCCACGATACATGGGGAGCGTGATACCGGGCTGCGCTGCAATGCTGGCCGAGCCCGTTCAGGGACGTGCGCGTGTTAGGGGCCGAAGGCAATCTTTGTCCGGACAATCCGTTTCAGATCATTCAGCACCCGCAGACCCTGAGGGGTACACCTGGAAGTATCGCCCGGTGGATAGCGTGAGGAACCCTCAACCGCATGCATTCTGAGTCGTCCTTTCAAAATGGCCGCACCGCGCGGATACTGTCGCTGACAACCGCTGATTCCTTTCCCGAGGCGTCTCTGACTTTGAAGTACACGGTCTTGGTCCCGTTGGTCGGACTCAGGGTAAAGGATGGCGTACTCGAGTAGGGCAGCCAGTCGGCCCGGTCAAAGCTGGGGTCTTCACTGGCCACGTACTGAGCGGGAATGGTGCCCGCGACTGTGTTGTTCAGAGTGACAACAGAGCTCCTGGTAGAGAGGGCTTTGCCGTCGATATTGAAAGAGCTCACCGACGGAGCAATCAGCGCGAGCTTCTTCTGCATTTCAGGGCTCAAGACTTTAACGAGCTCCGCATTGTAGACACCGGAATTGGGATCGACACCTGGTCCCTGCTGGATCTGATTTTGAAATATCTGCTGGGTTGCGATCGCATACGAAAGCGAGGTCAACGGGGGTGACGCCGATCCGTCGCCGAGACGCTCCGGGTTGGCCGCGGGGTCGACACTGAGCGCAAAGATTGAAATAGTCATGTCGGTGTTGCGGACGATCTCGAAGCGCCGGAACTGCCGAGGGAAGTCCCTGAGCGATGGAGTCTCGACTTCCCAGAACCCGTGCTCCGGATCGCCGTCCGGAGATGGTTGCGGCGTGATGGCGTTTCGGTGCACGTGTCCCGAGCACCACAAGATGAGGTTCTTATAAGTGTGGAGTTTGGCGAGCAGGGTGTCTTCCGAGATCTCGGCATGTGGGGACCACAGCGACCACAATGGGTAAAGCGGGTTATTGGCGGGCGGCGGACTGCCGGCGGGCAGCGGATTCTGGGCATACGGCCGCAGCGGAATATGCGCACAGATGATCATGAGCTCACCCGCGGCCTCGCCATCATCGAGCTCTTGTACGAGCCAATCGTAGCGTTTTGAATCGAGCGAGGCTGCTGCGCCACAGCCGATTTTATCGGTATTGTCGAGAACGATGACCTTGATCGGAACATTCGCCCTCGGATGGAAGCTATAGCACGCGAATCCGTCTTTGACCATTTGCCGCGTGAATCCGTGCCCAACCGGTTTCGACGTGGTGTTGAAGAATTCGCTCATCCAATCGCTCACCGAGAGCGAGCGGCGCTTCGGGTCAGCGGCAATCTTCGGGGGTTTCGGGTAGTCAGAGACCGCCCCTGCATCAATAATTTCTCCGAACTCTGTCGCGCCGTCAACGAGCCCCATGTAGAAACCCCGGCTCCTCAAGACCGTTTTGAAGTCAGGGGGCAGTGAGGTGATCGGACCGATGTTCAAAACGTTGGGGCCGACATAGGTCCTTCGAAGGTAGGTGTCTACTTTGGCAGAGCCCATCCAGAACTGATCGTGGTTGCCGATGGTCTGATACCATCGGATCGACTTGTCGAGCCCGGCCGCCTGGTACCGTTTCTGATAATCAATGGTGCGGGCTCCTTTGTGAGCGCCGGAGCTGGGGATGATCATCTTGCCGTCGAGGACATCGATATACCATCGCAGCTCGTTGTACTGAGTGTTGTTGGCCGCGTCGCCGAGCCCGATGCCGAAATCAAACGGCATCACTTTGTGGAGGGCGTTGATTGTTTGGACAGCGGCATCGAGAACTTGGGTCGTATAAAGTATGATCGCTGAATAGGCCGAAGAATTACCGGCGGGTTGTCCGCCTGGCGTCGTGGGGTTCGGATATTCGTAACCCAGGTAGTTGCACTGAGCCGGGCTTTCCTTGTCGGTGATGTGGATGTCGCTTATGGTGAAGAAGGACAAGAGCGGCGCACCCGATGGATCCGGGTCTGGTGGGTCAGGCTCCGGTTGACCATCGAGGTCGACAACCACCATGGGGGGGCGAACGAAGGGACAGGGGGGCCCACCCGGGTAGCCTTCCCCATCCTTGATCCACTCGCCGTATCCGTTTGACGCGTACTCAGAAACTTGACGGGGCAAGAGGATCGTGCCCGGATACGGGTCGGGCGGGAGGATGGGGCAGACTGTCCTCTCGAGTGTCGTGAAGACGGTCGGGGCGATTGGGTATGACGGCACACGGGAGGTTGGTGCGGCGGCAAGCACCTTCTCCAGGGAGCCGAGCGGCAAGAGCTCCAGCCCAAGGGCTGATGCGCAACCAACGCCGCACTTCAAAAAATGTCTTCTCGAAATATTCACCGGCATTCCTTTCCCAAGGGTCACTAGAGGTAATCTGCACGAGACGACTCCTGATCCGAATTGAATCGT
>CAZIEW010000107.1:0-7045 GCA_964538515.1 uncultured Syntrophobacteraceae bacterium
GCCGAGCGAGGGGAGACAATCGGCGCCTCCGCCGGTCGTGCCATGGATCTCGGAAGAGGCTGGAACCACGAGAGCTCCCAGCGGCTGCGTGCTCCGGTGACGGAGCAGCAGCCGCTTTCTTGTTGCCAGAAGGGGATGGGCAAACAGACGAGTCAAACGATTCTGCCACCACAGGCACCGTTTGATTCGATGCGGGCGGGGCAGAATCGGCGCCTCAATGGCTTCCAGAAGCGAGTGGAAGCGTTGAATCAGCTCGTCGACGAGAGACCCTTCAGTGGGCAGTCCGGCGAGCAGGGTAAGGTAGCCGTCCCCCGGACCGCGCCGCTGGAGCCAGACCGCCTCGAGGCCGCTCTCGATAAAGTGGTGGCAATCACCCGCAGGGAGCCTAACTGCGGCGCATGGGCCGAAGGGCGGGTGACTGAGTTGGTTGATGAGCGGATGCCAGAAGCGGTCCGCAAGAAAATGCCCCGCAAGTCCCATTGCCCATGCTTTCGCCGCTCCCGAGAGTCCTTCCTGCTCCCCCAGCCACTGCTTCAACCGCTCGAAGCCGTCCGGACGCTCCAAAACATGCAAAGCCCGGCCGACCCGTTTCATGGCAAAGGTGGGCAGGTCGTAAAACAAGTGATCCGGCCAGACAGCCCCGAGCCGGTAGGCCTGCCACTCCCGAGGCGAGAAAGGCCGGAGGGCCCCGGAATGGGTCAGGGACTCGATAACTGCGTCCGCAAGCAAGAGATGATGGCGCTCCTTAGGCATCGGACAGGGTCCTTCGGTCTAGTCAAAAGGTACTGACTGGGACTGATGGCGCTGCGTAGGCCATGCAAACCAGTCAGGGGCAAAGGCCGCCTCCCCATCATAGCATTCCGTCAGCCCGTCCCCTAATAATCTGAGTGGCAAGGACGCGGTTCAAGATGTGGTCGATCGCGTTTCGCCCTGACCCGCTGTTACTAAGATGCCGGTGACGAAGCGGCTCCACAAGTGAAGATCAACGACGCGTTTCCAGGTGATATTTCAATGTCGTTGACACCCCAATAGTCTGCCGGTAGAGTTCCACTAAGCTGATTGTTGAAGGCAGTCCGCTCTCCTACACTCTGGCGGTGCCCCTCCAGCACGTCGTCTGCTGAGCTGTGGGATGTGAGACAATCGAGAGTGAGCTTCGCACAAACCTGCTGCCCAACGCACCGGCCCCTCCCGGTACTCAGACGGGGGATTATGCGTGATCGCTGTATCGGGGGTGATGGGCTCACTGAACGGTGAGGAAAGATCGGCGAGCACGGCCATGCAACCGGAGAGGCAGCCGCGTTGGCTATCCGGGGCGCCATCGTCCTCGGGCTCTTTGGCGGCGCGGCTGCGTGCTGGTGACGGTCGGCGGAAGGCCGCTCAGAGAGCGGTGGCAGATGGGAACCTTACACAAGGAGCTGAAGATGGCAGAACTGAAAGAGGGTTGTGTCAAGCCGGCCCGCGGGCCAATTGTGTCTACACCCGCACCAGCTGGCGCGGGAGCTGGAATTGCACCCTTGCAGGAGGTCAGCAGCATGATCGCGCGCGTTGGAAAGGAAGCCATTGATTTTGAAGCGAATGCCTTCATTCAGGGGGTAGGCTTTCAGCCCGTCAGGCTCTCGGATTACAAGGGCAAATGGATTGTCCTTTGCTTCTATCCGGGTGACTTCACGTTTGTCTGACCGACGGAGCTGACGGCGGTCGCCGTCCGTTATGCGGAATTCAAGGCGCTCGGGGCAGAGGTGCTCGCGATGAGCACGGATAGCCGTTTTATCCACAAGATGTGGCAGGAAGAAGAGTTGTCCAAGATGTGTGATGGGGGTGTGCCCTTCCCGATGCTTTCGGACGCCGGGGGGAAGATCGGGGCACTCTATGGGGTGTACGACGAGGCCGGCGGCGTGGACATTCGTGGACGGTTCCTGATTGATCCGGATTTTATGATCCGAGCCATGGAGGTGCTGACACCCGAGGTCGGACGGAATCCCGATGAGCTCCTCCGGCAGATCAAGGCATTTAAGCACGTGCGCGAAACCGGGGAAGTCACACCCTCGGGGTGGCAGCCCGGGCAGATTACGCTCAAGCCTGGTCCGGCACTGGTCGGCAAGGTCTGGGAGGTCTGGAAACCGTAGGCGAGATCGAAAACGAAAGCGAATCGAGTCACGGATAGAAGCGGCTGGCAGACGATGCGGAAGGTCCGACCGCAGACCCTGCCAGCCGATGAGCCGATCCCTCCTAAGGCCGCCGGTGGAGGACTCCCTGGCGAAGATCCGGCCGCAAAAATTTGAAAATTGCGATGCTGAATCGAATCTCGCTCCTGAGATTCAGGGGGCCTTTTCCGAGGCGGTCTTTCGCGTCTCTTTCCTCGATCCGTTCCGCTCCGCGGAAGCGACGAGCTCATCCTTGGCCTTCAGCTGCTCCGAGAGGTTGCACACACTGCAGACTTCGGCAAACGACGGCTCACCGCACCGGTTGCACGTCGTGTCCGGGGCGCTGTAAACCGCATCCCGGCTCCGGTCAAGGTGCGAGAACAGAAAATCCCGTTTGGTCCCCGGCATTTTGGCTTCGAGGAAGTCGAGGGCTTCCTTGAAGGTGTGGCTTGTCGCGCCTCGCGAGAGCGGGCACTTCGCTTCGAGGGGCTCGATCGCGCGCAGGCGGCAGTACGTTCGGATCTCGTGCGATTCCAGTCGGTAGAGGGGCTTCTGCTTGGCCGGCATGCGGGGGTGGGAGGAGGGGAGGTGGGGTGAGAGCTTCTCGAGGTAGCGGATGCGGTTTCGAAGGATGTTGCCGAGCAGGCGTCCCGCCTCGTCGTCGAGGTTGTGGCCGCTCACCAGCACGCCAAATCCATTCTCAATGGTCAGACGGTTGAGCATCTGCCGTTTCAGAAGTCCACAGACTGAGCAGATTTTTCGCCATGTGCGCACGCGGATCTCCTGGATGGAATAGCCGAAAGCGTCCTTCAAGGACCGCTCGATCAAGGGGAGCTCCCGCTGCCGCGCGAACCGACGGACGACGTCGAGGGATGCTTCCGAAAAACCGTCGATCCCCAGCTCGACATGGATGCCGGTGGTGCTGTACCCCATGGTGTGGAGGACATCCCACAGCGCCAGAGAGTCCTTGCCGCCCGAGACCGCAACGAGCAGAGGCGTTTCCGGGTCCGTGCCGAACCGTTCCATGGCTCGGGAAACCGCAGTGCGGAAAAAGTGGAGAAAGCATTCGGGACAAAAATTGGCGTGATGCGTGGGAAGCGGGATGGTGGCTTGCCCGCGGCATCGCGTGCACTTGGTTTCAGGGGGAAGCACTGCGGTGGATGTCTTCATGCGAGTTCGGTGTCAGCCCGGTTTGAAAGGAATAGGACCACATCTCCCGCTTGACATCTCCCCGGATATCGGGTCTTAGGACCGGTACGAATGACCGCGCCTTTCCGGAGAAGGTCTGCATGGGAAGGGGTGCAGGTCGGCTGCCCGTAAGCGGTGGCCGATCGCCGTGACGGCCAACGTCCGGATTCCGGAACGTGCTCCAGGTCAGTTTCCCGTTTCAATGGATGAACGACGGAGCAGATGATACCCGATCGGGCCACGAGAGGCTATTGCAATCAAGAATCCCCAAGGACTGCATGTAAAGGGTTCCTTGCATCCTTGCGGGGCTGAGGGAGGCAGAGAGGATTATGGAAGGGATGCATTACGAGGGGAACATCATACGGCCGCCCAGTGAAGCGGACAGCATCATCCTCCAGGTGACCGTCGGGTGCTCGCACAACAAATGCACCTTCTGCGGCACCTACAAGGGTGAGCGGTTCAGGATCAAGGATGAAGCCGTCATCGACCAAGACATCCGATATGCCGCGCGCAATTTATCGTTCCTTCGCAGGGTGTTCCTGGCTGACGGCGATGCCCTGATCATACCCCAGCCCAAATTGCTCTGGATCTTCCGGCGCATCAGGGAAGATCTTCCCTGGATACAGCGGGTCGGGCTTTACGGGAATGCAAAGAGCATCCTGCGCAAGACGCCCGAGGAGCTCCAGGAGCTACGGCAGCTTGGTCTGGGCATCGTGTATCTGGGATTGGAAAGCGGGGATCCACAGGTGCTTCGGGACATCCGTAAAGGCGTGGGACCCGAAAAGCTGATCGAAGCCGGCAGGCGCGTTCGGGACGCCGGACTCAAGCTTTCGGTCACCGCCCTGCTTGGGATTGCGGGGCGGGCTCGCTCGCTGGAGCACGCCCGTGCCACCGGCGAGGTCCTTTCGGCCATGGATCCCAATTACGTGGGCGTGCTCACGCTGATGGTCCTTCCCAATACCGAAGTGGGGCAGCTGGCTCGGGATGGGCGATTTGACCTGCTCGAGCCCAAGGAGCTCCTGTTGGAGCTTCGGGAAATGCTGGCGCACACGAATCTGTCGCGTGGCCTTTTCCTGTCGAACCATGCTTCGAACTATTTGCCCATCCGGGTGAAAATGCCGGCGGACAAGGACAAAGCGCTCCAGATGATCGACCGGGCCCTTGGTGGAGAGGTGTCCCTGAAGCCCGAGTGGATGCGGGCCCTGTGAGTCGGTTAGCTGTTCTGCCCCCAGCGCAGCTTGGTTCGCAGGATTTCGAAATAGTCGATGGAGGGGGTCTTGATGAGGCGCAAAGGCTTGGTGGCTCGAGTGATCACGATGCGGTCGGAGGGGGCGAGAGCAAACCCCACCTGACCGTCGCAGGTGAGCGCCACGTCTTCGCTGCGATCGCCGAGCTCGACCTGGAGCGTGACGTCGGCTGGGAGGATGATGGGGCGATCGCTCAAGGTAAACGGGCAGATTGGCGTGAGAATCATGGCCTGTGCGGTGGGGAAGACGATGGGGCCTCCGGCGGAGAGATTGTAGGCCGTGGACCCCGTCGGGGTCGCGACGATGAGTCCGTCGGCCCTGTAATCCGTGAGCTGCCGGCCGTTGATGCGGGTCTTGAGATCGACGATACGCGCCAGGGCGCCTTTGTTGATGACCGCATCGTTCAGGACGCTCAGCCGGAAGACCTCGGTGTCTTCCCGCTGCACGGACACGGATAGGCGCATACGCTCCTCGATCTCGTAGTCGCCGTTGACAATCCGCTCGATTTCCTTAAAACAGACTTCCTGGGCAATCTCCGTGAGAAAGCCGAGTCCTCCGAGGTTGACGCCGACAACGGGCGTGCCGCAGCGTTCGAGAAAGCGGGCGACGCTCAGGAAGGTGCCGTCGCCCCCAAGGACGATAATGGCGTCACAGGCCGCCGGAATGTCGAGGGTGGGGTATTCGGCGGTACGAATGCGCCCCACGGCGTCCCCCACATTCTGTTGGCAATGGACACCGATATTCAGGCTCTCGAGCCAACGTTTGAGCTGAAGGGCCAGTTCGGCCGCTTCGGATCGGCTTCGCTTGTAAATGATCGTGATCAACCGCATGCGGCTCTCCTTGTCGGTTTCGCGCGGAATCATAGGCAATGTGACGCGCCGAATGCAAACGAAAAGATTTGTCAAAGAAGGCCTTATGATCTACAGTAGCCGTGGTTTCAGGTGAGCTTTCAACGGGATGGGAAAGGGGTGGATGCAGGCAGATCAGCGTTGGCCTAAGATGGCTCCGCAAAGCATTCTGGTCGTCGATGACGAAGAGCAGGTGTGTGACCTGCTGGCGGAAGCTCTCACGTTCATGGGACACGCGGTGAAGACTGCTTCCGACGGCCTGAAGGCCGTGGAGGAGCTGGAACAGGGACTGTTCGCGATCGTCATCACCGATATGGACATGCCGCGGATGGACGGCATGGAGCTGATCAAATACATCGTCGAGAACCGCAACGGGACGGATATCATCGCCATCACCGGTCACACCATGCGCTACAAATACACGGACGTGGTTGCGGCGGGCGCAGGGGACTTCATCACGAAGCCGTTCACGCTCAACGAGCTGGAAGCCAAGGTCAACCGACTGCTTCGGGAGCGTTTTCTGCGCCATGAGCTGGAGCTTCTGGCGGTGCGTGACCCGCTCACCTCGCTGTATAACCGCAGGTTCTTCCAAAAATCGGTGCGCAAGGAATCGATTCGCGCCGAACGCTACGGCCACCCGCTTTTCCTGTTTTACTGCGACATCGATCAGTTCAAGGAATACAACGACCAGTTCGGCCACCAGGCCGGGGATGCCCTGTTGACCAAGCTCGCCGACATTCTCAAGTCGGCGATTCGAGAAGGGGTGGACAGCGCTTACCGCTTTGGAGGGGATGAGTTCACCGTTTTGCTCCCGTACCTGCCTCGGGATAAGGCCGTGGGGGTGGCCGAGCGAATCCGCCGGCGCTACAACGCCCTTGGGGCGGCCCCCAGCCACCTTTCCATTGGAATCGCACGATTCCTTAGCGTGACCGGCAATCTCGACAAAGACATCGAAGACATGATTCGCAGGGCTGACGCGGCTCTCTACCATGCCAAAGGGACCTTAGGCGGCGACAAGGTTTACCTGGATGAAGCCTCTGACAACTGACCTCCCTCAAACGACCCCGTTTACCTTCCCCCTTCATCAGCTCCTTATCCAATATGTTCAATTAGTTGTAAAAAAGGTCCTCACGCATGATTTTCTCTTGACTCAGCCTAGGTCGTCCTTTATATAGGGCACACTTCATTCGGGTCCCTGCCGAGTCAGTATAAGCAGTGGAGAACTCTTGAAAATTTCCTGCTGGCACCCCTTGGAAGTGAGATGGAGAAGATGGGTCGATTCCGAGTTGGGGAAGAGGCTATTCGTACGGAACATGTTGCGACCATGGCCATTTGGGAGATGTGGCCAGGGGATGGCCTTTTTTGTCGGATTGGGAATTCCGCCCCCTTACATCCGTCGTGAGTGAGCAAACGAGTGGGCCAAGAGCGGCAAAGTCCTTTGGTGCTTTGATGAGTCGCGGCGGCATCTCCATGCTTTGGGCGGTATGGGCGTGGCTAGGGTTGTGGAGAGAACCAGAGCGTTCTCCTTGAACAATGGGAGGTGACTGCCATGGGCATGGGCAAACCTGAGTTCGGTTTTGGGGTACACCTGATGTTGGACGGATATGGCTGCGATGAG
>CAZIEW010000108.1:0-6899 GCA_964538515.1 uncultured Syntrophobacteraceae bacterium
CGGATTCGGCAAAGACGGCGCCGCATGGCTCGAGCAGCTCGCTCCCGAGTTCGGGCTGGAGCTGGTTTCCAGGGAATCTTTCGCGGCGACGGACACCGACATGACGCCCCAGCTGGTCAAGGCGAAGGCGAGTGGGGCTCAAGTGCTCATCTGCTGGACCATTGGACCGGCTGGTGCTCGAGTCGCCAAGAACGTCAAGCAGCTGGCTCTCGGAATTCCCCTCGTCCAGTGCCATGGGATCCCGGATCCGAAGTACATCGAGCTGGCCGGTGAGGCGGCTGAAGGCAGCATCATGCCTTCCACCAAGCTGATGGTGTTCGACCAGCTCCCGGACAGCGATCCCCAGAAAGCGGTCATCCTGGAGTTCGTCAAGCTCTACAAGGACACCCACCACTTCGATCAGCAATACCCCATCAACACTCACTCGGGATATGCCTGGGACGCGATGTACCTGCTCGCCAACGCCATGCGCCAGGCGGGAACGGACCGCGAAAAGCTCCGCACCGCCATCGAAGAAACCAAGGGCTACATCGGGATCAGCGGCGTCTACAACCTCACGCCCGAGGACCACAATGGCCTCGGGACCGACTCCCTGGTCATGGTCAAGGTGGAAAAAGGCAAATTCGTGATGATTCAGCCGTGACAGACACAAAATTTGTCTTGACAAGTGGGCTTCATAGGGGCTATTTGGGCATTACTTATCTTTGCACCTGATGAAAGGCTTTTGTGATGTTCAGTCGTTCGATCCGCATCAATCGTTTTTGGCGCTGGTGGCGCAGCATGGAGCGGGACAGGTGCGCCGCCGGGGTCGGGTCGAGCTGAGCAACCGAAAGCAGCGACTGAAGTAAGACCGAGGACCGTGGGCCGCCTGGCTCACGGTCCTTTTGTTTTGACAAGGGGACCGTGCGAATTTCCCGCGATCCCCTTTTCTTTTGCCCGCGGGCCGGAATGGCTTCGTGGAGCGGATGGACGATGCACAGCGAGGAGTCATGTCATGTTGGTGGTAATGGATCAGAAAGCGACGCCGGAAGAGGTCGAAGGGGCGGTCAAGGCCATCGAAGCACGCGGATACACGGCTCGCCCGATTCCAGGCGGGGAAAGGGTGGCCATCTGTGTGCTGCACAATCAAGGATCGGTTGAGCCGTCGCTCTTCCTCGGGCTTTCGGGGGTCAAGGAGGTGATTCCCGTTACGCGGCCATACAAGCTGGTGAGCCGCGAGCTCCAGCATGAAGACTCCATTGTTCGCGTGGGGGATGTCTCGATCGGAAACGGCCATCTGACGCTCATCGCGGGGCCCTGCGCCATCGAGAGCGACGAGCAGGCGATCACCATCGCCAGGGCCGTCAAAGCGGCAGGAGCCGAGCTGTTCCGGGGGGGTGCCTTCAAGCCCAGGACGTCGCCGTACGCCTTCCAGGGGCTCGGGGAGGAGGGCTTGAAAATCCTGGTCCGAGTCCGTGAGGAAACCGGCATGCCGGTCGTCACCGAGGCCATGGACCACGAGGTGTTCGACCTCATCGAGGAATATGCGGACATGGTCCAGATCGGGACCCGGAACATGCAGAACTTTAGCCTGCTCAGACGTGCCGGGCGGGCGAAAAAACCCATCATGCTCAAGCGCGGCATGTCCGCAACGATCGAAGAATGGCTGATGGCCGCCGAGTACATCATGGAAGGGGGAAACACCCAGGTGGTTCTGTGCGAGCGCGGGGTGCGCACCTTCGCTCACCACAGCCGCAATACGCTCGACCTGTCTGCCATTCCGGTCGTCCAGAAGGAAAGCCATCTTCCCATCATCGTCGACCCCAGCCACGCCGCCGGTCGACGCGGTCAGGTCATTCCCCTGAGCCGCGCGGCCGTTGCGGTGGGGGCCCATGGGCTCATGGTCGAAGTGCACCATCAGCCCGAGCTGGCGCTGAGCGACGGGGCCCAGTCGCTCTATCCCGAGCAGTTCGAAGACTTGACCCGCCAAGTGCAGTCCATCTTTGCACTGTTTAGGAGCGCCGAGGCAGGGAATGCGATGACAGGGCGAACCGCTTAAAACGAAAGGGGCACCATGAAGCTCAGACTCTACCCCTCGCGGGATGAATTCAATGAAATGGCGGAACGGGGAAACCTCGTCCCCGTGTGCCTCGAGATCCTGGCAGATACCGAAACGCCGCTCTCGGCCCTGGCCAAGATCTACCGCGATGAAGGGCCCGTATTCCTGCTCGAAAGTATGGAGGGAGGGGAGCGCTGGGGACGGTACAGTTTTCTCGGGGCGTCGGCGCGGAGCACGCTCCGAGTCTACCGGCATCGCGTGGAAATCGCGGAGGGGGGCTCCATCACGCAGATCGAGCACCAGGGGGATCCCCTCGCAGTCCTGCGCTCCTACATGGCCCGGTTCAAACCGGTTTCGCTCGCGGGGCTTCCCCGGTTCTGGGGCGGGATGGTGGGTTACATCACGTATGAGGCCGTGAGCTTTTTTGAAGCGATCCCAAACGACTGCCCCGATGATGCGGTGCTCGCGCAGTTCATCGTTCCGGACAGCCTATTTGTGTTCGACAACATCCGCCACACGCTGAGCCTCATCGCGTATGCCTTTCTCGATGGCTTGTCCGTGTCGCAAGCCTATGACCGGGCACTTGAAGACCTCGCCTCCATGCACGCCATGCTGGACCGTCCCCTGCCCGCCTTCAACGGGCACCCGGCTTCCGGATATGAATTGGTGCCCACCCTCAAGCCGGACGCGTTCCGGGCTCAAGTTTCGAAGATCAAGGAGTACATCGAAGAAGGCGACATCATTCAGGCGGTCATCTCCCAGCGCTTCGAATGCGAGGCGTCCGTGCATCCCTGGTGGCTGTACCGGGCTCAACGCTACATCAACCCGTCACCTTATCTGTATTTCATGCATTTGGGGAAGATGATCCTCGTCGGATCGTCGCCCGAAACCATGGTGCGTCTGGAAAACGGGGTGGCGACCCTCCGGCCCATCGCCGGTACGCGGCCGCGCGGGAACAGTGAGCAGAAAGACCGGCAGCTGGCGGACGAGCTCCTTCAAGACCCGAAAGAACGCGCCGAGCACCTCATGCTGGTCGATCTGGGCCGCAATGACCTGGGGCGGGTGGCTGAAGTCGGGACGGTTCAGGTCACGGACCTCATGGTGGTCGAACGGTATTCGCACGTCATGCACTTGGTCTCGAACATCTCGTGCGACTTGCGGCGTGAATACGACGCATGGGACCTGCTCCGGGCGACGTTTCCCGCAGGCACCCTGAGCGGCGCGCCCAAGATTCGGGCCATGGAGATCATCGCGGAGCTCGAGCGGGAGCCGCGCGGACCCTACGGAGGAGCCCTTGGGTACGTGTCGTTCACCGGGAACATGGATCTCGCGATCACGATTCGGACCGCGTGTGTGGAGAACGGGCGGCTCTCGGTCCGAGCGGGGGCGGGCATCGTCGCCGATTCCGATCCCGAGCGTGAGCGGCAGGAAACCGTGAGCAAGGCCATGGCCATCCAGAGGGCCCTGCAGCTGATTCAGAGAGGAGCCTCGTCATGATCGTCATGATCGACAACTACGATTCGTTCACCTATAACCTCGTGCAGTACCTGATGATGCTGGGAGCCGACGTGGAAGTCATCCGAAACGACGCCGCGACGGTGGAGGAAATCCAGGCGCGGAATCCGGCGGGAATCGTTATTTCGCCCGGCCCCTGCCGCCCGGAAACGGCGGGAATCTCTGTCGACCTTATCAAAGCCATGAGCGGACAGGTGCCCATCCTCGGTGTGTGCTTGGGGCACCAGGCCATCGCCGTGGCGTTCGGCGGGGTCGTGGGTAAGGCCAAGCAGTTGATGCATGGGAAGGTTTCCACGGTGACGGCGGACGGGAAGAGCATCTTCCAGGGCATCAAGAGCCCGTTTCAGGCCATGCGCTACCACTCGCTCGCCGTCGAGCCCGAATCCGTCCCCGCATGCCTCGAAGTGACCGCCCATGCGGAAGACGGGGAGATCATGGGAATCCGGCATCGGGAGCATCCAACCGAGGGGATCCAATTTCACCCCGAATCCATCATGACCCAGGTGGGCAAGCGATTGCTGCGGAATTTTCTGAGCAAGACAGGCCAACAATAAGACCATCAGCGTGGGGGAGATCCAGACAATGATTCAAGACAGCCTCAAAAAGATCATTCACCGGCAGGATTTGGATGAGACGGAAATGGCGGACGTGATGAGCTTCATCATGTCTGGAGAGGCAACCGACGCTCAGATCGGCGCTTTTATGGGGGCGCTGGCGACCAAAGGGGAGACATTTTCGGAGCTGGCCGGAGCGGCCCGGGCCATGCGCCGCAAGGCCGCCCGGATCCAGGTCCAATCGGAAACGGTTGTGGACACCTGCGGCACCGGCGGGGATCGGGCTCAGACGTTCAACATTTCGACCACGGCGGCGTTTGTGGTGGCCGGCTGCGGGGTGACCGTCGCCAAGCACGGGAACCGCTCCGTTTCGAGCCGAAGCGGGAGCGCGGACTTGCTGGAAGCGCTCGGCGTGCGTCTCGATCTCCCGCCCGAGCTCGTTGAAGAAGCCGTGAACGAAGTCGGGATTGGGTTTCTCTTTGCTCCTGTCTTCCACGGAGCCATGCGGCATGCCGCCAAGGCCAGGAAGGAAACCGGGTTTCGGTCCATCTTCAACATGCTGGGTCCCCTCACAAACCCGGCGGGAGCCAACTGCCAGCTGCTCGGCGTGTTCGCGCCGCAATTGACGGAAATGTTCGCCCAGGCCCTGCGTCTGCTGGGAGCCCGGAGAGCCTTCGTCGTGCATGGCCACGACGGGCTGGACGAAATCACGGTGTGCGCGCCGACTCGGGTGTCGGAGCTTAAAGATGGGATGATCCGCACCTATGACATCTCTCCCGAACAGCTGCTGGGACGGAGCGCCGACGCCGAGGAGCTTCGGGGAGGCGGGCCCGAGGAAAATGCGGCGATCACGCGAGCGATCTATGCAGGAGAAAAAGGGCCGAAACGGGATATCGTGCTGCTGAACAGCGCCGCAGCCTTGATCGCGGCCGGCCGGGCGCCGGATTTTGCCGAGGGAATTCGCCTTTCGGAAGAATCCATCGACAGCGGGGCCGCCGCCGCAAAGCTCGAAGGTCTGGCTCGTTTTACCCAGGAGCATCAGGGCTGATCCATCGCCCCAGGGGGCTTCGGTGCTGTGGACAAGGCAACTTGAGAAAGCAGATTTCCGGCCAGGAAGGAACCTACCCTATGAATCCAGACCGACTGACGGCGATCTTGGAGGCCAAGAAACGGGAAGTGCAGGACGCACGGGTCATGATCCCGGAAAGCGCTTTGAGGGAGCAGGCCGAGAAGGGAGGCGCAGCCCCCCGATTTGTGGCAGCTTTGGCGTCGCCAGGACCCCTGGGAGCTAACATCATTGCCGAAATCAAACGGGGCTCTCCTTCGAAGGGCCTCATTCGCAAAGACCTGGACGCGGTGGCCTACGCGAAGGCTTATGAGCGGGGCGGAGCGGCTGCCATCTCGGTGCTGACGGACCGGGAGTTCTTCTTCGGGTCTCCGGATGATCTGCGAGCGGTTCGGGCGAGCGTCCAGCTGCCTGTGCTGCGCAAGGACTTTGTCGTATCCGAGTATCAACTTTACGAAGCAGCCTGCTGGGGTGCCGATGCGGTTCTGCTCATCGTGCGGGCGCTTGAGCCCGAGCAATTGACCGCGTACCTGAAGCTGTGCAAAGAGCTGAAGCTCGATGCACTCGTTGAGGTTCATTCGCTGCCTGAGCTGGAGACAGCGATGGGTGCGGGTGCCCGGCTGATCGGAATCAACAACCGCGATCTCACGACCTTCAAGACCGACCTACGGACCTCCATCGACCTGGTGAAGCGGTTCGACGGGGAGCGGATTGCGGTTGCGGAGAGCGGCATTCATGGCCGGAGAGACATTCAACGACTGATGGACGCCGGAATCTGGAATTTCCTCATCGGAGAAAGCATTGTGCGGGCTGATAATTCTGAGCAGTTTCTCGGGGCCCTCCTGGGGCGGTCTGAGGGGGGAAAGGCGTGACCGAGGCAAGCCGGATTGCAGGGTGTGGCAAGGCCTGTCAGGTGAAAATCTGCGGTCTCACGCGGGTGGACGAGGCCGTCGGGTGCGCGGATTTGGGGGCTGATGCCATCGGTTTAGTGTTTTTCCCGAAGAGCCCTCGTTTCGTAACGGACGAGCAGGCGAACGCCATCGCCCTCGCCTTGCCGCCGCATGTGGCCAGGGTCGGAGTGTTCGTGAACGAAAGCTTCGAGACGGTTACTCAGAAGATCCGGGATTGCGGACTGACGGCGGTCCAGCTTCACGGGAAAGAGTCGCCTCCAATGGCGGCCCGGCTGATGGATCGAGGCGTACGGGTGCTCAAGGCGCTATTCCCCAATGCCAGCCCGGGATTCGATGCTGCTGACCAGTATGCGGTGACGGCCTTCCTGGTGGAATGTGCGGGAGGCGTCTTGCCGGGAGGAAACGCCATGGGCTGGGACTGGGGGATGGCCAGGGCCTTTGCCGAGGCTCACCCCACCATTCTGGCAGGAGGATTGACTCCAGGGAACGTGGCCGATGCCATTCGGCAGGCATGCCCGGATGCCGTCGATATCAGCTCCGGGGTCGAGGCGAAGCCCGGTCGAAAGGACCTCCAAAAGGTTAGAGAATTCCTGCGCGCGGTTCGAGACCTTGGTGGAGCCGAGAACGCTCGCTCGGTCTTTTCCTGATGGTGAATCCCGGAGGGGCGGAATACCTCAAAACACCTTGCAGCCGCAGTCTTCTCATGGTCATCCGGTTTGCTTTGTGGTATGAATAAACACGAGCCATTGGAACTATTGATTGTGGCCAGGCGAGGAACCGGATGTTCTTCTTTATTGGCGGCGTGCAGCCCAAGA
>CAZIEW010000109.1:0-6896 GCA_964538515.1 uncultured Syntrophobacteraceae bacterium
TGCGGATTCGAAATATCCCTCTTCCTCCAAGATTGTTTTTGTCTTCTCGAAATCTTCGAGGTTAACGAGGAGGTCGATGTCCCTTGTGAACCGCGGCTCAGTGTAGAAGGCCATAGCGACCCCCCCGATGAGGGCGTACCTCACCGCCTGTTCATGCAGCTTCGAGACAAGCCTTTTGAATTCTTCGAAGACGTTCATGCCTTTCTTCCATGGGCAAGGTGCCGTTGGCTTGTTCGGCTTTCTCCCTGTGACTGGCTGATGATTACCCGATTTGCTGCTGCCGAACAAGCCATTGAGCAAATCCGCCAATCCTCAGATATCGGATGATATACAGAATCAAAAAAGCTGCACACGGTTCAGCAAAGCTATTGCGGATCATCAGAAAGCCCGGGGCAATGCTTGAGGTGAAGGCAAATGCCGGTGCAGACATTAGGTCAAAAGAGGAAATTGCGCAAGATGTTACAGATGATGACAAAACCTTCCCCTTCCAGATACAAGTCGAGCAGGGTCTGCGCTGCTTCGGATTTAGGGAGAAGCTGCGACCGCGCCGGTGTCACATCGTATCGATTCCTGGCTTTACGCCCCCGTCCACCAGCACAAGAAAGTCCTTGACAGGGTTGCACGACGCGTGCTAGCCGAAAATCATTACAAAGCGATTCTCTGGCACTCTCACCCACCTCGGCCGGGAGGCCCTGAACAACATGAAAACCACGGCAGGGCGATGCTCCCGGGGTAGAGGACCCCCGTTCTCCGTTCACGCGCTGCCTGGTGCCGGTCGTAACCCCAGTACAGGCTCGGAAGGTCTGCCGCCTTTCCGGGAACGCCACCTTATTTCAGTATCGGTGGACCGGCAGTCTGCGATGTTATCCCGCCTAGACAGGCTGGAGTTGGAGCAAAGTGTGAGACCGCTCCGCCAAGGGGAAGACCACGGAAACTCTCATGGATTACAACTGCAGCGAAAACAGTTCTATTCATGTCATAATCTGGTCTGAGGACCCGAGCAAATGACCCGAAAATCAGGCATCACAAACAGAAGATGAGCCTTATTTCATTGACTACCTGCTTCTTTTGTTTCCTCAACCTCAAGGAGGACGGAGAGATGGTCAAGCAGACGATCAACCCAGTCGCAGTGGTAGTTTTTCTGCTGCTGACCGCAACAGTGGTCGGTTCGACCGGCCTCGGCGCTACTTCAGCTTATGCCGACACCTCGGACTGGACCTGGGCACCAAACGGCGGGATCCTCGTTCAGAACCGCAGCCTTCATACCGCCACCCTGCTCAAAGACGGAAGGGTGTTGGTGGTTGGGGGCTTTAACAGAAAGCCCGATGGCAACTTCACTACTATCGTGAGCACCGAACTGTATACCGCGGGTGATAGGGATTGGCATCCGGGTCCGCCGCTTCCCCTCCCCAAGTTAACACGCGATGGGCAAAGTCTCACCTTGCACACTGCCACGCGGCTCACGGACGGTAAGGTTCTGCTCGCTGGGGGCGCTTGCTTCCAAATGGTGGCCGACCCGGTTTACGGACCAACACCCAAGGCTGTTGTTCAGGAACGCTGCCTGCTCTTTAACCCCAGCAAAGCGACTCAGGGCTGGACCGATACGGGGAGCCTTTCTTACCCCCGTGAGCTCCACACGGCTACTCTCCTCGATGACAATATGTCGGTCCTGGTCGTCGGGGGCTCAGACGGCAATGCCACAGCCGGCCATGTCCCGTATCTCCAGATGACCGAACTATATCAAAATGGGTCTTGGAGCAACGCCGGGGCGCTCGCCAAGGGCCGCGTCGGTCACACGGCCACCCTGCTCAAGGACGGGCGGGTGTTGGTGGCGGGAGGTTTCATGGTTGAGTATGTATGGGATGCTTCGCTGGAAAAATTCGTTTTGGTTTATGTGTATTTTCGAGAATGCGAGCTTTGGAACCCCGCCTCCAAGACCTGGTCCTCCGCCAAGCCGCTCAAGCATGCCCGTGCCAATCATACGGCCACGCGGCTCATCACCGGGCCGAACGCCGGCAAGGTCCTGCTGGCTGGAGGTACGGATGGTAATGGGACGCTGAGAAGCTACGAGTTTTTCGATCCGGACAATAACAGTACGAGTTGCCCCACCGATAAGAACCCCGCGAAGCATCTCCTGCGGTACAGTGCTGGCCACACGGCCACTCAGCTTAAGGACGGCACGGTCCTGCTTGTCGCCGGTGATAACCCCTACTTCAGCCAGCTTTACCTCCCGGAGAAAGATCTGTGGAGAAAGACTGGTGGCAGAGGCACCCTCTGGAATCCCCGTCAAGGTCACGCCGCTACCCTCCTGAACGACAAGGACGGCCGGGTCCTGGTGACCGGAGGGGGGGCGAGCCAGTGTGAGCTCTATCAACCACCCTCGGCGCTTTTTAAGACGGGAGCTTCCCGGCCGGATAGAAGGCCTTTGGCGGATGACTGAGATCCAATCCACAGCAACCCTATCAATCTCATCACCATATTGGAGGACGAAGAGATGGCGAAGAAAATCGTTACCCGAGTCGTAGTGGCGATCTTTATGCTGTTGAGCGTACCCCTGATCAGCTTGATCGGTGGGGCCACGGTTCCTGCTCAGGCCGCCTCGCCCGGGGCCTGGACGACCACCGGCACCCTCAGCACGGCCCGTGCTTCCCACACGGCCACGCGCCTGACCGACGGCCGGGTCCTGGTAACTGGGGGCATGGACAGCTCCGGCACTCCTCTTTCCAGCTGTGAGATCTACGACCCCAGCACCGGTACCTGGACCGCAACCGCAGGGAGCCTCAATCAGCCCCGTTTGCTGCATTCAGCCACCCTCCTGGCCGACGGCCGGGTCTTGGTGGCGGGCGGCTTCAATTGGATAGAAGGTCTCCTGGCAATCAGTGAGATTTATGACCCGGCCACGGACGTCTGGACCCCCACCACCGGTTCCCTGACCACGCCGCGCATCTGGAATACCGCTACCCTCCTGGCCGACGGCCGGATCCTGGTGGCGGGCGGCTGGAATTTAGGCAGCGGGGACCTGTCCAGCGCCGAAATCTACGATCCCCTAACGGAACTCTGGAGCCCCACCTCCATGGAGCTCAACAAGGCGCGGGATAGCCATACCGCAACGCTCCTGGCCAACGGCAAGGTCCTGGTGGCGGGCGGCTGGAAAGATACCTTCGACTTGAGGAGCTGCCAGCTCTACAACCCGATCAATGATTCGTGGCTGGTCACCGAGCGTCTGGAGACCGCCCGCGATTCCCACACCGCCACCCATCTGGCCAGCGGCAAGATCCTGGTGGCCGGAGGCTGGAATAAAGACCATTCCTTGAGGAGCACCGAGCTTTACAACCCGGCCAGGAGAAGCTGGATCACCAAAGGCGGGCTCAAGACCGCCCGCGATTCTCACACCGCTACCCTCCTGCCTGACGGCACGGTCCTGGTGGCCGGCGGGGAGGACAGCTTTTCGATCCCCTTGAAAAGCTCCGAGCTCTACCTCCAGTCGAAAGGAACCTGGATCTATACCGGCAGCCTCAACTACGCCCGCTGCGGACATACGGCGACTCTTTTGGACAACGGTACGGTCCTGGTGGCCGGAGGCTACAACATCTCGGAGATTGGCGCCTTATACGCCCTGGGTAGCGCCGAGATCTATCAATCCGCAACCGGCAGCTGATCCGGGCGGTGTGCAACATGACCGGCGCAGCATTCCAAAAGCGAGCCTAATGAGTCGCTCAAGGGACACCGAGGAGATCCTGCCGGTTGACGCAACGAAACACTTGTTCCTGCCCGGAACACCCCTCCCCTGATGGGAGGCACCGGCGAAGGGCTGGGAGGAGGACGGAACCATGACAATAGTGAGAATTAACCCGCGCATTCGGGTGATTTTGCTGTTCCTGGCCGCAGCGTTGACTGCCTGGGCCGGTGCTGCCGTTGCTCCGGCCTGTGCTGACACGTCGGACTGGCTCTGGGTAACCGGTGGAGCGCTCAATAAACCTCGATTGGCGGCCACTGCTACCCTGGTGGACCTGCTGCCTTCCGGTAAGGGGATCCTGCTGGTCGGAGGCGGGAATGAGACGAACATTGATCCTGCTAACATCTGGCTAAAGGAATTCTATACGCTGAAGACCTGCGAATTGTATAGGCCGGGCCAAACGGGACCTCTCCTTTGGCAGCCTTCTTTAAATCAATCCCGTGCTCTTCATACGGCTACCCTGCTGCCCAACACCGGCGAGGTTCTGGTGGTCGGAGGGCTGTCAAGAGAGGCCAGCTATATAGATTTCTTTGGAATCAAGATCTGGCTGCCTGGCTCTATCTCCACCTGTGAACTGTTTGATCCGAAGCATCCGGATAAGAAATGGACGCCCACCTCCGACCTTCCTGGCGACCGTTTCGCCCATACGGCCACCCTGCTGCCCAACACCGGCAAGCTCCTGGTCGCCGGCGGCCTGCAAATGAAATTAGACCTGACAGAATTCCTCACAAAACTAAAGGTAAAAGCATCCGTCGAAACGTCAGCGTCCTCTGTACTCTATGACCCGGTCCAAAAAATCTGGAGCGCCACAGCCGACCTCAACCACAGCAGGGCATTGCATACAGCCACTTTGCTCCCCAGCGGCAAGGTCATGGTTACGGGCGGTGTAGAACTGCAAAGGAGTTATGAGCTGGACTTTTCCCAATACGACCCAAAGGACTGGTCCAAATGGATTAAAGTCACAGAGGGTGCTATTCATACGTTGAGTTCGGCCGAAATCTACGACCCCGACCCGACCATGGAACGCTGGGACAACGCGACGTCGCTCACTCAGCCCCGTGTCCTCCATACGGTCACCCTCCTGCCCGACAAAAGGACGAACCAGGGCAAGCTCCTGGCAGCCGGTGGTCAGGATGGTCTTGATAATAACACCACCATCCATCGAAGCTACGAACTCTACGATTTGGAGTCTGGTGAATGGTGGACCTCTGAATCCGATCCGAAGAAGAGTCTCCCCTTCCCCTCCTCACAACATACCGCCAGCCTGCTGACTGCCGGTCCGGACAAGGGCAAGGTCCTGCTCGTTGGAGGGACGGACCCTTACGCTGCCGTGCTCTATGATCCGAAAAAGGACCTCTGGACCCCAGCCGATGACTGGCCCGCATACCCCCGTGTCTGGCATACCGCCACGATGCTGAACGACGGCTCGGTCTGGGTGGCTGGTGGTGTGCCGAACATCTGCGAGCTCTACCGACCGGTCTCGGCGCTTCTCAAACGGCTGAAATTGCGGTCGAGGGGTGAATAGTCCGGAAGATGGTTTGTGGGGGACGACCCGCCGGCAGGCCTTCTCAGAGCCTTGGCGGCAACGCTCTCCACGGGTGGTGAGCCGGTCCTCATCCGCTGGGAAGACCCTCGGTCTCGACAGCAACGCCGAGAACAAATGGATCCTGATGTCAGGGCCTAGACAGTCACCTACCCGAAAATGCTGCTTGCCCCTGGAGTACCAGCTCACTTAAAATCCTGGTGAGGAGGGCTTGTCGAGATGACAGCACCGCATGAGACCAATGGCATTGTTGAGCAGGTGTTCAGCGTCATCGCTCCGGGGGAGCCCGTTTCCAGGCGGAGAGTGCTCAAGATTTGCGGGGCCACGGTGGCCTGGATCGCTTCATGGGACTGCTTGCGGATGGCGCACAGTCTGGGGGCTCCGTTGATCATCACCGAACAGGCCACTGGGCTGGTGGTTGCCGATCCTGCGAGATGCGTTGGCTGCCGGCGGTGTGAGCTCGCCTGTACCGAGTATAATGACGGGAAATCGTCTCCCGAAACCGCGCGCATCAAGGTGAGGCGGAATCTCCATTTCGGTCCGTCGGGACTCTATACGGAGAAGGGAAGGGGCGGGGACTGGGGAACCGGGCTGATTGTCCAGGAGTTCTGCAAACAGTGTCCTCATCCCGTCCCCTGTGCCGATGCCTGCCCCAATGGCGCCATCAGAGTGAAACCGCCCGTAAACGCCAGGGTCATCGACCCGGCCGCATGCACCGGCTGTAAGCTCTGTCTCAAAGCCTGTCCGTGGGAGATGATCGCTTTCGATCCGGAAACGAGCAAGGCCACCAAGTGTTTTTTGTGCGACGGCCAGCCAAAATGTGTCGAGGCCTGTCCGGCGGAGGCCCTGAGGTTTATTTCCTGGGTTGACTTGACCGGCAGAGTGCCACCCCGGATCATCCCCATCTTGAATAAATCCGTGGCATGCGTGGATTGCCACCAATAGGCGCGGCAAGGAGCGAGGGCAGAATGGCGCAATATGGCGGGTGGGCAGGAAAGGTATTGCGAGTTGACCTGTCGACCGGGAAGATCACCACGGAAGACACGGTGGAAGAATACCGAGACACAATTGGCGGCACGGGGCTGGGATACCAGGTCCTCTGGGAGGAAGTGGCGCCGGAGGTAAAGGCTTTCGATCCCGAGAACAAGATCATCTTTGCCACCGGTCCTTTGGCGGGCACCAGCGCCCCCTGCAGCGGCCGGACCGCGATCACCACGCTGTGGCCGGTCTGCTGGCCAAAGCATCTGGTCGGGTCGGGGCATATGGGGGGCCATTTCGCCGCGGAACTGAAATATGCCGGGTTTGATGCCGTTATCATCGAAGGCCGGGCCGATTACCCCGTCTGGCTCGCCATCACCGACGGCAAGGCGGAAATCAGGGATGCCCGCCGACTCTGGGGACAGGGTATCCGCCGGACTACCCACGAAATCTCGAGGGAGCTGGGGCCGGAGGCCGTGGTCGCTGCCATTGGTCCAGCCGGGGAAAACATGGTTCCCATGTCCGTGATCATCAACTCGGTTTCCCATTCCGCGGCGGGCGGGGCCGTGATGGGATCAAAGAACCTGAAGGCTATCGGCGTTCGGGGCACCGGCAGTATTCGGATCGGCGGGAACAAAG
>CAZIEW010000110.1:0-6692 GCA_964538515.1 uncultured Syntrophobacteraceae bacterium
GGTGGATCGATGTCGTGCCTGGCGGGTAGCGGTGGAAACGCACGACATGGATATGGCATTGGCGGTATTCAATGCCTTCAAGTATGTTTGATAACAACAAAATTCTCTGAGAAACAGGAAGCTGTTTCGTCGTGATATCCCATTCTTCACGAGATGGAGCATGCGGCGATCCGGATTCCGGTCGATCGAGCGGAGGGGCCCGAGGCGCAAAATCCGATGTCACTCCTTACCTATTGGACCAAAGTCCAACTTGCGCTCCTTATGGGATTCTGCTTTATGTTAACTGTGCTGGGCAGGGGCGGATTCCACGCATCCCTTTGACTCGCACTTCTGTTCTAATTTGAGATCCTATAGACCTTTGAATTCCACAGTATTTTCACTGTAATCCGTTGAATAGAGACAGACGTTCGATCCCAATGGCCATTCAGAGAGGGGGCATGACGTGAAGGCAAAGTGGGTTTCAGTTGTCGTATTGGCTGTCCTTTCAGGGGCGCAGATCGGATTGGCACAGGACAAGGCAGCGGCACCGGCTCCGCCCGAGGTCGAAGTGATGACCGTCATCCAGAAGGACGTTCCCATCTACGGAGAATGGGTGGCGAGCTTGGACGGACTGGTGAACGCCACCATTCAGGCCCAGGTCCAGGGGTACCTGATCAAGCAGAATTACAAGGAAGGGGATGTCGTCACCAAGGGGGCTCTGCTGTTCGAGATTGACCCGAGGCCCTTCCAGACCACCGTCGACGAAACCCATGCCATCCTGGCCAGGCAGGAAGCTGTGCTCAAGACCCGTCAAGCCACCCTGAAACGGATCGTGCCGCTGGCCAAGGCCAATGCCGTGAGCCAGAAGGACAAGGACGACGCCGTCGGGGCGGTCCAGGCGGCCGAAGCCGAGGTGCTGGCGGCCAAGGCTTCCTATAGTAAGGCGTTGCTCAACCTGGGGTTCTGCAAGATCACCTCGCCCATCGATGGAATCGCCGGTATCGCCAATGCACAGATCGGCGACTTGGTGGGAACGGCTCAGAAACAGGTTCTGACCACGGTTTCGACCGTCAATCCCATCAAGGCTTACGTCTCCCTCAGCGAAACGGAGTACCTGGCGGCAGGCAAGAGAAGAGGGGAAGCTGCGACGGGTACGCCGGATCTTCCTCTTGAGCTTGTGCTCGCGGATGGGACCCCCTGGAAGCACCCGGGTAAGATCTCGTTCGCCGACCGGCAGGTCGATCCCACCACCGGCACTCTCAAGGTGGCTGCCGTTTTCCCCAACCCCGACAACTTCCTTCGCCCCGGCCAGTTTGCCAAGGTACGCGCCCTCACCAAGACGGAAGTGGGGGCTCTTCTGGTGCCCCAGCGCGCCGTTTCGGAGCTTCAGGGCAGGTATCAGGTGGCCGTGGTGGATAAGGACAACGTGGTCCGCCTCAAGACGGTCAAGGTCGGCGAGCGCATGGACACCATGTGGGTCATCCTCCAGGGGCTCAATCCGGGGGATGTGGTCGTATCCGAGGGCCTCATGAAGGTTCGCGAAGGCATCAAGGTTACCCCGAAGATGAAACCTTAGTGAATCGGCTTCTTGAAAGAAAGGTGGTCCCTCCATGGCGAAGTTCTTTGTCAATCGACCGATCGTCGCAATCGTCATCGCGATCCTGACCGTGATTGTCGGGATCGTGGCGATGCTGGGTCTTCCCATCGCCCAGTACCCCAACATCGTCCCTCCCGAGATTTACATCAATACCACGTACGTCGGGGCAGACGCTCAGACGGTGGAACAGTCCGTCGCGACGCCCATCGAACAGGAGATGAGCGGCGTCGACAACATGAACTACATGTACTCGCTGAATGCCAACAACGGTGAGCTCAAGCTGTACGTGAACTTCGACGTTCAGACAGATCCCAACATCGACCAGGTGCTTGCCCAGATGCGCAAGAGCCAGGCCGACTCGAAGCTGCCCGCCGATGTGCGCGACTACGGGATCACCGTCAAGAAGTCCACGTCATCCCCCCTCATGCTGGTTTCGCTTGTATCGCCCAAGGAAAGCTACGACGCAACCTTCCTGGCCAACTTCGCCTACATCAATCTGAACGACCAGCTCACGCGTGTTCCGGGCATCGCCAGCGTGACGGTGTTCGGCGCGGGCCAGTACGCCATGCGGTTGTGGGTAAGGCCGGACATCCTGGCCAAACTGAATATCACCATCCCTGAAATCGTGAACGCGGTGAAGAAGCAGAACACCGTGAACCCGGCCGGGCAGATCGGAGCGGAGCCCGCCCCGCCGGGACAGGAATACACGTATGCCATCCGGGCCCAGGGGAGGCTCGAAACCCCGGAGGAGTTCGGGCAAATCGTGGTCCGGGCCAACCCCGATGGATCCATCGTGCGTCTCAGTGACGTCGCCCGGATCGAACTGGGGTCTCAAACCTATGCCATGGCCGGTCGCATGAACGGAAAGCCCTCGGCTGTCCTGGCGCTCTATCAGCTGCCGGGCACCAACGCCATCGCGGCCGTCGATGGTGTCAAGAAGCTCATGGAAGAGGTGAAGAAGACCTCTTTTCCGGATGACCTGGACTATGTCATAGCTTTGGACACCACCCAGTCCGTTCGGGAAGGGTTGAAGGAAATCCTCAAGACCTTGTATGAAGCCTTGATCCTCGTCATCATCGTGGTCTTCGTCTTCCTCCAGGGCTGGCGCGCGACCCTCATCCCAGCCCTCGCCGTTCCGGTCTCCCTCATCGGCACGTTCGCCTTCTTTCCCATGATAGGTTTCTCCATCAACACGATCGCGCTCATGGGGCTTGTACTGGCCATCGGACTCGTGGTCGATGATGCCATCGTCGTGGTGGAGGCCGTCGAGCACCATCTTGAGCACGGACTTTCCCCCAAGGAGGCGACGCTCAAGGCCATGGAGGAGGTTTCCGGACCCGTGGTGGCCATTGCCCTGGTCCTTTCGGCCGTGTTTCTGCCGACCATCTTCATCCCCGGCATCACCGGGCGACTGTACCAGCAATTTGCGGTCACCATCGCCATCTCGGTTCTGCTCTCCGCTTTCAACGCCTTGACGCTGAGTCCGGCCCTTTCAGTTTTGATCCTCAAGCCGAAAAAGCAGGCACGCGGCCCTCTGGGTGCGTTTTACCGGGGATTCAACACCGTGTTCGGGAAAGCGACCAACGGATACGTGACCTTGTGCGGGTTTTTCATTCGCAAGTTCGTCATCAGCCTGCTTCTCCTGCTTCTGATGACCCTCGGGACCGGAGTGATCGCCAAGTGGGTGCCCGGCGGCTTCCTGCCCGAAGAGGACCAGGGCTATTTCTATGCCGGTGTGCAGCTCCCGGATGCGTCGTCTCTCCAGCGCACGGATGTGGCCTGCCGCGACCTGGAGAAGATCATCATGGAAACGCCCGGCGTACAGTATTGCACGACGGTCGTCGGCTACAGCATGCTTTCGGGCATCACCAACACGTACAGCGGATTTTTCTTCGTCACCCTCAAGCCCTGGCACGAACGGAAGAAGCCCGAAGAGCAATACGGGGCGATCATGGCCGGCTTGAACCGGCGCATGAGCCAGCTTCCCCAGGGGACCGCGTTCGCCTTCTCGCCTCCCGCCATTCCGGGCATCGGGACGTCGGGCGGCGTGACGTTCATTCTGGAAGACCGGTCCGGCAAAGACATCCCCTTTCTCTGGGAAAACACCCAAAAGTTCCTGGCCGAAGCACGGAAGCGTCCGGAATTAGGTCGGGTGTCGACGACCTTCCTGCCGACCGCGCCCCAGGTCTTTGTGGATGTCGACCGGGATAAGGTCCTGAAACAGGGGGTGGACCTCAGCCAGGTTTATCAATCGCTCCAGGCCTTCATGGGCGGATTCTTCATTAATTATTTCAACCGATTCGGGAGGCAGTGGCAGGTTTACCTGCAGGCGGAGGGGGAATTCCGCACCCAGGCGGACCAGCTGGGACAGTTTTATGTGCGCAATGCCGCAGGGACGACCGTTCCCTTGTCGGCGGTGACGCAGTTGGAGAATCGGTCCGGGCCGGAGTTCACCATGCGCTACAACCTGTACCGGTCGGCCCAGATCAACGCCTCGACCAAACCCGGGTACAGCTCCACCCAGGCCATGAAGGCCCTGGAAGAGGTGTTCAAGCAGACCATGCCCCGGGAGATGGGCTTTGACTACCTGGGCATGTCGTACCAGGAGAAGAAAGCGCAGGAGGGGGTGCCGGTGAGCGTTATCTTTGCCCTGTCGCTGCTGTTCGTGTTTCTCATCCTGGCTGCCCAGTACGAAAGCTGGAGTCTTCCGTTCAGCGTTCTCCTCGGGACGCCGGTCGCCGTGTTCGGGGCCTTCGCGGGGATCTATCTGCGCACCCTGGAGTTCAATATCTACGCGGAGATCGGGCTCATCATGCTGATCGGTTTAGCGGCCAAGAACGCGATCCTGATCGTGGAGTTCGCCAAGGTGGAATACGAGAAGGGGAAGAGCATCATGGATGCGGCCTTGGAAGGGGCCAAGCTGCGCTTCCGGCCCATCCTCATGACCAGCTTCGCCTTCATCCTGGGCTGCGTGCCCCTGGCGATCGCAACCGGGTCGGGGGCCGTGTCGCGCCAGGTCATGGGAACAGGAGTCATCGGCGGCATGCTCGCTGCCACGGTGATCGCCATCTTTCTCATCCCCGTGACCTTTTACGTTGTCGAGCGGCTCGCCCATCGGGGAGGAGGCCCGCCCGCCCATGGTCATTCAGCGGACGCCCCGGTGGCGGAATCTCAGGAGAAGGGAGGCGAGCATGCGTAGTCGACAGACACCGAATCCATTGTCCCAAGCGATAATGCTGTCCTCGGCCGTTATTCCGGAAAAGGCTCGAATCCAGGCTTGCCCCGGCAGATCCCCTTGGATCGTGGCGTTTGCCGGGATGACGAAGCGCCTGCCCGACCTACGGCTGACCGGCGATTTCCGTGGGCAGGTCGTTCTTTGGAGCCTCTTGGCTCTACTGGCGGGCTGCGCCGTGGGCCCCGACTATAAAAGGCCCAAGGTGCTCGCTCCGGAGAACTACCGATTCGAGCTGAATGGGGCCATGGAGGTGGCAAACACCGCATGGTGGGAGCAGTTCGATGATCCGGTCCTAAACGACCTCGTCCACACGGCTCTGCAGGAAAATAAGGATGTGCTCATTGCGTCGGCCCGGATCGAGGAGTTCGTGGGGCGCTATGTTACGGCCCGAGGCGATCTGTTTCCCAATATTACTGGCGGATTTACGGCCGCACGCGGGCGCGAAATGGGGTCTCTGATCACGACCGACAGCTACCAGGTCTTTTTGAGCGGGAGCTGGGAGATTGACTTTTGGGGTCGTCTGCGTCGCCTGAAAGAAGCAGCGCGGGCGGAGCTTCTGGCTACGGAGGAGGCGCGTCGCGCGGTCATCTTGACCCTCGTGGGCTCGGTGGTCGGGACCTACGTGGATCTGCTCACCCTGGATAGACAGCTGGACATCACGGTCAAGACGGCTGAAAGCCGAAAGCAATCCTTGGATCTCTTCCAGATGCGCTTCGATTACGGCATCGTGTCTGCTGAAGTCCTGAGCATGATCGATGCGGAATACCGAGACGCGCTATCGCGCATCCCGGAAGTTCAGCGATCGATCGCCCAAACCGAAAACGCCCTCAGCATCCTGATCGGGCGAAATCCCGGCGACATCATTCGAGGTCGCAGCCTTGAAAAACTGGGGCGTCCTGAAGTGCCCGAAGGGCTGCCGTCGGAAATCCTGGAGAAGCGCCCGGATGTTCGTCAGGCGGAGCAGAACCTGGTCGCTGCAAATGCACGGATCGGCGCGGCAAAAGCGCTTTACTTTCCGACCATCTCGCTTACCGGCTTGCTGGGGAGTGCAAGTCCGGAGCTGACCAAATTGTTCAGCGGGGGAACCAGCTTTTGGAGCCTTGCCGGCCCCATCGCCATGCCGCTCCTCAATTTTGGTCGCATCAAGGGTTTGGTGAAGTCCACCGAAGCGGTCCAGCAGCAGGCCCTCTATGCCTATCAACAGGTGATTCAGAGTGCGTTTCGGGACGTGGATGACGCGCTGGTCGATCACACGAAGTCCCAGGAGCAAATTCAAGCGTTGTCCCAACAGGTCGATGCCTTGAAAACCTACGCCCGGCTCGCCCGCATGCGCTACGATGAAGGGTACTCCAGCTACATCGAGGTCCTGGACGCCGAGCGCAGCTTATTCAATGCCGAGCTGGCCTATACAAGCGTTTATGGAAATATCTTCCGCTCCTTGATTAATATCTACAAGGCTATGGGCGGCGGCTGGGTGGCCTTGGCCGAGGCGGGAGCCCCTAGGGCTCCGATTTGCGAGCCAGAAGAGATCGTCCCTCTGCCCTGAGATCGGGCGGACGGCTTCTCCCTCCAAGCAAGCCCACGGTGGCCCCCCTGCCTCCATAGAGGCAGGGGATCACGCGTTATCGCTGATCTCAGCACGTCCCGGATACGATCCTGATTTCAATGCGCAAATCCTTTGGTTGACGCCCATGGGGCTAGTGACGACAACTTCCATTCTGGTCTGTTGGGCGGGCTTGAAGGCCAGGAGCTGAGCTGATAGCTGGACGGGGTGCGGAGATCCATTACCGTCCGCCGCCGCCGCCGCCACCGCCGCCGCCGCCACCGCCGCCGCCGCCACCGCCACCGCCGCCACCGCCACCGCCACCGCCACCGCCACCG
>CAZIEW010000111.1:0-6558 GCA_964538515.1 uncultured Syntrophobacteraceae bacterium
ATGGGAAAGGGCACGCCAGGCGCGGGGCCGATTTCAAAGCGGTAAATGGCCCACAGGGTGAAAAATGCCACGCCAATTGCCGCCACGGTCTGTCCCAGGTAGGCCCGCAGCGGCTGGCCGGCAGGGCGGGCTACCAGCAATAACAGGCCAAAGACCGGCACCAGCAGCAGGGCCGTGGATTTGACGCTCAACGCCATCCCCAGGACAACGGCTGCCGGCAGCGCGCGCCGCCAGCTCGGGCCGGAACGCTGTCGCAGCCAGCGCCAGAAGGTGTAGCTGGCTGCCAGAATGGCAGCGGCTGCTCCGAGATCGGTTGCGGCCACCCCGGCATGGGCCAGCAGGTTGGGATCAAAGGCACAGAGGAAGAGCGCCAGCAGTCCGGCGCGCGGCCCAAACAGGTCCGTGGCCCAACGGTAGACCAGCGCGGCCAGCACGATCGCTACCAGCAGGGTGGGGATGCGCGCGGCCGTGACCAGCGCATCCAGCGGGCGGTAAGCCACAACCACATGCCGGGCTACCTCAATCAGATTGCCCTCGTTCCAGCCGGGGACGGTGCGCGGATCGGGCAGAGGCGGTTGGGCCAGCAGCAAGGGGGCGGCCTGGAGCATCTTAAGCAGCGGGGGATGTTCCTCCACCAGGCGGTAGTCGCCGGTCAACAGGCAGGCATAACCGCTGGTGATATGCAGGGGCTCATCTAACGTGATGGAGGTGGCCTGGATGGCATACAGCGTGCTGCCCCATAACAGCCATAGCAGGATAAGCCGGCTCCAACCGGCGTGTGTCTGGTGTTTTGCGGTTAGCGGCTTCATGGCGCCGCCTCTGTGGTTCTTGGCTGCATCACCCCCCTATTATAACCCAAGTTGCGATTCCCTCATCCAACTCGGGTTGCACCTACCCTGCCAGGAGACCACAGACCACCGGAGGCCAAAAAGTTGACAGCTCCTCTTTTCCCGTTATACTCGTGACGGTTTGCCGGGCGGCAACTTGGGGCGCAAGCTCTTTGTTCACCGCTTCTGATGTTGCTCACTTTAAGTTTGTTTTAAGGAGGTTGTTGCATGAAATCCCTGACGTCCTGGTATCAGCGGGCCGGGTCTCTCCTGGTGGCTCTGGCCCTGGTGGCTGCACTGCTGCTTGCCGGGCCTTACCTTCCCATTCAGGCCCAGGAGGGAACTCCTGAACCGGAGTTTGTGACTCTGGCCACGGCTACGCTGAACAACCCTGGTTTTGACAATCATGACTGGTATTTCTTTAAGGATCGGTACGATCCTACTTATCCCGATGGCCCCAGTGGTTCTGGGCAACCCCTCCTGCCGGATGCGGATAACAACCGCCCGGATGTCGTTCCACCTCCGGCAACGCTCCAGGACTGGCGGCTGTGGTATATGCGCGGCACCCCGCTCATTCAAACGTTTGAGGAAAATGTTTTGGTTCAATCCGGGCAGTCGGTCGCTGTCCGCACCTATAATGGCGATATCCATCAGGGAGGACTCTACCAGATCATCTACAATACCATCCCCGGCGTGGTCTACGAGTTTAAAATCTACGCCCAGGCCCGCCCGCAGGAGAGCGGCGACACGCTGGTGGGCCTGAAAGTGGGTATCGCGCCGGATGGGTGGGCGCCCAACTCCAAAGTGGATCCGGCTGTAGGCAGCTTCCCCTCCAACATGGTTTGGGGTACCGCCAAGAACACCCCCAACACCTGGGTGGAGCTGTCGGTGCAGGCGCAAGCAACGGCCAATCACATTACGATCTTCACGTTTGCCGATGCGCGTGGTGGCCGTTCACACGCCATTTTGTGGGATACGGCCAGCTTCCGCGCCGCTAACACCGTGGTTAATCCTACCAACCAGGCTGCGCTGCACAACCCCGGCTTTGACAACCACGACTGGTATTTCTTTGGGGCCGACCGCTATCTGGGATATCCCGATGGGCCTAGTGGTACCGGTAAGCCCATTGTGCCCGACGACGACAACAATGTGAGCAACAACATCCCCCTTAGCATCCTCCAGGACTGGCGCATCTGGTATATGCGCAACACCCCCTTGATTCAATCGTTTGTTGAAAACACGATCAAAGTTTCCGGGGAATCGGTCGCCATGCGCACGTTTGATGGCAATATCCATCAAGCCGGGTTATACCAGATGATCTACACGGCCACGCCCTGCCTCACGTATAACTTCCAGATGTATGGCCTTTCCAAGCCTGATAGCAGCATCGGCTCACCGGCGGCTGAGCTGAAGGTCGGGATTGATGTGGTGGGCTGGCATCCCAACACTGAGGTGACACCCTCCGACCCGGCCGTGCCGGGCGCTTTCCCCATCACTACTATCTGGGGCCCCCCCTATGATTACAAGGGCAACTTTGGCGTGTTGACGGTCACTGCCGAGGCCCGCGCCAACAAGATCGCCGTCTACTCCTACGCTTACACCACCGGTGGGCGCGCTCATGCCATTGTCTGGGATTCCGGCTCATTTGCCGACGTGACCCCGGCCACGCTGTTGGAGCCAACCGCCCCCCCGGCGGCCAGCGGTATCTCCAATCACACGGTGGTCACGGCCAGTACTGGCGTCACTCTGACCTGGACAACGCCCAACAGCGCCATTGACCAGGTCTTTTACCATCTGCTTTACTGCGGCGAGGTGACCACACCGGTCACCCCTACCGAATCTATGACCTATACCGTCTATCTGCCTGCGGTCAGCCGGACGACGCCGTGGCTTTATACCACCCTTAACAAGACGGCGACGGCCAATCACACCGTCAAGCTCACCGGCCTGAGCTCCAACTGCACGTATGAGTACATTCTCGCGTCGCGCGGGGTGGCGGGAGATAGCTGCGTGCTGTGGTCTTCAGACAAAATGACGTTCAGGACAGCGCCCTGAGTTCTGCTGGCACTTAAGGATAGATCGGCAGTAGTTTGCGCGCGGACAAGCCGCGCGCAAACTATTTCAGATTTTTGCTGGGGAAGACAGAACTTAGCGCCGTTTGACCGTCAAGGGGGATAGCGTCAGGTTATCTGCCGACATCCCTGCCGGTTGCCAGCGCTCCAGCGAATCCAGCCAGTAGACGCCGGTGACGGGGGTATAGACGCCGGCGGGCGCCTCGGCGGGCAGGGTGAGTGTGTGCCGCTGCACGATCCAATCCCCCACCTGCCAGGTGTCTACCGGCACTCCTAACCCATCCCCCACCAGTACGGGAGCATCCGCCGGCCCTTGCAGGTGGAGCATGATAGAGAGCGGGCGCGCAGGTACCTCAGTCACCTGCCACCAGGTCTCTATCTCCACCGTCTCGCCGGGACGCAGCGGGGTGTTGGGCGTGCGATAGCCCAGGAAGCGTAAAGCTCCCACCTCCACCGGCGGCTCAACCACCGTAGCCGGCTGCGGCAAGGGGAGCGGTTGTTCGTAGATGGCAAAGGAGGGTGTGAGACCAGTCTGCTTTTGCTCGTAACTCAGGCGCGCCGCCGTCAGCCGGGCCTGGAGAAAGGGATCAGCGCGACGGGCTGTCTCACGGAAGAAGGCATACCAGCCTGGTTGCTGGCCCCCGCCCGGATAGAGCCAGCCGGCCGTGCAATCAAAATAGGCCAGCCGCAGGTCGTCGCGCCCAAAGCCCTCGGCCACCACCTCCGGTGGGAGGGGGACGACCGGCGCGGTGCACTGGGCCACCCATCCCGGTGTCACGGCGGGCGGTTCCACCCGGTAGAGCGGCATCACATGTCCGATCAACGCAGCGGGTTCCCGCTGGCGGAACCAGTCGTACATCTCCCCATCGGCCAGGAAGATCCCTTGCAGGGTGGTGCTGCTCAGCACATAGATCCCCGGCGCCGGGTTGAAGCGCGCCGGCAGCACGCCCGGCGCGGCATGGAGCGGCGGGAGCGGGTCAAAAGCGACGCCGTACCCTTCAATGGCCGCACCGTATTCAAAAAACGTGGAGAGCTTGACCCGTGCTATCCCCTCCTGCGCCATGAACCGTTGCAGGGCTTTGATGGCCTGGCCCCAATCGGTGTTGGAATCTACCAGATAGTGATACCCCTGATCCGGCCCGCCGATGACCTCGTTGAAAAACGCTAAAGGAAACGGCCAGATAGCCAGCGTGCCGATGGCTAGCCATAGCGCCAGGCCGCCGCCCAGATAGCGCCAGAGGCGGACCGGCAACCGGGCCGGTCGGCCAGGCGCTAACAGCCTTCCGGCAAAGGTATACAGGAACGGCAGCACGGGCAGCAGGTGACGGTAGCCGATGTTCAGATGGCTGCGCAGGGTGACGGCGGTATACAAAAGGACGAATAACCCTAAGGCCAGTTCGTGCCGCCACGGGCGGCGTCCTCCCAGCGCCAAAGTGACCAGCGCCGCTCCCAGGATCAGCAACGTGGGCAGCGGGGTTTTGATGGCGAACGCCAGGGGGAAATAGTACCACCAGCCCTGCGTGGAGAGTTCCCCCATCAGGAAAGCCGGATGCCCTCCCCCGGAGACTTTGGCGACCTGTTGCAACAGGAATCCGTGCGTCCCGGCCGGCACCGGAAAAGTCATCCCTGGCAGCGCCCGCAGCTCAAACCCATAGGTGGCCCACAGGGTCAGTCCGGCGACCAGCCAGAGCAGGAATCCCTGCCGGACAAGCGGCCACAGTCTGCGCCGCTCGGCGATGAGATAAAACAACGCTATGCTGGCCTGAGTCGGCAACAACAAGAGTGCGTTGAGTTTGGTGCTCTGCGCCAGCCCCAGGACAACTCCCGCCAGGAGCAGCCGCCAGGGAGCAGGATGCCGTAACCAGCGCCAAAAGGTGAACAATGCAGCAAAGCCCCACACTGTCGCCGCCAGGTCGTTGGTGGCCAGCCCGGCATGGGCCAGCAGGTTGGGATCAAATGTGACCAGGAGCAACGCACCGACGCCGGCCAGGGGACCGAAGAGATCGGCCGTCCACCGGTAGACCAGCGCCCCCAGTAACAATCCCAGCAGGGCGACCATGACCCGCGCCGGGACCACTAACCGATCCAGGGGGCGGTAGGGATAAATCAGCTGCTCCGCCATCCAGGTCAGGCTGATGGGATCGGTGGAGGTCCAGGCCGGCGCGGTGGTGGGATCGGGGAAATCGGGCACGGTCAGGAGCGGCAGGGCGTTAACGACTTTGGCAAACGGGGGGTGGCCATCAAATTCAATCAGGTGGCGGTCGCCGGTGACCAGGAACGAATAACCACTGATGAGCTGGGGACCTTCATCGCTGGTAATAGAGTTATGCGGGATGGCCGTAACCACCTGAAGGAAGAAAAGCCATAACAGCACAGGAACGATGATCCCCACAAAACGGGTGGGCTTTGGCTTCACGGTTGCAAGACCTCTCCCAGGCGGGCGACGATCCGCTCCGCCGCCCCTTGTTGCGCGCGCACGTCTAACGGTCGGAAGGCCGCGCGGCCCTGTTCCAGCCAGGGCCAGGCCCGTTCTACCAACGTTGCGCCTTCATTGCCGATCAAGACGGCGGCCCCGGCCTCCACTAAGTATTGCCATTCAGTCTCTCGCCGGACGATGAGCAAGGGAGTTCCCAAAGTAGCCGCTTCTTCCTGGATGCCGCCGGAATCGGTCAACACCGCGCGTGCCTGGAGCATCAGTTGCAGCAGGTCCAGATAGCCCACCGGTTCAATCAGATGCAGCTGCGGGTGGAGCGACAACGCCGGGTTCGCCGCCTGCAAGCTCTCCAAGACAGCGCGCGTGCGGGGATGGATGGGGAAAACGACGGGCCAGCGTTCGGCCAGGCGGTTGAAAGCTGCCAGCAGGTCTTGCAGTACGTCCGGCAGGGTGTTCTCGGCCCGGTGCAGCGTCAATAGCAGAAAGCCATCTGGACGCAATCCCAGGTCGGCGACGATGGAACGGGTAGCAGCCAGCGGACGGCTGCGCAAGCAGGCGTCAATGGCCGTGGAGCCGACGACGGTGATCGCCGTGGCCGGAATGCCTTCCTGGAGCAGCTGGGCCCGTTCCCGTTCGCCCGGCGCAAAGCACCAGGTGGCCCAATGATCCACGGCGATCCGGTTGATCTCCTCCGGCATCTGCCGGTTGAAGGAACGGCAGCCGGCCTCCAAATGGACCACCGGAATGTGCAATTTGGCTGCGGTCAGGGCACCGGCCAGGGTCGTATTTGTGTCGCCCAAAACGAGGACGGCATCAGGCGACTCTTGCACTAACAACGGCTCAAAACGGGTGAGAATCCGGGCTGTCTGCTCCGCGTGCGAGCCGGAGCCAACCTCTAACCGGTAATAGGGAGCCGGCAAGTGGAGTTCCTCAAAAAAGAGCGCGTCCATCTCGTAGCTGTAATGTTGCCCCGAATGGACCAGCCGGTGGTCAAACGCGGCGTTCAACAAAGGGATGACGGGCGAGAATTTGACCAGCTCGGGGCGAGTCCCCACCACCGTCACGACTTTGCGCATGGTTCCAGCGTTTGCGGCACGGGACGGCGGCCACTTAAGCGCAGCCCGATCAACCTGGCCTGGAAACGCAGGTGGGCCAGGATGATACGCAGGACTTTGGCCTTGGATTGACCATACTGTCGTACATGCAAGACGGTGGGAAATTCGGC
>CAZIEW010000112.1:0-6452 GCA_964538515.1 uncultured Syntrophobacteraceae bacterium
TGCCCGCGATGAGCGAGCGAGCCCAATGACCAGCCGTCCCTGGCGAGGGCTTGCTCCAGATCTTCCTTGAAGGCGAACGAGCGAAGATTGTCCATGAATCGCAGAAAGTCGCAGGCGATGGCCACCCCTTGCTCGACACGGAGGTAGAGCTCTTCGCACTCCAGAAACTGCGGGATGTAATAGAGCTGAATGAGAGACTGGAACATGCGGGTGGCCGCCCCCGACGCGGGGACGAATTTTCCGAATCGACCTTGAGCGGCTGCCTGCTGGTGCAGCGTCAAGTAGCCGTTGATCCGCTCCGGTGCGATCCTCCCTATCCCGTTTTCGGGGGTGCACGGCTGCAGCAATCTCAGGTGAACCGAGGACCTGTTGAAAAGGTCCAAGTGGCGGCGAACTTGGTCCTCCGAGATAGCCATCGACTCCATCTGGCGGAGGTCCGCGTCAGTAAAAAGGACCTGGATCATGGAACGCTCCGAGCACGGTTACTTTGATGAGACTTCGTCGATCTTTGCCTTCGATCTGAGCTCCGCTTTGTAGGCCGTCAGCATGTCGGCGATCTTTTGCTGCTTGAGGTGCTCTTCAATGGTGGGCTTCATCTCCTCGAAAGGCATGTCCCCAGGCTCTTTGCGATCGGTCACCTTGATGAGGTGATACCCGAACTGGGTTTCCACGACATCGCTCATTTCCCCGGGCTTCAGTGCGAAGGCGGATTCTTCGAACGAAGCCACCATCTGTCCCCGTTGGAAAAAGTCGAGGTCACCACCCTGTGCTGCGCTGGGGCAGTCCGAATTATCCTTTGCCACAGCCGCGAAGTCCTCGCCGTTTTCCACCTTCTTCTTGAGGGCGAGAATCTTCTCTCGCGCCTTGGCTTTGTCCTGATCCGTAGCCTGCTCATCGACCTTCACGAGAATGTGGCTCGCCCGCACCTGCTCGGGCACTTTGAAAAGGCTGGGGTTTTGATCGTAAAATGCCTTGATGTCGGCCTCGGCGACCGTCGCCTTCGGGGTCACCTCCCGCTCGACGACGGCCCGGATGGCTATCCGCCGCCGGTATTCGGTACGGACGTCGGCTTCCGTCACCTTCATTCGGGCCAGGATGGCCTCGAATTGCTCAGGTTTGGGAAACCGCGCCTTGAACTTGCTCATTTCCTCGTCCACCTCCGCATCCGTCACGGAAATGCCGAGCTTCTGACTTTCCTGCAGCAGCAAAATCCGGTCGACCATTCCATCCAACACCTTCTTGCGAAGGGCCTCCTTCTTTGCCGGATCGGGGGGTTGGTCAGACTGCGCCGCCTGGCCCTCGTATCGGGCCATCTCTTTGTCGAGTGTCTCCTGGCCGATGGGCTCGCCATTGACGCGCAGGATCACATTCTCGGCCTTCTTGTCGGCGTCGGCCGAATACGCTTCAGGCGCGGGGCAGGTCATGAGAAGCGTTACAATTATCCAAAGCACAGCATTTGCCCTGCGGCATCGTGTCATGTCATCCTCCTGCAGCATGCGAAAGATACGTCTTGGCTCACCGGCGACGGCTGCAGCGGCAGCTTCTTCCCCGGTTCACGCAAAAAAAACAACCCACGAGAGGTGGAGCGCTTCCCCTGTGGGCTGAGAGGTCCGTCCTGTCAACATTGTCAAAAGCGGGGCGGATGATTTCCTGGCTCCCAGGGACTCAAACCCCTTATGAGGCGCCCATCCATTTCCCCTTGAAATGGCTGTTCATGAAGGCTAATAGGAACCGTTTCCAGGCTTGCTTCGGTCATATATCATACGGTTGTCTTGGATGCATAGCAAAAAGAAAGGTGAATTATATGGTGACGTTACCCTGGAAAGTCGCCATGGGGCTTGTTCTTGTGGCCGCCTCGGCTCTCATGGGAATCGTTCATGCCGTTGTGTTCGAAGACCCGAAGACACTCGTATTCTACCTTGCCCTGGACGTGGTCTTCGTTCCGGTCCAGGTTCTTCTGGTCACACTGATCATCGAACGGCTCCTCAATGAGCGCGAAAAGCGCAGCCTGATGCGAAAAATGAACATGGTGGTTGGGGCCTTCTTCTGCGAGCTCGGTCATGACATGCTCTCCGAAATGCGCGGGGTCTGTGTGAATTTCGGAGAGCTCCAGTCGCACCTCTCCATCAAGGGCAACTGGGACCGGAATGCGTTTGAAAGTGCCCTGCGCTGGCTTGGTGAATTCGAATGCCGACTGGATGGAGGGGCTGTTCAGTTAGGACGTTTGAAGGCCTTTCTCCTGACCAAGAGAAGGTTTGTTCTGGGACTCCTGCAAAACCCCATTCTCCTCGAGCACGAGTCGTTTACGGACCTGCTCTGGGCTGTGTGCCATCTGACCGAAGAGCTCGATGCGCGCGAGGATATCGACCACCTGCCGCCCTCGGACCTTCGCCACCTCGAAGGGGACATGGTCCGCGCTTTCGGTTGCCTTCTGCGCGAATGGCTCAGTTACATGCAGCACCTCAAGGGGGATTACCCGTACATGTATTCCCTCTCGGTGCGGACGAACCCATTCAGTCCCAAAGCCTCCCCCATCGTGGAATCGTGATGGCCCCCTGGGATAGGGCTGCGCAAGGTATCACTCATCTGGTCGAGATGCCTGATGCTGGATGAAAACGCCTGCCATCATGGATGGGTTTTCTCCGGCATCCGGCATCCAGGATCGTTCTGGTCCGGCTGCAGAGCATTGTCGCGCCGTATGAGGGCAGTCACGGTGCTCCTGGGCCGCGCCGCGCGTAGAACGCGCTGCGCCAGGTGGGGAAAGTCCCTGACTCGATGGCGGCTCGCATGTCGTCCATGAGGCCGAGGTAATAGTGGAGGTTATGGAGGGTGAGCAGCCGGTAGGCCAGGAGCTCGCGGGCCATGAAGAGGTGCCTCAGGTACGCTCGTGAGAACCGACGGCAGGTGTAGCAATGGCATTCGGGCTCGATGGGGTCCGGGTCTTCCGAATAGCAGCTGTTTTTGATCTGCATCGCTCCCCGGGATGTGAAGAGCATGCCGTTCCGTGCGTTTCGCGTCGGCATGACACAGTCGAACATGTCGACCCCGAGACGGACGCCCTCAACCAAATCCTCCGGGGTTCCAACACCCATCAGGTACCGGGGGCGGTCGTCCGGAAGATGGGGGGTCACTTCCTGGAGGACGCGGAGCATGTCTTCTTTCGGCTCTCCGACCGAGAGGCTTCCCAGCGCGTATCCGTCAAAGCCGATGCGCTTCATCTGTTCAAGACAAGCCAGGCGCAGATCGGTGAAGACGCTTCCCTGAATGATCCCGAAAAGCGCTTGATCTCCTCCCTGGTGCGCACTCTTGCAGCGCTCGGCCCAGCGCAGTGTCAGCTGCATCGATTTTGCGGCGTACGATCGGTCCACGGGATAGGGGGTGCACTCATCGAAGCACATGGCGATGTCGGAGCCGAGCTTCATCTGGATTTCCATCGAGGTTTCAGGGCGGATGAGGTGCCGTGATCCGTCGAGGTGGGACTGGAACCAGACGCCGTCTTCTCCGATCTTGTTGATCCTGGCCAGGCTGAAGACCTGGAATCCGCCGCTGTCCGTGAGAATAGAGCCGTTCCAGTTCATGAATCGATGGAGACCGCCGAGCTTTTCAACGCGATCCGCCCCGGGCCTGAGGTAAAGGTGATACGTATTCCCAAGGATGATACGGGCGCCGAGGCTTTCCAGCTCATCGGGCGTCAGGCTTTTCACGGTTGCCTGCGTGCCGACGGGCATGAAAACGGGGGTTTCCACCGTTCCGTGCGTCGTTGTCAAGCGGCCTCTGCGTGCTGCGGTCGTGGAATCCTGGGCGACGATCTCAAATTTCACCAGCGCAATCCTTTTCCGGAAAGGTGGAGCATCGAGGTGGGCCTGCTCCGGTCACAGGAGGAGCATGGCGTCCCCATAGCTGAAGAAGCGGTAGCGGTGCTGGACGGCCGCACGGTAGGCTTCCAGGAGGGTCTGCCGTCCGGCGAAGGCGGATACCAGGAGCAGGAGCGATGACCGGGGCAGATGGAAGTTGGTGATCATCGTGTCCACGATTCGGAATTCGTATCCCGGGTAGATGTAATGGCCGCATAGGCCGCGGATCGGAGCAAGTCCATGCGACCGCGCTGCCGCCCATTCCAGTGCCCGTACCACGGTCGTCCCAACGGCGACGACGCGTCGGCCTTCCTCCTTGGCGTTCAAAATGCTGGATACGGCCTGCCCGCTGATCTCCACATATTCGCTGTGGATGACATGATCACGAATGTCGGACACGCGCATGGGAGCGAACGTCCCGTAGCCCACATGCAAGGTGACCGCAATCCGCTCGATCCCACGCGCATGCAGCGACTCGAGCAGCTCGTCGGTGAAATGAAGACCCGCGGTGGGGGCCGCGACGGCCCCAGCTCTTGCTGCGTAGACCGTCTGGTAGGATCGGGCGTCATCCGTCTCGCCGCACGCTTCCGGGGCGCGCCGGATATAAGGAGGCAGCGGCACGTGGCCGATCCGGTCGAGCATCTCCACGACCGGCTCCGACCCAAGGAAGCGGACCTTCACTCTACCGTCGTGGGGCTCGGACACGACAACCGCTTCGGTTCCCCCGTTCAGCAGCAAGCGGCCGCCGGGTCGGGCTGGCTTGGAGGACCGAATGAGGCATTCGTAGCCGTCGCCGGCACCATTGTCGTTGTCTTTGTAGGGATCGAGCACCAGGAGCTCCACCTGGCCGCCCGTTTCTTTGACCCCGTGAAGGCGAGCCGGGACCACGCGGGTGTCGTTCACGACAAGGACGTCGCCCGGCACGAGGTATTCCGAAAGGTCTCGGAACCACCGGTGCGCCACACGCTGACGCGCGCGGTCCAGTACGAGCAGTCGGGACGACTCCCGTGACGGTGCTGGAAGCTGTGCGATCAGCTCCGGCGGGAGGTCGTAATCGTAGTCGTCGATGCGAAACGATGCGGCGTCGATGCTATCCGCCATGGTGTCTGCCCCAGTAGACCAGAAGAAGCCCCAGGATCATGAGCGCGGCGCCGAGGAGACGCAGGTGCTTGGACTCCATGGTGCTCACTTTGAGCATCCATTCCTTCAGCAGCTCAGGGGATGCGAGGTAGGGCAGTCCTTCGAAGAAACAAATCAATCCCAATACCGTCATCAAATACGCATGCGTCATCCGGCCCCCCTCGTCCCTCCCAGAATGTCGTTGCTTTCACGGCTGATTCGCCTAACATATTTTCCTATGAAAGCAAAGCTCGGCGAGTGGAATGTCGCTTGCCGGGTCGTAGCGCGACGCCGCACCGTTCACGACAAGGAGGACCAGGAGCCATGCCGTCAAGTTGGGTTGAAATCGATCTGGCCGCTCTAAGACACAACTTTCAACAGGCGAGGGACCGGCTCAGGGCGGATACGTGCGTCGTGGGCGTTGTGAAATCGGATGCCTACGGACACGGAATGATCCCGGTGGCGCGGGAGCTGGTTGCCTGCGGAGCGTCGTTTCTGGCGGTGAGCAAATACTGGGAAGCGCGGGAGCTCCACGCGGCGGGATTGAGGGCGCCCGTTTTGGTGCTGCTCGGCGTCGAGCCGGCGGATATGGAAGAAGCGGTCGCGCATGAGGTCCGTCCGGTGGTATTCCGGCCGGACCACGCCCGGCTTCTCAGTGCGGCTGCTCAGAAGGTGGGGCGGCCCGTCCGGATTCATCTCAAGGTCGACACTGGGATGGGACGACTGGGGGTCCCTTGGCAGCACGTCGCGGCCTTTCTGGATGAGACGCTCTCGTTGCCGGGCATCGAGCTTGAAGGGGTGCTTTCTCATTTTGCCGTGGCCGACGAAGCGGACAAGGCATACTGCGACTGCCAGGTGGATCGATTCGCGGATGTGCTGAGAAGGATTGCGGAGCGAGGCTGTGCCGTGACCTACGCCCACATTGCCAACAGCGCCGGCCTGCTCGATCTCCGGCACGCCCATTTTCACATGGTGCGCCCCGGGATCATGCTCTACGGGGCGCAACCCTCCGGGGAGCTCCTGCGCCCCGCCCCGTTGAAGCCCGTCATGACGTTCAAATCGAAGATCCTGCAGCTCAAGGAGGTGCCCGCGGATCATCCGGTCGGCTACGGCAGGACCTATGTCACGACCAAGCCGTCGCGCATCGCGACCATCCCGGTGGGATACGACGATGGGTACTCGAGGCTGCTTTCGAACAAAGGGCAGGTCCTGGTGAGGGGCCAACGGGCGCCTTTGGTGGGACGGGTTTCAATGAACATGATCACGGTGGACGTGACCCACATCCCTTCGGCTGTCGAAGACGATGAAGTCGTGCTCATGGGAGATCAGGGCTCGGAGCGGATTTCCGCGGAGGAGATCGCCCAATGGTGCGGCACGATCAGCTACGAGGTGTTCTGCAGCATCGGTCGGAATCACGACCGCATCTTTCTGAATGGTCTTGGGTAAAGGCCGCCTCGTCTCTGGCGGGAGGCGAGGCCG
>CAZIEW010000113.1:0-5735 GCA_964538515.1 uncultured Syntrophobacteraceae bacterium
GAAACGTGAAACGTGAAACGTGAGACGTGAGACATGAGACGTGAGACGTGAAGCGTGAAGCGTGAAATGGCTATAGGGGTGGCAGTTCCAGGATCAGGATGGGTAGGCGAACAGGGCCGGAACCAGCTTCCTCCAGTCTCAGGTGCAGGCCTACCGCGTCGGCAGCCACCTGGAAGTGCGCCAGCAGCGGTGGGGCTGCCCCATAGATAGGCTGCAACAGCCAGGCCAGCCAGGGCCAATCCACCTGCAGCCAAAGACCGGTGATGACCAGGCATCCTCCCGGACGCAACAGCCGGGCAGCCTCGCGCCACGTCGCCGGGTCCAGAATGTAGTTAGCCGGGAAGGTGGACAACAGAGCGTCAAACGTGCCGGCGGCGAACGGCATCGCCTGGGTCGGTGCGCGGACGCGCGCCACCTGCAGGCCCCGCCGTTGCAGCTTGCGCGCAGTCTGGCGGTGCATCTCCGGCGAGAGGTCCAGCCCGACCACGGCGCGCCCGCTCCCGGCCAGCTCTACCAGCAGCGCGCCGGTGCCAAAGCCGACCTCCAAGACGCGGCCCGGCGGCAGATAGGTCAACGCAGCGCGACGCCACGCGGCCCAATGCCCGGCGCTGACCAGCCAGCTGACCAGATCGTAGGCCCAGGCCAGCTCATGGTAGAGCCGCTCGGCCAGCCAGCCATAAAGCTGCGCCCATTTCGTCCCAATGCGTCTGCCGGCCATGAGTAGGTTCTCCACCGTAACTGAACATTGCCGACAGCCATAGTATACACGGATTTTGAAAACCAACAGTTGTTTAGTCTGGTGGTCATTGAGTCAATATAGAGCAGTGAAAATTGACAACCAGAGTATAATGTAAAATGCTCTGGCTTGAATTTGTGACCAAAGAGGAGTACTATGGCCCGCCCAGAACAAAAAGTCAAAGTTGTCGGACACACTCGTCTGATTATGGCAATTGACGCCCAACACTTTCTACCCCCAGAACGCCACGGCGAGCTGGATGCGTTTCGCAACACGCCGGAGTTTGTCCGTTACGTGCAACAATTGCCGCACGCCATGGCCCACAATGATCATTTTCGCACCGTATCCGCCCCTATCGCCACAACCGAAGCCGATGATGTGGAGATGGATGCTGAATTGCTGGGGTATGCCATGGGCCTGTTCCGTTATCGCCTTCTTGAAACGCACCATGCACCGGTCTACCAGGTTAGCAAAGAAGGGATGGAGTTTGAACCCGAATTACTGACCAACCTTCAATTCAAGAAGCTCTTCCTGCCGGAATGGCGACAATGGGACATCACCATCCGGCTGACTCCCCTGGGCTTTTTTATCGTCTCGTTGACGCGCGAATACAAAACCGCTACCCTGCTGCTCAATGTGGCGACCGACGTAGTGACGTTGCAAAGTCCGTTTGATCTGGCCAGTGCCATGGGATGGTTACACGAGCTGGAAGGCAGCGCTGACCCGGAACAACAGCGGCGCGCCCAATCCATCCATCATTTTCTAAATTGGCTCCACGTAGATCCGAATGCCCCGCCACCGTTGCTTTATTCGCCAGTGCACTGGCACATCGCCCTGGAAGCGCTGCGCCGCTTCACCGAGCTGTTGCCGCCGGTGACACTGAACGGGAATCATGGTTCTTCGCTGTTAAACTGGTGTCCTGCCGAGCACTCGCTCACGCCACCTTTCTACGATTCCTACGTCAATTTCTTCTTTGAACGGCTCTACATCCCGCCGGAAACGGCCCCCGAAGAGGCCTCCCTCACCAGCACCGAGATGAAAATAGTGGATGCCAAAGACGTCCGCCAGAATCCAGAGCTATGTGGCTTGCTGGCCTCGTTGCTGGAAGGAGCCATCCTCAAGCGACCAGGCAAGAACCCCAAAATCACCAAACAGAGCACTCGCCTGCTCCCCCGTTATCGGGCTGACCTGTCAGAGAATATCTTCAGAGCCGATACCGCCACCTGGGAAGATGAAATCTGCCTGATCACCTCGCGGACGACCCTGGTCATCCCTTCAGATTTTGCCCGCAGCCAGCAATTGTTCATTTCCGACCTGCCGACCCCTACCAGCAAGGTCACCTACCAACAATACTGGCGCGCTTTTGAGCATCTGCTGGAGACCGGCGTGGAGATTCAGGCGCTGGCCCAATTGGTGGAAAATTACAGTACCCAGGCCCTGGAAGAAGTGGTCAAGGTAATGCGGCGCAAACAGGAAGGGCTGATGCGTGTCGGTGAATTTGCAATGGAACGGGAACTGCTGGCCCATCTCACCGGCGCGACCACCCGCTACTCGCGCCTGCTGGCCATCGCCCAGGAGATGGCCGAGCCGCACCTGATCAGCCGGGCAGAGTACGGCGTGGAGAAGTTCCAGCGCCTGGTGGAAGTGATGGGAACACAGCGGCTCTTGAGCTACGCCGAGCGCAACATCACGACGCTGAGCGACATGGTCAACCACTTTGACGATATCTTCCAGGCCGAGACCGCCGCCAAGGTGGACCGGTTGGTGAACTGGGGGTCGCTGATGCTGGCCGGGGTCTCGCTGCTCTTTCTGGTCTTCACGTTGCCTTCGTTCTGGCTGGACACCTGGCAATTTGCTGAAGCCACGAGCATTACCCCCGTCAACGTGGTGGGGCGGATCCAGCAGGGCCAGCTGCTCTTCCTCTCACGATTAGGAAATGCGCTGGCCATCTTCACCGCGTTGATCGTGATCCTGGTGATCTCAATATTATCTATTGGGTTGTTCCGCAAGTGGCTGCGCGGTCGCTGGTAGCGCTGCCCCCGCCAGTTACCAGAAATACCGACAGGCAATTAAGATCAGAGCATACCTGCAATAGCGCCATCGTCCAATCACCCGGGCACAGGCGCTCACACCTTGAGGGGCCTCGCGCCACATAACGCGCCAGGCCCCCCTTCTTGTCCCACCGCCCGGCAGCTACAATATGTCGCGGTCGGTCACGTCCCAGGCGCCGAAGAGCGCCGCCACCACTCCCCCCAAACAGCCGACGGCGAGGAGGCCCCACCACAGCGTCCCCTGCTCGCAATACTGGTAGACCAGCATGGCGGGCATCGTCCAGGGATAGAGTTTGCTCCATTGGTCGGAGTTGCTGACCACGATGCCGCAAACGGTGGCGATGATCCCAACCGTTGACGCGACGACGAAGCTCGGCCAGCGCAACGCCACCCAGGTGTGAAACGAGATCAGCAGCCAGGAGCTCAGGTAGAGCAGCAGCGCCATGCGCGCAAAGTCGCCCCACGGGATGATCCGGCCCAGCTGCAACTCCGGCACCAGAGCATCCACTATCAGGCCACTGACGCCCGTGAAGACGTAGAGCAGGACGATGCTCAGCCCGATCAGCAGCATGGCGACCAGCTGCTTGGCGAAATAGATGGCGCTGCGCGGCAGCGGTTGGGCGAAGAGCTGCTTCCAGGCGTGCTGGTTGTGCTCTATCTGAGCCAGGAGCGAGGTTTGCAAGGTAATGAAAAGCGGCAGCATCAACAGGCTCCAGAAAATGGTGACCTGCTCGGCGAACCAGAACCACTTATGCTCCACCCCTTTGAGCCACTCAATCCCCCGCTGGTGCAGCATGATGGTCTGCAGAGCCACCACCGCCAGCGGCGCGAGAAAGGTCAACAACAGGGCCAGGGTCCGTTTCGTTTTCAATGTCTCGGCGCTCAGCGCGCGAAATAAAGTCAGCATGGGAATCTCCTTAAACAGAAATCGTGATTCGTGATTCTTCACGTTTCACGTTTCACGTTTCACGCTTCACGTATCACGCTTCACGCTTCACGCTTCACGTTTCACGCTTTAGATCTTACATCCCCGTCATTTGCAGGAAGAGCTCTTCCAATGTCGGCTGTTCCAGGTTGAGGTGATAGACATTGACGCCACCGCGCACCAGCTGCGCATTGAGGAGCGCTGCGTCGGATTGACCGTTGGCAGCGACGACGATCCGGTGCGCGCCGTTGCTCTTGACCTGCCAGCCAGCCTGCTTGAGCAGCTCTTTGGCCCGCTGCGGTTGGTCCACGCCCAGCGCGACCTGCTGTTCCACCTGGGCACGGAGCGCCTCGGGCGTCCCCTGGAAGCGCAGCCGGCCCTCCTGGATGATGCCGATGTGAGTCGCCATCTGCTCCACTTCGTTGAGCAAATGGCTGGAGAGGAAGACGGTGACCCCCAGTTCGCGCGGCAGGCGGCAAATGAAGTCGCGCATCTCGTAAATGCCGGCCGGGTCCAGCCCGTTGGTCGGTTCATCCAGAATCAGCAATTCGGGATCGCCCAAGAGTGCGCACGCCAGCCCCAGGCGCTGGCGCATCCCCAGGGAGTACTCTTTGACACGGCGGTTGGCGGCCTCCTCCAGCCCAACCAGGTGCAAGACATAGCTGAGATTGGCCCGGGTGGTGCTGCGCAGCCGGCGGAGTAGCTCCAGATTTTCACGACCGGTCAGGTGCGGATAAAGAGAGGGCGTCTCCACGAGCGCGCCGACCCGGCGCAGCAGCGCCAGGCGCTGCCGGGCCAGCGGCGTGCCGAAGAGTTGTACCGCGCCGGCATCCGGCTCAATCAGTCCCAACAGCAGGCGGATGGTGGTGGTTTTACCAGCGCCGTTCGGCCCCAGGAAACCGTAGATGCTGCCGCGCGGCACGGCCAGCTCCAGGCCGTCCACGGCGGTCAAATTGCCAAACCGGCGGGTCAGGCCGGCGGTAGAAATAATCAAATCGGTCATGAGATGCTCCTTGAATTAGCGAGTCAACGGATCAACGAGTCAACGAATCAACGAGTCAACGATCAGCAATCAGTGATTTCTGTTCCCTATCTCCTATGTTCTATCCATTACCCTGTTCTTCTGCTTTCCGCTTTCATCCTTCATCCTTCCAGAATGGCGGCGGCCAGCCGGAGGGGGTCTCGCGCCCGGCCTTGTAGCGGAAGTCGCAGCGCCGACCGCCCTGCGCGAGTGTCTCGGTGCGCTGCAACCCCATCTTGAAAGCGCGGCTTATCGGAAAGTCCAGCTGGCACAGGTAAGGTGTGAACTCATCGGCACCCTGCGCGTGGTAAAACTTGCAGACGCCACACTCCGTATAATCCACCCCCCAATCAAAGGCCACGCCGTCGCCCGCCACGTAAGTGAAGACCCAATCTTCCGGGTACTGTCGTTGCTGCGAGATGACGGCGTCGTGCTTGACCTGCTGCCCGGTCAGCCCTAACGACTGGGCCGCCCCCATGAAACCGGAGACCAGACCGGGCGTCGCGGCCATTTGGGCGTCAAAGCCTTCGTAAAGTATCTGGCCGATCTCCGGCAGCGGCTTGCCGTGCGTTTTCATCACCTGGTAGTAAGCCAGCGCGCCAGCCGATTGGACCAGGTTGCTGGTCAGCTCATTAGCGTCACCGCCGATGTAGGGCACGGCGAGCATCAGCGTGCCGGCCAACGGTAACGTCTCCGCAACTATCGTGTCGGCAAAGGCAGGGGTATAGTGGGCAGCGAGCGCCGTGCGGAGATACTCTAACGTAGCGCTGAACTCCTGCAGGAACTTCTCCTGACGCGCCCCATAGTAGGTCGCAGCCGTGCCGTCGTCCGGCAACCGTTCCGGTCCCAGGAAGTGGTAGCCGCCGGCAACGGCCGCCGTCACTCCCAACCCGGCAAGAGAAAGTCGTAAAAATTCCCGGCGTGTAATGCGATTCATAGATGTTCCTCTCCTCTGAAAATAACGCTCTGAGTTTGTAGTGAGGCGCTTTAGCGCCGTCTGAG
>CAZIEW010000114.1:0-5023 GCA_964538515.1 uncultured Syntrophobacteraceae bacterium
CGCAAGGTACACCCCCCTTTGATTCCCCCTCGAAGGGGGGTGGGGGGTGTCCTCTTGCCCGGCAAAACCACTTTGACGAAGCACCAGCCCTCTGCAACAACTCCCTCCCGCTCGGGCCCGTGGATCGTTCTTCCGACGGCTTCGGCCACCCGGCGGCATTCTTCGATCAGAGACGCAAGAGCCGGGGGGCGAAGCGATTGCGGGCCTCGCTGATCGCCTCTTCAGCTCCGACGTGAACTTCGATCAACAAGCCGTCCGCGCCTGCGGCGACGGCGGCGCGCGCCACGGGCGGCACGAGATACGTCCGCCCCACGGCATTGCACATGAGCTTCACAGCTCATGCCCAGACGCTATTCCTTCCTGCATGCCGAAACGAGCGAGGCCGTGGATTCTCTCGATCCCACGGCCTCGCTCATCGCCTTTCGGCAAAATCAAAAAGCCGTGGGACCTTTTCGGGCTGCCCACGGCTTAGATGATCGTTAATGAACCGGACCCTCAAGCATGGTGCATCCCGACGCCCCCGCAGCGGTAGCCGCAATAAGAAAAGCCACAATAATAGAATCGGGACTGGATCAACATGCCTTGCTCCCTTGAAGCTGAATGATCTCCTGATAACGAACGGGGGGCAAACTTGTCAAGACATTTTTTCTGAGGTGGTTGTCTGGCCTGGGTAAAGACCATGTCATGCGACCAAATCCTCGAGTGCCTCTCGAAGGTTGGGGTATCGAAACCGAAACCCTTCTTCCTGGAGCCGTTTGGGAAGGACACGCTGTCCTTTGAGAACCACCTGGGCGAGCTCCCCGAGAGCCAATTTCATGGCAAACGCTGGAACGGCGGGCAAGAACGCCCATCGGTGCACCGCTTTGGCCAGGGTCTTGACGAGATCCGCATTCCGAACCGGATTGGGGGCGGTGCAATTGAGCGGCCCCGTGAGGCCGGGCCTTTCGATGACATACAGCAGGACGCGATACAGGTCGTCGAGGTGGATCCATGAAAACCACTGTCGTCCACTGCCAAGGGGACTCCCCAAAGCGAACCGGAAGGCGGGCACCATGTGGGCCATCGCTCCCCCGCCCTTCCCCAGGACAATCCCGAAGCGCGTGAGCACGACCCGCACCCCGAAGGTTTCGGCACGTCGGGCTTCCGCTTCCCAGGCCATCCCCACGTGCGCCAGGAAATCGTCACCTGGGGGCGAGCCCTCATCGAGGATTCTGTCGTCGTCGAGTCCCCCGTAGTATCCTATGGCCGAGCCGCTGACGAGAAGCGGCTTTGATTCGAGGCGGCTCAGTGCATCCACGACGTTTCGGGTCGTCAGGACGCGGCTGTCCAGTAGCATTTGCTTCGCCTGAGGCGTCCATCGACTGAAGATGGAAGAGCCGGCGAGATTGATCACCACGTCGTGCCCGGCGAGGTCCTCCTGCCAGGGACCGTCCTTCATGGGATCACCAGCTATCCGGCGGATTCCCTCAGGAAACCCAGGCATGCGACCTTTCGATCGACTCAATACCGTCACCTCATGTCCGTCCTCAGTGAGCCTTCGGGACACATAGGACCCGACAAAGCCCGTCCCCCCGGTCATGAACACCCGCATGGCTTGTCCTCCTCGTCTAGTAAGCCGCCGTCTCAGCCGAGCGTCCTTTGAACCGTCCCGCCAAATCGCCCACCGTGCATCGAATGAGGGTCCCATTCTCGTACAGTGTGACTTCGCTCGGGTCCTCACGGAGACGTTGCAAAAGGGTAGGCGAAAGCTGCACAGACATGCCATGGAGTATCCAGGTCGCCAATCCCCGGTGGACTCCGTCCGCCGACTCCAAGTACGGCAGAACGAATGCTGCGCATCCTTCAAGCATCCGCGGTCTCGACAGGGCCAACCGCCCGATTCCCCAAAGCACACCCCGCTCGAGAAGCCCATTCTCCAATGGATTTCCATCCGGCCGGATGTAGGATACCAGAAGGCAGGCAAATTCAACGGCCAACCGCTCATGACGGGCCATGATCTCCCCCATCGCTTCTGCCGAGCCCCACCCAATGCCGCCCGATTCGTCGTTGAGACTCCAGATCAACCGTCGCATGATGTTTCGGGCAGATTCCATATCGGAATCCGCCAGGTGCGCCACGACGACACCGATGGCAGTGACCGCACGCCACTTCAGAAGCTCTTCGGGATGAAAGAGATATGAGAGCAACGGGTTGACGACTTGGCGTCCAGGAAAAAGCTCCCATTCGGTAAGGCGGTCGTTGAACGCCTCCGAGCGGAGCATCGCCTCCACCCGTTTCCGCAAGCCCCATATTCCAGACGAACGATCTGTCAAAGGGCTCCCCCTGGCATCGAGCGACCGTCAGCGCGCTTCGAATCTGTCATCCGTCTGTTTCTTCCCAGCTGATACAATCCGTGGGGCAGCATTTGATTGCCTCGTCGACGCATTCCTCCGGATAGGCGGGCAGGTCGATCACCTCGATGTATCCCATATCATTACGACGGAAGACCTCGGGGCACACTGCGAGACATCCCTCGCATTCAGTGCAGTGTCCCAAATCCAGGACAGGAGCTCTAGCCATAGTCTCCTCAAGGATCCAATCGGAGCATAAGGGAGGGGTGGATGTCCATTTGTCACAACCGGGGGGCGGACCGGGAGCCGCCGAATCAGCCTTCCAACCCGTTCCAACCTCTCGACGGTGGGTAGACCGGGAGATCGGGCCGGACCCGGCAGTCCCATCACGCAACGGACGGTACCGGTGCTCCGTCAAAGAGGTTATGCCGGGCAAGAGAACACCCCCCCAACCCCCCTCGGGGGGAGGAATCAAAGGGGGGTATACCTTGCGAAACAACGTTGACAGAGCACTAGACGCGGTCCGGCCCGCATCCAAGGGGAAGAGAGGTTACCGCCTCCAAGACGACCATGAATCTGAGAGACGCTGCTTACGCACGCCGAAGGCGAGCCATCTCCAGCGAGAGCTTCCTGAGGTGCGTCTGCTCTTCTTTGACCAATAGGTTGATGAGATCCTGGTCTTTCTTGGTATCCGTGACCTCAAGCATGCTTAGAAAGAACAGGACTGAGTCTTTTTCGAATTCGATGGCCATCTTGAGAGCGTCCATGGCGCTTTTGACGGTCGCCAGAGCCTTCTCAACACTGTCAGCCGCCGTGAACACATGCTGGTCGGCCATCATCTTGATGTAGAGGTCGGTCTCATTGTCTGGGTCCCAGACCGTCGCTTTCTGAACTTCCGGGGGCAGCTGTGCCTTGAGCGCTTCAAATCGTTTCTTGTGTTCCAGTTCCTGGAGGCCCAGGTCCATGAACAAGTCTTTGACCGCCTGGTCGTCAACGATCGCGAGGGCCTTGTCGTAAAACTTCTTTCCATTTTCTTCGATATTGATGGCTATTTGGAATACTTCAGCAGCGTTGAAATTGAACATCATAGCTTGAGCTCCTCTCGGCCCTTCCCTTACTCTTCTGCGAAATCACCACGATCCATAACCGAGCCTCCTCATATCGGAGTCGGAGTTATTCCTTGGCAAAATCGCTTTTCTGGGCGCCGCAGATCGGGCAGGTCCAATCATCCGGCAAATCCTCGAACTTCGTTCCGGGCGCCACGCCACTATCCGGATCACCTTTGGCAGGGTCGTAAACATAGCCGCAAACCTGACATACCCAACGTTCCATTGAATCCTCCTTCAGCAGTTCAATTCGGCTCGTTTCGCCCGGTTCCCGGGCGCTCACCACCGCATCCCATTGATCAGTGCCAGCCTCTACATTAGCTCAGGAAATCTTGAGTCCAAAGAGAAAATTGACCTCCCTGCACAACCCCTTTCCCATCTCGAGGGGGATCAAGCGGCCTTCGCCCAGAGCCGGCGAAGCCTCAAAGCGTTGGCCACCACGGATACGGAGCTCATCGCCATGGCCGCAGCGGCAACCATGGGATTCAACTGAAATCCCCAAATCGGGACCAAAACGCCGGCCGCCACCGGGATTCCCAAGGAGTTGTAGAAGAAGGCCCAAAACAGATTTTGCCGGATCACTCTCATGGTCAAGGCCGAGAGCTTCATCGCAGCGGGCACCAGACGTAGGTCATCGCGCATCAGAGTCAGATCACTGGCCTCCATCGCGATATCCGTTCCGGCCGCCACTGCCACGCCGATGTCCGCCGCAGCCAGCGCAGGGGCGTCATTGATGCCGTCCCCCACCATGGCAACCCGCTCCCCGCTTTGCTGCAGCTTACGGATCTCGTCGGCTTTGCCCCCCGGCAGCACCTCGGCGAGCACCCGATGGATGCCTGCTTCCTCCGCGATTTTCGAGGCGGTTTCTTTTCGGTCGCCCGTGACCATGACGACCTGCAGTCCCATGGCGATAAGCCTCGATACGGCGTCCCGGGCGGATTCTTTCAATGTATCGGCAAGCGCAAGGACACCGGACAACCGCCCATTCGCGACAACATAAACACACGTCTTTCCCATGGCAATCCATGGGGCCACAGCGTCTCGCGAGTCCTTGACCTCTATGCCCTGGTCGGACACAAATCGGCTGCTCCCGACCAGCACCCTGACACCCTCCACGACGCCGACGGCACCCAGGCCGGATGCGGCTTCAAAGCCATCGACACGGGCCGGCTCGACTCCCTCTTCGCGAGCCTTGCTCACGATGGCCCGCGCGAGCGGATGCTCGGACAGGGCTTCAACGGATGCAGCGAGGCGCAGGACACTTGTCGGCTCCGCACCGGGGGGCGCCCAGAAATCAGTCACAACGGGAGCCCCCCGCGTAAGCGTCCCGGTCTTGTCGAACACCACGGTGGTCAGGCCGCCTGCCTTCTCCAGGCTCTCACCGCCCTTGATGAGAATGCCGCTTTCCGCTCCCAGGCCCGTCCCCACCATCACGGCAGTCGGCGTCGCCAGCCCCATGGCACACGGACAGGCAATAATCAGAACCGAGACGAAATTAAGAAGGGCTCTGCTGAACCCGAGCTCAGGAGCTGCCAAATACCAGACGAGAAACGTGCACCCCGCGATGACCAGAACGACAGGGACGAA
>CAZIEW010000115.1:0-4195 GCA_964538515.1 uncultured Syntrophobacteraceae bacterium
GTCAGTTTTGCTTTCTGAACATACCGTTGATAGAAAGGCACGGCGACGGCGGCCAGGATGCCGATGATTGCCACAACGATCATCAATTCCACCAGTGTAAAACCCTTGCTCTCTTTCATCTTGATCAACATTGCTTTCTCCTTGGTTTGACTTCTGTTTTTGTTTCTACGCTCGACTACGGGATGTGACGTTGCTTGAATTTCACCTCTAAAGCAAGCTCCTGTTCTCCGCTGCCACACCTCCTTCCCTATGGTCGCTCCTAATATCGTTCCCCTATGGAAAGACTTGAGTCCGTTTTCGCTTCGTTAGAGTCCCTCGATCTCCGCTCTTCTTCTTGGCTTTGACTCTCACTGAGTTGCACGCCATTAAAGCAACTTCAATGCCAAGGGAGGCCACCCTGCTCTACATCGGCGATTTTTGAGACAACGCTTGGCTTAGCGGGCATGCGACTGAAGGCATAGGCCGTCTAAGCGACGAGGAAGAGGAGGTGAGGTGACGTGAATTGTCAACTGGCCATCTGAGAAGCGTCACTGCACACCACGCCCCCTTTCCGTCATGGTGGGGAGTGGTAAAGGATTCCTCGCACGACCGCCATCCTCGTCGCTATTCTGGGGAAAAGGGCACTCAAGAACGCTTTAGCTCGTGCACCAGGAGTCGCCGAGTGCTATAAGAACCTTGGGCCGTCTACAGAAACCGTGGTTGCAAAGGGAGCAGCACGATGCAAGCCTCACAAAAAGTCAGCGTCGTCATTCCTGCCTATAATGAAGGGAGGATCATTGGAAAGGTGATCGGGCAGGTTCGGGAGGTTTTACTCGCGAGCTCCCTGGATCATGAGATCATTGTGGTGGATGATGGATCCAAGGACAGCACGGCAGAAGAAGCTGCCGCGGCGGGCGCGACGGTCGTTCGCCATCCGTACAACATCGGTAACGGAGCTGCGGTCAAACGAGGCATCCGGCAAGCGACCGGCGATGTCATTGTGCTCATGGATGGTGACGGCCAGCACGATCCCAAGGACATCATGAGGCTGTTGGCCCATATTCCCGAGTACGAGATGGTGGTTGGGGCTCGCACCAAGGAATCGGAAGCTCAGGTGCACCGAAACCTGGCCAACAAGATTTACAACTCCTTGGCATCGTATATTGCCGGTCGAACGGTCGAGGACCTCACGTCGGGTTTCCGAGCGATTGATGCAGGCGTGGCCAAACGTGTCGCCTACCTGTTCCCGAGAGGCTTTTCGTACCCCTCCACCGTGACCATTGCCCTTTTTCATGCGGGACAGAGCGTCAAATACGTGCCTATCAAGGCGTCCGCCCGTGTTGGGAAAAGCAAAATTCGTCTCCTGTATGACGGTTTCAAGTTCCTCCTCATTTTGGCACGACTGGGAACCCTGTTCACGCCGCTCAAGCTGTTCCTGCCGCTTTCAGCCTTCGTTTTCTATCCCGGTTTCTTCTATGCGATCTACAAGCTTGCCGTTGGAAAACCTTGGACCCTTCCTATCGTCATCTCAATTACCGGGGGACTCTTGATCTTTGCGCTTGGCCTGTTGTCAGAACAGATCGCGTTGTTGCGTATCGGAAGATCCGAATAGACCTTGGGACCGCATGGAGTGACACGGCGGGACAGGAGATGGGAAGGATTGCCAATATTTGTCCACTCGGGGTGACATTATTTTGCCAACCGAGCTCCAACGGGAATGGGCTTCCCCTCGAGCGGCCTCAGTACGGCCGGGAACGGGCATTCAACCCTCAACATGCAGCGATCAGGACTGCCCTTGCGGATCGCTCATCACCTTGATCCGGATCTTCCGCGTGCGCGGCCCATCGAATTCGCAAAGAAAGATTCTCTCCCACGTGCCGAGCATGAGTCTTCCCGCTTCAATGATGATCTGAACCGATCCCCCAAGAAGGGCAGCCTTGATGTGTGCGGCTGAATTCCCTTCGGAATGCTTGTACCCGGCACGCCAGGGGACCAGCCTGTCAAGCATGTCCAGGAAATCCTTCATCACATCAGGGTCCGCCCCCTCATTGACCATCACCCCTGCGGTCGTATGGGGGATGTACACCACACAGAGGCCGCTGCGAACCATACTGTCCTGGACCTTGCGAGCCACGATATCCGTGATGTCGACCATCACGGCATGATCAGAGGTATTGACTTGAACCGTCTCCAGCATGGGATCCTCACCTTGGTAGGATGATTCCAGACTCCGTGGACCGGTACAACCCGGCATCGGCCCGCAGTTGGCGCTCCAAGCCTCCGTCCTCTCTGAAATCATCCGGCCAGTGTTGGCGCAACGATGCGGCAATCAGCTGAACAACAAAGGGATTTTCGCTCGGACTACCTCCTCGAGCCAAGTGCTGCACCGTCTTCCAAACCGAGGCCGCCTCGGCACTGCGCCGCGTAAGATAAAGCCAAAGCGCTCCCTCCTCCAGAAAACGTTGCATGAATGACCGCTTCCCAGCAACGCACTGCGCATCCGCAGCCTTTCTGATCAGCTCCTCAATCCGCTGGTATTTCATTTCATCTGAAACCACCAATACGGAGCTGCTTGCGGTGACGATAGCCTCCCGCCAAGGCTTAAGCTCCTCCGCGGAAAACAGCAGCCACCGAACAGGGAGCAGCTCCAAAATCGGCTCAATGTCTGCGTCTCGAGGGACAGCCGCAACGTCGCCCCCCTCTTTCATCACCTCATACGCATACGGCATCCTTCCCGCCTCAAGAAAAGGCTCCAGGATTCGCTTGACCGTACCGCTCAACGCCGGGCGATTTCCGGTAGACCAGTCCAGCATCTCACAAACCAGTCCCGCCGCATGCCAGATCGGGACTTCGCAAGGAGGGGACGGCGAGGTCCCGGCTGTCCGCTCCATGATCTCTTTGAACCCTTTGGTCGACGACGGTGCGACCTCGAAGCGCAGCTGATCGAAGCTCTCTGTGAAGTAGGCAAGCAGGGCCGTCGGCTCGGAAGAGCCGCTCGAACAAACCAGCGCACTCACGACAAAGCAGGACTCGTCCTCCATCACCATGTAGGCAATCGATTGTCTTGCCTCGCGAGCCACGAGCGCAACCTCTCTGTCCGGCCTTTCGGGTGCTGCAACGAACCCTTGCTGGGCGAATCGATAGGCTGCCTGTTTCACCACCCGCGCCCCAGCTCCCGCCGATGGCATCTCCTTCAACAGGCTAAAAGCTCGGAAGCTCACCGCTGAAGGATGCTTTCCCAAGGCTTCGATCAAGGCCAGTGTCAAGGATTCACGGCCCTGAAGCGTATTGCGCAGCGATCTGAGGCAGTTGTCGAGGCTTTCCCCCTCGGGGCTCTGCACGGCCAAACGATCCATGATCATTCCGAGCTCTCGAAGCTCATCGGAGCTCAATACGACCTCAGGTTTCTTCAGATCTTTGTGCTTCTTCGTCTTCCGTAAGGGCTTCTTCGCCATAATCAGATGAACTCTTGCAAGGGCTCGCAGATCCAGGTAGCTTCGGGTGACAGGCGCGCTCGTTGGCAGAATAACGACCCGGCATCCAGCACGTCTGGCACCGGCGCATGGCCGGCCAGGAAAAGAAAAGCCCCCTCACCACACCTCCACGGCACGATTCAGGGGCTCAGTCTGAACGGAATGGGACACTATTCTTCTTCGGCATCTCCCCCTTCTCGGGGCTCGATAACCAGCGAATCCGCAACCAGCTCCCAAATGTATTTCACTTCCACATCCATGAAGTCATACTCTTTGCGAAGACTCTTCATGATCTGGTCGCGACAATTGTGACACGGAGCGATCAGCAGCTTCGCCCCCGTATCTTTGATCTGTTTCGCCTTAACTCGGCCGTAGAAAATCCGCTCCTCCACGTAGGGAGCAGCCCAGGCACCGCCGCCGGCGCCGCAGCAGAAGTTGTTGGCCCGATTCGGGTACATTTCGACGAAATTCTCGCAGCACTGACTGATGACCCAGCGAGGCTCCTCGTAATACCCATGACCAAACGTCCGCTCGCTCTTCCGCCCGTAGTTGCAGGGATCGTGAAGCGTCGTGAGATGGTGGTGAATGGACTTGTCGATTTTGATTCGGCCTTCCTCGATGTACTTCTTCAACAGATCGTGTACGCTGAGGAACTTAATGCCTTCGTTAGCATACCATTTTTGCAGACCAAGCCTGGTCGCATAGTAGGCGTGCCCTCACTCGGGTAAGACAAGGTACTCGCA
>CAZIEW010000116.1:0-4037 GCA_964538515.1 uncultured Syntrophobacteraceae bacterium
AACAGCTGTTCGCTCATGTCCATCTTGATCTTGTCCGTCGGGTTTCGAAAATCGACGTGTACACTCTGGTCGCTTTCATAGCTGCGGATGGTCATGGCTTTTCCCCGTCCCATCGCCTCCATGGCATTTCGGATCAAGTTGATAAAGGTCTGGCTCAGTACGTCGCGGTCTGTGGCGGTGACAGGTTGCGCGGGGTCCGCTTCCACTGTGCAGTAAATTCCCCTGCACTCGATTTCCGGAGAGAGCAGTTGAACGCAGCTCCCGATGATCTCGTTGACGCTGCAATCCTGCCACCGAAGCTCTACCGGCCTCAAGTAGTCCCGAATTCTGTCTAGGATCTTCTCGAGACGAGCCGCCTCACGCAAGATGATCTCCGCTTCAAATAAGTCTGGGTTCTTCTTCTGGAGACGTCGCGCGAAGCCTCCAATGCTGACCAGAGGATTGCGTATCTCGTGCGCCACCTCGGCGGATATGGCTCCAAGGGTCTTCAGTTTTTCCCTCTGGACCAGGGCCTTTTCGAGAAACACCCGGTCGGTAATGTCGACGATGATGCCTTCCAGGCGCTCGACGCGCTCCTCCTTGCTCCGGCCATGAACCATCCGGCCCGGGAGGGATTTCACGATGGTGTCCACCGGATGACCCTTCTTGTGAATCATGCGGCATTCCGTGGAGAAATGAGCGATCACTCCTTGAAACGCTTCTTCCAGCAGACGTTTCATCCGGGGGCGGTCATCGGGGTGAAGTCGGTCGATGAACCAGCTCGGACTGCTCAGCGCTTCCTCGGGTGCATAGCCCAGAATGCTCTCGCAGGAGCGGTTTACGAACTCCAACTGGAGATCGCTCCTGAGGATGTAAATCAGCAAAGGGATATTCTGGACCAGGTTGCAGTATCGCTGCTCTGCCTGCTTGATCTTCTCCTGAAGCGTTCTGCGTTGTTCGAACCGCTTCAGACACATGATGAGCTCACCGATGCTGAACGGCTTTCTCAAATAATCGTATGCCCCGATCTTGATCGCCTGCACAGCGTTTTCAATCTTGCCGGACCCCGTGATGAAAACGACTTCTCTTCGCCGATTGTCTTCCTTTAACCTTGCCGCTAGATCAAGACCGTTCATTTCCGGAAGATTAATGTCCACAAAGGCAAGATCAAAGCTGAGCCCTTTCGATATCTCCAATGCCTTGTAGGGATCGGTGCATAAAATGGGACTATACCCTTCGTCCGTCAAAACCTCCGCCAGCAGTCTACAGATTAAGATATCATCATCGACAACCAGAATCTGTTTTGCCGTGTCTACCTTCTCGTTCCGCATGGTCGCCTCCGGCAGGTGACTGCCCTTCGGTGAGAAGAAGAACGTCCCAGAAGTAGGCTTGCGAATGCCTTTTGAGTGCTTCCAGAGCACGAGCGTGAAACTTCGTTATCAACCTGGGTGTCACTATAGCATCCCTGCTCTCGCGATTCCAGACGACTCTAGTGCTCCGTCGGCTTTGTTCCGCAGGGTACACTCCCTTTGATTTCCCGCTCTAGAGGGGTTGGGGGTGTTCTCTTGCCCAGCAAAACTTCTTTGACGGAGCACCAGGTCAACGGACGTCTTGATCCCGTCGATCACGTGCTGCTCAATCATGATCCCGTTTCCTTTGCCTCCCGAAACCAGGCAATCAGCGTCGATGCGAGTCCGTTGAAGAAAATTGCCTCAGCCTCATCCAGCGAAGAGCACCTTGATCTTCGACGGCAAGCGGCAAGGACGCTATAGTTTGGTCAAATAACGGACTTTAATGCTCAGAATAGGGATCATCATGAGAAATGGATTTCCTTAGAAGTTCGGGAGCTGCGCAAGCAAAAAGATCGCTCCCAAGCGGAACTGGGTAAGCTGGCTGGGCTGCATTGCACCCACATTGGAACACGCGAGCGGGGAGTCTCCCGTCCCTCGGCCGATATCCTGAGGAGGATGGCCGATGTTTGGGGGGCCGGCCACTACCTCGTGGAGGGATGCGCTGAAGAGGTTGCCAGGGCTCGCCTTGAGGACCGAGAGCTCGTGCGGATGATCCAGGAGGTCGAAACGCTTTCCAAAGAGGATCGTGCGGTGTTGAAGAAGCTTCTGAATGCATGTCTTATGAAGAAGCAAATCCAGGCTCTGGCCATCAGGTAAGGGGGAGAATAAAGATGAGCAACCCGGTCATGCAGGAGCAGGTGCTTATCGAGAAGATCCGCGCCCTGCCCTCGGAGCGAGTCGCCGAGGTGGAGGACTTCGTGGATTTCCTGAGTCGGCGTGATTCCGAGCGCCCGCCTGGTGAGAGCCGCGGCCAGACTCTCGGAAAACGTATTTCAGCAGGTGTGGGACAACCCAGAAGATGCCGACTATGATCGGCTATGAATTCGGCGACCTCGTCCTCGTCCCGTTTCCCTTTACCGACCAGACGGCGGCAAAGAAACGCCCCGCCGTCGTCGTGAGCTCAGACGCCTACAACCGCAACCGTCCGGACGTCATCCTCATGGCCGTGACCAGCCAGGTGCACTCTTCCCACGTTGGGGACATCCCGGTTCAAAGCTGGCAGCAGGGAGGACTGCTCAAGCCTTCCGTCATTAAGCCTATCTTCACCACCATAAAGAAGGGCCTGGTTTTGAGAAAGCTCGGAAGCCTCGACCGAGAAGATCGGATTGCGCTCAAGAATGTTTTGTTGTCGGTCTTTCCAGAGTGAGCGGGGCCACTTTCTGCCGAGCCAGAGCTTAAGGATGAGCGACTGGCGCCGTCGACACTCGAATACTCTCCGGTATAGCCTTACCATGAAAATGGGTTTGTTCTTGAGACCGCAGTTTCCCTGGATTGGGATTTCGGTATTCTAGAAATGTGGTGTCGCACTTAGCAATCAGAGAGCAATCTCATGGCCTTGTTCAGGGATGTAGCCATACTTGCGCAATGCCTCAATCCAACGCGGGACATTCCGCTTGACCATGAGAGCCTCATAATCGACGCACGGATCTTTGTAGGGCTCCTTTCTCGACAAAAGAAGGTAAACAATCTCGAGGATTCTATGGCCGACAGCAATGATGGCGCGCTTGTGTCCCCGACGGACCACGAGTCCCTGATAAAGCCCTTTGAATTGGCTGTCGGTCTTGCGGGCGGCATTGGCCACCTCGCACAGAATAGCCCGAACGTACCGGTTTCCTTTGCGGCTTCGGCCGGTTTTGCGCTTGCCGGCACTTTCGTTGTTCCCCGGGCACATTCCGGCCCAGGAGCTGAGACGGTCCCCGCTTCCAAACCGGCTCATATCGACTCCGGTTTCAACAAGCAACATCGCGGCACTGGTCTGGTCCATCCCCGGAAGGGTCTGAGCCAACTGCCATTCCTCTTGATACGACTCCATGGCCGCAAAGACCTGGCGATCGATTGCCTCGTCCTCAAGGGCCTCAAAGACCGCCTTCCAGTAAATCCCGGTGCTCTCCATCACGGCAAGGTCAACACCCTCAACCTTCAGCCATCGAGCCATCTCTTGAAGAGAGAGCCGAAAAGCCGAAAACTCTCGAACCTTCTTCGTAATCTGCTCATCCGGTTGGCTTTTGAGAAGCGTTACGACAACAATCGACCGGTGAACATCCAAGCCCGCACAACAACGGATAAGAGTCTGCAGCATCGCTTTCACCCCCTTCCCGCAGATGAAGTCTTCGGTGGCCCAAACACGGGAAGGTTTTCGGGTGGCCTTGCATCACCCTTGCGGGTCAGCAGGTCATCTTACCATGCGTCCTCTCTCCTCTCGAAGATGGATCAATCGGGGGTACGTGCCGAAAACCCAGGTCATGTTAGACCTCGGGGACGAAATGCCTCCAAAAACAACCTCGACCTGCTCCCGTGCTGGTCTGACAATCAACTTACGCCTGATCGAGCCCATTTTCATCCTCGGGGGCGAAGGGAGCTGCAATTCATGACCTGTTAGGCATACATTCGCCAGCTGCTGATATTCCTCCTGATTCCAAAACGAATGCGTTGTCCTGGCAGGAACGGATTGGCCGGTCAACCTCCTAAGGACTTTGCGGAGGATCA
>CAZIEW010000117.1:0-3946 GCA_964538515.1 uncultured Syntrophobacteraceae bacterium
CAGTGTGGCTGATCATCCTCTCAGACCAGCTACCCGTCGTCGCCTTGGTAGGCCGTTACCCTACCAACTAGCTGATAGGACGCAGGCCCCTCCATGTGCGTCTGCTTCTTCGAGTGGCAGACTTTCATCAGATACCTCTCGATACCCGATCGCATCCGGTATTAGCAGACCTTTCGATCTGTTATCCCCAACACATGGGTAGGTTACCTACGCGTTACTCACCCGTGCGCCACTTTACTCGGGAGACGAATCCCCCTTTCTCGTTCGACTTGCATGTGTTAAGCACGCCGCCAGCGTTCATTCTGAGCCAGGATCAAACTCTCCAGTTTATCCCAAAAACCCAGCACGTCACTATTTAGTTTCCAAAGAACAACTTCGCTTCCCGCGTTGGGAATCACCTTTATACCAGGCGACTTTCAGAAGGTCAACCGCTTTTTTCATCCCCCGGCGTTTCGGCTTTTGCTTCTCACCAAGGACGGCCTTACCTCGATCTCTCTTTCCCAGCGAGCGGTGACGCTATGTATCAACATTTGCTCTTGGCGTCAACCGGTTTTTTCTCGGCTTCGAATCCCTTTTTCCTCTCGTTTCAGAGCGTCTCTCGGCGCGAGGAGGCCTTTATAAGGGGGACGCCTCTTGCTGTCAACAAGAAAAGATGACAAGAACAACGCTTCTCTCCAACCAGTCCAATTTACATGGATTTTAGGCGCTTCGCGCAGGCTGCTGCTTCCATCCCGGCCACACAGCCCTCACCCACGGCCTTGGCCATCTGCCACGGCGGACCGCAGATGTCGCCGGCCGCGAACACCCCCGCAATGTTCGTTTCCTGCCTTTTGTTGACGGCAATGTATTTAAAATCGGCATCAAGAGCGACATCAAGCTTCAAAGCCAGCTCCAAGGCTCCTTTTGCCCCAAGCTCGATAAAGATACCCGAGATCTCGATTGTCTGGCCATCGTCCAGCTCCACCGATTGTACGCAGCTGTCCCCGCGTATGGCTTTCACGCGCCGCCCCGGATATCGCCGAACCCCGCTCAGCTCGACCTGATGAAGCAACCGATCACCGACTTCAGGCTCCTGGTAGATGAGGTGCACGGCGCCGGCGGTCATCAGCAAACGCAGAGCACCATAAAATGCAGCACTCTCGTCGCCGACCACCGCCACGGACTGGCCTTGGAAAAAATTGGCATCGCAGTCAACGCAATAGCTCACCCCTTTGCCGAGAAGCTCCTTTTCGCCTGGAACATTGAGCCTGTTCCGGGAGATCCCCATCGCCAGGATCAGAGTGGATCCCGTCAGAGTCTCGCCAGATTCGAGGGTAGCCAGAATCCGACCGTCTTCGGAGCGCTTGAAATCGACCACATCGAGATCCAGAAAGAAAGCCCCTGCCTTTTCCGCCTGCTTTCTGCCAGTATCGAGGATTTCGCGACCGCTCATGACGCCATCGATGCAACAGTAGTTTTCAATATGCGCCCTGTAAAGAGAGCTCTTCTTGACTCGCCCGAGCACGGCTACGGTCACTTTGCTCCGACTCGCATGGAGCGCCGCCTGCAGCCCGGCGGGACCGCTTCCCAGAATGATCACGTCGACATTTCTGATTCCTTCGTCCATGGCACCCACCATTCTCTACAGCATTGTACTTTCAGCCGTGGCCAGCCCGTTTGTTGTCTACAGGCTCCGACTTCAACGCAGGAATATCAGGATACGAGACCGTCGTTGATCCGGATCTTAACTCACAGTATAGTAATAAATCATATACAATAATAGAGGCAGATCGCCGTTTCCTTGTGACAGGCAACGATGCATGCTGCGCGTCGCAAGCGTCTGACCTGCAGCAAAGTGCTCGCGCGCGGTCAAGCGAGTCGATGTTCTCGCGCAGAGCACGGCATGCGCCTATCTTGAGCTCGCTAAAGAGCCGAGCCAGGTGAGGGTCATCATCATGAGCGCTCATAGACTGACTGAATCCAGTCGCGCAGGGGCCGAGACCGACCACACCTCGTGCATGAGTGTTGCCGCCGCCTTAATCCAGGATGGTGGTCGACTGTTCATTGCCCAACGTCCCCCTCATAAGAAATTTGGTCTGCTCTGGGAGTTCCCCGGCGGCAAGGTCGAAGCCGGTGAATCGTTGGAAGAAGCTCTTCGCAGGGAGATTCACGAGGAGCTTTGTTGGGACGTGGAGGTTGGGAAGCTGTTTCGACACGTGGCAGATCATCAGCCCGAATTTCGAATCGATCTGTACGCGTTTTGGTGCTCTATCAAACGCGGGTCCCTTTGTCTACGGGAGCACGTTGCGTATACGTGGGCACGACCGTGGGAGCTCCGCGACTATCTTTTCACGGCTGCCGACAGGAAGCTCCTGCTTTTTCTTGAGCAGTTGGAATCCTCCCCCTGAATCCCATCCCTTCGAATAAGCGCATCACAACCTTGCTTTTGAGCGTTTCAGCAAGTTAGAAGAGACGTCGCACTCTCATGTGCGGAGTCTCAGGCTCGTCTCTCACGGGATTGCCTCCTTGAGACCTTTTCATTCCTTCAAATCAGCATTATTTGAGAAAGTACACACGAATTTAATTGGAAGGACAATCGGATGGATCAAAAACATGGCTTTGGGCAACAGCTCATTGGAGCTCTGGCCTCGCTCAAGCTGACACTTTTCGTGTTTCTCGCTCTTGCCGTGGGCTCAATCTTGGGCACCCTTCTGCCGCAAGGCCTGTCCGAACCGGAGCTGCAGCGTCATTTTGGTCCGGGAATGGCCGGATGGATCACGGCTTTTGGCCTTCATGACCTATATCACACGGGGTGGTTCAGGCTCCTCCTCCTTCTCCTCTGTGTCAACCTCACGGTCTGCAGTCTCGATCGGCTCCCCAAGACCATTAAGCTCTTGTCTCGTCGCGAAGAAACTCTGAGCTCCAAAAAGCTCGAAAAATTCAGCACCCGATACTCCCTTTCCTCTCGGCATAGTCCCGAGGAAGCCCGCTCGCGGGTTGCGAAGGTATTGGAGGCTGCCGGATTCCCCAGTCAGTTTGTCCCGGGCGATCAGGGGCAGGGACTGATCGCCGAAAAGGGACGTTGGGCGCCCTACATGGTTTACGTGGTTCATCTGAGCGTACTTGTTATCATTTTCGGCGCTCTACTCGGCTCGGTCCTCGGCTTCAAAGGGTTTATGAACATCACAGAGGGAGAAGCATCGGACAGCGTGTCAGCGACGACGGGGCATGGCCAGATCATGCTCCCATTTGCCGTTCGATGCGATGATTTCAGCGTAACGTTTTATGATCAGGGGACTCCCAAGGAGTTCCGATCCGACCTGGTCATCCTCGAAAACGGCAAGGAAGTTCACAAGCAGACGATTCGGGTGAACGATCCCCTTACTTACCAGGGGATCACCTTTTACCAATCTTCCTACGGAACAACTCTTAAAGAAGCAGAGGTGGAATTTCAAGACAAGGCTAATGGAAAGAGTGAAAGGCTCGTTCTTCCCTTCAGACAGATCCGCCTGATCCCAGGCACCCAGGATCGTGTCCAGATCGTGGAATATGAGCAGGATTTCAATCGCTTCGGACCTGCGATCGGTATTCTGCTTCAAAAAGACGGCCAAAAGGAATCCTCTGGGTCGTGGATCCTGGTTGACAAGCCGGATTTTCACGGTAACCGCATCATGAACTACGGAATCCGTGTGATTCGAGCTGAAGCCAGTCAGTTCACGGGATTGCAGGTGAAGCGCGATCCAGGGGTGTGGTGGGTTTACGGAGGATTCACAGCGATGCTCCTTGGAATTGGCTTGGCATACTACACAAGCCATCGTCGGCTCTGGATTCTGGCCCTACCCGAGGGAAAAGGAAGCAAGGTCATCGTTGCGGGCAGAGCCAGTAAGAATTCACTTGCCTTCGAGCAGGAGTTCAACGGATTATGCGAGCGGCTTAAGGCCGAGCTCTAAGCGAATCGGAAAGAGAG
>CAZIEW010000118.1:0-3901 GCA_964538515.1 uncultured Syntrophobacteraceae bacterium
TGGGGTACGTTGGCGACTACAGACGGCAAGACGGTTGGAGCTCGGCCGATGGGAGGTTGGGCCTGGTTCGGAGAACAGCTGTGGTGTGCCACCTCGGGAGCCTCAGAAAAGGTGGGTCAATTGAGGGTGGTCCCCTATGCAGAATATTGTTTCTGCAAGCCGGATGGTGAGCATGTGCGGTTAGCAGGACCGTGCAGCATCAGTACGGATAACGACGACAAGCTCAAGCTTTACCAGACCGTGCCGCTGCTCAAGAACTACATTGAAGATCCCGCGGACCCTGACTATGTCGTCATACGGATGAAGCCTGATCGTATCAGGATGATCCAGAAAGACATGACTTATCAGGAAGTGACGCTGGGCTGAATCAATGCAATCCCGCTTGGAAACGTTCACCACTCACCGAAGGAACCAGAATGAGAGGGGAGCTACGTTCCGTTTTTTCGATGGCCCTGCCGTTCGTGACCTTCGATTCTCTCCTCGGCTTTGTCCCGGACCAGATACGGACCGTCTCGGGGGAGGCGGCAGCCTCGTGAACCAAGGAAAGGAAATAGGTGGCAAAGCTATCAGCATGAAGTAGGCCGATCGCCGTTTTTGATCGCCATGGGCGCCGATGATCTTTCATTCAAAACGTGGTAGAAGAACACACGCACATAGCAGACCAGTTTTCCAAGGACTGACAACTTTGAGGGGTCGGGGCGCAGCTCGGATCCCAAGGAGGCCGAAAAATGAGCAAGAGCGCAGATACCAAAAAGGACCCCAAGAAGAAACCGGCGAAGACAATCAAGGAGAAAAAGGCCGAAAAGAATGCCAAAAAGGCGGCGAAGCGCTCTTGACGAAGCAGAGTGCGAGCTCGTCGACACCAACGTGAAGGACGAGAAGAACGGCCTGCGGTCGATGGCCAATACGAACCCGCCATGGGACTTTTGACGTGACGGGAGGGGTGGCCAGTCCAATGTTCAGGTGCAGGCTCCGACCTTGGGGCAGTCCGAGACCGGTATAGTCTATCGTGGCAACGTCTCGAGCAAGGTCTTTCATGGACCAGGATGCTGGGATTACCACTGTAAGAATTGCACGGCCGCCTTCAAGTCCAAGGAGGAGGCACTGAAAACTGGGTTATAGGCCGCACGAAGAGAGTGTCCAATGATGGGGACGAAGATACTGGAACTGGATGAAAACGCATCGTTGATCACATCCAAGCAGGCCATCAAGGCCAAGCTTCTGGGGGCAGGCCAAGCTGACAGGCTATGATCAGCAGTAGCAGTCCATCACGGTCGGGAGTTACCCACCATGAACGACATGCGTAGAGCTGATCCCGCCGCCCGACGACGGGCTTTGCTGATGATCATCATGGGTGCCCTTGGCGGGGCTTTGGCACTCGTTGCCTTCGAGCGATATAGCATTCCGTTGAGCGAGTGGGTACTGTCCGAGCCGGGCGCATCTGCGCAGAGAGTCAAATGGGTGTTTGCGTTTCTCGGCACCCTCGTGGCGGCACCGTTGCTTGCGCTCGCGGCCTATCTATGGTCGTTCGGTGCAAGGGTGCTCAGGGCGGAGGAATTCCCACCGCCGGGATATCGCGCTATTCGTGACACGCCGGTCATCACGGGCGAAGCTGCAGTATACAGGGGACGCCTGCTCAAGGTTCTCGCGGTCAGTTGCATCATCGCTGGCGTCATGCTCGGCCTGCTGCTCTGGTGCCTTTCGTCAATGCTTGGGGGCGCATAGGCTCGGACTGTGTCGCAGGAGGAGCTTTCCTGGCTTCCTGATGCGGGTTCGCAGCTCTGTTCAGGCGGGGTCATGCCACTTTCGCCTATGTGATTGCGGGCGAGGGCTATTGCGACGATGGTCAGGATGCATTCGCCCATGAAGTGGGCGGTAGGAACGAGTTCGACATAGACCGTCAATGCACTTGCGGCGACGGGTCTTCTATTCTCTCCCAGGATGGAGACACTGGGTCGATCCGCGTCAAGGAAGAATCGCTTTGGTTCTTTCTCGTTTCCGGAAGGCCCATCGGCCAGCCGGCCTGGTACGACCCTATCGTGATGAACGCTCAGAAAGAGCTCGAGGTGGCCTTTGACCAATAGAGGAGCGGGACCTTCATCCAGCACAAGCAGCCGAAACGTGATTTGTGGAGCCTTTCCAGGGGTCTGTCGCTCCAATTGTGCGTGAACTGTGTCCTAGCGGGTGCTTTGCCCCATGACCGATCGATCTGGCGACAGGGTTTCTGCTCCCCCTATGATTTCTTAGCTCAATCCAGGAACGCTTCGGGATATTTTCCCTCTAGTGCCGCTGCACGACTTGTGAGCCGAGTGCAGCACCCGGCATCCGGACCTCTCGACTGAAAGGAGCCTCCGTGACGCTGATCACGCCTGGTGAGCAGGAGCCCAAGTGTGTAGACAAAGAAAGCGATGAGATCGCGAGGCTTGTCCGAGAAGGCGTCAAACCCAAGACTGTGAAGCAACGTCTTCAACTAATGTCTGACAAGCTGGCAGGCAGGGCTCCACTCGGAGTCGACGCTTCAAGCAAAGGCCTCAGGAAAGGCATTGCCGGAAGCACCGAGTTGCTGGCCCTCGTCAAGTTCGGCGTTTTCGGGTTGCTCCTGGTCGTTTTCGGAGCCCTGTTCCTCTTCGTCGGCTTGCATGGACAGTTCAATGTCGATTTGTTCAGCATCGGCGGCATTCTAATGATTCTGGGGATCTTCTGTCTTAGGGAAGCTCGTAAGGCCGCTCGCAATCTGAGAGCCATTTCAAAGGTCTGAGATGATGCCAAGTGGCCACAAGAGGTCCTCCTCGTTGCGGCCGAGTGCTTGGTCCGGAGCTCACCTCCTGGCAAAAACACCCTTTCGCCGCCGCTCGTTTCCCGAAGCATCTTTCAGAGCGAAGCAATACATTAAAATGGACCATTCCAAAATGGTATTCCCCGCCATGAAATCCTCCTACCGAAGATAGGGAGGAATAATACCCTGTCAAAATGGGAGGGATGTTTCTTTTATACCCCTAACCGTGGTTGACCTCAGTCTCAGTCTCTCCTCGTCGTTAACCCCTTGCCCCATAAGCCTTTATTGGGATTAACCCCTCCGCTTTAGAGGATCGGTGCAATTCTTGCCTGAGGAAGCATGTATTCCCAACTGCAGACATGGATCTACAAGGTGGAAGAGAAGGGAGGTCTGTGATGTTCTGGTTTGGCGCACTGATCGGACTGTTCGCGGGCACGATCATCGGTTTTCAGACTTACTTCCGCTTATAAATGGAAATGGCCGCGAAGATCGAGGAAGAGAAGGAATCTATCTTACAGGAAACCCGAGGGTCGAGGACCGACCAACCGATTATCTACACCCCACCCTTACTCGTTGTGTTCGCCTTCAACTCCAGCGCTTGAGCATGCGAAAGCTCTTCCATCAGATAAATCATGAGCTGTGTTGCTGACTTTTCTGTGAGCACCTCGACATGAAAGACCATGAGGAGGGAAGCCATGAAGAAGACTTTGGCTCTAATTGGTTCCGCTTGTCTCGTCATTCTCGCTGTCATGTCTCCCGCAGTGGGGCAGCTCATCGACAATAACCAGTCCACCAACACCCTCAACGCTGCAATCAGCAAATCTTATGAGCAGGAAATAGGAGCCGGACGTGGTGACATCTATACGCCGGAATCATCCTTATACCTTATTGCGCGGGACCCTTTTCGAGCTATCAGACGTGGTCGGCAGCTCTTCCAGCGCAAGTTCACCGTAGCTGAGGGTCAGGGGCCTCGAATTCAAGATGGGAGCGGCGATATTGATTTGAATCCACGCCTTGGAGCAGGGCTGGCTGACTCCTGCGCTCTGTGTCACGGTAGGCCGCGCGGTTCCGCTGGTTTTGGCGGAAACGTTGCCACCAGACCGGACAGTCGGGACGCTCCTCACT
>CAZIEW010000119.1:0-3516 GCA_964538515.1 uncultured Syntrophobacteraceae bacterium
CTCGACCCCAACCTGGTCTCCCTATTTGTTTGATCCTCCGCAAAGTCCTTAGGAGCCAATTCCACGAGGGATGACCGATTCACCAATTGCTGGAGTCGAAGCCAACCCCGAAAAGGTGAAAATGATTTGTGTGCGAAGAATGAATTGGTATGGAGCTCGGTACCACGGGGTAAGTCATTGACCAATCTTCAGAAACGTAAGTGCTCCGTGGCCTGCAGGATGTGATCGGCAATCGCCAGCGAGGACGTCGCTGCCGGCGATGGGGCGTTCAGGACGTGCAGCGTGCGCTGCGAGCGCAAGATGTGAAAATCATCGAGCAACCGCCCATCCGCGGCCAACGCCTGAGCGCGCACCCCGGCCCCGCCGGGAGCGAGGTCGCCCGCCTCAATTTCTGGGATCAGCCGCTGCAGCGCGCGGACGAACAAGTGCTTGGAATACGATCGTGCCATTTCGTGAAAGCCCGGCTTCCAATACCTCAACGCCAGCCGCCAAAATCCCAGATAGCTGACAATTTCGGCCATTTCGCGGCCCGACACCACGGCCTTGGAATAACCCTCCCGTGCATAGGCGAGCACCGCGTTGGGACCCGCCTCGACCTTGCCATCGATCATCCGGGTGAAATGAACCCCGAGAAAGGGAAAGCGCGGATCCGGAACCGGATAGATGAGGCTCTTAACCAGCCCGGCGCGGTCCTTTCGGATCTGATAGTACTCCCCACGAAACGGCACGATCCGGCAGCCGGGGTCGAGGCCGCACAGGCGGGCCACGCGATCGGAATGCAGCCCGGCGCAGTTGATCAAGCCACGCGTTTCAATCTCCCCCCGATTTGTCTCCAGCACGAGAGCGCCCGGTCGGCCCAGCACGCCGATCAGCTGCCGCCCCACGAGGACCGCGCCCCCCAGCTCCTCGAGCACGCGCCTGTACGCCTCCGCCACGGCGCTGAAATCGACAATGCCCGTCGTCGGAACCGCCATGCCTCGCATGCAGGAGACGTGAGGCTCGATCTCCCGCACTTCATCCGCGCCGAGCAGCCGCATCCCGGGGACGCCGTTGGCCGTCCCGCGCCGGTGCAGTTCCACCAGGAGCGGCATCTCCTCCTCCGCGGTGGCCACGACCACCTTGCCGCAAATCTCGTGCGGAACGCCGTGCTCCGCACAAAACGCCACCAGCTCCCGGGCCCCCGACACGCACAGCCGCGCTTTCAGCGATCCAGGCCTGTAATAAATCCCGGAGTGGATCACCCCGCTGTTGTGCCCCGTCTGATGGCGCCCAACCGCCGTTTCCTTCTCGATGACCGCAACGCGCAGCCCCGGCCTTTGCTGTTTCAACCGCATCGCCGTCGCCAGCCCAACGATCCCGGCGCCAACAATGGTCATGTCGTATGCCATGCTCAGCCTCGGCTCCCCACGTCTCAGTCAGCCTCGAAATGGCCTGTCGAACGGTTAGTCCGTGCAGTGTCAGATTCACTTCGCTGGCCCCCCCATTTTGATTCCCCCCAAGGGGGGTTGAGGGGTGTATACCCTGCACATCCAATTTGACGGAGCGCTTGAGACCTAACCCAGCCCCAGGTCAGTCTCGCCTCACTGAATGAGGATCTTCAACACCTTATCTTTGAAATGGAGGAAATCATCGAGATGCCTGCGGAGGATGAGAATCACGACGGCCGCATCGACCCTGTCGTAGTTATGGACCACAATATTGCGGAACTTGGCCATTTTCTCCATCGTCCGCCCAAGCTCTTCGTCGATGAGGCCGGCCTCGCGGAGTACGACAAACACGTCGGCGTATCCGGTTGGAACACGGAGTCGTCGATCCGACACGATATGACCGGCGATATCGATGCAAAGCTCGATCATGATCTGCAGCGTCCGCTCGACGATGCGTTGTGCCCGCCAGTCTTTGGTGTAATCATCGAGGGAAATGTTGGCGTATTCCTTCACATGATCGAGATGCTCTTCAAGCTCCCCCAATTTTCGCATGATCAGAACCGCGTCAACCAATGCCAAATCTCCTTCGGAGAATCGCCTCCTCGACGCGGGAAAAGTCGTAGTATTCCCGCAGCACCAGGGATTCGAACGCATGGCGGTCGCTCGGATACAGGTCGACGAGAATCCGATTGCATCGCACCACCCTCGCCTTGAGGGTCAGGGGAGCTGTGTTGAGCACCACCACGTCGACGCGATCCGACCCGAGGCAATCCACGAGCCGTTCGTACAGGTCGAGCCTCATAGTCACCACATCCGCAAACTCGTCCACATACACCGCGATGTCCACGTCGCTGAACGGCAGCGCCGTCCCCCTGGCCAGACTGCCGAAAAGATACGCGAACCTGATCGACGGGATCCCCTGAAGGGTCTCGACACATCGCGCAACGATTGCATCCACATCCATCGAGAGTCGTTGAGGCTGAATGCCCGCCATAAACGTTTCCCCCATCCTGCAGCCAGTGAATAAGACCGCTCCCTCGCCCCCATTTCGGGGGAGAGGGCTGGGGTGAGGGGGCGAACAAAACGGACTCCCCCTCACCTCAATCCTCTCCCGGAGGGAGAAGAAAGCCGTGCGAATCCCCACGGAATAATGGATCCCCCGTTCAATAAGTGAAAGAGTACCCCGATTCAGCGGAAAAGCACAAGCAGGCTCCCTCACCCATTCCTGCTCACCTACCCTCTCGCCCTCTGCTCCCTCCGCGGTGAATGGCTTTTTCGCTATTTCTCTTCATTTCTCACCGCAAAGTCGCAAAGGTCACAAAGGATTCGTTTCTGCCTTTCTTTGCGTCCTTCGCGTCTTTGCGGTGAATGCCTTGTTCGCTATTTCGCCTGAATGCGCCCTCGCACTTCGTCCTTGATCCGTTTCACATGCCCCCGCCCGAGTCCCTTCACTTCGCACCCAAGCTCAGAATACCGCTTGATCTTCGCGTCGTCCAGGATTCCGAAGCAATCGACGACGGCAACCGGGCGTCCGGTGATCGCCAGCACTTCATCCGGAGAGAGAGCCAGATACGGCTCATGGCGCACCACCAAGACCACGGCGTCAGCCCCATCCATGGCCTCGGCCAAGTCTTTGCAGACCCTCAGCTCGGCGAGCTTTTCCTGGTTTCTGAGAAACCTGGACCAAGAATGCCCCGGCGCTGGATAGGTGTCCTGCTTTTCAAGCTCCCACCAGTGCTGCACGTATGGGTCGTGAACAGACACATCGGCCCCCATCTCGGTCAGCTTGCGCACGACCAGCTCGGATCCGCTGTAGCGCGTATCCCCGACATCTTCGCGATACGATGCCCCCAACACGGCGATCTTGGACGCCGCCACAATGCGCCCCATGTTGCGGAGGGCATCTCGAACCAGCTGCGCCACGTGGAGACCCCGCGTGTCGTTGATGTCGATCGCCTGAGGCGTAATCCGGAAAATATCATCCTCGAATCCCATGAGCGTTTGATAGGCCCAAACCCCTAACCCTCCATCCTTGGGAAGACAGTAGCCGCCGATTCCGGGACCTGGAAAAATCATATTGGAGTGAGTC
>CAZIEW010000120.1:0-3349 GCA_964538515.1 uncultured Syntrophobacteraceae bacterium
CTTTGCTGTAGAAGATATCCATTACCTCATGAATACACTCCTCCCTTACCCTTTCAACGGTTCCGGCGTCAAGAAGAGGAGCTAGAATCCCCGAGAGATTGCTTATAATCATCGGAAGTGAGAAGCCCTTAAGGGGCCGTGTGCCCGGATAGACTTTTGACCAGTTGCCCTTTGGGTTCTCTGAACGTCTGAGAATATTCCGGAATGTATTCACCGAAATCTCTCCGTACCTGCTGTTACCCGTTGCACTGAAAAGTTCACCGAATGCCATCGCAGCGAAACAATCAGAAAATATATTGTAGGGATGGACCAGGGGCTTCCCTTCCCTGGTCAATGAGAAATAAAAGTTGCCATCACGGTCACTTCCGTACTTCTCAAGGAAGGCAGCCCCGGACAATGCCGTGACCAGCCATTCCTGCCGTTTCTCAACGTTATTGAAGAGATGACTGAACATCCATACCTCTCTTCCCTGGAGCCATACAAACTTGTCCGTGTCATAAACCGTTCCCATACGGTCGAGGCAGGTGAAGTAGCCTCCCGACTCACTGTCAGGCGAGTATTTCATCCAGAAGGGGATGATATCATCGATCAGGGTTTTCCTGTATCGCTCTGCAACTGCGGGAATATCCTCTGGTTTCATCTTTCTTTCCGGAATTTTGCCATCCTTACTGTTGTTGTTCTTACTCCAGGCTTTACCTCGCCAGAGGGGATGACAATTCCCCATGGAGTAGTTACGGCAGTAGTAGTGACCTGAGCCGGACCGGGGATTTCTCCCATCAGGAAGCATTTTCGCGTTTCCGTTTCAAGTATGACCAGATCTCTTGAAAACCCGGGATGGCCCTCCTGAAGAAGTATGTACTCTTCTCTGAGTTTGCCTAAACGGGTACTGTCTTTTTGGGCGGCCATTTCAGACAGAATTGCTTCCACTTTATTGAACACAGATCCGTCGTTGCCTCCGAATATTGCTATTTGGTTTTCATTTACTGCTGCTCCGGTACCGGCTGCAAGTTTCAGCTCTTTATCCCCCACAGCAAGACGACCCTCCGCTTTCCATGAGTCTGCAGAAAGTGAATAGCTGAAGATTTCTGACCTTATTGCAGACATGTCATCACCTTTTTCACGTGTGCGTCCGCCCAGGATCCAGATTGCCGGCTCTCTTCCCTGAACCGCCACCATGACGCTGTTAATCAATGACAACGGGAGATCTGATAGTCTCTTCCATCCCATGCCGATATCTTCTGTATCAAGTCGCCAGAAACCCTTCGAAGGTCCTTCCGGGGTCACTCCACCGGCAATGTAAACCATCGGTCCGACTGATGTCGCAGCTGCACCGGAAAGGGGTACAGGCAGTGGTGGCAAGGGTGTTTTCAGTACCTTCTCCCCTGCTACAGAAATTATAAAAGAATTATCAGTCATGCCATTCTCCGTCTCCCCGCCCAAACAGACGACGCCGGCATTAACCGATGCAGATGCACCGTAGGCAACAGGCAGGTCAAGTCCCTCATCGCCGGCAAGAAGCCTCCAGTCATTACCGGCTGCAGGAAACTGTAACAGGAATATCTCATTGTGATATTGTTTCTTACCTCCGTTCCACGGCATTGTGTCAGGGAAGTTTGCGCCTCCGGCAACAACAAGGGTGTTACCGTGGAGACCGGCAAACGGTCCGGCTACTCCGGGCTGAACTGTATCCGGAGGTACGGGTGGAAGCGGGACAAGATCTGTCCATTCTACTTTCATTCTGTTGCAGGAATTAATGGTTACGGAAAGCAATAAAGCTGGAATGACAGCTGGTAATGAGATATTTATTCCTTTCACACCTGGTTATAGTTTTGAAAACAGTTCATCCATGTGCAGTTCACTGATATCCTTCACGAACGCCTTGTAATCAGATGCTGACATGTTCCTGACCGGCAGCCTGAACTCGCCGCAATCAAGGCCTATGAACCTCATATAGGCTTTTCCGGTGGCAATTCCTCCATACCTGCCTAAAAGGGTGATCATATCAATTGACTTCTGTTGGAGTGCCCGCGCGGATTCCTGATCATTTCTTTCATATGCTTCTATCATTCTGTGATAGAGAGGAGCTGCATAGTTATAGGTGCTTCCAACGGCTCCCCTTGCTCCAAGGATCAGCGCCGAAAGGAAGTTTTCGTCTCTCCCCCACAGCATGTCATACCTGCCGTTGTCATAGTTCAGGCAACTCAGAAAATCCATGAAGTCCTCGTGCGTGTACTTGATCCCGGCAAAGTTTGGCACACGCGGTGAAACCTCCCTGACGAAGTCGATCATGTTGAAAAATCCACCGGTCAGAACCGGGATATGATAGTAATAAACGGGCGTTTCAGGAACTGATTCCGCCACCCTGATGAAGAACTCCGCAAGCATCTTTACATTTGCCGGCTTGAAGTACGAAGGGGACGTCACTGCCACTGCATATAATCCCATCCTCTCCGACTCCCTGGCCAGCTCTATGCAGTCCTTGCAGCATGTTCCTCCAAGGTGGCTGATGACTTTCAGGCTGCTGCCGGAAGAGGCTTTTGCCCAGGCTTCTGCAACAACCAGCTTCTCAAGGTTGGTGGTAGAGACACCTTCGCCTGATGAGCCGTTTATGAATGCGCCTGTCACACCGTTTGAAACAAGCAGTTTATGATATTTTTCAATAATTCCGGAATTGATTTCCCCGTCCGGATACATGGGAGTGAACGGTGCGGCAATAAGGCCGGCAAGTTTTTTTATCTTCATATTGTCAGTTTATTTTAAGTCTGAATGTTGAGACCGGCAATCCTGATTCACCGGTCAGATTTCCTTCTGAATATGGTTCCCATCCATATCTCACTGCGACAGCCCCAGGAGCATCAATTTCCAGTCGGTTGCCCCTGATCCGGGCAGTGGCCGGTCTGAAATTGCTGCCGCTGAATGATACTTCAACCTCCCTCACGGGCAAACCGTCTGAAGTTTTCAGTCTGCCGGAATATTTGAATGAAACGACGACAATATCCCCCTTTCGTTCAGCTGTGACAGGTTCCGGGCTGAGGGGAACCTTTCTGAAGCCGTAGGTATCACAGAGCGCAAGGGAGGCAAATCGTTCTCCCACACTCTTCTTGTTGCGAGGATGAACATCCGTCGGGTGCCCGACATCTGTTGTTACTACCATGCCTGAGTTCGGTATGACTGATGCCAGTCTTCGCTGTGTATCACGGAACTGAGGCCACGACGGCCTGTTCAGGCTCGAGAGCTGCGCGAAATAGAACGGCATCTGATCATCATTCCATGAATCTCTCCAGTTCCGGACCAGTTCCGGCAGCATCACCTCATATAACTCAGAAAAAATTGCATTTGACTCTCCCTG
>CAZIEW010000121.1:0-2717 GCA_964538515.1 uncultured Syntrophobacteraceae bacterium
GGCGACCTACTCCACCGGGGAGGCGTATGCCTACCAATACGACGCCGCCGGCAACATCACCGCAATGACTGAGACAATCACTGCTACCATCGTCACTATCTATACTTACAACAGCGCCAATCAACTCGTCACTGCCCGCGCCAGCGACGACGGCATCGCCTGGTACTACACTTTCGATCAGCGCGGTAATCTGACCCGCCAGACGCCGGGTAGTACGAACCCTGCTGAAGGCGAGACACGCTACATCTACAACGGCGCCAACCAGCTGGTGCAGGTGGAGTTGTACACTGGCGGCGCTTACCGTATCCTGGCCGAAGCGACCTACAACGCCGACGGCCAGCGCACACGTCTGATCACCTGGGCCGAGGGAACGCCGCTGACTGTGACCTATGGTATTTGCGACAGCGAACTGCTGATGACCTACACTGGCCTCACTCCCATCCTCTATCTGCACGGCCGCGGCCTTATGGCCGAATATGACGGTACCTGGACTTACCCGCTGCGCGATGGCGAGGGGAGTGTGCGGCAGCTGGCCGACGCCGGTGGTATCGTCACGATGGCACGGACATACCAACCGTTCGGCGGTATTCTGCAAGAGCAGGGAACTTACGAGACGGCTTTCGGCTTCCTGGGAACACAACTTGACCGCGTGAGTGGATTGCTGTATGCTAACGGGCGGTACTATGATCCGGCGACGGGCCGATTCCTGACGCCAGACCGCACCTTCAATCTCTACAATCCGCACACGCTGAACCTCTATGCGCCAGTGCAGGACCCAGCGCTGGGGCTGCTGGCGCCGTTGGGGTTGGTGGTACTGTGGGGCAAAAAACGGCGAAATGGAAGGCATTGGCTGGTGCTGATGATGCTGGTGGTGGGGTTGGGAATGAGCGTAATGCTGGTTGGATGTCAGCCGCCAACGCCACCCCTGCCCCCGCAGCCGCCGACACAACCGCCGACACCTACACCAATACCGACGCCGACCCCGACGCCGACCCTGACCCCACCCCCATCAAACTGGTTCAGTGAAACATATGGAGCAGCAATTGCTGCACGGGCTAGGGAATTAGTGCAATTGTCGAACAACGGCACAATCAACGTCCTAAGAGAAATGTACAGTTGTTGGGACATTGAAGAACTGGGGCAAATCACTGATTATGTTTGTGCTGATGTAGTTCTGGACTCATATCAGGCAGCGGGGATCAATCTCCAACAATTGTTGCTCACGTCGGCAGTTAGTAGCAATTGGTCATACCCCTGTGCCGCTGCCCATAATGCACAGGCTTTTGGTCAGTATCTCCAAGCTACTGGTCAACTTCGCGGTGTTGATGATTTTCCTTACTATCAGGGAGAAATTCTGATTGGGTATCCTGATTGGGCACATGCGGCAGTTGTCGTCGAGGGCGGGTATGATGAAAACAGTGTACGGATAGTGCAGGCATCGTACAGTCGGATGGTAATTGAGGAGACAACGTTATACGATTGGAAATGGCGTGAACTTGGTCCCCGGTCATTCGTTTGGCATGGTCATCCAAGCGCAGAAGAATTGGAGCGAGTGGCGCCTTAATCAGGAGGAAAATTATGGAAACAATTACCCAGTGGTGGCGTGTAATGCGTTGCGTCATGTATATTATGGTCATTCTCTACATACCAGCCTGCCAATCTGGCGAGCAAAGCATCCCAAGAACTACGCAGGATAATATGCAATGCAAGACGGTGGTACAGGTTGAGTGGGGCAATGGCACTGGTGAGTTAGGCTATATCCCTGCTAATCAGTCCAATATTTACCCCGGCAAACCCTTTCGTTTCCAAATAGATGATAAAGGGAATGTCTATGTAGCTGACTTACACAATCAGAGGATTTTAGAGTTTACCTCAGGAGGGGACTTCCTCAGAAGCCTCGCTGTGCCAATTTTGGAGGATGAGAAACCTATAGCTGATATTGCTGTCGGCGGCGATAGGATTGCTGTTGCTACGACCGATCACGTTTATGTATTTGACCTAATTGATGGCTCTTCTCAGATCCTCGAATGGCCCACGGATACAGGTCAGTATGGTTTATGTTCTGAAGATATGGCAGGTAGGAAAGTGCAAGTTGATAGGGATGGAAACATCTATGCTTGTGGGGTTGGAGGTTTTGAAAGAGGGGGTACAATAGTACAGTTTGACCGTGATGGACATAGTCGCAAGTTTTTTGTAGGCGCTTTCGATCACTTTGTCGTGGGATGGGATGGGATTGTTTATGTTGAGCAACTAAGCTACGCGGGAACGATTGAAGCTCCATCTGATAGCCAGATACTCAAATTTGACCTTCGAGGCAACCATCTAGGAGAAGTAACAATTCACGGGAGTGACTTGGCTGAAGCGGGATTGACCTATCCTGGTTTGTTGATTGCTGTAGATGTCAGAGGTAACTTGTATGGAAGCGTGACGAACGTGATTAGGGACAACAAGCTTGTGTCTCTTGAAACCCTGGTTCAGATCAGTACAGAAGGGAGGATCTTGCGGATAGTCGAGCGAGACAAGTTTACACGTCCATCCACTGATGTGTTAGACGGTAAAGGCAATCTGTATACATGGCACTTCGGTGAAATACCTTCTGAACCAGCCGAGATTTGGCGTTGTAATCCGTAAGTAGGTGAGGACTCGCTTGAGGGATAGTATCGGTGTATACTTACACCTGGTCGGCGCGCGGCCAACTGCTGGTCGAATCCACCCAG